>BTVY01000105.1:0-1510 GCA_045863335.1 Candidatus Hydrogenedentota bacterium | reverse complement strand
CTGCTCAGAAAATCCCGTTCATGCCGCGTTTGTCGTCAAGGAAACGTTGTATCCCAAGTCCTTGAGCTTTCCAACGAGCCGACGCGTAAGTGTCTCTTTGCGCCGTTCGTCGAAGTAAGTTGGTCCCAGTTCGTGGTATTCAGCCCCTGTCGCGACCAGCATGAAGCATCGGACGAACAGGCTGTGGGCCACTGCGACCGCCGCCTTCTTCGGCCCTCGGCGCGAGCGAATGCGACGATAGTGAGCCTGCATGTAAGTTCCGTTGGCTCGTTGGGCGCACCAGGCGGCTTGAACGAATGCCTGTTTGAGCCAGCGATTGCCCTTGCGGGTTCGGCCGCTTTTGTGTTTCCCGGCGCTTTCATGATGACCCGGACACAAGCCGGTCCAGGACGCCGCGTGCCCGTAGGTTGGCCAGGGCGAAGGGTCCACACCCATTTCGCTGATGTAGACGGTGGCCACATCCGGACCGATTCCGCTCACCGCGTCGAGTCGGTCACGAATCTTGGCAAAAGGGCGCATGCGCTCCTCAAGCTGTAGTGTCAGTGCATCCATCGCGGCATTCAGACTGTCAATCAGATTGAGATGTGTCTGCAGGAGCAGCCGATGATGCGGCCGTACGCGGCCAGTCAACGCTTCACGAAGTTCCGACCGCTTCGATCGCATCCGTCCGCGCGCCATCTCGGCCAGCACGTTCGGATTGCATTCTCCCGCGATGATGGCCTTGAGCATCAGCCGGCCCGACACGCCCGCCACGTCCGTGGCCACGCTGCTCAGCTTGATGTTTGCATCCTCCAGCACCTTCTGGATTCGATTGATATGTTGCGAACGCTCGCCGATCAGCTTGGTGCGGGTGCGAACCAAGTCGCGCAGCTCGCGAATCTCGCGCGGCGGAATGAAGCTGGCGCGGACCAACCCGTGAAGGTGCAACTCGGCGATCCATTCGCAGTCCTTGATGTCCGTCTTGCGGCCGGGGAGCGCTTTGATGTGCTGGGGGTTGACCAGCACGACCGGGATCGACGACTCCAGCAGGTTGAACACCGGCTTCCAATAGACGCCGGTGCTTTCCATCGCCACGCTCTCGCAATGCTCGGTCACCAGCCAATCCAGCAGCGACAGCAACTCCCGTGTCGTCGTCCCGACCGTTCGAATCTCCTTCGACACAGTTCCCGCCGAGCCGGCTTTCAACAAGCAGATCGCCAGCATCTTCTTGTGAACGTCGATCCCAGCACACACTCGAAACACCCTTTGCATACTCCGGACTCCCTTCTTGTGCGGCGAGTCGCGGCGGGAACGTCCGTTCAACAAAGAGTCTGCTCAACGTGCTCGACGACTGCTTCAACCATTACGCACGATGCAGTCGATCCGGCAACAAAATACGGCGCCTCCGGACGTTCAGGTCATCCTGGTGCTCGGGTTCGCGACGCCAAGCGGAAACCGACCTTCACCGCCGAAACTCAGCCCACCGCCATATTTTCATCCAAGATGGTGATCAATGCGATCATGGAGTCCT
>BTVY01000104.1:0-1777 GCA_045863335.1 Candidatus Hydrogenedentota bacterium | reverse complement strand
AGTTCGCCATGGGCGACTAGCACCTTCGAACCAGCGCCACCTCCGAAACCACCGCTCGTTCCGCCTCCGAAACCGGTTCCTCCTCCAGCGCCAGCTCCAGTGGCGACTTTGAGTTTGATACCCTGTGCCGAGGGGAACTCGCATGGCCATTTGCCCGATGTCGGATCAAGCTGAGTGAATCGTGCATTGAGCGAAGCGGATATCACGTCGCTCACGGTTTTCCAAGGGAGCGTCTGACCAAACTTCTGTGAAAGCGCCGTCGCAATAGACAAGCCGGAGGCTTCGTCATTTGACCAAGCCTGCGGCAGATTTTCGGGCAAAATCTCCGCAGCAGCGATTACGTCGGGAGCCTTTTGGATAGTAGCATCCGCCGTGAGTATCCCAGCGGGAATTGGTTCCGCCAGAATACTTGCTGGTCCATTCGTGAGCCAGAGTCTTCCCGCCTCGACTGCCTTGGACACGGCGTTCTTTACCACCTCTTCCGAGGCCTTGGGAACGGCCATCGGTTCCATATACCCATCTCGTTGCACCTGGACAACATGTCCGCCGTCGAAGTACTCGAAGACATTCTTTACCCGCAACGCGTCTCCGGTCCACAGTCCGGGCAGACGTTCCGGCTCCATCAACGACGCGGCGATCTCCTGCAGTTCCGCTGCATCCGCCAGCACCAATTCGAGTGCCGGATCGTTCGTCGCGGCGTCGTCGGGTCTTGAGAACCACCACGTACGCGACGACCCATCGGGTCGCGTCAACCGAAGCACGAAGGCGCCCACCTCACAACCCTCCACAAGCGTGTCAATGATCGCCTGCGACTTCAGCATCTTGGGCAAGTGCGGCAACTGCGCGAAAGCGCCCGAAAGGTCCTTCACCCGTCGGCTGGTCTCGCCTTCACGCCACAGGTCATACGGTCCTCCGGGCAGCAGCGCCTCGGCGGAGATCGACGAGTCCTGCACGCGTGACCGCGAATCATTTTTGATGATCGTGAAGTGCGGTTCATCCACCACGTTAATCTTGAACGCCTGCGCCTCGTCTTTTTCCGACACCGTCACGACGATGCAGTATGCCTGACGAATGGTGTCGGGGATTCTCCCCTTGGACTTGTCAATGTTTATGGTCAAGGTCTGCACACGGGCAACGTCGATGTTGCCGTCCTTTTGCTGCTCTTTGAGTTCAGAGGCAACCTGCTCCCACGCGAGGTAGTCGCGCACACTCGCAAGTGCCACTTCGAGACCGTCCTTCGATGGCGCGAGTAGCAGAAGTGAGTTCCGGTACACCCGCGGTTTTTCGGGCCCCGTCGTTTCATCGAGATACCGTTTTGCTTCCGGGCTTGGCTTGCCGGATTCGCTTGCGCAATTTGGACCAAGGATCGCGTAATGGAAGAGCCCGTCATCTTCGATATCGCGCGGCCTGGCCGGTAGCGCGTGCACACGCACACCAACCGCGTTGGCGCCCGCCGAGAGTGCTTTTACTTTTCCAATTTCGTCCAATAACCTGGCGCGTACAACATCGTCCGAAACCCGGCCTGCAGCAACGGCATGCATCTGGGTCAGATTGGGACGGTTACCTAGCCGCCACGTTCCAGGAAGCTGATTCTCCGCCGCGGCCGTGTACTGATCGTCTAGCCAGAAGCTGACCTGCGCCCACCGCAGCAGCCCCTTGTCGATCTCGATTTGATCGGGCCGGGTCGCGGCGATCAAGACTCTCACGTCTCTTGTCCGTGCGCTTTGCCCAATGGGCTGGGAGTGCAAGAACGTCGCCATGATGGCCTGCTCGACTT
>BTVY01000103.1:0-2056 GCA_045863335.1 Candidatus Hydrogenedentota bacterium | reverse complement strand
TCCTGACACGAATGGCACTGCCGGTTGTCCCACAAGGATTTACGTCAAGACATGGGACGACGGGGGCGGAGCGTTGGCGAGCAGTTGTAGCGTGCCCGCAGGACGGGTTGCCTTTGGTCCGGCGGATCGGCGCATACAAAGAGCGCTCACGGAGGGGCTACGTTTTGAACGGGGCCACGCATCCGTGCTGCACGTGGGCGAGCAGTTGATGCCCGCACGCCCGATGGAATTGCTGTTGGACCGGGGCCTTCCTTGGGGTATCATTGCCTCCGATCCGTGAGGCCTTCCTTGGAACTCGAGTTGCGTTGAGACCAAGGAGGGCCTCATGTCATTTTACCGTCCTGACCGTTCCTTGCCACGCCGTTTTGGTTTGATTCAGGCTTCCTTCCTGCAATCCGAAGGATTGCCCTTTGCAGAGGTCCTCTCGGAAGATCAGATCCAACAGGCCTTCGCGGACGAAGGTGTGGACTTCGCGCAGGAAGAGGACGAGATCTACACCCCGCCGCTGACCCTGTGGGCTTTCCTCTCGCAGGTGCTGCACAAAGCGGAACAGCGTTCCTGCGTGGCGGCCGTTTCGCGCGTCCTCGTGTTGCTGGTGGCCCTGGGACGAGAACCGTGTTCCAAGAACACCGGAGCCTATTGCCGGGCTCGCGCCAAGCTGCCGGAAAAAGTCATCGAACGTCTGGCGGTGGACATGGCCCGCGGCTGTGAGGCCCAAATCCCGCGGGGTTGGCTGTGGCACCAACACCATGTGAAGATGATCGACGGGACTACGGCGAGCATGCCGGACACGGCCGAGAATCGAGCGGCTTATCCGCAGCATTCCGCGCAGAAGGAAGGACTGGGCTTCCCGATCATCCGCATCGTGGTCGCCTTGTCCCTGGCGACCGCCATGCTGTGCAGCGCCGCCATGGGACCGTACTCGGGCAAGGAGACCGGCGAGATGGCGCTGCTGCGGCAGGTGCTCGACCAGTTCACGCCTGGCGACATTCTGCTGGCGGATCGGTACTTCTGCAGTTTCTTTATGATCGCCCTCCTGCTCAACGGCAAGTGCGACTTCGAGACGCGGTTGCACCAGCGTCGCAAGACGGATTTCTCCCGCGCCACGCGACTGGGCAAGGGGGACTATCTGGTCGTCTGGAAGCGTCCCGAAAAGCCGGACTGGATGGACGACGCGACGTACGAGCAGATGCCCGAGACGCTCATCCTACGACAGGTCGAAGTGCAGGTTCACCAACGTGGGTTCCGCACCGAGTCGTTGGTGGTGGTGACGACCTTGGTGAATGCCAAGAAGTATCGCCGGGAGGAGATCGCGGACTTGTACCGTCGGCGTTGGCAGGTGGAGTTGGACATCGAAGCGATCAAGATCACGCTCGGCATGGACGTGCTCCGCTGCCAGACGCCGGAGATGGTCCGCAAAGAAATCTGGACCTGCCTCTTGGCCTACAATCTGCTTCGCAAGACCATGCTTCAAGCGGCCCACCGCAACGAACTTTCACCGCGTCAGCTGAGCTTCGCGACCGCCGTTCAAACGGTGGCGGCTTCTTGGATGACGTTGCCCCTCGCCAACGGAACGTCTGCGCTCGCCTTGGTGATCGCGCAACTGGATAGTCTCGCCCAGCAGCAGGTCGGCGATCGTCCCAACCGTGTCGAACCTCGCGCTGTGAAGCGGCGTCCCAAACCTCATCGCCTGCTCACCAAATCCCGCGAGGAGGCCCGGGCCGAATTGCTCCGCGGCGTGCAAGAGCCCGAATCCGAGGCCGAGGCCGAGGCCGAGGCCCGTAAGGTCGCGTAGTCTCCTGACGCTGCTCCGCTCTGCGGAAAAAGGAATCACACTCTCGCCACGCTGGAATCACGTTACGTTCCACGCGGTTGCCTGAGAAGACCGTCAGGCCTGCCGCCGGTCGCGGTGCGCGCCGATTCCTCCAATCACGACTTGACTGTCGCCTCGCGTCTCCCCCTGGACTTGAAGCCCTATCGCCGCTGAGATTCTGGCGTCCTACGATTGCTCCCTCGTGCCGTAAGTCCTACGCCGACAACCGGCAGTGCCATTCGT
>BTVY01000102.1:0-2389 GCA_045863335.1 Candidatus Hydrogenedentota bacterium | reverse complement strand
TGCACCAAGCCTGTAACCAGTTGGAATTATTCAACTTTTAACCGGACACCAGTGAGTATTTTTGTCGAATACGCATTCGCGCGGGATCTTTGGAACTCAATCGATGGCGAGAATTCAAACCAGCTCAAGAAGGACTTCATCGTGGAGCAACTCTCGCTGAAAAACGACGGACGATTTGGTAGCGATATGACGATCAAGGAGTTTAATGAGATCTTCGGCGCTGCCCCTCGCGCTTCCGAGACGCATATTCAAAGTCCGGGACGTTGGACCGTCAAGCGAATCGACGAGAAGTTCCCGGATAACGAAGAGTTCCGAAAGATATGTCAATTCAAATGGGCTTTTAACGTGAAGCCGGATATCGTGATCCATGTGGATGCCGACCACGCAATCTGTATCGAAGCCAAAGTGGAATCCGGCGAAGGGGTGTATCCGCAATCTTCGCAGGAGAAGGCGATCTTTGCCAGACGCTTCGGAAAAGCTACCAGGGATAACAGGACGTACCTTCTACAAACCGACGTACAGCGATATCTGATGGATGATCTGCTCGGCATCAAAACTAAGTATGTCTTCCTTCAAAAATCTATTACGGGATCGAAGGAAGACTGCATTCAAATCACGTGGGCTAAGGCCCTACGTCCACTACTGGAGGGGAACGTTCCGGGATTCATGGTAAAAACACTTCAACGGTACATGTGATCGTAAACCCGCAAGGCGCCCGCTGCATAAGCTACTTGATGCTGACTTTCGAGTTCTGGTCCAATGCGGTCGTGTATATTGCCCATCTCAAGAAAGGAAGTCATCATGAAACGTCGCGAATTCATGCAACTCACGGGACTGACAGGGGCCATGCTCGCGCCCGCCGTGACTTCCCTCTCCGATGCACACGCCGCGGAATCCGCCGAATCGTCCGGGCCGGACAGCGTGCTGGACGGCGACGGCCTGATCTCGGGGCGCACGCTCGAGGATCTCATCGCGCGGTATCGCTACGATTTGTTTGATGATTTCCTGCCGTTCATGGATGCGCACGTCATCGATCATGAATTGGGCGGGTTCATGACGACCGCGGACCGGTCGGGCAAGACCGTCTCCACGGAGAAGCGGACGTGGTTCGAGGGACGGGGCATCTGGGTGTATTCCCACCTGTACCGCACGCTCGCGCCGGAGGACCGGTATCTGGAGGTCGCGCGGAAATCGGTGGACTTTATGCTGCGCGCGAAGCCGGCCAACGACGCGCCGTGGCCCAGTTCGATGACCCGCGAAGGCACCGCGATGGAAGACCAGGGGGTGCTCATCGCGGGTAAACGGTATCCCACCGGGGGCCAGGTGTACGACGACCTATTCGTGGCCGAAGGTTTTACGGAGTACGCCCGCGCCACGGGCAAACGCGAGTTCCACGACCAGGCCGTCGATATTCTTTTCCGTTGCGAGGAACGGTTTAACGACGAAAACTACGCGCCCACCGCGCCGCTCGTGTACATGGGCGAGATGGAAGCCCCGTTATTGCCGGGGTGCCGTTTGCTGGGCGTGCAGATGTTGATGATCCGCGTGGCGAGCCAGTTGCTCGAAGCGGAGCACGACGACCGCGTGAAAGCCCTTACCGACCGCTGCGTCGAAGCGATTCTGAAACGCCACTACAATGCGGAATTCGATCTTCTCGTCGAAGTGCTGAATCACGACTACTCGAAACCGGACAACATCTACGCGCAACTGGCCTATACCGGTCACGGCATCGAGACCTTGTGGATGGTGTTGGCCGAAGCCGTGCGGCGCAAGGACCGCGCCCTCTTCGACGACGCGACCCGCCTGTTCCGTCGCACGCTCGACGTGGCCTGGGACGACGTGTATCAGGGGTGGTACCGCGGCTGCCGTCATGTCGACGACAACATCTGGATTCTGGACAAGGCCCTATGGGTCCAGGAAGAAGCGCTCGTCGGATTGACGCTGATCGTCGAACACACCGGCGCGGAGTGGGCGAAGGAATGGTTGCGCCGCGCGTATCCCTACGTCATCGAAAACTTCCCGCTCAAACCGCACGGGTACGCGCTCTGGGACATCTACCCCGACCGCAAGGTGACCTTCGTCGAGGAGTTTAACCGCATCGAGCATTATCACCATCCGCGCCATCTCATGCTGAACCTCGAAGCCCTGCAACGCATGAAAGAACGCGGCGGCGCGGTGTCGTCGCTATTTGCGTAATGATCGTACCGGAGACTATTCGCCCAATCGAAGTCCGCCCCCGCGTACTGCCGCGCTCGCCGATCTCGGCAGGTTTCCGGGAGCCGAGCGTGAATGAAACAATGCCGCCCCCGAACAGCGCGAAGAACATCCCCCTTGCCCCCTTCAAAGGGGTGCAGATCTGGGAATACCGCGAATTCTGTAATAAATAAAT
>BTVY01000101.1:0-2579 GCA_045863335.1 Candidatus Hydrogenedentota bacterium | reverse complement strand
GTGTTACCCATGTCTCCGGTCTAAAGTGTTACCTATGTTCCCGGTCGTACACCCCTTGATCCCCCTTCAAAGGGGGAAATTGCGCGTCCGAGATGAAGGCGATGAACGATGCGATTTGGTTCGAAACCGGGTTCTAGACGATCCCAAATCACAACGCAAAGCGTTGTATTCAATTCCCCCTTTGAAGGGGGTGTAGGGGGATGTTCTTGTGTTTCCTTACCAAGCATAAACATTTGTTCTCAAATCCCGCCGACGCGTCATGTTTCCCTCCTGCCCGATGCGTATACCGCGGGAATTCATGGGTGAGATGTTCTGTTGAGTAAGATTCAGACCGCTTTCACCATCGCGCGGTCTTGATATGGTATCCTATACCTCTCATCGCTTCGGTGTTGCACTTGCGAGAGTCCTGGCAACACCAGCACTACGAAGTATCTTCGTCATTAACCTTTCGACGTACATCTATTTCCAGGAGCAGTAGAGTTGAATTCGACAGCGATCGCACAAGCCGCCGAGCATCCCATATCGCGCAGCCGATGGGCCGACATTCCCTTCGCGCCGAGCCGTCTGCCTGTCTTCTATGGATGGGTCATGGTGCTGGGCAGCGTTATGGCGGTCATGGCGAGCATTCCGGGTCAGACGATGGGCGTTGGCGTTCTCACCGACCACCTCATCGGAGCTTGGGACTTGTCTCGCGTACAACTCAGCACCGCGTACTTTCTTGGAACGCTCATCAGCGGATTCCTGCTGCCCACGGCGGGGCGGGTGATGGACCGCATCGGCACACGCGCCATGATTGTCTTCGCCGCGGGTGGACTGGGCGTGAGCTTGATTCTCGTGGCATCGGCAGACCGTGCAGTCGCGATGGCCGGCGTACAATCCGTCATCGTGGCCATGATCGCGACGACCTTCTGTTTCTTGTGCCTGCGCTTCTTTGGCCAGGGGTGCCTTGCCATCGTGTCGCGTGTCGTCATCGGCAAATGGTTTAGCCGGCGCCGGGCTATGGCGACCGCAGTCGCGGGCGTTTTGACGTCCTTCGGGTTCAACGGTTCGCCGGTCATCCTGAACGAGATCATCGTGGCTGCGGGCTGGCGCGGCGCCTGTGGACTGCTTGCCCTGGGCATCGGTGTGGGCGTTAGCTTCGTGGGTTGGCTGATCTTTCGCGACAGCCCCGAAGAATGCGGCCTCGAAATGGATGGCGGCGCGCGCAACGTGGACGATGCGAAAGATGCGATGATTCGGGAGCGCGATTTCACCCGTGGCGAGGCCTTGCGCACCTGGGCGTTCTGGGTCTTTAGTTTTTCACTCGCAGCCCACGGCCTCATCATCACCGCCATGACGTTCCACGTCGCATCCATCGGCGCGGAGATGGGGTTGTCGCGCGAGGATTCGTTCCAACTTTTCTTTCCCATGTCGTTTTTTGCCCTGGGAACGACCCTGTTGGCCGGTGTGGTGGCCGATCGGATCAATCTCAAGTATCTGTTGTTCCTCTTTCTCGCCGGAGAAGCAGTAGGCACCACCGGACTCCTGAGTTTGGGCGACGTGTGGGGCCGCTGGATGATGTACGCGGGTTTTGGTGTCACCGGCGGGCTTTTCTTGCCGCTCATTACGGTCGCGTGGCCGCGGTTCTTCGGCCGTGCGCACATGGGCGCGATCAGCGGTCTGAACATGACCATCATGGTCTGGGCCAGCGCCTTGGGTCCGGTGCTGTTCAGCAAGGTGCAATCGGTGACCGGGAATTACTTGCCGATTATCGCCGCATTCTGGCTGGTTCCAGTCGTCCTGCTATTAGCGTCCGTTAAAGCGGATAATCCGCAATCGGATACTGCCACGAATTCCGGTTGATTGCGTTCGCGCATCAGAATCCTTTAGCGTGTGATTTACCCAGACTCGAACACGCCGGAGGGATGTGACGTGAGGCAACGGAATCAAAGCGTGCAACCAAATCCATGTAATTGCCGTGAGGAACTGGGCCGGCGCGAATTCCTCGCCGGAGCGGCCATGGCGGGTCTCGCCGGCTGCGCATCGGTCGCTTCGCGCTCGTCATCGGCTCCAGAGTCACAACGCCCGAACATCCTCTTCGCAATCGCCGACGACTGGTCCTGGCCCCATGCGTCTATCTATGGCGCGCCCGAGATTTCCACGCCCGCGTTTGACCGCGTGGCGCGCGAGGGGGTGCTTTTTCATAACGCCTTCACCGTCGCGCCGCAATGTTCGCCAAACCGCGCCGCGCTGCTCACGGGCCGGCACATCTGGCAAATCGAAGAGGCGGGTACCCACGCGAGCGTTTTTCCCACGACCTATCCGGTATTCACCGATTTGCTCGAAGACGCCGGGTATCACGTGGGCTATACGCGCAAGGGGTGGGGGCCGGGAGACTGGAAACGCGGGGGCTGGTCCCGCAATCCGGCCGGTCCCGAGTACAGCGAACGCACCTTGGACAATGTGCCGTACGACGGCATTGCGAACGTCGACTACGCCAGGAACTTTGACGATTTTCTCGAGGCGCGGCCTGACGGCGCGCCGTTTTTTTTGTGCGCCCGGCAGGGCGCGTTCACTTGAGGGTGCAAGTCCCTTACAGG
>BTVY01000100.1:0-3554 GCA_045863335.1 Candidatus Hydrogenedentota bacterium | reverse complement strand
GCCCCGCGAGATACTCAGGCCGTGCCGAATCGGTGATTGTTCAACGCCCTGCTAAAGCAGGCCTTGTTCGTAGACAGTTCACAGACGCCCGAACGGACCAGGTGATTCGGAACGCTTGGATAGATTTTATGATTCTTGTCGATTGCACGACTTCTTGGAGCTCAAACTGATGTTTCCGACCACCCCGTGCCGACAACCGACTTTGGTAATGCGATCGAGTGCCAGGCCGCTGTTCCTTGTGCTGTGCGGGTGCTGGTCGCCATGTCTGGCGCAATCTTGTCCCACCATGCAGAACTTGGGGACCTTTCAGGACGGGTCGCAATCGGCGGCCTATGCAGTCTCAGCGGACGGCTTCTTCACTGTTGGCTCTGCGCCTGATTCCATTGGACAGGATCACGCGATTCGTTGGACACCACTTGGCGGTCCTGAAGATCTGGGAACGTTGGGCGGGATGATATTACGGGCATATGGGGTCTCAGCAGACGGGGCCGTGGTGGTGGGCCACGCAAACATCAATGCAACCACCCACCGGGCATTTCGCTGGACATCCTCAGCCGGGATGCAGGATCTGGGAACGGTCGGAGGTGGCAAATCATCCTCCGCGTATGCAGCATCTGCGGATGGCTCCGTGGTCGTGGGGTCAGCCCAGAATGCTGGCGGACAACTCTTGGCGATTCGTTGGGTCTCGGGCGTCGCCGAGGATTTGGGAACGTTGGGAGGCGCTACCCAGGCGGAAGGATTCGGCGTGTCATCCGATGGATCAATTGTGGTTGGTGTCTCCGATCCAGCGCCAGGAACCACGCACGCCTTTCGATGGACTGTTCTGGGCGGCATGGAGGACCTCGGAACACTTGGAGGGTCGCATTCAATCGCGTATGGTGTTTCGGGAGACGGATCGGTTGTCGTAGGAAGAGCGAAAAACTCTGAGGGGAAGGACCGAGCGTTTCGCTGGACCCGCGCAGATGGCATGCATGACCTCGGTACGCTCGGAGGGCAGCACGCAACGGCACAGGCCGTCTCCGCCGACGGACTTGTGGTTGTAGGATGGTCCCACAACGCGGTCGGAAACGTCCGTGCATTCCGCTGGACCGCTTCCGAAGGTATGACTGAAATCGGGGCACTGGGTGGTCCCCATTCAGTCGCATACGGAGTTTCCGCAGACGGGTCTGTTATTGTCGGGTATGCCATGGACATGGCAGGCTTGTATCGTGCATTCAGGTGGCGAGACTCGCTTTCGGAGATCGACGGGTCAGGGTTCGTCGATACGGATGATTTTGATGCGTTTGTAGGTGCATTCGAAGCGGGTGCCATGAGCGCCGACGTCGACGGGTCCAGCTTCGTAGATCTTGACGACTTCACCGCCTTCGTGCTCGCGTTCGAAGCGGGCTGCTGATCTCTCCGAGCTGGAAGGGAGTTGAGACATGCGCTGGCGTTCTCTCTGCGTCGTTGTCGTACTGGACGGTTTGTCGCGTGCGGCGCTTGGACAGGCGAGTTTCATCGGGCTAGGTCAGTTCCCGGGCTTCCCGCAGGGCACCTACGTCGGGGGCGTGTCGAACGACGGACAGGTCGTCGTCGGCTGGGCCGCGCGGACATCCCCCTCTTCCCACTCGATCGGGTTGGTCTGGCGAAACGGCGCGTGGTCCGCATTGCCCGAGCCCCTGCCCAACCAGCCGTATCACGCCCGGGCGGCCTCCCAGGATGGATCTGCAATCGCTGGCGCGACGGGATGGCCTTGGGGCAGCAATAACAGCGCGTGCGCCTGGATCGGTAACACCATTTACTCGGGCGGTCCCGGAGCCCCCACCATTACGGTTGACATTGCTCACGACGGCACACTGATCGCCGTCGCCAACACATGGAACCCGCAAACGTTCATCTGGAACCCGGCCGCGGGCACGACCGTGGACTACAACATGACGCGATTCCTTGCATCCCGCTTCGCCAAGCAGGCAACGACGATCGTGGGCTCGATAGAGTTCCTGGGGTCAGGTGGCGTGCTCTCGCTGCTCGACCCCTCCACCCTGGTGCTGACCGTGCTCCCTTGGCGCATCGAGTACTCTCGACCCGCCGCCACCAACGCGGACGCTTCCCAGCTCGTGCAGGGCTTCTGGTTGTACGACACCGCAGATCCAACCACACGCCGCGAGTACCCGTTCCTGCTTTATGACATTTCGAACGACGGGTCGGTCATCATCGGCCAGCTCGACTACGAGCCAATGCTCTGGACCGAGGCCGGAGGCGCGATCTCACTCCGGTGCGCACTCGGTCGATTCGGGATCAGCACCGTCGGGTGGCAGTTCGCAACTGACTTTTCCATCCGCTGTTCGGGAGACGGCCTGACGATCGTCGGCAACGGCACCAACCCGCTGGGCAAAGCTGAGGGCTGGATCGCCCAGTTCCCGTTCATCCCTCATGCGGCCGACTTCGACGCCAGCGGGTTCGTAGACACGGACGACTACGATGCCTTTGTCGCGGAGTTCAACGCGGGCGATTGGCGGGCGGACTTCGACGCCAGCGGGTTCGTGGATACGGATGACTTCGACGCGTTTGTCTTCGCTTTCGAGACAGGATGCTGACTTGCTCGGTTACCCGTTACCTTCCGCAGTGGGCGACCTGCTGAATGCGACAACCATCGACTGGGCGGGGATGTGTCTGGAAGACTCGTGCCCGCCTCGGGCGGGCGGCTGCTATGCGTGGTGGTTCAGGACAGTGCCGGGCGCGGTGCCGATGGATGGGTTGGTAAAGCGGTCCGGCTTCCACCTTCTCTATGTCGGTATCTCGCCACGAATCCATCCCGGCGCTGGTCGCCCATCGAGCCAGACCTTGCGGAGCCGGATTCGTCACCACTTTCGCGGCAACGCCGCTGGCTCAACATTGCGACTGACGCTTGGGTGCTTGCTCGCCCAGGAGCTGGCAATTCAACTACGCCGCGTCGGCTCGGGAGAACGCCTCACCTTTGGTGCGGGAGAAGCCGTCCTCACTGCGTGGATGTCTGAGCACGCCAGAGTGGGTTGGATACTGCCTCCGAGTCCCCATGAAGTTGAACGTGAGGCCATCCGTAACCTTTCTCTGCCTTTGAATCTGGAACATAACGAGCACCATCCTTTTTCAAGTCGCCTGGCGGCACTCCGCGCCGCCGCACGACAAACGGCAAGAGCGTTGCCCGTACTTCCCAGATAGCTGCGTTGCCACAGGCTCGTTCCCGCTTGAAACTCGTAGCGGGGAAACTCCTGGCATGCGGGCGCGAGCCGTTCCCGGCCGGAGAACAAGGGCGAACCATTCGTCGACGGAGACTTTTCACGCGACGTTATTGGACTTTCTTGGTCAATGTCGCAACTGGCATCTGGCAGAAGAGAGAACCCATGGCATAATCGGAGTATTCGATACTAATGGCACGCTTCGATTCAGACAGGGGCGCGAAATGCGGTCAACTCAGGTTCGGGCTGTGCTACTGGCGGGGGTGTGTGGAGTTGCCGCAGCGGCGCGCCAATCGGGCGCCGCGGTGGTGGTCTTTGACAACTCCGCCGGTGTGTTCGAGTGGAAGCTCTCCGTGC
>BTVY01000099.1:0-3560 GCA_045863335.1 Candidatus Hydrogenedentota bacterium | reverse complement strand
GTCCGTGTAAGTCCGTGTAAGTCCGTGTAAGTCCGTGTAAGTCCGTGTAAGTCCGGCTCCCATGCGCATAATCTCCGTGCTAACAGACATCCTTACGTCCCCCAAAAACGGAGCAACCCAATCCACCCATGCAAAACCACAACCCCTGGCAATACGACGAATTCAACCAGGTCGGCAAAGACTACGCCGACCCCTCCGAAGTCGCGGTCTACGACGCCACCCACAGCCAATTCCGCGATCTCGAAGCCGAAGGCAACGCTATCCTCGACACGCTGGCCCTGAACCCCGGCGATACCCTCATCGATTTCGGCTGCGGCACCGGCAACCTCGCCATCCTCGCGTCCCGCCGCGGCATCCGCGTGCGCGCCGTGGACGTCTCGGACGCCATGCTCGGCTACGCCCGCGAGAAAGCATCGAAGGCCGGTGCCGGAAGCATCGACTTCATCCGCGCCGGCTTCCTCAACTACGAGCACAACGGCGAGCCCGCCGACGCCCTCGCGTCCACCTTCGTCCTGCACCACCTCCCCGATTTTTGGAAAGGCGTCGCCCTCGCCCGGCTCCACGCCATGCTCAAACCCGGCGGCCTCTTCTACCTCCACGACGTCGTCCTCGCCAACGACGACGCGCTCACCCATATCCAGCGCTTCATCGACCGCCAGGAATCCGCCGGCGGCTCCTTCCTCAAACAAGACGCCGAACAACACTTCCGCGAAGAGTTCTCGACCTACGACTGGGTAATGGAGGGACTCCTGACCCGCGCGGGTTTCACGATCCAATCCAAATCCCTCGACGAAGGAGTCCTCGCAAAGTACCTTTGCGTCCGAAACCCGTGAATGCGTATCGGGTCGCATGTAGCGCAGGCGTCCCCGCCTGCATATCCTGAAGAAGCGTTTGACCCACGCGTGAGGTTGCCATGAGCATATCGCCCTGGATGGACAGCGTAAAACTGACCAGCCCGAACGGCCGAATAACCGCCACCATTCGCGACGCCATAGAAGTCGCCATGGGCGCACCTACCCGAGGACAACTCATCCTCAGCAACGGCATCTCCGTTCCCAACTGCAACCCATCCATCGTCTGGTCCTCGGATTCCGAATACCTCGCCGTCCCCCAGTGGACCTCAGACCGCCGGCAACGGCTTCTCGTCATCGCGATCTGCAAGAAACAACTCGGATACGCGCCGGATGTATACGACGTGCTCCATCTCGACGCCTTTCACAGTGGCATAATCACTGGCATTCATTCTCCAATTCATTTGCCCAGAGCGATCAAAGTGGCGTTGTCAGACATCGAGTGGCGCAAGTGAGCCAGTTGACATCCTGGCTCGTTGTTCCCGATAGTAGGGCCATTCCGCGCACAGTCGGGGGAAAAGACGTTCGCGGAAGACCATGTTGCCCTGGCTTCATGGCGGCGGTTTAAGCTGCACCGCCCTCGTGGATAGAGGCAACAATCACTCAAGCTTCGTAGTGGCATGGTGACACGTGTGGGACGATCCAACCGGGGGATTCTGTATGACAAGCGATCAAGAATGCCTGCAATTTTATCGGCAAATGTTTGGCGGTTCCTGGATAACCCAAGGTATCTCGGTTGCGGCCGAACTCGGCATTGCAGACCTACTTGCGGTAGGCCCGTGCACTGCCACGGAGTTGGCGGACAAGACGAACGCGCACGGCGAATCGCTATACCGGCTGCTCCGTGCCCTGGCCGGCGTTGGTGTTTTTGCACAAGATGCGCAAGACCGTTTCTCGTTGACTCCCCTTTCCGAGCTGCTGCGCAGCGATGCGCCCTTCTCCCAGCGCGCTTTTGCCATCATGATGGGAGCCGAATTCTGTCAAGCCTGGGGCCAATTGCTTCACTCGGTTCGCACCGGCGAACCCGGATTCAACAAACGGTACGGTGTTCCGTTTTTCCAGTACATGACGGACCGTCCGGACCGGCACCGGATCTACGACGCCGCGATGACCGGGGTCCACGGGGGCGAGACCGGGCCGGTGCTGGATGCGTACGACTTCGGCGCCTTTGGAACGATCGCCGACATCGGAGGCGGTAACGGGACCGCCCTGGCCCACATGCTGGAACGCTTGCCGGGAGTCAACGGCATTTTGTTCGACCTGCCGGCCGTCGCCGACCACGCGCGTCCCGTGATGGCGGAGCTAGGTTTGTCGGAGCGCTGCCGGGTCGAAGGCGGAGATTTCTTCACCGCGATTCCTACCGGCGCAGACGCGTACGTGCTTCGGCATATCATCCATGATTGGCAGGATGACGAGGCAATTGCGATCTTGCGCCATTGCCAGGAGGCATTGAATCCCGGGGGTAAAGTTCTGGTTGTCGAGATGGTCATTCCGCCGGGCGGTGAGCCGAGTTTTGGGAAATGGCTCGACGTGATGATGCTGCTCGTGGACGGTAGGGAACGGACACAAGCGGAATACGACCGGCTGTTCCGTGCTGCCGGTCTGAAGTTAGATCGCGTGATACCGACCGCGTCTGATGTCAGCATCGTCGAAGGTGAGCGCGCATCATAGTGTGCATTGGCCACCCGGCGGGTCCGGATTCGGGCATCCCCGTCGCTGGGTTGTCACGAAAAACCGTTTCGAACCCGCATCGGTTCGGAGTATCATCAAGTCCGCGTTCAACGTGGCGCGGGCGTTCCCCGCCTGCGTTCGAGAACTGTGGTTTGCATTTGCGGAGGACCTGTCAATTGAAAACGGTCAACGTCGTGATGTTCGGCCTTCTGGTCGTTGTCGCTGTCCATCCTGCCTTTGCTGACGACGAATATAAGTCGATATTCGACGGCAAGACCCTCGAAGGCTGGGATGCCCTGAATATGAGCTACTGGTCCGTCGAGGACGGCGCTATCACGGCGCAATCCACCGACGAGAATCCCTGCACCATGAACCAGTTTCTCGTCTGGCAGGGCGGCGACGTCGCGGACTTCGAACTCAAAGCCAAGTTCCGCTTGGAGAACAACAGCGGCAATTCAGGCATCCAGTTTCGCAGCGTGATCTCTCCCGAAGGACAAGGCGTCGGGTATCAGGCCGACATCCTTCCCGGCGGCGAGTGGTGTGGCGCCCTGTGCGACGAGTACACGACGCGGAAGACGCTCGTCGCCCCGAACGGCCATAAGACCGTCATCGATGCCGAAGGCAATTGGACGACCACGAAATTCGCCGAACCGATCGCGCTCAAAGAAGCTGGCGAGTGGAACGACTACCACGTCGTCGCCAAGGGCCCGCACATCATCCTCACCGTGAACGGCCAGAAGACCGCCGAAGTCATCGACAAAGAAACCGGCAAATCCCACGCAAAAGGAATCCTCGCGCTTCAACTCCGCTCCGGTCCCCCCATGAAAGTCCAGTTCAAAGAAATCTATCTCAAGCAACTCGAGTGAATGCGAGATGGTTTACGCCAGCAAAACCATCAACCCCATCCGTTTCCTTGTTTTTCCCATCGAAATCGCTATCGGTATCGGTATCGGTATCGCTATCGGTATCGGTATCGGTATCGCTATCGGTATCGGTATCGGTATCGAGATCGAAATCGAGAGCAACTGCCGCCTCAAA
>BTVY01000098.1:0-3933 GCA_045863335.1 Candidatus Hydrogenedentota bacterium | reverse complement strand
CTCGCTCCACCCTGGGCTACAATCCTCCGCCCCTCCGGGGCCAATACGGAGAATCTCATGCGGCGTTGCTGGAAGATTAAAATCCTTTGTTTCTCCGACGCGAATACGGTCCATCGCAGATGGAGGTCCTGGCAAGTGCAAGCCCTCCGCCCCTCCGGGGCTAATACGGGGAATTGTAGCTGCGTTTCTGCAAGACGTAGACTATCCGCCTATCCGGCACTGGGTGGCGTACGGAATGTCGAAGGTCTTTCACTGGACCCCGACGAAACCGGAGCACTTGGGGTCAATCAGACAAGCGCCCGCAGGAACTCGACGCTGTTCTTGATGTTTTCGTCGGAGCCGTAGCATTCGAGGGAGACCACGCCGTCCCAGTTGGTTTCCGTCAAGAACGCGAGGCAGTTCTGGATGTTGTCCGCGTTGACGCCGCCGCCGATGGGGACTTCGCTGCAGGCGATGCCGGTGTCTTCACCGCGCGCGGCGGCGGCGAGGCCTTCGCTGACGTCTTTGATGTGGCAATGGGACACGTAGGGGCGGAGGGTTTTGAGGTATTCGAGGGGGTCGTGGCCTGCAATGAAGGAGTTGCCGGTATCGAAGTTGCAGCGGAGCCATTCCGAATCGAAATGCTTGAACAGTTTGAGCATGAACTCGCCGTCGTTCGTGTAGGGGCCGTGGGGTTCGACGTTGATGACGATTCCGTAGTCCTCCGCCCAGGACAACACTTGGCGATAGTTGTCGCAGGTGATGCGGAAGACTTCGTCGCGGGTCAGACCTTCGATCTCGCGGGCGCCGTCGGTAGTGTCGACCATGGAACAGTTCAACTCCGCCGCGAAGCGGATGCATTGGCGGACGTATTGCACGCCGTAGGCCGATCCGTCGGGACCCATGAGGGGATAGGCGCCGTCGATCTGGGAGATCTTCAGGTTGCGTTCATCGCAGTAGCGCTTCAGGGCGCGCGGATTCGATTCCAGCGAGATGCCGGGCTCGTACCCCATAGCCTGGATGAAGTACTGTCCGTGGATCGCTACAAACTCGAGGTGCTCGATTCCATACTTGACGGCGGCTTCCGCTGCCTGCTGGAATCCCCCGCTGAGCGGACGCCAGTTGTCCGTATGCATGCCCAGTTCGATCATGACTGCCTCCCCCGCGCGTTGCACGCGATCGTGAACCGGGGCGCATGCGCGCCTGCGCATGAGTTGCAGAAGGCGCGTTTCCCCAAGACACTACGATACAACGTAGCGGGGCCGTTGGCAATCTCGCGGACCGTAGCGGATCGCGGCGCCTACTTGTTTCCGGCGCGGGATACGGCGCTCTTTAACGGGGGGCGCACGCGGTGGTGGTAGGGGTCGTCGGTTTCCAGTTCGCAGTGGTAGATTTCGATGAGCCGCAACATGGCGGTTTCCGCGGCGGACGTCTCCAAACCATCGCCGGCGAAACGTTCGCGATCGAGGATGGCCCGCAGATGGAGAATCTCCCAGCGCCAGTTTTGCCGGACCCATTCGGGCACCCGCAAGTTCACCGATTCGGCGAGATCGTAGGCGCGCAGGACGGCGGCGGTGTCGACGGGCTCCTTCCGGTAGGACCGGCTTGCCGCGTCTTCCAGGAGTTCGACCATCGATAGGACTTCCGTCGTGATTCCCGAGCCGAACTCATAGGCGATGTATTCTCCCAGGGTCTCTCGCGCGGACTGTTCCGGGTTCCAGTAGAACTGCAGCACCGCGGCTTTGTTCATGTCTTCGTAGATGCCTTCGCTGTACGGAAATCCGCCCTGCACGACGTGTTTGACCTGGTCCCAGAGGCGCTGGAACCGCGCGGGCAGTGGATTGGCGCCAAAGCCGCCCCAGGGCGAGTTCCCCCACATGCTGATCTCCGGGAAGTTGAGGAGGGGCCGGCCACCGGGCACGCCGGAATCCAGGGGATAGCGCGGATAATCTTCGTGCGCGTCGGCGAGGATGTAATCGAGCCATTCGCCATCGGCGGCGAGGTAATCAGCAAGCCCCTGCCATTCGCCTTCCGGAGGCGTATCGAACATCCACGTGCTCAGCACCGTCTTCAGTTCGGGGAAGTACTCCCGTCCCAGTGCCGCCTGGTCGCGAGACAGCTTGAGGTAGCCGTTGCTGCCCCAGGGGCTGCATTGTTCGCAAGCGCAGCCGCCTTCGTCGTAGGGCCAGAGGCAGACGATGTCCAACCCCACATCAGCCAGCTTCTCGTAGAGCAACCGCGTGTTGTCCATGATGTAGGCATGGCCTTCCGGATTGCTCGGACAGATGGGATGGCCGTGGTTACCTCGCCGTCCCAAGGGGTCCGGGAGGGGCGTGGCGCGGATGTCTTCCGGGGCGTCGATAAACAGCGCGTTGTTCAGGCCGGTGGTAAATTGAAGCCCGAGCGCCCGAGCGGTCTTCGCGTACCGGCGCAGCATGGTCATCGCGGGTGCGGCCTGTGGATCGTCCCAGTTGTGAAGATTGAGCATGGGGAAAATCGCCATGACAGCGTTAACACCCCAGAGCGCGAGGTCTTCCATGTAGCGGGCAATTTCCGCCTCCGAGGCCTGGTGGTACCAGTTGTGAAAGTGGGTGGCAAAGTACATGCCGCGAAGGGTTCCATTCGGAGCGGAAGTTCCCCGCCAGGGCGACGGTTGAAACGCGCCGTCGTAGCGGCTGGTTCGGAGGAACTTGCCCACGCCGTAAAGCATACCGCGGGAGGACCCGCCGGAGACGCGGATCACGTCGCCGGCGTCGTCGACACGAAACGCCTCGTCGGGCAATGCGCTGTCAACCGCGAGCTCGATCTGCGCATCGTCGGACACCAGCACGACCCGCTGCGGGACGCGCTGTTCAATCCGGTCCTTTAGAATCCCGAATGCCCTGGCGACGAGCGCGTCACCCGCCCCGTCGATGCTGACGCGAATCGCGGGCGCGGAAGGATCCGGCTGAGTGGTCTGGTTGCCGGTGTCTGCGGCGAGTTGCCACGGCAACGACAGACTGACGGCTGAGAGTCCCGCGTGCTTCAAAAAAGTTCTGCGATCCTTGGCCTTCATGTTTGGCGCTCTCCCCCATCGATTTTGTTAACGGTGTGATTGGACTATCGGCTCGAGCACGATTCGCGTACCCTCGCGATAATCCTACCCAACCGGGATGCAGGAATCGATATGCGGTACAGCGTGGATTGCAAAGCCGATCGTGCCAATACTAAAGTACGCGGCATCAGCACGAAAGGGGATTCTGCCATGAAACGAGTAGGGACGATTGTTGTTGCGTTGATAATTGGCGCGGGTTTGGCGATGGGCGCGACCGGTGCGGAACCTGCGAAGAGCGCGCTGGAGACGGACCCCGAAGGGTGGATCGATTTGATGCCGAAGAAGGGATTGGAAGGTTGGTCGCGGGTGCCGGTGCCGCCGGGCGATCCGTTGGGCAAAGAACAGTGGCATGTGGATGCATCCGGCAAGGTGCTGGTGTGCGAAGGCGACGGCGGCCACGACATGCTGCTCTGCGAGCGCGAGTTTGGCGATGCGATTTTTCACGTCGAGTTTCGTTACACAAAGATCGAAGGCGTGAGCGGATACAACAGCGGGGCGTACGTGCGGAATTCGGAGGACGGCGGTATCTGGCATCAGGCGCAGTTCGGCGATGCGACCGGGGGGTATTTGTTTGGGGAAACGGGGACCGAAGACGGCGGAAAGCGATCGTTCAGTACGTCGGGGGAAGTGACGGACGGGCGCATCAAGCCGGCGGGCGAATGGAACACATTGGAGATCACGGCGCGGGGGAACACGTTGACGTTGTGGGTGAACGGCGCGGTGACGTGCGAGGTGAAGGACTGCGGCACGGCGAAGGGACTTGTGGGTGTTGAGGGCGAAGGGTTTCGGATCGAGTTTCGGAATTTGAAGGTGAAGGAGCTTTAGTTCGGGTGTGGGCGTGGCACGGACCGACACGGACC
>BTVY01000097.1:0-4130 GCA_045863335.1 Candidatus Hydrogenedentota bacterium | reverse complement strand
GCTATCGGTATCGGTATCGGTATCGCTATCGGTATCGGTATCGGTATCGGTATCGAAATCGAAATCGAAATCGGTATCGAAGTAGGAAGCTCAAAGTGCTTTCGATCCCGATACCGATAGCGATACCGATTGAGTAGCTGGCAAACTGCCGCTATTGATACGAAAACGCCCCCACCGGCGCTGTCCTCAGAGCCGATCCCCAGGAACTTGGCAATTCTCCCGCCACACGCTAGAATCAACCACAATACTTCGCGGCCTTCTCCCGGGGGTAGATGGAAGAGGGCCGCCGTTCGAGTCCGGGCGTACCCACGTCCGAAAGAGGGGAGGACCTCGAATCATGCCTGTCACCAATCCGATTCCCATCGCCGCCATCCAGTTCCCGCAATCTGCGGCAGCGCCATCGCTTGAAGACATCCTCCGGGATATTCAAAGCGACGATGACGATGTCCGCACGAACGCATGGCTCAGCGCCGGCAGTCTCGGCGCCGCCGCAGTCGAGCCGCTCATCGTTCTGACCTCCCACCCCGCGCCGGAAGTCGCGCGCGCGGCCAAGCGCGGCCTGTGGCAGGTCGTCCGTCAATCCGGCCGGCCCGGCGCGGACGCGGAACGCAATGCGGTCAGCGCGGCGCTCGTCGGGTTTCTCTCCGAGGACGTACCGGTCGCGCTCCGTCGCGATATCTTGTGGATGATTTCCGAATCCGGTGGCGATGCTTGTGTCGAACCGGTCGCGGCCTTGATCGCCAATCCCGATCTCCGCGAAGACGCCCGCATGACGCTCGAACGAATCCCGGGTGACGCATCACTCGCGGCGCTCCAGTCCGCGCTCGACTCAGTGCCGGAAGAGTTCAAACTCAACATCGCCCAATCGCTCCGCCAGCGCGGCGTGACCGTCGAAGGACTCCCCTGCGCGAAGCTGGTACCCACGAAATCCACGGAAGTGAAACCGCTGTGAACGCGCCTCGATGCGATAGCAGATTCAGTTGGGGTATTCCGCGAGTCCCAATGCACATCCCCCTTAATCCCCCTTCAAAGGGGGAATGCAGCACAACGCTTCGCGTTGTGTCCGGCCCGACCCTAGCCGAGGTATGGGCTGTGCTCCTCCGCGCATACCACTGCACTTCGATGAACACAATTCCCCCTTTGAAGGGGGATCAAGGGGGATGTTTCTTAGGCGGGTGAATCGTTTGGGTGACATCAGTGTATACCATAAACGCCTTCAAGGCGAGTGAGAAACTACTATGAAGCATTCAAAAAACACGAATAGACAAGTCTCGAGACGTTCCTTTCTCGCGGCGACAGGCGTGGCCATTGGCATGCCCGCGATCATTCCGTCCCGCGTGCTCGCCGCCGAAGGGAAACCCGGCGCCAACGATCGTCTCGTCGTCGCCCACATCGGCGTCGGTGGCATGGGCGGCTACCACCTCAACGACATGAAACGCTTCGTCGACTCCGGCGAAGTAAGCATCGCTGCCGTCTGCGATGCCGATGAGAATCGTCTCGCCGCGGCCGTGGAGAAAGCGGGGCCCGGCGCGGTTCCGTACCGCGACTACCGGTACATCCTCGAACGCGACGACATCGACGCCGTGGTCATCGGTACGCCCGACCATTGGCACGCCGTCCAGATGGTTCACGCCGCCGAAACGGGCAAACACGTCTACGTCGAGAAGCCCGCCTGTTGCACCATCGACGAAGGCACCGCCATGATGCGGGCCGCCAAAGACAACAAGATCGCCGTGCAGGTCGGCTCGCAAGGCCGCTCCGAACCGGAGGCCTACCTGGCGCACCGCTATCTCGAAAACGGCGTCATCGGTCACGTCGACCGCGTCGACTGTTTCCACTACGAGAGTCCCACCGACGAAAACCCGGTGCCGGACAGCGATCCGCCGCCGGAGCTGGACTGGGATCTCTGGTTGGGTCCGATGCGCTGGCGTCCCTACAACCAGCGCTATTGCCACGGCACCTTCCGCTGGATTATGGAATCCGGCGGCGGGCAGATCCGCGACCGCGGCGCCCACGTCATGAGCTGCGCCATGTGGTGGATGAACGCCGACGGCACTTGGCCCACAACGATAGAGGCAACCGGCACGCCGCCGAAGAAGGGGCTTTGGGACAGCGCGGTCAACATCAACGTGACCTACACCTTCAAAGACCCCGACTGGATCTTGACCTGGAACCAGCCCGGCAATCCCGTGCCGAAGGAAGAACGTAGACCTGACGAGCCGGAGATCACGCGCCCCGGTTACGGCGCGGTCTACCACGGCGACAAGGACACCTTCCACCACTGGGGCGGCGACGGCGGCACCTGGGCGGAACGCAAATGCCGCGAATGGGAACCGCCCCCCGGCGCGAAGGATGTCTTCAAAAGCCCCGGCCACAAAGAAGACTGGTTCAACGGCATTCGGACGGGTTCGAAAACGATCATGAACATCGACGCCGCCGTCGGCGTCTCCGATTTGTGCAACCTCGGCAACCTGTCTTACATGCTCGGCCGCAAGCTGACCTGGGACGGTGCAAACCGTCGCATCGTCGACGACGAAGCCGCCAACCGCATGCTCGGCCGACCACAACGGCACCCGTATCATTTGTAGATTCTCGAATCGCCGTATGTATCGCAGCCACGCCTCGGCGTGGCTGCTTTTTTGATCGCATGCAGGGGGCGTGATCTGCAAAGCGTTGCAGTTCGCGATGAATCGTGTAAGATGGATTCCCGCCTTCGCGGGAACGACGGTGTGGACGATACCGCGTGCCTACCGAAACCGTCATTCCCGCGAAGGCGGGAACCCATCTTTAAGTATTGAGTACGCACGCAAGCGATTCGACCAATCGGAGGTCTGACCAAATGCCGGGATCGACACTTCTCATGAACCTTCTTTGCCTTGCCACCCTATCCGCCGCGCTCGGCGCTGCGTCCGCGCACGCCCAGGATCCATGGGTGACCTACACCGGCGAAACCGGCCCCGGCGCTGGCAAGCATATCGTCCTGATCTCCGGCGACGAAGAATATCGCTCCGAAGAAGCCTTGCCCCAACTTGCCAAGATCCTCGCCGTACGCCACGGCTTCACCTGTACCGTCCTCTTCGCCATCAATCCCGAAACCGGAACCATCGATCCCAACTACGGCAAGAACATCCCCGGCCTGCAAGCCCTGGACGACGCCGATCTCATGATCATCTTCACCCGTTTCCGCGATTTGCCGGACGAACAGATGCAACACATCGACCGCTACCTCGCTTCCGGCAAACCCGTCATCGGCATGCGCACCGCCACCCACGCCTTCAACACCGCGCCCGAATCGAACTGGCTCCACTACAGCAACGGCTACAGCGGTGACAAGACCGAATGGACCGACGGCTTCGGCCGCCTCGTTCTCGGCGAAAAATGGATCAGCCACCACGGTAAGCACAAATACGAAAGCACCCGCGGCCTCCTCGCCCCCGGCGGGCAGGACCACCCCATCCTGAGCGGCATTGAGGACGGCGACATCTGGGGCGCGACGGACGTCTACGGCGTACGTCTCCCGCTGCCCGGCGACAGCACGCCCCTCGTCCTGGGCCAGGTCATGGAGCATGGCGAAGTCTATGATGAGGACGACCTGCACTACGGCATGCGCCCGGAAACCGGCACCCCCGTGGAAGGGGAGAAGAATGATCCCATGATGCCCATCGCCTGGACCAAGACCTACCAGATTCCCGGTGGCGAACCGGGCAAGGCCTTCACCACCACCATGGGCGCCTCCACCGATCTTCTCTCCGAAGGCGTCCGCCGCCTCCTCGTCAACGCCGTCTACTGGTGCCTCGACATGGAGAGCCAACTCCCCGCCGAAGGCGCCAACGTCGACCTCGTCGGCGACTACACCCCCACCCAGTTCGAATTCCACGACGACACCTACTGGCAAGAACGGAGAATGACCATCAGCGAACACGAGCAGGCAAGACAGTAACGGCCGCTCCCGTACCGCCTCGCTCGACGAGCGCGGCGGGCCACAGTCCGAGTAGATCCGTACCGGCCCGAGCAGGTCTGCGCAGGTCCGTGTAGGTCCGTGTAAGTCCGTGTAAGTCCGTGTAAGTCCGTGTAAGTCCGTGTAAGTCCGTGTAAGTCCGTGTAAGTCCGTGTAAGTCCGTGTAAGTCCG
>BTVY01000096.1:0-4167 GCA_045863335.1 Candidatus Hydrogenedentota bacterium | reverse complement strand
TAAGAGGACATTTCTAATGAGTTCAAAAGAGGACATTATCAGCAAGTTTTGACATGGAGTCGCGTGCTGGCTCCCATTCACCGCCGTTTGCGGCGGACGCGGTCTTTGCTGCCGTGGGGGCGGCCGCGGGGGATGGCGCGTACGCGACGGCCCAGGTAGGTCTCGACCTTGCTGAGGAAGGAGCCGCTGCCGAGAGGGCGCCCCGTGCGCGTGTGCAGGCGAAGGAGATCCACCTCGGGGCCGGAATCTGCAATAGCGGCAAGCGTGGCCTTCCATCTGGCGGCGGGGATTTCCTCAAACCACGCGCCGAGGTCCAGCAACCGGGCCGGGTCGCCCCCTTCGCCGCAGTGGGCAGCCGCGCTGGACCACGCGTAGTCCCATGCCGAAGCATTCATTGCCGCGCGCACGGGATTGAGTTCCACATACGCCCTCGCGTTGTGCGCGTAAGCCTCATCCATGGGGCACGAGTAAAACCGGCTTTGCCAGAGGTGTGTTGTCGGGCGCTCTCCCGCAGAACGACAAATGGATATGGACCGCATACATTCCGACGGGCCGTACCGAGTGGATGACGGTGGAGTTCTCCTTACTCCGCTCCACCCGCTGCGACAGGTTCGTTGCCGTACTTCGCGAATGTGGACATGCGGGACAGCGGTACGTAGTCGGCCGGATCTTGAATGGCCATGGCTTTCAATGCCTCTTGAACGATGGGGTGGTCCATGGCCCGCAACTGGTTCACCACTTCCTCGGTTTGGAAGCTATAGACCTTTCGGACGATTTCGGCGAAATACAATGGCAACCACCATTCGTCTCCCTGCATCGCGTCCAGAAAGCCGGCAAGCTCCTCCGGCGAGGGTTCCGCATCGACTCGAACAACCCCATACGTCTGCGGATAATACTTCGCGGCAATCGCGTTGGCCGCTAACAACTCCTTCCGTCGTTCCTCCGGCTCCTCCTCAAACTCAAGCACAAGTTCCAACGCTTTGACGCTGTTCTGCTGAAACAGAAAGTCGACCAGATCCTGCACTGCTGGCGATCTTGAAGCGAAACACCGCTCCAAGTATGGCTCGTACCGCGACGTCGGAAGCTGCGTGGTATTCTCTCCTCCAAAACTCAGCAAGATTCTAGCAGCACGTTGCGCAGCGTAGTCGCCTTTCACGGCATAGAGACTCAATCCACAACGCAGTTCTTCGTCGTCGGACAAACGTTCGATTAGCAAAGACGACAGAATCATGAAACGATGGCCAACTTCCTGCGCATATTGACCTGAGTATAGACCGTCAAAGAACTGATAGGAGATCGTTGCCATCGCTTCCGAATCACTTGCCACGTACTTTGTTCTGAATCGTTCGAAAGAGCTTGTAAGTTCATCTCGGGAAGAAATCTTGCCCGCGAGCAGAGAATCAACAGCTTGGATAGCTCCAGGTGTTCGTGCGAATACTTCTATTTGACAGGACTGGGGCACGCTTGATTCATCAAACGACACGCCAACTAACAGGATAAAGAAGCATACGTTAAGCATTTTTACCTCCCATAGCCGAGGACAGGATACCGCGTCGACTAGTCGCAATAGTCTGTATCGAGTCCGGCACCACAAATTATCCACAGAGCGTAGTCGGTGAGAATCGCGTGTGTGTAGGCACTATCATCTATATGCTCGTGGTCGATCCCTGATGCGCAAGTCAAGGCATTGTTAATGTTCCAGTTCGGCACTGCGTTCGTAACTGGTGCCCCCCAAAGAAAACTATCAAAAGTCTGATATAGGTTAACATGATGCGAAGTCAACGCTGGATAGGCGGTTTCAGGTGCGGTTGTATATGGCAAGGTCTCGTTAGATATTGCGTCTACGTAAGCAGTCATGATGATACTGAATTCCTCATCGTCGCCAATCTGATACAGAGGGTCATTTTCGATTCTGGAGCAGAGATCAGCGATGGCCCCACCACCGTGACTATGCCCGACCATGAGAATCTCTCTTGCGTCTCCATTGTTTATCGCCATTGCTAATTCATCGAAGACCAACCCAGAACCGTCACCGGCCACATGGTCTTCGTCGAAACGATTCAAGTCGAACATGAGAGGATTTCGAGCGCGCAGGCTCTGTGCCCAGTGTAGTACACCTGAATCAATTTGAGCCCCAGGAAGTGGTGGCTCATCCCACTGCTCGCCCGATAGCGCTATGATGTAAATTATTCGCACCTCGAATATTGCGGTCACGTTTCGGTCGCTTTCCATGGTCAGCGTTATCGTCGGATCGGGGCAGCCGGCGACCTCCACAAGATTGCTGTGACTATCTTCAGCGAAACCATCTCCATCCCAATGCGAGAAGCGGTAACCAGTATATATCTGCGATTGGTCGGGACTTGTGCAGACTTCCTGCGGATGCGCGGTCAGGGTAACTTCCTCCTGGTCCTCGTAATATCGCTTCGGCTCCGTAACCTCGACGTAGCCGGCGCAGTGTGGCTCGCCTTCGTCCGTCAGCACGTCGACCATCAGTGTCCACTCCTTGCGCTCGACAAAGACTGCGGACACTTCGTTGAGTTGCGTAGACGAGAGACCGTGCAATGACCAGTCCGCGCGCTGGGCGGGGGAGAGGCCTTCCATCTGCCATTCCACGAATTCCCAGCCGGGGTTCGCGATGGCGGCGAGATCCACTAAGCATGATTCATCGACTGCCACCGTATGGAGAAAGATGCCGCCCCACCCCGTGGATTGCGAGGCATGCACCATGCCGCCCTGCATCGCAGGTACTTGGAGGCGTTTTGTATTGGGCGCCTGCGTGTACAACCGGGGCCGGGCGTATCCGCCACCGAGCGGCAAGGTCACCGACTTCTCCCGTGAATACCGTGGGTCTGCATACCCCACGCCGCCCTTTAGCTCCCAATCCACAACGATCCATCCCGGAAGAGTCGATTCCGCCGTCAGCGTCACTTCACTTCCCGGTGGGCCGTAGACATACCGGAAATCTTCGTCCTCCTCGATGATCGCTCCGTCCGATGGGGTGATCGTGATATCAGCAGCACCACCGGCCTTCGGCAATTTCAGGCCCACACGGGCGAACACCGCAGTTGCGGTAACGTTGCCCTGCAGGCGGTCGTATTCCTCCAGTTCGCGGCTGCCATCGATCATCGATGTATCTTGCGCCAGCCACACCCAGAATCCCCAACCATTTGCCGAATCGGGCGTGGCCGTGACTTGGAACGGAGTTCCAAGTGCGATGCCTTCGCCGATGGGCGATCCGGAGATTTGACAATTGTCAGGAGGGGGACCGAGGAAAGCCTGTACAGACAACGACCCACGGTCCAGACAGGCATCATTGTCGCAACCCGACGGTTGAAGCGTCGGCGGCTCGAATCCCGCCGCTCGCTGCCCGTCCAGAGCGGCAGCAGCAAAATCTGGCAGGTCAACCAGCAAAACTTCGGGCGAAGCCAACTGCCATTCCTGGCCATTCGATATGCCGTCATTGTCCGCATCCCGCTTCATGTTCAGATACCGCTGCCGCGACCGATCGTAGTCGGCCGGATCGAGTGTGACTCCTGTGAACGCTTCCTCCACGTGGCTCCGTATGAATTCTACACTCTCGAAGGTTCCGAGTGTCATGTAACCCGCGACGACGCGCACGATCCGCGCATCATACCCCGTGAGATCCGCGCTGGCCTGGGCAAGGTTCGTTGCCCAAGCGGCCCAAACTGGATCATGCGCGATGGCGCCGCGACGTGTTAGATCCAGATTGCGGGTACTAAGCGCAGTCTGCAAGAGGTACAATTCCGCCGCATCCAAGATCCCATTGCCTACATAGACCCGTTCCCAGTCCTCATCGTAGTCCACGCCATTGCGGTCAAAAGTCGAGGCCGTTGCGCCTTCCCCGGTCGCCTGCAAGTAGTAGTTCAAATCGCCGACCATATCCAGATCGCTCAGGCCGGGGCGTTCGATGAAGTGGGCGTACACGTCCATGGCCCGCTCGATCTGGGTCGACGTGGCCTCGATATACCGGTTCACCCCGCCCGGCAAGTCGCCGGACCAGCGGTCGAATGCCCAGTCCGTGGCCGGCGTGGCCGTGAACTCCACTTCCGTGCCTTCCCGGAACAAGCCGGAGGGCGGCGTCACCGCGCCGTTGCCGACGGTATACGTGTTCACCTGGAACTTCTTCGCGAACACGGCGGTGACGTT
>BTVY01000095.1:0-4223 GCA_045863335.1 Candidatus Hydrogenedentota bacterium | reverse complement strand
TCACCGGGTTCGCCGTCCCCGACGCCCCGCCTTCCCAATGGTCGAACACCGAGTTTATTCCCGCCGCCGCCGTCAGCGCCGATCCACTTAATGCTCGCTACTCGTCTTTCGACGGCTCTTCAGGCGCCGCAGCGACCCAGTTGGCGTATTCCAACCGGTTATCCGTGCACAACTCCTCGGGTTCGCCTATCCGTTGATTCTCGATGATGGCTACGGCCCACAAGGTCGTCCCTGTCCGATATATGATGCTATCGTCAATAATGTTGAGCACCATGGCATCAATCGGGAGCTTGAACTCGAACAACGTATTCAACGCCAAGTTGGTGCAACGATGACGGCCGGTCCGGACATATCGTCGCGATCCGTCCTCTCTTCGCCCTTCCCAGTGCCCCTCGTAAAATATGATGCGCTCATCGAAAAGAAGTGCGTAGCCAATGAAGTCATAGTCGGACTTCCAAGACCACCCATCGCGGGAGCGATCATGAATAAGCCAATCGCATTCCTCGGATAACACTTCTTCTACGCCTTCCGGGAAAAACCGGTATAACCCAACTGACCCATTCCCGCACTCGAGCCAGCCTCGGATACACCCGCTCGTGGCATATCGTTCGAGTATTCCTTCTGGCAGACGCTCGGAGGCGGCAAACCGATAGTGTTCTCTGTCCAATGACCCCATGTAGTGGCAGAGCTTCCCGGAATCCCCATCGATGATGAACCGGTAGATTGCACTTGGATTGATTCGTTGCGCATCATGCACTGGGTATAGAGGGCCTCGTAGTGCGAGACGACCCCACGGCGCCTTGTGCAGTGGTATGATGGAAGTTCCTCCGGTTTCGAGCGAGACAAGAGATGCTACCTCATTGGTGTAATCTGGTGTCATCGCGCAAAGATTGTTGTCGCGTTCGAATGCGAGCGTGCCACCAAAAACCGGAGAGTTTTCTAGGGAAACCAGACCATATTTGTCTGAACCTGTAAACGGAATTATTATCACATGTTCACTTTCTTTGGATTCACGCAATGCGTTCCGCTCTTCGAGACTTAAATGGCGTTCGAGTTCACTTCGGGAACCAATGTCGTTCGTCCAAAGTACAGCGAAACGCCCGGATGGATCGACCATGATTGTCCTGAACCAACGGTCGGCACTTACGGTACTCCTACGCGATAGGTTTCCAGAGTCCTTCTTTGCAAGGTAAAGCTTGGAGGGCATCCAGTTCGCTGCGTCCTCCAAGCCTGTAACTATGAATGTGTCTGCAGTCGACGCGCTTACTAGACACGCCATCGCTACAAAAAGTAGGGCCGCGACATGGTTTATCGCCATTTTGGAGTCAATCTTATGAATCATAATATCGTCCTCGCTACGGTTCGAGTTCGCCACACACTGCTGACACGTAGTCGCTAGTCCGACTAGCCCAGACGCCTGAGAACTCATCGCCGTCCCAATAAATGCACCAAAGGGTTGCACCGTTGAACCTTTGTATCGTACAAGCATCAGTCGCCGAGCGGTCTGTTCCTTCCTGAAAGGTCACGCCTGCATACTGAAATTGTTGAGTAGACAATGCTGGTCCACCTGCGAGCGTAGCTTGGCGTTCTTGTTCCTGAATCCAGCTCGCTGCCTCTGCTCGATACCCGTCGAGCCGTCCCATCCCTTCTATTACGTTCGCATTCCAATTCCACGTCTGCAGGAAATTGTCTGGTGGATCGTTTTGAAAAATTCCATAACCGCACGGGGCGCCTACAATTGGAATATTCGGTGTTGGCAGATAGAATTGGTTGTAGATTTCATTTCCTTGTCGTGTCTCGTGTTTGGCAATTGCATATGCGTACCAATGGTCGCGGGCACCGGCTTGTGCTTGAGCATCAATATAGGCTCGGGCCGATGCGTCACTCGGATTCTCGCCGCGGATTTCACAGTCGAAATCCCCGGCGATAGTGCAGTATTCGTATTCTATGGTTAAGTCTCCTACCCGAAATAGATCGTCGTGGTTCCAATAACTCGTCAAGTTGAACGGCTGTGTACCAGGCAATTCAACCCAACTAGTCGCTTCGGGGGTCCCTGGAAAATGCAGGATTCCCGTTGCCTCCGTCCAACGGCCAGCACATCCGCCAGCGACCTCATAGTTGAGTGTTGCCCGCCACTTAACCCTCGAACCGGCGCGCATATTCTGGATTCGTGCGCGCACATCTGCGATGGCCGGTGCTGCGTAAATCATCACAGTGTTGTCGGGGAAACCGTCTTGATCAATATCGCCAGTAGTCTCCAGAATCCGGCGCGTTCCTTGGTTGACATAGAGCGGATCGTACAGGAAGGTCGCCTTGACCTGCCGGTCGATTCCGAATTCCGCGACATCGAGTTGCAACGGGTTTTGGGTGGTTGGCAGCAGGTAGTCGCTTTCCCAGCCGAGGAAGACATAGCCCGGTTCCGGAACCGCCGTGAGTTCGACCGGGTCGTCGGTGGGTACGTAGTACCGTTTGGCCTCGTCCACCGTGACGTAGCCGGCGCATATGGGATTGCCACCGCCCGCATCCTCCACCTCGATATCCAGCCGGCATTCCGGCAAAGGCCGAAATACCGCTGTGGCCGAACTTAACGCGTTTCCTGACAATCCCGTGAGGGAGGGATCTGAAGAGGTCATCGGCGGGTCGCTTGCAATCTGCCATTCCACAAACTCCCAGCCTGGACTGGGGATAGCGTTCAGGTCAACCAAGGCAGGCTTGTCAATCGCAAGGGCATGGAGAAAAAAACCGCCCCATCCCGTCGATTGCGAGGCCAGAACCACACCACCTTGCGCCACCGGCAGTTCGATGCGCTTGGTATCGGGTATCTGGGTGCCTAGCCGTGGTCTAGCGTACTCGTTCAACCAAACGGTGACGCTCTTCTCCCTTGAATAGCGCGGATTCGCGTATCCGATTCCGCCCTTGACTTCCCAGTCCACCACGATGTAGGAGGTGTTGTTGCTCGTCGCCGTAAGCGTCACAAAACTTCCTGGGGGGCCAAATACCATACGCTTACCGTCAACAGTCATCTCTTTCGCTCCATTGTGGCATTTGGCCTCAATCGAAAAGGAGCTCTGTCCATCGTCAGGGATCAGCAACCCAGTCCGCACGAAAACCCCAAGCGCGTACAAGTCGCCCTGCAACATGTCCGAATCCATCAAGTCGCGGCTCCCGTCGATCATTGATTGACCAGTTGCCGCATGCCAGACGCCAAACCCCCACGCGTTGTCCCGGTCGGGGGTGGCGTAGACCTTGAACTCGGTCCCCAAGGCGATTCCGTCACCATCAGGCGTGCCCCAAGCCTGACAGTCATCGGGAATATAGCCAAGCCGTGCGACATCAACATGCAGATCGCCCCGATCCAGGCATGTTTCGTTGTCGCATCCCGTAGGTTGAATCTCGGGTTGTGTTTCCCCCTCCGGCGGCTCGCCGTCCAGCGCCGCAGCGCTAAACGCCTCCAAATCGTCCAGCGAGGCGGTGGGCGATGCAATTTGCCATTCCAGCAGATTCGTGAACCCATCGTTGTCCCCGTCGCGCTTGAAGTACAGATAGCGTCGTGGCCACAAGTCATAGTCTGCCGGATCGATGGTGACGCCAGGCAACGCCGCCTCCACAAGACTACGAATGCTCTCCACCGAATCGAAATCGCCGATTGTCATGTAACCGGCGACAATTCGGGCGATCCGGGTGTCATAGCCACTCAGGTCGCTTTGCGCCTGGGCGAGATTGGTTTGCCAGCCCGCCCATACCGGGTTGTGGGCGATGGCCGACCTATACGTCAGGTCGAGATTGCGCGTCTTGAGCACCGTCTCCAACAGATACAACTCCGCGGCATCCAGAATTCCGTTGCCAACATAGATTCGGTTCAGGCTGGCATCGTAATCGATGCCGTTGCGGTCGAAGGTCGCCGCCGTCGCGCTCTCGCCCACGGCCTGGAGGAAGTAGTTGAGATCGCCGACCATATCCAGATCGCTCAGGCCGGGGCGTTCGATGAAATGGGCGTAAACGTCCATGGCCCGTTCGATCTGGGTCGACGTGGCCTCGATATACCGGTTCACCCCGCCCGGCAAATCGCCGGACCAGCGGTCGAAGGCCCAGTCCGTGGCCGGCGTGGCAGTGAACTCCAGCTCGGTGCCTTCCCGGAACAGGCCGGACGGCGGCATGACCGTCCCGCTGCCGACGGTATACGTGTTCACCTGGAACTTCTTCGCGAACACGGCGGTGACGTT
>BTVY01000094.1:0-4639 GCA_045863335.1 Candidatus Hydrogenedentota bacterium | reverse complement strand
CAAAAAGAGAACATCAATTGTGACGTTGCGGAAGACGGGGTCCTCGCCGAATACATGTTGGAAAACAATCGGTACGACCTTCTCCTGACCGACCTGCGTATGCCGCGCAAGCACGGCCACCAACTCATCACGGACGTGCTGAGCCGTCCCGATCCACCCCTGATCGTCGCCATGACCGGCGTGATCGAACCCCGTCTCGTGGCGGACCTCATCGGACGCGGCGTCGTGGATGTCATTCAGAAACCCCTTGCCTTTGACGTGATTGCCGCGAAGGCGAAGGCGCTGCTGGCCCGTCACTCGGCCCGCAAGTCGCCTACCGCTTCGGTGAACGGCGCGTCCATGGTGGCGGAAGAGATTGGCAGGGCCACGGAGGCGATGCGCCTCCAACTCGCGCAAGTCACGGCATCCTTCGAGTCGGCCATTAAAGATCTGGAACGCCAGAAGGAAGATCTGGAGGAAGGGTTTCACGGTTCTTTGCGGGTATTAACCAACCTCTTCGATCAGATGGAAACCGCGTACGGCAGTCACGCCGGGCGTGTCGAGAAGTTGGCGTCCCGCATGGCGGAGAAACTTGGTCTCAAAGCGGGCGAGCGCCGGGATCTCGTTTACGCATCGCTTCTGCACGATGTCGGCCAGTTCGGCATGCCCGACGCCATTCGCACGAAAGCGCCGTGGACGTTGAGCGAAAGAGAACAGAAAGTCTTCCGCTCGTATCCCCTCATCGGCGCCATGCTGCTCAGTGAAGTCCGCGGCGCCGAACGGGTCGCCGAACTCGTCGAGGCACACGCAGAGAATTACGACGGTTCCGGTTTCCCGAAGAAGCTCAAGGATATTGGCATTCCCCTGGAATCGCGCATTATCCGAATTGCGGATGGGTGCGACACGCATCTCATGTTCGGCAAGTACGAGCATTCCCTGGAGGAGCTTCACAAACATCTGCTCGCCGGAGCCAAGCGAGCTTACGACCCCGAGCTGATCGACGTGGCCATGTCCTGCGCGCGCGAGACACTGGTCGCCCCCGCGGCAGAGGACGTTGTCGAGTTGCGGGTGCGGGATGCGCATCCCGGGATGTTTCTCGCCGGAAACGTGTACGACGAAGACGGCCGGTTCCTCGCGCGGGAAGGCGCTGAACTCAGCGCCACCATGATCGCGCGGATGCGCAGGCTCGTCGGCGATCAGACCATCAAGGTCCACAAACCCAAACCGGCATCCGCGAAGTAGACCGCCTCTCCTACATCTGCTGCAGAAGAGGCGCGTGGTATACTCAACGTCTTCGCTGCTCCCCCTCATGAAAAGGAGAGATGGTATGTCCATACACTCGGCACGCGGCAACGTTGCGGGAATCGCGGTTCGCACGTCGCGCATGGGACCCATGCGAGAGATCGCGGAAGCCGTCGCGATGACCGGCGCGGGCCTTGACGAGGATCTGCGCGTTTCGCGGCGACGGGGCCTGACGCTTATCTCTGCCGAAGGGTGGGAAGAATCGATTCGGGAACTGGACTCGGACCTTCCCTGGTACTCGCGGCGCGCAAATGTGCTGGTCGAGGGCTTTCCGCTGGAAATCTCTATCGGCAAGACCCTCTCGGTCGGTGAAGTGACGGTGAAAATCCATGGCGAGACGGAGCCGTGCCCTGCGATGGATGAGGTGCATCCCGGTCTGCAGGAAGCGCTCCGTCCGAATCTCCGCGCAGGCGTTTATGGGGAAATACTCCAAGGCGGCGCGATTCGCGTCGGCGACTCGATTGCGTTCGTCGACTGACTTTAATCGCGTCAGGCGGCCGCAACAACAGAACACCAACGCAAGGGATTCAACGGTGCAGAAACAACTGAACGAACTACGCGAGCGGCTGGCGGCCGTGTCCGACATTCGCTCCGCCGTCGCCGTCCTGTCCTGGGACCAGGAAGTGAACATGCCGCCGAAGGGTGCGGAAGGGCGCGGGCATCAGATCGCGACGCTGTCCGCTCACGCGCACCGGCTGTTTACGGACGCAGCGGTTGGGAGACTGCTCGATGATCTCGCGTCCGGCGCGGACGGGTTGACGCCCGCGGAAGCGAAACTGATCGAGGTCACTCAATACGACTACGATCGCGCAACGCGATTGCCCGAATCCTTCGTGACGGAACTGGCACTGGAATGCAGCAAGGCCTACGAAATCTGGGTGCGCGCACGGAAGGAGTCTTCCTTTGCCCTGTTTCGCGACAGCCTCGCGCGGATTGTGGATCTCAATCGCAGGAAGGCGGAGTATTTCGGGTTCGACGAGTCTCCTTACGACGCGCTGCTGGACGAATACGAGCGCGGCATGACGACCGCGCAATTGCGCCCGCTCTTCGGCGAGGTCGCCAAGGCGCAGTCCGCGTTGGTCGAGCGGATTGTAAACGCGCCGCGACAACCCGATACGACATGGACCGCGGGGCCTTGGGACGAGGCCGCGAAATGGGGCTTCACCGTGCGCGTGCTGCGCGACCTCGGCTTCGACATGGATGCGGGCCGCCAGGACAAATCGGTGCACCCCTTCTCGACGCAGTTCGATCTATATGATGTGCGCGTCACCACACGGTTCAGTCCGGACGAATTGTTCTCCGGACTCATGGGCACCATTCACGAATGCGGGCACGCGTTGTACTCTCAGGGGCACGATCCCGCGGACCGGCGCACGCCGTTGCTGGAAGGCGCGTCGCTGGGCATTCACGAATCGCAATCGCGCCTTTGGGAGAATGTCATCGGGCGCAGCCTGCCTTTCTGGAGGCACTACCTGCCCATACTGCAAGAAGCATTCCCGGAACGGCTCAAGAACGTTCAACCGGAACAGGTCTACCAGGCGGTGAACCGCGTCGAACATTCGCTCATCCGCGTGGAGGCCGACGAATGCACCTACAACCTCCACGTCATCCTTCGCTTTGAAATCGAGGTGGGGCTCATCGAGGGCACGCTGTCCGTCGACGACGTGCCGGACGCGTGGAACGCGAAGGTGAAAGAGTACCTCGGCCTCGATGTGCCCGACGACGCGCACGGATGTTTGCAGGATATCCATTGGTCCCACGGCGCATTCGGGTACTTCCCCACCTACGCGCTGGGCAACCTGTATGCCGCGCAATTGTTCGAGACCATCGTGGCGGCGATCCCGGATTTATGGACACAGGTCGATCGGGGAGAATTCGCGCCGTTGCTGGGCTGGCTTCGGGAGAACATCCACCGGCACGGCCGGCGCAAACTGCCGCTGGAAATCCTCAAGGACGCGACCGGCAAGGACCCTGACTGGCGGCCATACTTGAAGTATCTGGAGGAAAAGTACGGCGCCTTATACGATCTGGATGCCGAGTGTTCCGAGTCTTGAGAACGCGACTTCACAATTACGATACTACGACGAGATCGTACCTTAGCTCGAAGAACATCCCCCTTGATCCCCCTTCAAAGGGGGAATGGTTCGTAGCGCTTCGCGTTACGCAAGGTGAGCACGGCGATGTCGATTGCGGTCCATAAGACAGCAACTGTTTACAATAACTTGGCTGGTTACAATTCCCCCTTCGAAGGGGGATCAAGCGGGGTTGTTCGCTCAAGCAATCAGCCAAACCTCGGAAGGCCGTCGAAGCTACTGACATCGGGGGCGGTGTAGGGCGCGATTTTCACGCGATGCTACGCTGCAAGGCGACGACCACCCCCTGAAGCTGAACGGAGGCCGCGGACACAAACAAGGGTTGCATGGCCGCGTTCGCCGGGCGCAACTCAATTGTGTCGCCGTGACGGTAGAAATGCTTCACCGTCGCCTCGTCGTCCACGAGGGCAACCACGATATCCCCTTCTTTCGGGCGGGCCTCCGGATTCACGATGATTGTGTCGCCGTCGAGGATGCCGTCCTCGATCATGCTGTCGCCCTGCACTTTCAGGCAGTACGCGCCGGGACGCAGATGGGCCGACGAAACGGGCACGTGACTCTCGACGTTCTCCTCGGCCAGGATGGGGAACCCCGCGGCAATCCGGCCCACGAGCGGGAGGACGCCGATGTCGTTCTGGTAAAGCCCGGCGGAGGCCTGGTCGGTGACGTGAATGCTGCGGGCCTTGGACGAGCGCTCGATATACCCCTTCTTCTCCAGGGCCACGAGATGGTCGTTTACCCCGTTCGTGGACGAGATGTTGAACCGCACCCCGATCTCGGCAATAGTCGGCGGCATGCCGTGATCCCGGATGCAGTCAATAATAAATTCCAGGATCTCGCCCTGCCGTTTCGTGAGCCCTTTCGCCATACCCGCCTCCAAGCTGAATTCTTTTTCAGTTAATCTAGCGCAGACGCGGCGATTTGTCAAGAGGAAAACGGCATTGCCCGCGAATGCACGATTTGCGGCGAGCGAACCAGAGGAACATCCCCCTCGCCCCCTTCGAAGGGGGAATTGTGATCAACCCGATTTTGGAGAACGATTGCTGTCTAGTTCTTGGAAAACCGTGTCGCCCTTCGTAGTTCACGTAACGCGAAGCGTTACGGACCATTCCCCCTTTGAAGGGGGGCAAGGGGGATGTTCTTTTGTACAGACGAATCCAGTCGAGACTTGCGATTTCCCCGTTCGGTGAAATGCGAGGGCCGCATTCGCCAAATCGAGTAGGAGGGGGAGGATAGTTCCTCCCCCGTCCTCTCACACCACCGTA
>BTVY01000093.1:0-5286 GCA_045863335.1 Candidatus Hydrogenedentota bacterium | reverse complement strand
ATGGCCACCTTCTCATAAGCCAGCCAACTGTCAGGTAATTACGATCTCATTTCACCCAATGACGAAAAATCTAGCCGATTCTTACCGTTGTGTGTCGGATCTTGTTTAGAACCCAACACCAGAAATGGAGTCATGAAGTGGGCCCGGTAGGACTCGAACCTACGACCAAGTGATTATGAGTCACCTGCTCTAACCAACTGAGCTACGGGCCCAAAGGGGGGCGCGGGGGATTGGGGATTTCGAGGCGCTCGGGTTTGGATGCGGCGTTGGCGGAATTCCGGAGTCAAAGGCGTCAGGCCGCGCCCCAAATTCGAAATCCGAATTTCGAAATCCGAAACAAATTCAAATGTTCTAATGACCGAAACTTGAAACCAATGTGGGTCGGCGTCAAGGCCAATTCGGCGTTCCTATCCTGACGCACACGCGAGAAAGCTTAAGAACATCCCCCTTGATCCCCCTTCGAAGGGGGAATTGTGCGTTCACTAAGATTGCCGGCATGTTCAACGTCATCTGCTCCGATGCTGCGCCGATCCCATAGTTCAAACGCAACGCGAAGCGTTGAGTGACGCTCCCCCTTTGAAGGGGGATCAAGGGGGATGTTGTCTTTACTCGGGACAGCATCCCCGTCAATTCGTTTACCGCACCGTCGAGCCTTTACGTTCCCAAGGTCCAATCCAGGAAGGGCTTCAACTCGCGCGCGCGCGTGGGGTGGCGCATTTTGCGGAGCGCTTTGGCTTCTATCTGACGGACGCGTTCGCGGGTGACGTTGAACACGCTGCCGACTTCTTCGAGGGTGCGCGGGTAGCCGTCGCCGAGGCCGAAGCGGAGGCGCAAGACTTTCTCTTCGCGTTCGGTGAGGGACGACAACACTTCGTCGAGGCGCTCCTGGAACACGCTGAACGCGGTGGCGTTCGCGGGGGACTCGGCGCTCTTGTCTTCGATGAAGTCGCCGAAGTTGCTGTCACCGTCGTCGCCGACGGGGGTCTCGAGGCTGATGGCCTCCTGGGCGATCTTGAGGATGCTGCGGACCTTGTCCGCGGACATCTGCATTTCTTCCGCGATCTCTTCGGCGCTGGGTTCGCGGCCGTACTCCTGGACCAAGCGGCGGCTGGTGCGCACGAGCTTGTTGATGGACTCGATCATGTGCACGGGGATGCGGATGGTGCGGGCCTGGTCGGCGATGGACCGGGTAATGGCCTGGCGAATCCACCAGGTGGCGTAGGTGCTGAACTTGTAGCCGCGCTGGTACTCGAACTTGTCGACGGCCTTCATGAGGCCGATGTTGCCTTCCTGGATGAGGTCGAGGAAGGACATGCCGCGGTTGGTGTATTTCTTGCCGATGCTGACGACGAGACGGAGGTTCGCCTCGACCAGTTCCATCTTGGCGGCGTAGATCTTCTCTTCCTTTTCCTTAATGGTGTCGATGAGGATCGTGATTTCGTCGGTGTTCAGTTTCGCGTCGGATTCGATCTGATCGATCTTGCGCTGGGCCATGCCGAGGCGGCGTTCCGCGTCGAGGATGGCGTCGCGGTCCACGCCGAGCTTCTGCGCGGCGGACTGAGACCGGCGAAGCTGGACGGACATCTTGTTGATATCGGCGGCTTCGAATCCGACTTCGCGTTCGACGCGATCGATCTCGTCGCGCGACGTGGAAATGCGGCGCTTGAGGCTTTTAATCTTGCGCGCAATCTTCATGATCTCTTTGTTCTTGAGATGGAACTCGCGCACGAGATCGGCCTGCTTGGCGCGGATTTCGAGCACGCGATCGTCGATGTTTTTGCGGCTCTTCGCAGAAAGGCCCGAACGGCGCGCGCGTTTTTCCTGGTTCTCGATCTGGTTGTCGAAATCCGTCATCTCGTCCATGAGCGCGGGGAGGCGCTTGAGAAACTTGTCCTGCAGTTTCGGTTCCTCGATCTCGCTGATCTGGCCGAAGCTGAGGCGGCCGGCAAGGATGCGCGCGGCGAGCATGCCGATTTCCTTGAGCGTGTACGGCGTGCTGAGGAGCAACTCGGTGAGGTCGTTCTCGGCGGCCTCGATGCGCTTGGCGATGGCGACTTCCTGATCCTTGGTGAGCAGCGGCACGCGGCCCATTTCGCGCAGGTACATGCGCACGGGATCGTCGGCCCGTTCCAGGCGCGACTGCGTGGCGTCGCGGCGGGCTTCCTGGCGCTTGGCCTGCTTTTCTTTCTGTTTCTCGATTTGTTTGGTTTCCGCGTCGACGCGAAGGTCATCGACCACGTCGATGTCCATGCCGCTGAGCATGACCATCATCTCGTCGATGTCCTTGGAGATGTCTCCGCTGGACCCGTCTGTCGGCAGGATCTCATTGAGATCGTCGTAGGTGAGTTTGCCTTTCTGCTTGGCAAGCTCCAGCGCCTTCAGCTTTACCTCTTCTTTCATCGTCGTCGTCTTGGAGGTCGTCGTTTTGGACATAATCTTTTCTGCTCCACCCTCACGCGAATCGGTCATCGTTTCAGGTACTGCCAATCTATACTTTGCGCAATACCCTGAGGGGTACTGCGGTTTTTAAATTCGAAAAACGAAATCCGAAATTCGAAACAAATTCTAATGACTGAAATTCAAATGTTCGAAACGTTTCCGCCAGGGGAGAACCCCGTTGTCGCGTCCGGTCTCCATGGCGCTCGTTTTTGGCTCCGAATCCCGCCCGGCGTGGAAGCCGGGCGCTACAACGCAGTCTCCTGGCTCCAAGGTTTCCCGAGTTTTAGGATCTCGAATTTGAAACTTGTTTCGAATTTCGTGCTTCGGATTTCGAATTTTCTTCCCTATGCGGCACCGAGCCCATCTATTTCTTTTCGTATGCCTATCCGCCGCATCGAGAGTTCCGTCTCGCGGGCGACGTCCTGGGCCTGTTTGGCCTCGCGGATGGCGCGTTCCACGACCTGTTCCTCCTCGAGGAGGGCCTGCCGCTTCAGGCTGTTAATCCGTTTCACCACTAGGGCTTCCGTCTTCTCGCTGGCCGTCTCGTGCCGGTTCACCGCGGCGGCGTACAGGGACGCGGCCTCGTCATCGTCGAAACGCGACACGTCGTCGTCCAACACGGCTTTCAATACCACCGCGAGGGGTCCCGGTTTCAGCGAGATGCCCTTCAGCGCGGCGCGGACCTTCTCGCGGAGCGGCTCCGAATTGAGGACCACCGCGATAAAGGCGACATCGTCGGGGTTCACGGAACCCTTCGGCTTCGTGTCCTCGGCCGCTTTGCGCTCCGGCGCGGAGGACCGGCTCCGCAACTGGTGGTCAAACTCGCGCCGGACGTTCCACACGTCCGCGCCCAGTTCATTCGCCAGCCGTTTCAAATACTCGTCCACGCGCAGGACGTCGTCCACCGCCTGGATGATGGTGAACACTTCCCTGGCGATATCCGAGCGGCCCTCGATGGTGCCGCGCCGTTCGCCATTCATCCGCACGTAGAAGGTCACAAAATCGAGCGCGTTGTCGACCAACTCGCGAAACGCGTCGACGCCATGTTCGTGTATGTAATCATCCGGGTCCTGGCCGCCGGGCAAAACCAATGCCCGCACGGTCAATCCCGCCGCTGTCAGGATGGCAATTCCGCGGATTGCCGCCCGAACTCCCGCCGCGTCGCCGTCGAAAACAACGACTACCTCTGGTACATAACGCCGGATAAGCGCCGCCTGTTCCGGGGTCAAGGCGGTGCCACAGGTGGCTACCACGTTGCGGACGCCCGCGTCGACGCAGCGCATGAGGTCAAAATAGCCCTCGACAAGGAGGGCCTGCTTCTCTTTCCGGAGTGCGTCCCGGGCTTCGTAAAGGCCGTAGAGCACGCGGCTTTTCTTATATAGCGCCGTTTCCGGCGAGTTGATGTACTTGGCCTGTGAATCACCGGACAAGTCCCGCCCGCCGAAAGCGCAGATGTTGCCGGACACGTCCCGGATGGGGATCATGAGCCGGTTGCGAAATCCGTCGTAGTACCCGCGATCGCCCCGTTTTACGAGGCCTGAGGCGTCCAGCTCCCGGTCGGTAAACCCCGCTTCCCTTGCCGCGTCCCGGAACGCGGACCACGTATCCGGGGCGAAACCCACGCCGAAGGCCCGGGTGGTTTCTTCCTTCAGATTGCGCGTTTTCAGGTACTGCCGCGCTTTTCCGCCTTTGAGCGGGTCTTTCAATGTCTCCGTAAAAAAGCGCGCCGCGAAGGCGCCGAGCGCAATCAATCGCGTGCGCAGGTATTCCTCGCGGCCTTCCTTTTCCGTCATGGCCGGCAAGGCGACGTGGGCGCGATCCGCCAGTTTGCGGAGGGCCTCGATGAAACTCAGGCCCTCGAACTCGCGCACGAAGGCGATGGCGTCGCCCCCTTTTTCACAACCGAAGCAGTAGAACTGCTGCTTATCGCGGCTGACGTGAAAAGAAGGCGTTTTCTCCGCGTGAAACGGACAGAGGCCAACATAACGATTCGTGCCGGAGGGTTTCAGCTCCAACGCGGCGCCCACGATCTCGACAATATCGGTCGCCCCGAGGACCTGCGTGACGATTTCGCGCGAGTATTTAGCCAATTGACTTCCGTAACTGGTTAAATTGCAATACTTTTCGGTATTGGAGACGCCCCGTGCCGCCGCACCCTTGAGCACCGCGAATGTCCGACCAGACAGAACTCGCCTCTGAGGTGTCAATCCGGCGAAACTTTACCATGAAAGCGCCGTGCTGTCAAGTTTGGGATTCTCATGCGTTTACGGGTGCTGTTCCGGTGTGATACGGTACCGCCGATTTCGTCACGAAAGTCCACTCGGGAAAGGAAACAGACGATGTACGTTGCCCCCAAAATCGAGTCTGGCCATGGTAGCGCTCGAACTTTAGCGGATATTCCCGGCCGCGTTGCGGTGGTGACCATGGAGATACCGTGGAAACTGTTCCAGGCCAAGTACGCCTGGGAACCCGCCCACGTGCATTTCGTGCCGGACATGGATCTGCCGACGGTGGAGAAGACCGAGCGGGACTTGCCGGAGGTCGATGTCGTGGTGGGTATCGGCGGCGGGTCCTGCGTGGATACGGCGAAGTACCTGGCTTGGAAACGGGGCTGCCGCATGGTGCTTGTGCCGACGATCATTTCGGTGGACGCGCCGCTGACGAACACGGTCGCCGTGCGCGTCGACAAGACGGTTCAGTATGTGGGGAACATCTTTCCCGAAGAGATCGTCATCGACTACGACCTTATCCGCGAGGCGCCGTCTGAATTGAACCGCGCCGGCACCTGCGATATGTCAAAACTTGCTGATAATGTCCTCTTTTGAACTCATTAGAAATGTCCTCTTA
>BTVY01000092.1:0-5592 GCA_045863335.1 Candidatus Hydrogenedentota bacterium | reverse complement strand
GATGAATACCTTTCAAGAACAATAAGTTGCCTTAATTATGATGCAATGCACTAGATCGTACACAATCTTGTCGATTTGATAATTTACATCAGCGCATAATTCGTATTTTGCGTCATCCGCACCTGCATTTGTCACTTGCTTTTCCCCATCCTATCCAGTACCTTGCCCCCGGAGGACTGGGCGATGATTGAAGTTAAATCCCTCACAAAGCTATACGGCACCGTCGCTGCCATCGAGGACGTGACCTTCGAAGTAGCCCAGGGCGAGATTGTCGGTTTTCTCGGACCCAACGGTGCCGGTAAGAGCACCACGATGCGGATCTTGACAGGATTCACCCCGGCCACGAGCGGCACGGCCAAGATCGCAGGCTATTTCGTGGAAGACAACCCCGTCGAGGTGAAGCGGCGCCTCGGCTACATGCCTGAGAGCGTACCCCTGTACCCCGAAATGCTGGTGTCCGCCTTTTTGTCCTATGTGGCCGAGATAAAGGGCGTTGCACGCGCCGAGCGCAAAAGGGAGGTCGGCCGCGTCATGGAGCGCAGCGGCCTCCAGGACATGGGGAAGCGGATTATTCGGAACCTGTCCAAGGGGTACCGGCAACGCGTGGGGCTTGCCCAGGCGCTGATCGGCAACCCGCCGGTTCTCATTCTGGACGAGCCGACGGCGGGGCTGGACCCGAAACAGATCATCGAAATCCGGCAGATGATCAAGGAACTCGCCGAGCACCACACCGTCCTGTTGAGCACCCACATCCTGCCTGAGGTCTCGATGATCTGCGAGCGCGTTATTATCATCAATCGCGGCCGGATTGTCGCGCAGGACACCATGAAGAATCTGACGCGAAGCGCCGACCGCCTCGCCATCGAAGTCGAGGCGGCGGGCGTCACAGAGACCGTGATGTCGGTTTTGCGCAACGTCGAAGGCGTCGTCAAGGCCGAGCGAATCGGCGCGGGAAGGTATTCGATAGAAACCGCGGACGGCGCAGACATTCGCGAGCAGGTCGCCACCGCCCTCGTGGCGAACGACTGTCGCTTGACCGGAATTCAACGGCGGGCGCGCACGCTGGAAGACGTGTTCGTGTCTGTCGTCGCCGCCGACCAGGGGAGTGGATCATGAGAAATACCTGGGCCGTGTGCAAGCGGGAATTCTCCAGCTTCTTCACCACCCCCGTGGGATATATCATCGTCGGCACCTACGCGGCGATCTCGGGCCTCGCATTCGCGGCGACCTTCATTCTCTTCTGCCGCATCACGCAGGCTCCGTCCGAGTACGCCTACGAAGGGATCCCCGACTTCGAGGAACTGATGCTCAGCCCATACCTTGTCTTCTGCGGGCAACTCATGCTGTTCATCGGGCCCCTGATCACCATGCGGTTACTCGCCGAAGAGCGTAACCGCGGGACCATGGAATTGCTATTGACGCATCCCCTCCGGGATCGCGACATCGTCTTCGGAAAGTACCTCGCGTCCCTCGCCATTGTGGGCGTGTTAATGGCCATCGTGGGCGTGCATCTGGTCATCATCGCCCAGTACACCGACGTCGAACCGGCCGTCCTTGTTTTCGGCTTGGTTACCGTCTTCCTGATGAGCGCGGCGTTTATGAGTTTGGGCCTGTTCGTATCCGCCATGACCGCAAGCCAGATTACCGCCGGTATCCTGACCTTCGGCATTTGGTTTGTGCTCTACATCCTCGGCACCTACGGCTCGGATATGCCCGAGCAGATTACCGTGCCCGCCCAATGGGCCGGAACCATCGAGTCGGTCGCGCGTTTTGCCTACGGAATCTTCCGGCAGCTTGTGGTTGAATTGCCGCTGGACGGACACGCCGAGGAAATGGCGCAAGGCATCGTGCAACCCGCCGATATTGCGTATTACGTTCTTCTGGCGAGCTTCTTTCTTTTCTTGACGTTTCGCGCGCTCGAATCGCGCAAATGGAGGGCGTGAGGTATGAAGGTATTGCGCCTCCTTTTTGGTGCCCTCGCGATTGTGTTTATCGCCATCGCACTGAATATCCTCGCGGTTCGCCGCGATCTATTCGATTCCTCTGTGATGATAGCCGGTGGAATCGGTCTTGCCGCGGGCCTGCTGTGGCTGGTGCTGACCCTTATCCTTATGGCGGGTTCTACTGCGCGCCGGCGAAACCTTGCCGGATTGTCCAGCGTGTTGGGCTCGCTGATCTTCCTGGCGATTTGCATCGTGTTATACGCCTTGGCGCGCCGCTGGGATCAGTCCTGGGATCTTACCCAGGAGGGCCGCCAGGAACTCGCGCCGCAGACCATTCAGGTCCTGGAGAACCTGGAAGACGACGTGCTCGTGCTCGGGCTGTTCACCAACACCGGCGCGCGGGAAATCGATGTCGCCGAAGAGAAGACACGCATCTTCCTGGAGCGTTGTCAGCAGTACACGCCGTACCTGAAGGTTGAGTTTATCGATCCGCAAAAGGAATTGGCCCGTCTCAAGGCCATGAACCTGACTTTCGCCGACCCGCAAGGGACCGTCGTCATCCGGAGAGATTCGGGGGAGACCAATCCTGCTCAACGAACGATCCCGTTCACCGGCCCCCAGCCGCGGCTCGAGGAGCGGGAGTTCACGAATGCGCTCATCAACGTCGTTCAGGATACGAAACCGACAATTGGGTTTCTGATTGGCCATGGCGAAAAGGACATCACCAAGCCCGAATCGGCCAACATGAAGCAGTTCCTCGAATCGGAAGGGTACGCTGTGGCGTCGGCGGTGATCGATGTTTCGCAGGGGACGGTCTCCGGCGACTACGCCATTCTGGCAATTAACGGACTCGGCGCCACGCAAGGGGCGGGTGCCACCTATAGCCCGCGCGAGATCGAGGCGCTCGACAACTTCATCAATGACGGCGGCCGCCTTTTTATTCTTGTCGACCCGCAATACGCCAGCGCTCGCCGGCCCTTGTTCGATTGGCTTGAACAGCGGTTTGGGGTCGTGGTTGGCGAAGATCTCCTGATCAGCGGTGTGAACGAGCGCCTTGGCGAAGTCTCGCTGGTTCCGGACTCGGCGGTGCCCAGCGTGTTCCAGAGCGCCGATCTACCGGATACCATGGAATTTCACGGCTGCTTCAGTTCCGAGAATCCGATCACTCGAAACTTCGACAAGCGCATCGACTTGCTTGCGGCGCGATCCGTATCGGTTGCCGAAGAGATGCCCGACAAAGCCACGGCCCAACGCATCCTGAACACCCTTCCATACACGTGGGCGGAGCAGGACATGGCCCTTCTCGCGGAAGGCAGACAGCCGGTTCAGGACCAAGATGAGCCGTTGGGATCCTACGGCGTCGGCGTGGCGGCATCCATGAAAACCGATCGCGCGATTGGCGATACGGGCCAAACGCGGGACGCGCGCGCCGTTGTCATCGGCGACAGCGACTTTTTGAGCAACGAGACCATCTTGAACGGCGGCAACCTGAATCTCATGTTGAATTCCATGGCGTGGTTGAGCGCGCGCGAGGAGCTGATCGCCATCCGGCCGCGCCTTGCGGAGAACCTTCCCATCAACCTCTCTGATGCGGACGAACGGCGAATCGCGTGGATCTCGACGCTGGGCGTCCTGCACGTGGTTTTGCTCGCCGGATTCGTGGTGTTCCTGTTCCGGAGGAAGTATCAGTGAAGCCCCGTTCCGTACTGATTCTGCTTGGCATTCTCGCAGGGGTCTGCGTAGCCTATTGGCTGGTTCTTCTGGGCGAGGAGCGAAGCGAGCGGCATGCGTACGAAGCCAAGCGGCTCTTCGATTTCGCGCCCGAAGCGGTTCAAACCGTCACTATCCAGCGCGAAGGAGAGCGCGCGACCGCGGGCGAACGCCGTGAGCAAGGCAGTTGGACCATTACCGCGCCGCATAACGTGCCCGCCAATGCCATCGTTTGGGATCGAGTGGCCAAGAATCTCTCTGAACTGTTGAGCGAACGGATCGTTTATGAATCGGCGCCCGAGGATTTGGCGGAATACGGGCTCGCCGACCCTGTCCTGGAGGTGAACGCGACGACGGAAGGTGGCGAAGACCTTTCCTTGCTGTTCGGGTCCATGGAACCGACGCAGAAGTACCGGTATGGTCTTCTCGAGGATGGACCCTTGTTCCTGGTATCTACCGATCAATTCTTCGAACTCGACCGCGATTTTTTGTGGTTGCGCGACCGTAATTTGATCACGAAAGGTAGTGAAGGGATCTCCCGCATCGAGTTTGCCCGTCTGGCGCGGGACGAGAATGCGCCTGACGGGGCGACCGGCCCGGACACCTGGAAAGAATCCGTTACCGTTGTTGCCGAGCGCAGGGAAGATGGAATCTGGCACATCCTCGAACCCGATCCGTCGGTGGCGGATCAGGAAACCTTGAATCAGATGGCATCGGAGATCCAGTTCGCCGTGGGACGCGAATATGTGGATGACCCTGAATCGTACGCCGATTACCACCTGGACCCGCCCAAGGCGCGCATCAGCGTGGTCACCGAGTCGGTGGAGGAAAAGCAGACGTTTTATCTCGGCGCCTTCAGCACCGGCGAGGACACGGAAGGCGGCGTGTTTGTCAAACAGGAAGGCCGCGCCGCGGTATTCGTAATCGACGCGCACATGGTGACCTTGCTGCCGGAGACGCCCACGGCCTGGCATGAGAAGCGCCTCGTGACGCGCCCGGGCACCGCGATCTCCGCCATCGAGTACACGGCCGGCGAGCAGCTATTCCGTCTCGCCACGACCAAAGATCAACCCTGGCGCTTGACCGCCCCACGCGATGAGGAAGTGGATCAGGGCGCGGTCTCCCAGTTCATCGGCAGGTTGCTGAACATGAAAGGCAATGACTACTGGTCCGAGGCCCGGCCGGAGTTTGGACTGGACGATCCCATTATACGCATTCAACTCGAGTTCGGCGAAGAGGGTGGAACGGGCGAGATCCGCGTCGGCGCGTTGACACCAGCCGGCGATGCCCGTTATGTGACGCAAGACACGGGCGACGTCACCTCGCTTCCGGTGGAAATGGTGGAACAACTGGTCGTTACCAGTGCCGACTTTGCGCCGAGGGGTTTGCTCACGTTCCGCGAGGCCGATGCGACCGAGGTTTCCCTCGTATTTGATGGCGTGAACTACCGCTTCACCCGGGGCGAAAGCGTGTGGAGGGTTTCGGAACCCGCGGGCAAGGTGTGGGAGAGCCAGAGTGATATGCGGGCCCTGCTCGAAGCACTGCGCAACTTGCGCGCGACCGGCGTGGAACGCAGCACCGCGCCGCCCAACCTCGCGCCCTATGGCCTCGACGATCCCGTTCTTATCGTTGGCGTCTCGACACGCGAAACCCCGGAAGGGGACGAGACGATCCACGGCCCGGTTACCATCGGCAGCCTATGCGAAGAAAACCCCCACGAGCGCTACGCCATGGCTGCGGGACGCCTGGACCTCTTCCGCGTCAAGCAGGACATCATCGACGCCGTGCGCGACGTACTGCGCGGGGTGGTCGACGAAACGCCACCGTAATTTCTCGGATTCCCAAAAAAAGTAGACGCGGCGAGAAGCCGCGTCTACTTTTGTGTATTTGTGCGCCCGGCAGGGCGCGTTCACTTGAGGGTGCAAGTCCCTTACAGGCC
>BTVY01000091.1:0-5736 GCA_045863335.1 Candidatus Hydrogenedentota bacterium | reverse complement strand
ACGGTGGTGTGAGAGGACGGGGGAGGAACTATCCTCCCCCTCCTACTCGATTGCACCCTCGGGCCTGCCGTTCCTTCGCTTGCGCCTAATATGGTATCTTTCACTCAGGTTTGCCTTGCAAGGCTTTTCCAATGCAGGGGTGGTGACGCCGTACCGGTCTGCGCCGGCTGAAGGAATCGGAGGACTTCCGATCGATTTCATCGAGTTCCCTGCCGGACGCCGCCTCGTTCGGGTACTCAATCGGGTAGAGAGGGAAATCGTCATGCGTTTATTCCATTTGTTGTGCGGATTCGCCTGTCTCGCGTTGGTTCCGCTCGTCTATGCGGACAGCTTTTACATTGCGCCGCACATTCAGAACGTGTCGCAGGACGGCGTTACCGTGCTGTGGCAAACGGAGGAGGACGGGCCTGCAGTCGTCGAGTACGGCCCGGAAGGGAACTTCGATCAACAGGCGACCAATTCCAACGAAGCGAAGATCCGCAAAGTCCGCATTACCGGGCTCCAACCGGAGACGGCGTACTCTTACCGGGTCCGCGCAGGCGAAAAGGTTTATACCAATACCTTCAAGACCGCGCCTGCAAAGAATCCCAACCGGGAAGTGACCTTCGTGGCTTTCGGCGACACGCGCCGCTGGGACACGATGGTCGAAGAAACGCAGATGTGGGATCACGTGCTTCAGTGGAACCCCGAGTTCTTCATCATCAACGGCGATCTTGTCGGCCGCGGCCACGAGTACGAGCAGTGGCCCGAACACTTCAGCCGTTTCTCGCGGTTGAACGGCGAGTACATGGTGGCCACGGCGCGCGGCAACCACGAGGGGTCCATGATCAGCGACGTGGAGAACGATTGGTTCGGCATGTACCACGAAGTGCCGGGCGGCAAGGAGCCGTATGCCTTCATGGACTGGGGCAACACGCACGTCGTCTTGCTGTCATGGGAGCAGACCATGCTCAACCATGTGCAGGACACCGCCCGCTGGCTCGACGAACACCTCAGCACCGTCGATTCGCCACACGTCTTCGTGACGCAGCATTTTCCCATCTACTGCACGGGGTACGAGGGACCCGAGAACAACCGTAAACAGCCCGGCGACGACATGCTTTACCTGCGCCGCATTTTCGACAAGCACAACGTGGACGCGCACCTCTCCGGGCACACGCATATTTACGAACGGCACTTCCCCCTTCGCGAGAACGAACGGAACGATCGGGAGGGCGTGCTGTATGTCGTCAACGGCGGGGACATCGGCGGGAATTATCCGGACTGGTGGACGGCGGTGTCGGACTACCACGTGCCCTATTCCAAACCGACGTATACTCTGGTGGAATGCAAGACGGACCGTATGGTCCTGCGGACCTTCTGCTGGTCGCCGGAGAAAAAGGAATTCGGCCTGTTCGACCATGTGATTCGCTGGGAGGACGAAGCGATCCCGCAGGCCACGCTTGCGTCCTTGCCGGACCAATCCGGCGCGGAGTTGGTTGCGGCCATCGAGGATCTTGCGGCGATGATCTACGGGCCTGCCGCACCGGCGCTTGTCGCGTATCTCGATGACAGCGATCCGGCCGTGCGCCAGGCGGCGGCCAAGGCGCTGAGCCGCATCGGGAGTGAAGCCGTGGCCGCGGAACTGGTTCCGTACCTCGACGCCGAGGACGTGACCCTGCGCCGGTATGTGGCGCGCGCTCTCGAAGTCGCCATGCCGGAATCGCTCGCAGAATCTGTTGCCGGCGAGGCGCTGGACGAGTCGCAGGATGAGGAGACGCGAGTCAAACTGATCGGCGCTTTGCAGTTCCACGCGCCCGCAGACTTGACGCACGACACAATGATGGAACTCATCGAATCCGAAGCGCCGGGAATCGTTCGCGACCGCGCCGCCTACGCGTTCAGCCGGGTGGCGACGGACAAAGACTTCCGCAAACTCACCAAGTTATTTAACAAGGAAGAGCGTCCTTACGTGTTGGTGCGCCTCGCCTTCACGTTGAACGAGCTGTCCGGAAACCCGCAGAATCTTGACGATGACGGCGAACTGTACCAGTCCAAACCCGGCGAACGGAAAGCGTTCATCAAAAAGTGGAAAGGGTGATCGTCAAATTGACATCCCCCTTAATCCCCCATCGAAGGGGGAAATGAACACAACGATTTGCGTTGTGTCAGAGATTGGCCATGACTCGGGTTTCCGATGATTGCTACGCCATTTATAGATGAATACGTCCTTCGGTTATTCCCCCTTTGAAGGGGGACCAAGGGGGATGTTCTTACGGTAGGGCAGGTACTGAAGGCGTGTCGTCTCTTGCGGCGTGCCTTGCCTATCCGTTCGGTGCAGGGACCGCCGTCGCATGCTAAATGCCCCGTACATTCCGAGGTGGCTCTCATGAGGGTAGGCGCGTTACTCGGCTTGATTCTTAGTGCCGCCGCCGCGTTATCTTGCGGCGGGCCCAAGGGCGTGGCGGTCGCGCGCCTTTCCGCGGACGGCGAAATGGCCGATCCCGTCTTTGTCAGCGAAACGGTGCATGGCACCTTTTACGTGGAGAACGTGGGAACGGATCCATTCCGCATCGATAGCGTAAGGTCGCTGTGCGTCTGCACCACGCCTAAAGAAACAAATGAGTTGGTTGAGCCGGGCGATCGCGCGGCGATTCATTATGAGATGGTTACCGCATCGGCGCGCGAGAAATCCGTGGGGATCCTGGTGCAAACCTCGCCGCCACTTCCAGAGCCGTTGCGCTTTACCGCGGGCGGGACCTGGAAACCGGTCCTCGAAGTGGGCGCGGGCGAGCCGGAAATCGTCGTGGAATTTGGCGAACCGTTCGAACGCGAAATCGCGCTCCGTGTGGCGGATGGCGCGGGTCCCCTCCGCGTAACCGGCGCGAAGGCGCGGCAGGATTGGGCGGACGTGTCGCTCACCGAACCCGGTAATGAAGGGCTGCCGCGACTGGTTCTCCGGTCCAAGGAGATCATCCAACCCGGATCACACGACCTTCCGTTGGCCCTGGATTTCGAGCGCCAAGAACCCGGCCGCCAAGACACAATGGTAAAGATTCGCGTGCAATCCGACATCACCCTCGCGCCGGAGCGGCTCATGGTTGAACTCGCTCCGGGGGAAACGCGGCCCACGGTGGAACTCACCATCAAGAGTGAAAGCGGTAAGCCATTCCTGCCGCGATCGATTCGCGCAGAAAACTTCGAGATCGTATCCCCGACGTTGCCCGACGCGGCGGCGCCATCTCACACCATTCCGATTACCCTCGATCTGCCGGCGGACTCCGTACCCCGTGTGGGCCGAATCTTCATCGACCCCGGCGATGGCAAAGGCGAGCGCAGCGTGGATGTTTTCTTCTCGAAATGACGGGTTCGACGAAAGTGTATGTGCGACCACCATCATTGAATCGCTCCTCGACAAGTATTCCGGTGATCGCATGATGAATCGCGGAGACTATCTTGATTCTCTCATCGGCTTTCCCCGTTCTGCTGAGTTGGCGCCAGAGGCTCCACCAAGAGAGCGCCGAACGCGTCTTGCCCAGTGACTTGCACTCGCGTCTCAATTTCGATGTATCGCCCATCGGAACGAGCCGCATAGGATTGATCGTTGACGCGAACTTTGCCCGTGGGCGCAAGGCGCGTCACTACAACGCCGGCGCACCCGCGCAGTTTGCATTCGGATTCTTCGGATTCGCGATGGCCTTGAGGTGAGAAAGGAGGCGGGGTTTTTGTGGGTGTGAATGTGCTCAATTTATCAGGCCGCCACTCTTCAAAACTCGGCCAACCGAGTATCCATTGCGAAGTGATCCACATGAACGGCACCGGGAAACCGACGGCGGTCAGCACGGCATCAAAAAGTGCAAAGCCCACATATCCTCTCCAGGCGGGAAACCCCATTGCGGCAAACAACCCGTGTAGCAACATCATGACGATGGCGAGTCGCAGCGCGATGCGGATGGAGTTTCGCCACGTCTTTTGTATTTGGCTCTGTTTCGGGTCGATTAGCCACTGCACAAGCAAAATGAGTGCGAATGCGAATATGCCGGCTGTTGTGCAAACATTCGTCAAGTCTATTAGGTTGCCTATCACGACGCCTATGGCTCCCGTTCAGATGCTACTCAAGTCAGTTTCCCCTGCTTGCGCCAGATGGCTTCGGTGCGGGCGCGGCGTATGGATTGCCCGGTGCGCACATGCTGCATCCATGCATCGATGTTCGCCGGTTCCGGGAGCATGTGGCGGATGAAGGGCACAAGCAACATGTCTTCCCATTTGTCGATGAAGGAGTCGTAGAGTTGCACGTGGTTCTTGAGCCGAAGCTCTTCGGTATAGGGGCGGCTGAGGACGATGCCGTCGAGATCGATGAAGTAGAACTGCTCGCCGTCGGGGGTGAGGATGTTTTTGCCCGCGAGATCGTTGTGGTAGGCGCCGCTGGCGCAGAGAAGGTTCACCGCTTCGGCGATGCGTTCGAGGTAGCCCTGCACGACGGCGTCTTCGACGCCCTCCCGAATCATGCCATCGGCGAAGGCCTCCACGTCCACGCAGCCGTCCAGGTATTCCGTGCAGAGCACGTTGCCGAGGATCACGCCAAGCCGGACACGTTCGATGAAGGCAAGGGGCCGCGCTATGGGCACGCCGCGGGCTTCAAGATGCAGGGCCGCGGTCCAACCCTGGCGGTAGCGTCCGCGTTGGAAGGTGTGTTTCAAGACGCCCAGCCCGCCTTCGCCCCGGCTTCGCTTCACGATCCACTCGCCCACGTGCAGGGTCTCCGCTTTTCGTGACGCCTTGAGGATCTCCCCGGGTTTGTGCAAGTGATCGAGCACGGCGTCCAACGGCACGTCCGAGCGCCGCTGGATGCGGAGCCCGTCGGCGAAGTCGGTTTGAACGTCGTTATCCGGCATGGGCTCTCTCGCGTGGAGATGACTTCAACAGATTCACTTGTGCGGGTCCAGTTCGTTCAGCTCCGCGTCCGTCGGAGGGCGCTCTTCCCACTCCAGCATACTTCCATAGCCTTCCTGAATCGCCGTGAACCATTCCGGCGCCATGTTGTTCTTAACGCAAGACCGGCGCAACCGGAGCAGGTTTCGCGCGCGCGCGGACTCGGAAACGCTTTTGTACCGTCGCGCGTTGTCGAAGTCGATGAGTACCACGTCGCCGTTGTCTTTGCGAATGAGAATGTTCTTCACCTGAAGGTCGGCGTGGACCACGCCCAATTCGTGCATGCGCAGAATCACTTCGCCCGCTTTCCGGCACATGGCCGGCGCTTCAGTCGGCCGTTCCGCGCAGAAGGCGAGGAGATCGGTCGCTTCCATCCAGCGCGCGGCAAAGGCGCCCCGATAGACGGGACCACGCCGTTCCCACACGACGCCTAACGGCTCCGGTACGGGAAAGCCCGCGTCGAACAGGTACCCGTGGACCAACCACTCTCGCCTCGGCCGGTTCACGAAAAGATACGATTCCTTGAGAATGAAACGGACGGCCCCGCCGCGACGGTAGGGGCGCAGAATCCCGGCGCCGTCGGCCAATGGAAATCGGTACACGGCTCCCCGGCCGCGACTCGGCATGGGTTCGCACCCCGCGCGTTCAAAGAGCGCGGCCTCAACGGCCGGGTCCGCACTGCGCACGATGGCCGTCTTGCCGGAACTATAAAGGGTCCGTTCCAAGAGGATCTCCAAGTCAAATCGATCATGTAGCGCAGGCGTCCCCGCCAGCGTCGTTCATGGCAACGGATGCACCGTCGTACCCGTGCAGGCGGGGCCGCCT
>BTVY01000090.1:0-6656 GCA_045863335.1 Candidatus Hydrogenedentota bacterium | reverse complement strand
AAATATTATTTGTATTACGCCTCTTCTGCGATTGATTCCTTCGTGTCGCGACGGACACATCGAAACCCGTAGGCTTCGTATCCGAAGCAAACATCAGCCAGGCCCGGGTCTTCGCTGTAGCGTGCGGACGAACGGCAAAACTCGGGCGGGCTCTCCCAACCGCCGCCCCGCAAGACGCGCTGCTCTCCGTCGGATGTGTTGCACGGGTTCTCCGCTGCCGCCGCGCCGTAGAAGGTATCGCTATAGAGATCCTGGCACCATTCCCACACGTTGCCGTGCATGTCGTACAAGCCCCAGGGATTCGGCGTCTTTTGCTTTACCGGCTGGGTCTGGCTGCTGGCGTTCGCCTCGTACCAGGCATGGGCGCCCAACTGCCGTTCGTCGTCGCCGAAGGAAAAGGGACTCGTCGATCCAGCACGACAGGCGTATTCCCATTCGGCCTCCGTCGGAAGCCGATAGCCGTTGGCGTCGAAGTTGCATTCCGCCGTATCGAGGTCGTAGCAGGGGTCGAGGCCCTCGCGAAGAGACCGCATATTGCAGTATTTGATTGCGCTGTACCACCCGAGTTGTTCGACAGGATGATCCGGATTCTTGAACTTGGCCGGATTCATTCCCATGAGCGACTCGAAGTGGGCCTGCGTCACCTCATGGACATCCATTAGAAACCCGTCAACTTGCACGTCGTGTACGGGCTCCTCATCGTCTGCGCCATCTCCGCTGCCCATCTGAAACGAACCCGCCGGGACTCGCACCATCGTAACGCCGGTCTTGGTAACGACAGGCTCGGTCGATGAAGCGCGAGGCGCAGCCGCCGATGCAGAATCTGCGGTCTCGTCCTGCGTATCCGTGGGTCCACTGCACGACGAGACCACGAAGAGCGCCGCGATGGCGGGGAGGATGAATGCCTTCTTCATCGTAGTTTCATCCGCCTTAATGCCGCGCGGCTTCGTAGTTCACCGGTTGCCGCAGGACTTCTTGGGTGCGATTCCGGATCTCCTCGGCGATCGGCTCTAGGCTGGCGTCCTGGGCGAGGGCCATTCCCGCGCGTTGGCGCAGCACCTTCACGATCATCCGGCATTCCGCCACGAGTTCATCCTGGTTGCCGCCGATGTCGACCCACTGGGCCGTATACTTCTGACAGGCGGCGAAGGCGTCGGCGCTGGTGTTCGGCAACACCTCCGCGCGAAACTGATCGACGAGTTGCTGGGCAAATTCCACCGACTTGATGGCTTCGCGTCGCGCTGCAATGTCCTCTTCAATCTGCTTCGTTACCACAATCATCCGATCCAGGAAGGCCGTATGGGCCGGATTTTCCGATTTCGCCTGCGTCAGATAGGTCTCCATGTCCTTGCCGAAGGCTTCATACTCATCGATGCGCTTCCGAATCACCGCAATGAAGTCGACGACATTTTTCAGGGCCTGCTCGATCTCCGCGCGTTCTTGTGCCTGCTGATTCTTCTCGTAGATCTCGTCAAGCACATCCTGGACGGTGCAGGTAGGCCAACCGGCGGCAACTTCCTCTTGCCCTTCCACGTCGAGTATGTATTCGCACGGGCCGACCCCGAGAGAACCTCGCACCACGTCAACCAGTGTGTGCTTGTCAAGGGGGGTGGCCGCCAGACGATTGATGGGATAGATGATCGCGGGACCCTGGAATTCGATGGCTTCCTTCAAGGGCTGAAGGTACCCGCGCCCGTTGAGATCGACCCAACACGGGTATGTGAACCGGCCAAGCCCTGACGAGATCCGCGTACGCTCGCCGCTACCCCACCAGTCCTGAATTGTCCAGGAGTCTTCGCTTTCCTCAAATAGCCCGTGCTTCTTGAACTTGCCCTCGGCCACTTCACTGAGCATTTCCCAACTGTCCGTCATCTCGTCGGAGCGACGCCAATCCACGCGCCAAAGCGCGGGGAAGGGAACTTGCCAATTCAAGGAAATAACCTTGTCTTTGTCCTGCAATCCAATGTCGCGCTCATGCCAGATCCCGTGGTCATAGAGGACAGCGACCCAGGCGGCGCCGTCTGCGCCGTAGGTGATCTCGCTCGAGTCAATGGTGCGCTGCGAAACCGCGCCGGAGAGGTTGACATTCACTTCTTGTTCGCGGTTTTCCCAGACGGAAAGAATGATGGCATTGCCGCCGTCAACCATATGGAGAAGAAAGTTCTCGCTCGGCAGAGCCGCCCTGTCGCTGCCGATATCCCGAGCGTCGATCACGATGTCGTCGGCAAAAAAGTCAGGGAGTATGGCGAAGCGGCAGGGTGCTTCGACCCGTAGCTGCTTGGTGCGTTCGAGAGCTTCGGTCTTGACCGAAACCTGTCCCATCGTAATCTCAGACCGGATGCCGACGTTGTCGCCGGACTCGGTCAGATACACGGCATCGAGTACGACGCTATCCTGGGCGTTATTCACGAGCTTGACGTCGGTCAAACGAACGATGCCGCTGCCGCCATGGGGAATGAGCTGCGCTTGTTGGTAAAACGAATTTCCTTGGCGCGCATACAGTTCCAGGGCCGTTCCCGTCTGGCGCACGACGAGGGCGATTTTGTCATTCATGACTACGGCATCCCCAAGAAATCCGTGCGACGTATCCTCCTCGGGGATCTTGTCCCAACTTCGGTAGCCAGCCATGGCTTCGTTCGACAACGCGCTCTCGGACGCATTGCCGGTGTCATACGCGGTGGCAAATGGCACTGCGCCGCCGCCTGCGGCCAGTTCGGCACTCGCCTCGAATTGCCCCAGCTTGCCCTCGCCGGCGCTGGCCTCATCCATCCACGGAGCGGGGGAGGGCCAGCGCCATCCGATCCGCACTCCGCCGGCCCCGTCGTCGGTTGGACGTTCACCCCAAGCGCTCTGAAGCGCGAATACCGCTGTGGTCACCGCGCCTCCGGCCAGGGGAACTTCGGTGGAAACAATCTGACGCCCGGTGTCCATGCCGCTCACGTTCATGGAAACCGAGGTATCGTCGCTGGTCCATTGGCTCATGACGATCGCGTCGCCATGTCCAAGCATATGGAGAACCGCGGTCTCCCCCGCCGATTCGTGGTCCGCGCCGGATACGGCCTTTGCGTCCACGAGAAGGCCTTCCCCAGCCGAAGTGGGGAGGACCACGAACCGGGTCGGCGCTTCCAGGGCGAGCCGCTTTGCGCCGGCACCGGGAAGTGTGATGATTTCCTTCGCACCTTCGTTGATGCGGAACTGCACTGTGACGTCGCCGGAACTCAAGGTCTTGTAGGTGACCGCGATGGTCACGGTTTCGGCGCTGTTGGTGACAATCCTGATGTCGGTGACGCTGCGCGCTGCCTGTTCACCAACCGGCACCAGCGACGCATAGTCATGCCACCCCGCCTTGCCTTTGTAGTGGACGTCCGCGCCCGTCGCTTCGGGACGAACCACCAGTGCGATGGCATCGCTGAGAATCACCGCGTCCCCTTTAAAGGTGTGATCCGTTTGCCCAGCAGGAATCCGTTCCCACATGGAAGGGGACGACATGGCGATCGGGGTCAGCGGCTTGAAGGATTTCTGACCCGTATCATGAAGGGTGACCCCGTTGGACTGCACCGCCCCTACCCCGATGACAAGACAAAAAAGCACACTTCGGGCGTGGATCCTGCTCAAACTCATGCGATTACTCCCGTGATTACCCAAACCTCACCCAGTCGAATGGCGGGGAATTGGACCGTTGCGATATGCCGGCTCGTCAGTGAAGCGAGTTCATTAAACTCCACATGCCTGCCTGGAAATGCGGCTCAACTTGCGGCACGAAGGAGCGCATCCGCCTGCTCCCGGATCGCGGAAACCGGCCCACCGCCGGCGCCCCCGACTTTGATGTCTGCCGCCAACTGCGCGATCCGCCGCGTTGCCATTCGTGCTTCCGAAAGGATCCGATCCTGTACTTCGCCAATCGCGTGCAGTTCCTGCGCGATCCGCTCGCACCGATCCAATCCGTCCGTCTGGCCGATAGCCGCAACGACATCCGCGCTCGCTTCCCGGGTCGCAACGACCGGGTCCTCCATTGCCTCGTAAACCCCGATGGATTGCTCCAATTCCGAAGCGATGACGCCCATCTTCCGAGCTGCTTCCGCGACACCCATACCCGTCGCTAATTCCTTACTATCCCCGAGAAGCTGAATAAGTTCCCTGCCGAATGCACCGTATGCCTTAATCCTCTGGTCGGCATGGGTTACGTGATCGGACATGGCGTTCAGCCGTTCCAGAATGGTGTCCCGCGAGCGCTCGGCTCGGCCTGCTTTGAACTGTTTCTCCACCCATTCCATTACCAGCGCAGGCGTTGGACTGGTCCGGGCGTCAAGGCCTTCCAGATCAAGCACGTACTGGCAGGCCCCGAAACCCAGGGTGGCGCGCATGATATCGACCAGACAGAACACGTTCAGGGGCGTGCCTTGCGTACGGTCGATGGGATAAATGACCGCTTTCTGAGGCGACGAGTCTGTGGAACCTGGTGCGCGGAGATATGCCCGCGACGCGTCAAACCAGCAGGGATACGCCATTGAGCCGTGGAAGGGCGACTCGTACGCGGGGTTCGGTTCGTCCTCGAAGTTCCAGGATTCCGCCGATTCAGACTCAGACAAAAAATCGGCTCGCCAACGCGCAGGGAAGGGGGGCGTCCAATCGATTGCAGTTTCGCCGTCTTTTGCGGATAGGTCTGCTTCATGCCAGACGTTCGGACGTTCAAGCAAACTCACCCACACCGGCCCCTCGTTGGCCATGCCGATGTCCGTTCCGAGTATGGCCGGCGCCGTACGATCCACAACCGCCTTGGCTTCCTGTTCGCGGTTCTTCCAGACGCAGGTGACCAACGCGTCGCCTCCCTCCACCAGATGAATGACGAAGTTTTCCGCGGGCAGGCCTGCGCGATCCGATACGAAATCATCTGCTTCGTACACGAGATCGTTCGCAAAGAAATCCGGCACGATGAGGTAGCGGGAATCGAGCCGGACCGCCACGGCCCCGTGGCCGGACGCGCCGGTGACTTCCACAAAGATTTGCCCGGTGACCAGCCGGTACTGGAGCGTCTGTGGTTCGCCACCTCCGGCCTCGTACGTGGCGCGGACCGCTACGGTCCCGGGGGTATTCTCTTCGATTGCAGCCTGTTGCATTCGGACGGGCGCTGGCTCGGCGGGTTGCGGTCCGATGGCGGCCCGAAAGGTGAAGTCGCCGTCGAGATGGGAATACAACTCCGCAGAGCCGCTCGATTGCCGCAGGACGAGTGCGAGCGCATCGTTCAACAGCACCACGTCGCCGGAAAAGGCGTGATCGATGACGTCCGCTTCCACAATCTGCCAACCCGCTTTCGCAGACAGTTCGGCAGACGTCAGTCGCTCAGAACTACCCGATTCCGTGTCCAGGATGTACGTGAAGATCGCGCCGGTATTGGCGATGGTCTCGTTCACATCCTGGGCAGCGACTGAGCCGCAAACCAAAGCGAGTCCGACGCTCGCTGCGCGCATTACTTGCCGATACGTTTTCACAAGCTACTGCTTCCAATCCGGGTTCATGTCCGATCCGCTTTCCGTCAGACGCACCGGATAGCCGCCGCTCGCGCGGACCACGTACAACTCCCACGGCCCCCGCTCCGAGATTCCCTGGCAATAAACAATATATTCGCCCGAAGGGCTCACGCGTCCATAGCGTTGCACGCCCGCCTGGAAGGTGATCATCTTGTTCTTCGTGCCATCAGGATTGACAGAGCAAATGTTCGTCTCCGTTTCGTAGACGATGAGTTGGCCGTCTGGCGTGAAGCAGGGTTCGCAGGCGCCCTTCTTGTCATAGACCTTCTGCGGTTCACCGCCTGCCGCAGGCACCAGATAGATCCCGTTGCCCGCGTCCCAACGCGCGGCAAATGCGATGGTCTTCCCGTCGGGACTCCAAACCGGCCCCGAACAGGTCGGCCAATCATCCGGGCTAACCCTGGTTTCCTCGCCCGTATCCAGGTCGCGGATAAGGATAGCGTCGTCGCGGCGCAACGCGATGGATTTACCATCCGGCGACCACGACGCCTGATCGCCGTCGCAGATGCGCGTCATCTCGCCGCCCTCTGACGGCATCGTCCACACCCCGACCGTGCCTCCCCGGGTCGAACTGAACAGGACGGTCGCGCCGTCCGGACCAAACGCAGGGTCCACGTCGTGGGCGTCGTCTTCGCCTTCCGTCAGTTGCCGCAAATCCTCGCCGTTCGCTTCGATCAGCCACAACCGCCACGGCCCCGAACGGTCGCTGGAAAAGACGATCGTGCCTTCCAAATCGGAAAGCACCGGCGGCGCGGTGCCCTGTCCCAGAGCCGATCCGGCCACCAGTGCCGAGCCAATCAGATATAGGGCGACCCGGGTTAACAGTTTGATGTGCATTGTCATCTCCACGACCTTTTGGGCCGTTTCCAATTCCCCAACCCCAAACGAACGCATGCTCTCGTCTTGATAGCATTGGGTCGATGGGACGCTGAAGGGGGCCCGATTTGGCGGCTGCGGTCAATCGCGCGTCTTGGCTGGCTGGTACTCCGTACATCCGGCCCATGCTGGACCTTGTTTTCAATAACAAATACGTATAGCAAAGGCCCTCCGTATATGCAACCGCGCACGTCCCGTGTGTCAAGACTCGTTAGAAATGTCCTCTGGCTTAACTCGTTAGAAATGTCCTCT
>BTVY01000089.1:0-6714 GCA_045863335.1 Candidatus Hydrogenedentota bacterium | reverse complement strand
CCCGTGCCAGAACGCGGCTCGATAAGTTGGCAACAGCATGAATCAATACACTAGAATCGAACCGTATTGTTCTTCTTCTCGCACTTCTTGAACTCCAATCCCGTCAATCCGCCGCAGGGGTCTTGGGTCTTGCTGTCGGCGGGTGCAGGCATGGCGGTCATTCGGCAGATCGGTTTGAGATGGATCATGTGTGGTCTCCCTTGCAGTTAGAAAAATGCGCCGATGCGCCCCTCGGACGGGGCAGAATCCCTTCGCAGCTAAACTACATTGTAGCACGGGATTCGTTTCCAAACCGGCGATTGATTTGCAAGACTGCGACGGACAAGAATTGTGCGCCGGTCAAGTCTCGTCGCTGGTAACCTGCTTGGATAAGTCCCGTTATCAAGTTGTTATAAGGAATCGCAACCTATGTTTACCCCAAGATGCCTGTTGACGCTCGCGCTTGGTCTTGCCGTCATCACTGCGTCACCCGCGGCCGAACCCCTCGCGGAGTGGACGCTCAAGATCGAGTTCCCTGACGATACCGTTCGCATCCAGTACAACCCGGCCCTGGCGGAACCGGTAAACAAGACCTTCGACCCGGGGGCCGGTTGGGACATGCACGAAGTGATCGCGACGAAACTTGCGCCGGACTCTGACGAGGTCTTCCTCATCATCTTCGATCCGGGCCCCAGCGCCGATCCGAATTTCCAGGTCGTACGGGGGACGGAGCCCACGGACGATGCCTACCTCGGCTCCATGAACGGATTGATGTTGACGATTCCCGGCGATGGGTTTCTGTACGTGTCGGGCCACACGAATTCGACTTTTGACCAACGGCGCAAGTACCGCGTCACGGACGCAGGACTGAAGGAAGTGCCCCAGCCTTACTACTACGTCGGGTCGTCGACTGCGACGCTGAAGCCGGTGACATTGCGCAGCGCGTTGGAAGGCGGTGAAACCGTTGCCGAATTGCCGGCGGGAACCGAGGTGGAAATCCTGCTCAACCAGGACGACAACTATTTAATCAAGACCCCCGAAGGGCTGGTTGGCTGGTTCACGGAAAAGCTGTCCACACAGGATCCGGAACATTTTGAGGGGCTCTACTTTCGCGGGGACTAATCAGGAAGCCTTACATCTTCATCTTCTTGAATTGCCAGTCGGGCACGTGCCGGATGATGAGCATGATGTACCGCCAGAACCACGGCACGTAGGCCGTGTTCTTCCGCGTGACGATCGCCTTGTACATCGCCTTGGCGGCTTGTTGCGGTGTGGCCACGAGAAACAGGCCCGGCAACCCGAAGGTCATCTTGGTATCGACGAAGCCGGGCTTGATGGTGGTTACGTGGACACCGAGATGGTAGAGGCGGTTGCGAAGGCCTTCAAGGTAGGCGCTGAGTCCGGCCTTGGACGCGCCGTAGATGTAATTGCTTTGCCGTCCGCGGTCGCCTGCGACGGAGGAGATGGCGGCAATGAACCCTTCGCCACGCGCTTCAAAATGGGCCGCGAATTTCTCCAGCACGGAGATGGCGGAAGTCAGGTTCACGTCAATGGTGCGCCGCGCCATGTCAAAGTCGGACTGGGCCTTCGGCTGCTCGTCCATGAAGCCGTAGCAAAGCACCACTCCGCCGATCGCGCCTTCCCCGGATTCGATGCAGGAATTGACGAAGGTTTCGTGTTCCTCGAAGGCTTGCGCCTCAAAATGCATGGGAATCGCGTTAACCTCGTAGCGGGTGCGAATGTCCGCGGCGATGAAGGCGGTTTCTTCGTCGTCGCGGGCCGCCAAAATCACCGGGTGACCCGCCTTGGCGAACTCGTCGGCCAACGCGCGCGCCATGGCCGACGTGGCGCCGAGGATGACGATCATTCTCGCGCCGTCGCTCATGACGTCGTATCCTCCGCCAACCGAAGCCGCCGCGCCATGCGCGAGGAAAGCACCCCTTTGGGATCCAGCTCACGCCGCACCTTCCGAAATTCGCCCACCCGCGGATACATGGCCGCAAAGGAATCCGCGTTCATGCACATGTCTTTCGCGAGGTACAAACGTCCGCCATATTGAAGCACAAGCCGATCGCAATCGCTGAGAAACGCGAGCAGGCCCTCGCGCATGGGAATGTCCAGCGTGAGCGTGTAGCCTTCGAAGGGATAGGAAAGCAGGCCTTTCCCCTCAGGTCCGAACCGTTTCAGCACCGCCAAGAACGACGCGCAGGACGCGGCGCTGAGCCGTTCGAGCAGTTGAACGAGTCCGTCTTCCTTTCCGGTTGGGAAGGTGGCCTGGTATTGTGTGAATCCCCGCTTGCCGTAGATGCGGTTCCAGTTGTTGACCGCGTCGAGGGGATAGAAGTAGCTGTCGTAATCGATGATTTTGCCGTCGCGAGAGGGGTGCATCGCGTAGAACGCGCCATTAAACGCGCGAATGCTCAACGGGTTCAACGCGAACCGGGGAAAATCGAATGGCACCCCGGGTTTCTTTCGCGCGCGCGCATCGAATGGGTCGCCTGTACCGGGGCGCAGCTCGTTAGGCGCCGCGTGCTGGCCAAGCATGAGCACGGACCGTCCCAATGCCCCGCCCCGCGCCAGGCAATCGACCCACGCTACCGAGTACTGGTACCGGGCGTCGGTCTCGCGAATGGTGTCCAGGGTCTCCTGGATGTTCTTGAGGCGGTAATAATCCACCTTCATGTAGGCGCTTTCCACGCGCTGCAACCGGATCTTCGCGGTGAGGATGATGCCGGTAAGTCCGATCCCGCCGACTGTCGCCCAAAAGAAGTCGGCGCGGGATTCTGGCGAACAGACGATTACTTCGCCCCCCGGCGTCAGCAATGCAAGTTCCAGCACATGCGCGCCAAAGGTCCCATCACGATGATGGTTCTTGCCGTGGACGTCGTTGGCAATCGCGCCACCGACGGTCACGAACTTCGTTCCCGGCGTCACGGGCAAGAACCAACCGCGCGGCAGGAATGCTTCCAGGATTTCCGCGAGGCTCACGCCTGCTTCGCATTCCAGAGTGCCGGATGTTTCATCGAAGGAAAGCATGCGATTGAGCCGCACGGTGGACAGCACGCCGCCTCCGCCATTCACGGCCGTGTCCCCGTAACTCCGCCCAAGACCGCGCGCGATGTAGTGCGGTTCCTGTCCGGAGTCCAGGATCTCATGGACGGATCGGCGCTTTTCCGGGCGAAAAACTTTGCAGTCCTCGGCCGGGTACCGGCCCCAACCGGAGAGTCGCTGTGTGGATGATGGAATCACGTTAACCCCTGAGATTCGGTAGACGGACGAATTATAGGAGCAGCGTATCGACGGTTACAACGGCGGCGCCGCGGTGGGGATGGCCGGGGGCGGTGTGCCGCGTCCAAAGGCCTGCTTCACGGATTCGCGGGACAGCACGACCAGCGTGAACACGCCCAGCGCGGTGCCGAAAGGAAAGGAAAGGCATTCCAGCGCGGCGATGATCATGCAGTAGATGTAATTCGTCTGCCGGCTCAGGAACCGGCCCGCGAGAATCATGCACGCGCCCGAGACAAAGCCCACGAGCATGGCGAAGACGGCCACGCCAATGAACAGGACCCCCAGGAATTGAAGTCCATCCTGATTCTGACTGCTGGACGGGTCCAGTGTTTCGGGAGACACGAGCATAAGAATGCCGACCGCGAGATGAAAGAGCGGCAACAGGGAAATGAGCAATGTGAGACCGCCGAGAACGTAGTGAAAGATGGTTAACAGGTTTAATTGGTCCCGGTCTTCTTTGCGCATGATGTTCCTTCCCCTCCCGCGTTACTCTACCGCGTCGCAGCGGAATATGCCATCGAACCGTTGCTTGACCACTGGGAAGGGTCGCAGCGTCTTCGAAAATCTGTTGGTCGAGCGGATGACCGGCAATGAAACTGCAGAAAAGGATTGACGATTCTGCCGCCCTGTCCAGGGCTTGTTGATCGGGTTGGGGCTATACCCGGGGTTCCGCTCGTGCCTCGCTCCACCCCGGGCTACAATCTTTCGCCCTGTCCGGGGCTAATACGGCGAAAGGCAGGTGCAAGACGTCTTGGGTGAGGACGCCCAAGCCACGGAAAAGCCGTTCCACGTTGTAGGTCATTCAAATCTTGGTGATTGTTTAGCCGATTGGCAAAGCATTTTTCACGCCCCACCGTCACCCCCGCGCAGGCGGGGGTCCATCTTTGTTGGTGGTGTGGGTGAAGCGCGGCTGCGGGCCGTTGCGCTTGATTGACCGAAGATGGGTCCCCACCTGCGCGGGGATGATGGTGTGGGGAAATTACGCAGGTCTCGGCATTTCGATGAATGCCACGCTATTCGGCCAAACGGTTACGGATTTTGGCTCTTCGAATTCGTTTCGGATTCCGAAACTCGGATTTCGAATTTTCCCCCCTGCTATGGCGACACCACTACGCGCAAGCCCGCGCGGTCTTCGGCGGCGGCGAAGGCGTCCGGCGTCTTGTCCAACGGAAACCGGTGCGAGATGAACTGCTTCATGTCGATGACGCCGTCGGCGATGAGGTCGACGGCTTTCTGATGGTGGCGCGGCATGCAGCCGTGGGAGCCGCACACAAACAGTTCTTTATAGTGGATGATGTTCGTGTCGAGCGTAACGTTTGATTTGCCTTTCGGCAGGCCGCCGAAGAAATTGACCCAGGCCCGGTTCTTCGCCATGTGAATGGCGTCCACTTGCGCGTCGGGTGACGGGCAGGCGGTGATAATCACGTCCGCGCCGAGGCCGTGGGTTTCTTCCTTCACACGTGCAATGGCGTCTTCCTCGGACGAGCAGATAAACACGTCGGCGGGAAACCGCTTCGCCATCTCCAGGCGCGGGCGCGAGCGCTGTACCACGATCACTTTCCCCGCGCCCATCTTCTTGGCGACTTCGATAATCATGAGTCCGATGGGGCCCGCGCCGATGATGACCACGGCGTCGCCGAACTTGACGGGCGACAATTCGAGCGCGTTGAGCACGCAGCCCAAAGGTTCGGCAAGCGCGGCCTCTTCGAGCGAAACGTGGTCGGGAATCTTGTGTACGGGTCCGTAATTGACGACCATGCGATTGAGCTTCACGTACTCGGCAAAGCTGCCCGGGAACTGGTAGCCCATGGCGTAATTGATCTGGCAGTTGTTGCCGATACCCGCTTCGCAGAACACGCATTCGCCGCAGGGCACATCGCCGCCGAGTGCCACGCGATCACCGGGTCTGAACTTGGTCACGTGCTTGCCCACCGCCTCGACCACACCGGAGGCCTCGTGCCCCATGATCGCGGGCGGCGTGATGCGCGGGCTGCCGTGGTGGAACATGCGGATATCCGACCCGCACACCGCGCATGCGGCGACCTTGACCAATACCTCGTCGTCTTCAATCTCCGGCGTCGGCACATCCTTTACGACGAGCGTATCCAAACCTTCGAGCACAGCGGCTTTCATGGAGAATTCCTTTCGCGATTGGAAAACGCGGATTATGGCACGGGCAGCGCGAATGTCGCAAAGCGTTGCGGAATGGACCGTATGGATGCTATGGACAACGGATTCGCATTCGCGAAACGATGCCGAACGCTATTTGCTCACGTACAGCACCTTGTTCGAAAACTCGGTGCGGTCGCGGATCGATTTGAGGCGGTCGAAGAGACCGTCGAGGCTGACGCGGTGGGTGATGAGCGGCTTTACATCGATACGCCCCGAGGCCATGAAGTCGAGGGTGAGCTGCCATTCGCTGCGGGCAATCTTGCTGTACGACGAATTCCAGGTGCCGTGGAGTTTGAGTTGCTTGCGGAGAATGGCCCAGTATGCCTGCTGGGACAGGCACATGTCCCCGGCCGGGTTGCCCATGAGCACCACGTTGCCGAAGACCTTCGCGGTGAGCATGCATTGCTCCAGCGCGACCGTGCTGCCGGAGGCTTCGATGACGAGGTCCGCGCCTTCGTCGGTCAGATCTTTCACCCACGCGGCGAGGTCATCCTCGGCGGAGTTGCAGATGTCCGTGAAACCGAGGCGCTGTGCGAATTCCAGCTTCTGCGGGTCGATATCCACCAGCATGACTTTGCCCGCGCCCCAGGCCCGCGCCCACATGCCCACCATGAGCCCGATGGGCCCGGCGCCGAGAATCAGCACGCGGCCGCCGATATCGATGCCCGCCTGGCGAAGCGCGTGTACGGCTACGGCCGCCGGTTCGGTCATGGCAGCTTCTTCGACGCTTACGCCCTCAGGGAGAAACAGGAGATTCCAGACGGGCACCCGCACGTATTCGGCGAATCCGCCGTCGCAACGGGAACCGAGGTAGTCGTAGTCCGTGCATTGGGCGTACTCGCCGATCTCGCACATGGGACATTTCCGGCAGGGAATGAGGGGAAACACCGCGGCAGCCTTTCCCACCAGGGACGGGTCCACCCGCGCCCCGGCCTCGACAACGACTCCGGCGAGTTCGTGTCCGGGGATCGTGGGGAAGCTGTACGTGCCCTTCGTGAACACCCGCGGAATGTCCGACCCGCAAACGCCACAGGCCCCCACGCGCAACAACACTTCCCCAACCCGCGGCCGCGGATTGGCTACTTCCTCATGACGCAAATCACCGATAGCATGTAGTACGCATGCTTGCATGTGGGCAACTGGTCTCCTGGCAGTTCATGTTCCCAAGGGCACCCATGTGTGAAGGATATCACGCGATGGGGTGCTGTCCCTACCACGAGGCTAGTGTATTGATTCATGCTGTTGCCAACTTATCGAGCCGCGTTCTGGCACGGG
>BTVY01000088.1:0-8388 GCA_045863335.1 Candidatus Hydrogenedentota bacterium | reverse complement strand
CGCGGTAGCGGTAGGTCGCTTCGAAATCGTCGGCGTCCTGGTCGTACTTCCAAATCAGATCGTTTTGCGCGTTCGCCACGGTGTCGGAGAGAACTGCGTTGGAGGCGGACCATGTGCCGGAGCCCACGGTCCAACCCGTGTAGTTTGTGTCGTTGAAATCGTCGAAGAACGGTTCGCTACGCGTCAGCATATTATCGCCATCGTCATAGGTGTAGTCATATTCGCCCACGATGTTTGCGGACTGCACACGGTCGGCGCTGATGAGCCGGTTTCGGCCATCGTACTCATATTCCCAGTATACCCCATCTTCGTGCTCAATGCGCTCGATGTTGCCGCCGTCGGTTAGGGTGTACTCAAAACTCTGCTTCGTGGTCATGCCATCCTTGTGGTCTATTTTGGACAGCCGGTTCAGCGTGTCATACGTGTATTCGGTCGTCATCCCGTTGGGATGGTCGTAGTCCGTGGGTTGGCCCAGGTCGTTGTAATTGAAATCCCAGACCTTGGAGCCGGGGGCGGTAATCGTATCCACCTGGTTCAGGTCGGTATACGTGTACGTCGTCGTGTTGCCGTGGTAATCCGTCATGGAGGTGATGTTGCCGGCTTCATCATACGCGTAGGTCAATTCTTCGCCGTCGTAATCGCGCAATACCGTCAAACGCCCCGCGTCGTCGTATTCGTACTGCAACCCGTCCGTGCCGTCGATCCAGTCCGTGAGTTTGATCAGGCGCGCCGCGCCGTCGTAATAATAATCCGCGTCGTACGTGTTCGCGCCGGACGTGTAGCGCACGGTCTCCATGAGGCCGGTGGTGGAACTGTAGAGATATTCCGTCGGGTCCGTCGTGCCCGTCGCGCCCGCGCCGACCTTTTCCATGCGCCCGGCAGCATCGTAGAAATATTTTACTTTTTTGCCAATGTGATCTGTCACGGTGGTCAACCGGAACGCGGTGTCGTATGTATAACTCGTCGTGTGGCTCAGGCCGTCCGTCACGCTCGCCAGCGTGCCGTCGCTGTTATACGCCACGGTCGTGGATCCCTCCGGGTCTGTCACGGTGGTGACGCGGCCCATGTGGTCGTAGACATAGCTCACCGTCTTGCCATCAAAATCCGTCTGCGACTCCAACTGCCCAAGGATGTTGTACGAAAACGTCATTTCGTTCGCGCTTCCGGAGGGCGAAATGATCTTCACGAGCCGGTTCATATCGTCGTATTCGTAATCCGTCTCGCGCAACAAGGCGTCCGTCACCTTCGTCATGTTCCCGTTCACATCGTATTCAAACGAGGTGATGTTCCCCAGCGCATCCTCTACGGCGGTCATCAACCCGCCGCCGCTCCCGCAACTGCCGCAACCGCCGCCCACCATCGTGAACTCCGCTGTCTTGCCGCGCGGATCCGTTACCGTGGCCACGTTGCCAAACGCGTCGTACGTAAACGTGGTCTCGTTCAACTCCGGGTCTGTCACGGATTCGAGGTTGCCCAGGGAGTCATACGTGTATACGGTCTCGTTCCCGAGCGGATCGGTGACCTTTGTGATTTGGCCGTAGGCATCGTAGTCGTACTGCACGCCTGCCGCGTCGATGGAGGGATGCTCGACTTTCTCCAGGCGAAGCGAGCCGTCATAGGTAAAATCCGTGTCCAGCCCGTCCGGACCGGTGACTGTCGTGTAGTACGTGTTCGTGCTCACGTAGCCGTACTCTGTCCACGGCCCCGCGCCGTGCCGCGCATCCGTAAGCCGCCCGCTCCCGTCGTATTCGTATTCCGCCCAGGACACCGACCCCGGCGCCAGCACATCGGTCAGTTTCTTGTTTCCATCGTATTGAAACGTCCAGTTCTCGTACGTCGATGGGCCGGTGTAGTAGTCGATGGAGGCCGTCTTGTTGACCGTGCCCGTGAGCGGCGTGTTGACGATCTTCGTGATCTGGGTGGAACTGTCCCAGTTCGTATTCGTGGAAATGTTGGTGGAGTGGCTGCGTTCGAACACCGTCACGAGCCCATCCGCGTTTTCGACCGTAATGGTGTTGGCGCGGTATTGTCCGGAGCCGTTGTTCGTGTACGTGAACGTGAAGTCCAGGTGCGTGCCCGCCTTGTCCGTGATTCGGGAGATGTACCCCGAACCGGCCACACCACCGTCGGTGCCGTACGCGTAGTCGACATAGTCTCCGTCGTGGTCCGTGACGCGCGTAAGTTGTCCGCTGCCGTTGTACGTGTATTCGACCTTGCTGAGTTCGGTCGAGGTTCCTTGCATCAGCTGTACTTTCGATATGCGGCTGCTTCCGTCGTAAGTGAATTTCAGATTACGCGTATCCGGCGACGGGGCGGACACCTTGTCGAGGCGGCCGCTGCCGTCATACGTGAAACTGATGTTTAGACCGGTCTGGTCGGTCTTGGAGACCAAACGGTATATGCGATTGCCGCCCGCGCTCATGCCGCCTCCAGGGACCGGATCGGGGTACGTGAGGGTTATGGTGGCCGAACCTTGCCGCTCGAAGGTATAAAGCACGCCGTTCAGCGTGTAGCCGTACGTGGCCGGGAATGTGGCGGCCGCTGAGCCCGGCGCGGGGTCGTAGTGGTAGCCGGGATCGCTGTATGTCTCGGTCCATGCGCCCCCCAAGGGCGTGATGACCGTCGTCGTTTGCGTCAGTTCCACGTACTGGCTTGAGTACTCATCGATAAACAGCACGATGGAAATCGTGACCGAGCCGGCGCCGAGAGAACTCTCGTTGTTGTAGTTGTGGGTCCAGCCGGCGCCCATCTGTGTGTAGTAAGAGGTGGGAAAACCGTGCGGGTTGGTGTAGGCGCGTTTGAACGACACCCGCATGGAACCAGCCGTATCGAAGCCTAAATCTTCCTCCTGAATCTGCTGCGCCGACGTGAAATTGTTGATGCGGGGGTTGGTAACGCCCGGGCTGTGAATCGCCAGCGTGCTGACCGGACTATTGGGCCCGCCGGAGTAAGGAATTCTTGGAGGAAGTGGCACGCCACCGCCCTTGTTGTTGCAGCCGGGACCCGAGCACTTACTGCCGGGCTTGATTTCCTGCGGCCCTTGCGTTGCGCCTTCGTCCAGCGAGCAATCGCCGTCGTGACATTCCCCGTCGTCTGGCTTACAGCCCGTCTCAATTGTTATGGGGGGTCCTGGATCGAGCCCACCCCAGACGTTTGCCAATTGTTCGCGCTTGAGGGCATTCTCGGCTGTGTGTTGGGCCGGTACTAGAGCAAGCCCATCCCATCGAGCCGCAAAGTCCGCGAGAGGGATGCTGGCTTCGGGCTGGTCTACCTGGTCAATCGCCATGGCCGATCCGTCGCTTGCCTTGACCAAGACAAAGTGGTTGCCGTCTACGTGGGCGATGTACGGGGGTAGGAGCTTGCCTGGGTCTTTTTCCTCGACGCCTTGCAGGGGGAGCCCCTTGGCCGCGGCGGCTTCGGCCAGACCTGCCATGGACGCGCCGTCCGGGCCGGTACCTGCCAATAGGGCCAAATCGCGCAATTCGGCATCAACGCCGTGCAACGCCAATAACTTCTGCAAGGCATAAGGGCCGCAAAGTTGCGCCTGTTGGACTTCGACGATGGTATTGGGATCGAGCCGTTCGGCCACGGAGTTCGCGCCTTCGAGATACCGCGCAATGTATTCCAGTTCGAAATTCGCCTGCGCGGCGCAGGTGGAATCGGAGTATTCGTCCTTGACCGTTTCGTAGTAAACGGATGCCTGATCGTAATCTCCATGGGCGAGGTAAATGCCCGCCATGTCCATCAGGGCGTGCGGCGCGACGCGGACGTTGTCGTCGTAACGGAGCAGGTAATCGTTGTACGCCTGGAGGCCCGCGGCCGGGTTGCTGGGATCGAGGTGCGCCTTCATGCGGGCCGCGCGATAACCTAGCCAATGGGCCGTAAGGGCTCCGCTCGGACCATGCTCCTGGCCCAACTCGTACCAGTACAGCGCCTTCTCCTTTTGGCCGATGTTTTCGCACGCGCGTCCGATGGCCAGCGCGTAGCGGCCCTTCACCCACGCGTAGATGCTTTCGTCCGTCATGACGCGTGCCGCGAAGTTGTCCGAGGCCAGACCCGCGAGCATGCCGCTGAAGTGGCTGACCAAATCCATCCGCCGGTCGTTGAGCATGTGGTGATCGATCAGCGCGTTGGCCGCGGAAATACGGTAGAAACGGCCGAGAGTACTGGGTTCCTGTTCCGATCCGCTAAAAAGATTGGCCCGTAATTCGGTCACCACCCCACTTAGCGTTTCACTTCCCAGACGTGCCGCCGTGGCGTAGTACAACTCAAGCACCGACTGAATAAACGGACTGTTCGGATGCTCGTGCACGAATGCCCAATTCATCTCGTGCGCGGGTTGCAGGAATCGCGAGCGCATGGCGACGTTCGACGCGCCATCGGCGGCCACGACAGCCTCGTTGTATGCGCCAAGTAGAAAGTATTTGGCTTCCTGCGACAACGTGTTCCAAGCCGGCCGCGCGGATTCGAACGCTGCGATGGCGTCTAGAGAAACCGTCCCGCTCACGGCGTTGGCAAGGATGCGGCCGAGACCGCGATCGCCCACCAACGCTTCTTCGGAATTGGGAAAGCGCTGGGTCAGTTCCAGATACTCCAGCGCGGATTGTGCGTAGTCTCCGTTGAAAAAGTGAGACTCGGCGGACTGGCACAACGCAATCGCTTCGGAACCCGCGCTGGACGCGCGCGTGTTATATAACGGAGCATCCGCGAGTTGCGCCGTTTGAATGCGCGCCGCGGGAGGAGTCACTTTCTCCTCGATGGCGGGTATGAGGGCCCGGTATTTTCCAGAATGTCCACGGAATGAAGGCTTTCCGTCATCGTGCGGGCGAGACGGACGGGTTCCGCCGCGGGCAGTTCATCGCCTGTGGCAACGTCTGTTGCGGCGGGCGATTCCGCGCCCTTGGGCAAACCCGCATCCGGGTAGGGAATGGATGGGATTCGGGCCTCGGCCAGATTCAGGGGATCGAGCAAGGCGAAGGGATCGGATTGCGCCTGCCGGAATGGCGGACGGGGCTTTTCTGCTTCGGTCAGTTCCCCCGGCCACGCCAACGGGAGAATGGGCCTCTCTTGGGGGGCATCCGGCAGGGCCGCAAGCAATTCCGCCGCTCCTGCCGCGCTGGGCACAAACGAAGCCAATGTGATCGCAGACACCACCCGCAAGAACGTGGGAAACCGGTACAACCCCTGCATACATCCCCCTTTAGCGTAGTACGCACCCAAGTACAGGAAGGACACAGTGGACGAGCGCGGCATTTGGGCCTATAGCACCCCGGCCCCACGATCAGCACACCGGGTGTACGAGTATTCCGCGCAGATACGACCCAAGAAACTAGTACGGTTCTAGCATGGATGGGCGGGAGTGTCAAGAAGTTTTTTGGACGGAGATACGCTCCCCTAAGCGCCGGGGGTCATGGTCATTGAGGTGAGTTCGTTGGCGTTGTTGTAGGTGAAGGTGGTGGTGGTTTTGAGGTTGGAGCCGGTGAAGCGGATGTCGTCGATGTCGGCGGTTTGCCAGAAGCCGGTGCTGAACATGGATTGGCTGGAGGTGTGGGGAAGACGAGGAGTTTTGTCCGCAGATGAACGCCGATGGGACGATTTGAGGGGAGGCGACGAGTGTAGGTGCGCGTGTTTGAGGTGGTTGGTTCTTGGTGGGATGGTTGTGGGGGGGTGTGCGGGAGCAAGCTCCCTTGGGTAAGGCGGGAGCAAGCTCCCGCTGGCCAGAGTGGGAGCGGATCCTTGTGCGGGGCAATGCGTGAGGTTGCGATGGCAGTGCCTTTTGTGGGGAGTGAAAGGGAACCGTTCTTGCCACGAAGTTGCACGGAGTTGCGCGAATTGGGCTGACGGGGATGGGGGATATTGGCTGGACGGCGCTGGGGGTATATGGGCTTGTTTATGGCAATGAGCGTTTTAATGCGTTGAGCACGTTGTCGTGAACGAGAGTGTTGCTGCATACCAGGATTCGGGGCATGGAGCGGACGGGTTTGTTGAATCGTACGGGATCGCCGTGTTCGTCGGTCATTTTTCCGCCGGCTTCGCGCAGGGCGCATTCGGCCCATGCGTAGTCGTGTTCGCCGCAGGTGGGGCCGCCGCGGAACACGCAGGCTTCGAATTCGCCGGCGGCCATGCGAGCGACTTCGAGGCAGTGGCTTTCGACGGGGCGCGGAAGGGAATGCAGTGCCGAACTTTCCTTGACGGTGCAGGCGACTTTCATCTGGGGTCCGCTCACGCTGGAGACTTTGATCTTTTTTCCGTTGAGGGTGCAGCCGCAGTTTAGTTTTGCCTGAAGGGTCAGGTCGAGCATGGGGAAATGGGCGATGGATTCGGTGACGATGCCGGACTCCCACAGCGCGATCAGAATTGCGAATCCGGTTTGGCGGCGGATCAGGAGGGAGGTGCCGTCGATGGGATCGACGAGCCATGCGCGTTTTGCGTGGGTGCGGTGTGGAGGATCGGGCCTTTCTTCGGAGAGGAGCAGGTCGTCGGGGAATTCTCTTGCGATTTCACTTGCGAGGTAACGATCGACGGCAAGGTCCACAGAGGTGACGGGAGTTCCGTTGGGCTTCGTGATGACTTCGACGCCGCGCTTCATTTCGTTTTGGGCAATGGCGCCGGCTTCGCGCGCGATGTCGAGCAACCAGGGATTCACTGCGATACTCCTTGCAGGTTTTTTTTGGGTATGGCACCGGCCTGTGGCTGCCACGCGGCGGTTTGCCGGCGGCGCAACCCCAAGTGGTCCGGTGGAAAGTACGGGCTTGGATATGGTAGCATATTGTCTCGGTCGGAAGACCGATCATTCCATTCCTCATTGCGCTCGTAGCTCAGGGGATAGAGCACTTGCCTCCGGAGCAAGGGGCCGCAGGTTCGAATCCTGCCGGGCGCACCATTGCAAAACCTGCAGTATTCTTCAATTTATTGGACTTTTTTGCTGCTTTTCAATTCATCCCGCCGAACGACTCAGAAAGTCAGAATGAGTCGGCAATGGCCGATTTGGGTCAGGTTTTTTGGAAACCCCTCGGAAATTGTCCGAGTTCGGAAGCTTTGTTTTGTTCTACTGAACCGTTTGTGTCCCGGTGGTGGTTTTCCCTTCTCGCCAGGCCATGTTATCGATTCCTTCCCGTGATCCCGGAGCACCGTTTGGTTGAAATGTCCGATGGGAATTAGAATTTGAGGCGAGCCGAAAAATGGGGGAGTGATGCCATGGCGATATCCCGGCGTGTGTTTTTGGGCGGGGCATTGGCGAGCGGGCTTGCGGCAACGCGGCGGCCGGTGCGGGCGGCGAGTGATCGGGTTGTGGTTGGAATCATGGGCATTCACGATCGGGGGATGGATCTGGCGCAGGAGTTTGCGCGGCGAGACGATTGCGAGGTCCGGTATCTGGCCGATCCGGACAGCCGCCTGTTTAAGGAACGCGCGGCGGCGGTCGCGTCGATTTCGGGCAAAGCGCCGCAGTGTGTACAGGATTTTCGCGTGATGCTTGACGACGCGGAGGTTGATGCGGTTGCCATCGCGACACCGGATCACTGGCATGCGCTGGGTACGATATTGGCGTGTCAGGCGGGCAAGGACGTGTATGTGGAGAAGCCGACTTCGCACAGCGTGTGGGAAAGCCGGCAGATGGTGAAGGCTGCACGAAAGTATGGCCGGGTTGTGCAGGTGGGGACGCAGAATCGGAGTGCGACTTACGTGCGCGATGCGCTGGAGTACGCGAAGGCGGCGGATTTTGGCGAGATACATTTTGTGCGTGTGATGAACAGCAAATTGCGCGAGGCGATGCCGGAGGCTTCGGACGAACCCGTGCCCGAAGGCGTGGACTACGATATGTGGCTTGGGCCAGCGGCGGAGCGGCCTTTTAACGTGAACCGGTTTCATTATACGTGGCATTGGTTCTGGGAATTTGGCGGGGGCGATTTGGCGAATGATGGTGTTCATCAGATCGATCTTGCGCGTTGGTGCGTGGGGCGTAGTTTGCCCAGGTCTGTCGTCTCAACGGGTGCAGTGTATTCACTGGATGACCAACGCGACACGCCCGATACACAGCATGTGATCTGGGAATTCGACGGCTGCACGATAGCGCTGGAACAGACACTGTGGACTCCGTACATGCGAAAGGTTCCGCTTGAACTGCGGGATAAGGGGACACTTCCCAATTGGCCGTTCAACGGGACCCGGATCGATGTCTATGGGTCGAAGCGGTTCATGCAATTGGGCCGTATGGGCGACGGGTGGAAGGTGTACGACGAGTCCGGCGAGCCGTTGTTCGAACATACGGGCGAGTACGCCGCAACAGGGGCGCGTCATGCGGCGAACTTCATTGAATGTATTCGCAACCGGAGGCTGCCGAATGCGGACATAGAAGAGGGTCACTATTCGACGCTGTTGGCGCACTAC
>BTVY01000087.1:0-12121 GCA_045863335.1 Candidatus Hydrogenedentota bacterium | reverse complement strand
TATCGGTATCGGTATCGGTATCGAGATCGAAATCGAGAGCAACTGCCGCCTCAAACTTCGATCCCGATACCGATAGCGATCGCGATACCGATCCCGAGGACCATGTGCAGTGCTTTTGCGCGCGAATATCCCACTGCGTCTCGCAATATCAGTGGCATCATGTCCCACTGCATCTCGCTACATGTGCGCATCATTCCGCTGTCGGGATAAAGAACCAGTAACTACCCCCACCCCCAAACCGTCATCCCCGCGCAGGCGGGGACCCATCTTCATTGGAGATTTGTGCGCTCGCGCACAGCGCAACCCGCTTGCCGCGCCCCCAACCACCCCAATATCCCCGCAACGCACTCATCCCGCCGCTCCAACCACGCCGAATACGGCAGCGGAAACAACGCAAGCCCCGCGCGCTGAAACACCCGATACCGGTCCAGCGCAAACGCCGCCGCCAGCGCTCCCGGATACCCAATGAGATCGATCCCAATCGATCGCTCGTCCCGCGAAGCCACGAGATCGATCTTCATTCCGGCGACCACATATGACGGCAACACCTGCACTCCTGCCGACTCCAGCGCGCTACACACTTCGGCGAGATACGCATCATCTACCGCATCCCTCGACGCTACCGTCGCCCCCGGAGCCGCTTCAGCATGTTGTAAATACCGGCGAAGCAGCGAATCCCCCTCGAGAGATTCCGCATCCACCGAACAGAACACGTACTGATAGTTCCTCGCGCGCGTCACCGCCACGTTAAACACATTCGGATTGTTCAGAAACCGGAACGTCGCCGCGTGAGATGCCGGATCGACCACCAGCGACAAATACATCACATCGCGCTCCTCGCCCTGAAACGTGTGCGCGGTACCGACGAGGATGTCGTGCTTCCTCAACGCATCCAACGAGACCGCCTTCTCAATCCGAGCCAGCAAGTGATCCACCTGATCGCGAAACGGACTCAGAATTCCGATGGAGGAAGCCGTCCCCGAAAGTCCGGCTTCCCGTTCCATCCGCCGCAGAACCTCTTCAACCAGCGCGTCGGCCTCCGCGCGGTTCACCCCCTGCTCATTCCGCGAGCCCTGCACCCGGCGCAGTTCTATCGCCCGCAAACCCGTCGTCTCTGGCCGTCGCGTCATGACGCGCAACGCGTCCGCGTAAAACTCGCGGTTGCTGAAGGCAATGATCTGCGGCAGGCTGCGGAAATGCTCGTCCAGAAACATCACGCTCTTCTGCGAGCCGATGGACTCGTTCACGAGATCCAGCACGCTCTTATCCCGGTACGCGAAAGCCCCCTGCTGCGCATCGTCAAGTCCGAACTCCTCCGCGGCCAGTCGCTGACGCTCCCTCGACAAGAACGATACATGCCGAAGCTGATTCGGATCGCCCACAATGGCGATCCGCCGGGCCCGCTGCAGCAGCGGCAAACAACTCGCCATGTCGCACTGCGTCGCTTCGTCGATGATCGCCACGTCAAACAGTTCGTCACCTAGCGGGAGTACTTCGGACAACTCCGACATCGTTACGAGCCAAATCGGAAAAGTCCGGAACAACACGTCCAGATCGATCTCGCCGAACATTCTCTCCTTCTTGCGGTCCGTCCGGCTTCGCAAGGCGTGAAGCAGTTTGGTGAGGTCGCCCCGGTGTTTCGTCACCATCGTATCGAGACGTTCGGCGATCAGCTCCTGGAGCAATTGCCGTGTAAGCGCCGTTCGCTGGTCAAGGAGTCGCTCGTAGTTCTCCGCTAAACTCCATAGCGGTTCCGGAGTAGCCTTGCGCCAGTTCAGGTACGCAAGCTGCAACCGGCTCCACAAACCGTCGGCCGCCGATTGCGTCGTCACCAGCCCCCAGCGCTGTTCCAACGCGCTCAATTGTTCGAGACGCCGCTCCAGCTTCCCGGCCAACCGTTCCGTTTGCGCAAGCGAACGCCGTATCGAATCGGACGCTATCGGCGTATCACTCTTTCTAGGTCGAATACCTTGAAGAAGTAACTCGAGATACTTCTTCATCTCGCGCATGGACTCTTCGCGGCCCGCCCGAATGACGCACTGGGTTGGACCGAGCATGTCCTCGATCTTGCCGTGGATAACTTCGATCGCGTGATGCATCCGCGACGCGACCACAACAGACCGTCCCTTGCTCAACTGATCCAGCGCCAGCGCCGCGATAGTGTACGACTTCCCCGTACCCGGCGGACCGATGACCAGCGTCAACGGATTGGTGCAGGCCGAATCCATCACCGCCACTTGCGCCTGACTCAACACGGCCGGCACACACGGGTCAGTTCGTTCCTTGGATGAACTCGTTGCGTCCGCCGCCGTTTCCCCGAAGAGCACCCGCAGCGGCGTCGACAGACGCGGCGAGTTCGCAATTGCCTCTAGCTCGAACAACACGCCCCGCGTGTCCGGTGAGTTTGGAATCAGTGCCATCGCCGCGGCACTCAAACAGGCGAGGGGAGGGGTGTCGCCCGGACGTTCCGCATTCATCGCCTCTCGAACGCGCCGCTCGTTCGCCAGATTTGGATACTCAGAAAGCCCCCAGAAGTCGATTCCCTGCGCAAAGTCCGACAGCAGCCCCATCAACTGATGGACGCTGTCCTTCTCAAAGGGCGGCGCAGGCAGCTCCGCGAGCAACTCTTCCACAAACGTCTCGGAAATCTCGCCCCCGCCCGCCAGCGCCGTCAACACGGGTACATTGACGCGCTGCTGGTCCAGCGCCGCCCGCAGCATCCATCCCTTCGGCGATTCGACAATCTCCGCCGGATAGAAAAACAACGGCGCGCACAGTTGCGTGGGCAGCAAACCGTGCTTCGGCGACGGGCCCACGATGGGAAACGCGCAGTACACCAGCGACTTCTCTTTCCGGTGAAGACTCGCCTCCTTGGACGCCGCCTCGGCGCCCGCGGGCTCCAGCGGAATCTCATTCAAGATCCCCCGGAGCAGGTCTTCCGTATCCCGGACAAACACGCGATGACGAATCTTCTCGTGAAATAGATTCGTAATCGACGTCTCACGATTATCCGACTCGTAACACCGCCGCAGGTATCGAATGATGTCAGGTGCTTGTGCCATGCCGCCCCGCTTGCCAACTACCCCGCGTCATTGTGCACATGTCCCGATGTACGAGCAAGACTGCAATCACAACAGAATTGCGCCGCACCCGCCCCGCACGCTACTCTATGCGCTCCGACGACGTCGTAACGCGCCCGCGATGCGAATTTGCAGGCCGACCGAGACGGGGAGTTCGAATTGTAGCGCCCGGCTTCCATGCCGGGCGAGATTCGGAGCCAACGACTACCGTCTACGACCGTCGATGGATCCTGGTGCTCGTTTCGGTCATTAGAATTTTGGTCATTTGTGCTTGTTTCGTATTTCGAGTTTCGTATTTCGAATTTGCTTTCGCAGTCCGCCGACAACTATTGGCGACGCCTACAACAGGAGGTTTCATGAGCGGTTCACCAGCGATCAGCGCGAAGACCCAATTGTGCGCGGTCATCGGCAATCCCATCGGCCACAGCATGTCGCCCGCTATTCACAACGCGGGCTACGCGGCCAAAGGACTCGACTTTGTCTACGTCGCCTTCGCGGTCGAAGACGTGAAAGGCGCATTGGCCGGCATGCGCGCGTTCAACGGATTCCGCGGCATGAGCGTGACCATCCCCCACAAGGTGGAGGTCATGAAGTACTGCGACGAAATCGCGGAAGTCGACCGGTCCATCGGCGCCATCAACACTGTCGTACACGAGAACGGCAAACTGATCGGGTTCGGCACGGACGGGCCGGGCGCGTTAAAGTCACTCACGGATCACGGCGTCGATGTGGACGGTAAGAACGTGCTCGTCATTGGCGCAGGCGGCGCGGCGCGCGCAATTACTTTCACGCTCGCGTGGACCACGAAACTCAACGAGCTGAACTTGCTCGACATCAACGAAGAGTTGCTCAACGGCCTTACTTCCGACCTCAAGTCGGGCACGAAGGCCAACATCCAGGCGAGCCTCTCAACGCCCGATTCCCTCGCCGCCGCCATGGCCAAGGCCGACATTATCATCCATTGCACCTCCGTCGGCATGCACCCCAAGGAAGACGCGTCCCTCGTGCCACCCGACCTCTTCCGCGCGGGGCAAGTCGTCTTCGACATCGTGTACAACCCGCTCGAAACGAAACTGCTGAAAGACGCCAAGGCCAAAGGTCTGACGACCATCCCCGGGGTGGAGATGTTCGTCAACCAGGCCGTCCTGCAGTTCGAACGGTTCACCGGAGTGGACGCCCCCGTCGAAGTCATGCGCAACATCGTGCTGGAGAATCTGAAATCATGAATATCGTGTTGATCGGCTATCGCGGCACCGGCAAATCGGAAGTCGGCAAGCTTCTCGCCCAACGCTTGGGCATGGAATATGTCGGCATGGACGCGCGCATCATCGAGAAGGCCGGCATGTCCGTGCCGGAGATCGTGGAGAAGCACGGCTGGCCCGGCTTCCGCGACATCGAAACCGAGGTCGCCCGCGAATACGCCGCCCGCGACAACCTCATCATCGACTGCGGCGGCGGCGTCATCGAACGCCCCGAAAACATCGAAGCCCTCCGCCAGAACGGACGTATTTTCTGGCTCAAAGCCTCCGTCCCCACCATCGTCTCCCGCATCCAGGGCGACACCGAACGCCCTTCGCTCACCGGACAGAAGAGCTTCACCGACGAGGTGTCCGAAGTCCTCGAACGCCGGACCCCCATCTACCAAGCCTCCGCCCACCACGAAATCGACACCGACCCCCTCACCCCGGAAGAAGTCGCGGAGGACGTTATCCAGTACCAACATTCCGATTAGTTAGTGGTAGAATGAGGAATTGACACCTGTGCAGTGCGCATGACTTCGGCGGTCTCGCTGGAAAGTACCCAATGAACTTTGGGAAGCACATCACAACTGATCGAATGATATGTGGCGGCCAACCGGTGATTACCGGGACTCGGGTTACCATTAAAACGATACTCGCATCACTCGCCGATGGAGACACAATCGCGGATATCGTGAGAGATTACCCAACGATAACCGAGGATGACGTGCGCGCTGCCATCGCTTTTGCTGCAGCATCCGCGTCGGATGATCTTCCTCCGCCTCCGACCCGCATCACTCCATAACCGCCACTTTCGCCATCGGCACCAACCGCACCGGCCCCAGTAATCCCGACTCCACCAGCGGCCATTCCTCCGGCTTAAACTCCGTGTAATCCACGGTGACGATGTTGATCTCCCGCATGACCTTCCACGCGTCCGTCTCCTGCGACAGCGCGCGAATCCGGTTGGCCGTCAAATTGGTCACCTCGATCTCGATCGTGTTTTCGCCCGCCTGGAGATACTTCCCAACCCGCGCACGGAACGGCAACGACACCAGCGTTCCGGCGTCCTTGCCGTTCACGTGTACCCGCGCGCTCTCCCGCACGTCGCCCAAATCCAGTATCCACTCATCGGCGGAAGTGGGGGAGGGGACGTCAACCCGTACGGTGTAGCGTCCTGCGCCGGCGAACTCCGTTGCCGCGCCACCCGGCGTCTCCGTCCACGAAGCCAGTGATTCTAGCGTCGCGGACGGCGGCAGCGCCGGACCGCCATCAATAAATTCGAGCGTCCACGGTCCCTCAACCGGAATCGCATCGCCCGCCGTCTGCAGGTACGACCAAGGCGCTGTATCCGTCGCCGCATCGTAAGTCCGAACGACGGTAGACACGCCCGGTTCGAGTTGCAGATAGATCGATTTCCCGCCTTCGCCTTCCGCAACACGAAGCGCTCCTGTTGCCCCCGTCATGGGATCGAACACCACGGCCGTTTCAAAAGACGTCGCCAACGGCAGCCATCCATCAAACGCCTCCGCCGTGTGATTGACGATGAAGTAGTAATACCCGCCGTCCACGCGCCGCCGCACAAACTGTAACCCTTCGTCCGCCATCGGCTCCCGGCGCAGGCCCGAAGCGTCCAGCACGATCAACGCGTCCTGCCCCGACCAGACCGAATGCTGCGCGCGGTCCCGCTCTTTGTCGAGTTCAGCTCGCCGCTCCTCCAGCCGCGCGAACCCAGGAACATCGGTAGGAAACGAGCCTTCGATTAAAACCGTCCCGCCTTGTTCCGCAAGGTCGACGAGTTGCTTCAGCGTCTCCGGCGGCATATACGTGCACTGCGGAATGACCACCGCCCGATACGCGCCGCCCGGCGCCTGCAATTTCCCATCGCGAACCTGCAATCTCTGAATCAACGCATCCGATATGAAATCGAAGGTGTAGCCTCGATCCATCAACCGCTGCGCCAGATCGCCCATCGTGGATTCCGACATCCATTTCGCGCCATGCACCGACATGCGCATGTCCAGCCCCTCCGGCGAACTCCACAGATCGTGGATGGGCCAGTAAAGCAAAATGTCGTTTGCGGGCGTCCCGGCCTGCAACACCGACTGGCAACGCGCCACGTAGGTGTTGATCTGCGGGAAGTCGCGCCAGATGGAGTTGCGCCAATCAAACTTGGTCGACGCGTAGAAAAACCAGCCCGGCCAAGGCGCGTCCTCCGGCGAGAAGCAGGTGCCGTGATAGAAGATGTGGTTGATCCCCGCCAGGAAGAATCGGTCCAGCTGTAGCTTCACCTGCCCCAGGTTCGTGTGCCAATGCTCCCGCAACCACGTGCACGTCTCCGACGATACCAGTTGCTTGCCCGGCTCGTGCGCCACATGCGCCGCCGACGCCGCCAGCATGCAAACCCGCAGATCCGTATCGCCCTCGCGCGACATGTCCGGGTCCAACCGGAACCCCGGTATCGGATACTCGGGCGCGCCGAACATCTCCGTCTCCGGAATGTCGCAGGCCGCATACATATCGATCAGGTTCGTCGGACTCCCGTGCGCCTGATCCCGCGTCAACATGCCCCGCGCGCGGCACCAGTCGATCCAGACCTGTATCGTTTCCCCATGCAGTTCCGCAAGCGTCAACCGATAGTCATACTTCAACCGCGAAAGCGTATCCGCGTCCGTATTCGAACCGAACAGTTCCGGCAGCCGTGCCTCCAAATCGTACCCGCGCCGTTCTTTGAACGCCGGAATGACTTCGGCTGCCCAATTCCCCTGATACTCGAAAGAATCGTGATACTGCGCCCGCGGCATGGCCGGTTTCGCGGCATCAAATGCCTCGGTGAATCGCTCCAGATACTGCTCCATCGCCGCCGGCGAATACGGATTCATCATCATGCCTTCGCCGCCCGGCGCCGCGCGCTTCACCTGCCGCCCCGGCTTCAGCGTATACCCCTCGCCATTCTCATTCGGCGCGATGATCGTGTCCGCCGCGTTGCCTTCCAGCCCCGGTCCCCCAAAGCACCAGCCCGTCCCCGTCGTCATATCGACGTTCATATCCAGCGCCTGCGCCTTCTCGACAATATAGTCGAGCATCCCCAGCCATTCCGGCGAGAGATATTGAATGTACCGATCCTCATATCCATTCGCCCCATAAATCGGCACGATGTGCACGTTCCGGATGCCCGCCTCCGCCATGGTCGTCAAGTTGAAATCGATGTCCGATTCCCGCCACGCGCTCCCCGGAGCCCACCAATACGTCCCCGGCCAGTGCTGTATCTCGATGGTCTCGGGCCAATCTCCGCTTTCCTCAGGCGAACTGGCGATTCCTGCCATCACCGCGACAAGTGTCGCGGCCAGCATGGACACGAAGCGCATGCCAAATCGAACACGCTTTCGTCCAACGAAGAACATGGATACCTCCCCTGTTAACGCTATCCCTGAATAAACCCGTGCGCCAACCCCAAGTAATACGCGACAAGGTAATGGATGCTGTCCCGCAACTCCGCTCCCTTGCCTCCGTACGAGAGAAACCAGGGATCGCGCCCCCAATTGATCGCATTGCGTTCATCAATGGGAAACACGTATCCATCGACCCGATGCCCCGCGCTTCCGGGACTCTGCCATAAATGCGACTGCAGCGGAACCATGTCGATCCGGTGTGCGTTCGAGTGGGGCCAATCGACGAGGTCGAGCGGATAGCGTTTCAAGGTGTCGATGGCGTCCTCAAAGTATACGGGATCAAGCGAAAGATCCGAATCGCCCCACTGATCGCTCCGAATCTTCCCCTGACAGCATGCCGCGTAGACGAAGTTCGCAAACGTATTGCGCTCGTATTGCTCCATCTCCCAATGCCGGCGAATCGCGAAGTAATACATGCTCAGCAGCTTCGGATCGGTCTCATACCGGATCAGATGGTAGTAGTTCATGAACGCCATGTAGTCGTCGCCCTGGCCAAAGGTGCCCGGCCCCGCGATATCCTTGGGCTGCGTCATGCCGTTCATGCCATACCCTTCGTCGAAGGCCAATCGCAGATACTCGTCGCGATACTTCTGATCGCCCGTCACATGATGCGCCACCGAAAGATACGTCAGGATACTGTAAGAGTTCAGCCCGCGTTCCATGACCCACTCGGGATTCCGGTTCAGATCGTCGGGCGAAAAATGACCCCACCGCGTCGGCTTGCCGTCGTAGTCGACGAGGTTGTAGTCATGCTCGATGATATGGTCCACAAGCCGCCGCACGACCTCCCGCACAGCCTCCTTCTCCGCCTCGGTCTCACTCACATGGTCGTAATACGCGCCATACCCGAAGAAATGACCGTCCAACTCATCCGGACTCGAATCGTTCTTCCAGTACCAGTCACCCGTCTCGTCGATCGGAAAACGCGGCTGAATGATCTTCCACAACGCATCCCGTTCGTTCCTGCGAATGTCATACTCCAAGTCAAACTCCGGATTCGGATCGGGATCCGTCGTCGGCACGACCGCCCGCGCAAAGAACCCTTCCGGCGCCGGATGCGTGCCTCCCTGCGTTACCTCGCTGAGGAAAGCCATCGCGCGAAAGGCGCTGTGGGCATGCTCTTTCAACACGGGATCGCCCGTCGCTTTATAGCCCAGACTCATCGCGCCGAGGTACAGGCCGTTGAAATGTCCGTCGTTATCCGTGAACACCGGCGTCCCCGTGCTTTTGTCTCCGGGCACCGCAAGTTCCGCCGGGCACACATACCCGAGGCTCGTCCGCCGGTGATACTTCTCGATCTCCTCCTCATAAAACGCCGCCTTCTTCGCCAGCGTCATCGGCTTCCGCGCGATACACGACACCCCTGACGCCGTCGCGATCCACGCGTTCCCCTCGGTGTCCACCGCGATATCCCGCACATGGTCGTCCAACAACCAGCGCCCGCCTTGCCGGAACGCCCAGTACCCGTCGAGGTAGTGAATGGCCCCATTCATCGTCCCGAACCACACCCCCTCTGGTCCTGTCGCCATGCACGTAAAATCGTTGTACGGAAGCCCGTCTTGCCCGGTGAACAAATCCCATTCATCATCGGACACCCGTCGTCCCACCCCCTGTGGCGCGGCAAACCAAAGCGTTCCGTCCGCGTCATACGCAACCGCCCGCACATCCACCGGGGCCCAACGAATCTCCCCTTCGCGCGGCAACGCCAAACGCCAATCGGTTCCCTCACCAACATACAATCCCGAATCCGCTGCTACCGCAATTTCCCCAGCGCGTATCGCCACTTCGCGGATCGCAATGTCACTCCCCGCAACGGCCCGCAGCTTCGCTTCCTGTTCCAGTGTAAGCGCGGGAAGCGCGGGCAACTGCACCGCATCATCTTCCACCCGCTCCCATCGATCCCCGTTGAACCGCGCGATACCTTCAACCGTCTCCGCGAGGATATCGCCCTGAGCGTCTATCGCAATCCTATCCACAACGCTGCCAGGAAGTCCCTGCGCCGTCGTGTACCGCAGATGCTCCTCTTGCTGAAACGTTCCAACGTCGATTGGCAGATCGGGCAGCCCCTCACCGTGACATATCGAAAGACCAAACCCAACCAACACTGCCGCGAGAACTCGATACTGCATTTGTCTTTCCTTGGTTTACTTGCGTTATGGACGGGAATTTCCCGAACAATAGAACCGGCTAATTCTAACGCAACAATGTCTCAAACGCGATAAAGTGAGTTAACTCTTTCGATTCGCGCTGCGGTAGAATCGCCCTAACGGGGGCGGTGTCACCAACGACACCCGGGACACAACAAGCAGGGGACACCATGCGAACCATCGCGGCAATCATGTGGAGTCTGACAATGGTCGGGGAAGCGTTCGGAGCGCAACCGGAACCGTTCGCACTGGAACCGCTGCCTCTCGGCGCGATCAAACCCGAAGGATGGCTCGCGAACCAACTGCGCATTCAAGCCGGCGGCCTGACCGGTCACCTCGACGAATTCTGGCCGGACGTGCGCGACAGCGGTTGGATCGGCGGCGACGCCGAAGGCTGGGAGCGCGGCCCCTATTGGCTCGATGGCCTCGTGCCGCTCGCCTATCTCCTCGACGATCCCGCGCTCATTGCCAAGGCCGAGCGCTGGATGAACTACATCCTCGAACACCAACACGAAGACGGTTGGCTCGGACCCCTCCACGGTCAGCGCGGCGGCAAGCCCGCCGAACATACCCACGACGCCTGGCCCACCTTCATTACGGTCAAGGCGATGACGCAGTACTACGAAGCCACCGGCGACGACCGCGTCATCCTGGCGCTCCTTCGCTACGCCACTGCCTTACGAAATGTCCTCGAAGACGACCCCCTCTTCGAGTGGGGACGCCACCGTTGGATGGACGGCGCCCTTTCAATGCTCTGGCTCTACGACCGCACCGGGGACGAACGCCTCTTCGAAGTCGCGACGCTATTGGCACGGCAGGGATACGATTGGCGCGCCCACTTCACCAACTTCCCCTACCGCGAGCGAACCGATCGATCCAAGGCCTCCATGGACACCCACGTCGTCAACAACGCCATGGGCATCAAGGCGCCCGGCCTGTCCTATCGCCTCGGTGGTGGAGAGTCCGCGAAGCAAGCCGTATTCGAAGGCCTCGCCAACCTCGACCGCTATCACGGCCAGGCGACCGGACTCTTCAGTGGCGACGAGCATCTCGCCGGGAAGAATCCCTCGCAAGGCACCGAACTCTGCGCGGTCGTCGAATACCTCTACTCCCTCGAATACCTCATCGCGACTTTCGGCGAACCAACGCTCGCGGACCGCATGGAACGCATCGCCTTCAACGCGCTGCCCGCAACCTTCAAACCCGACATGTGGGCCCATCAGTACGACCAGCAGGCCAACCAGGTTATCGCCTGCATCGCACCGGAAAACGTCTACACCACCAACGGCCCCGACTCAAACATCTTCGGCCTCGAACCCAACTACGGATGCTGCACTTCAAACATGCACCAGGGCTGGCCCAAGTTCGCTTCTCACCTCTGGATGAAGACCCCCGATAACGGCCTCGCCGCCGTGGCCTACGCGCCATGCTCCATTCAAACCCGCCTGGGAGATGCGGAAGTATCCGTCCGCGTCGATACCGAATATCCCTTCCGCGAATCCATAGCGATCGCCGTAACGGTTGACCGCCCCGTGACCTTCCCGCTCGTGTTGCGCATCCCTGACTGGGCGCAAGACACGCAACTCGAAGTGGGCGGCGAAACCGTCGCCTCGCCAAAGTCCGGCGCCTTTCATCGCATCGATCGGGAGTGGGAGGGAGAAACCCTCGTCTTACTCCGCTTCCCCATGCATCCACGCGTCGAACGGCGCTTCAATGCCGGCGTCGCCATCCACCGCGGACCCCTCGTGTTGAGTCTCAAGATTGAAGAAGAGTGGCGCCAGATTCGCGGCGAACTGCCGCACGCCGATTGGGAAGTCCACCCGCTCTCTCCGTGGAACTACGCCCTGGCTCTTGATCCCGAAAACCCAGCCGGTTCCATCACCGTGGAAGAACGCCCCCTCGGCGCAAACCCCTTCTCCCCCGAAGGCGCGCCCATCGTTGCATCGGTCAAAGGAAGCCAACTACCCGGCTGGACCCTCCACCGCAACGCCGCCGCACCCGTTCCCCAAAGCTCGGTTCAATCCGATTCGCCCCAGGAAGAGCTATCCCTCATCCCCTACGGATGCACCAACCTCCGCATAACCGAGTTTCCCACACTAAGCAAGTAGAATGAGCACGTGCTTCGCCTGTCTCTACTTGTCCAGCTGTCCGTGTTGGTCCGTGTCGGTCCGTGTTGGTCCGTGTTGGTCCGTGTTGGTCCGTGT
>BTVY01000086.1:0-12324 GCA_045863335.1 Candidatus Hydrogenedentota bacterium | reverse complement strand
GGCCTGTAAGGGACTTGCACCCTCAAGTGAACGCGCCCTGCCGGGCGCACAAATAAACCACTGGCGCTTCCCGCGGGAAGCGCCAGTGCGTGTGAGACTATGTCTTAGCGGCGTGAACGGTCGCGGCCGCCTCGGCCACCACCACCGCCGCCACCGCGCCGGTCGCCACCCCGGTCCCCGCCGCGGCCACCACGGCCGCCGCGGTCGCCGCCGCGGTCGCCCCGATCACGATCGCGACCCTTCGGTGCGGCCTCATGGGCCGCGTAGTCTTCGTCGGATATCAGACCGAGTTCGCGGTCCGCTTCGACCTTGGAAAGGTTGACGCGGCCGAGCTTGTCGATCTCGGTAACCTTCACGTGAACGTCGTCGCCGACATTCACCACGTCGGTGACTTCACGAACATGGCCGATGGCCAGTTCCGAGATGTGGACAAGGCCTTCCTTACCGCCCATGACCGCCACGAAGGCGCCAAAGGGCATGATCCGCGTGACCTTGCCCTGGTACACCTGGCCGACTTCCGGCTCGGCGACGATCATGCGAATCATGTCGACAGCCGCCTGCGCCGCTTCGGCGTCCACGGCCGCGACATTGACGGTACCGTCGTCTTCGATCTCGATCTCGGCGCCCGAGTTCTTCTGGATCTCGCGGATGACCTTTCCGCCCGGTCCGATGACGTCGCGAATCTTGTCGACGTTGATGTTGATCGTGATGATGCGCGGCGCAAAGCGCGAAATCTCGCTGCGCGATTCGGCCAGGCATTCACGCATCTTCTCGAGGATGTGCAAGCGGCCTTCCCGCGCCTGATGGAGCGCCTGGCTCATCAGTTCGCGCGAAACGCCCATGACCTTGCAATCCATCTGGAAGGCCGTGATGCCTTCGCTCGTGCCGCAGACCTTGAAGTCCATGTCGCCAAGGTGATCTTCAGCGCCCAGGATGTCGCTCAACACGCGGGCTTCGTCGCCTTCCTTAATAAGTCCCATGGCGATACCCGCCACAGGCGCTTTCACCGGCACGCCGGCGTCCATCAGGCTGAGCGTGCCGCCGCACACCGAAGCCATGGAACTGGACCCGTTGCTCTCCGTGATGTCCGACACGATACGGATCGTGTACGGAAACGCGGTGGCTTCCGGATCGTCCTCGTTGGGCACGATCCCTTCCAGCGCGCGTTCCGCGAGCTTGCCGTGCCCGACTTCGCGGCGTCCCGGACCGGATATCCGGCGCACTTCGCCGACCGACCAGCTCGGGAAGTTGTAGTGCAGCATGAAGCGCTTGAACTCTTCCCCGGTCAGTTCGTCAAGGCGTTGCTCGTCGCGGCTGGTGCCGAGGGTCGTCGTCACAAGGGCCTGTGTTTCACCGCGGGTGAACAGGCAGGATCCGTGCACGCGCGGCAACACGCCCACCTCGATGGAGATGGGGCGGACCGTGGTCAGGTCGCGGCCGTCAAGCCGGGTATTGGTCGTGATGACCTGGTCGCGCATGAGCCGCTTTTCGAGCGCGCCCAGCGCGGCGCTAATCTCGCCGCTCTTCTCCGCATACGATTCTTCGCCGTAGCGAGCCGCAAGCGTTTCGTGGACCTCTTTCTTGAGTTCCTTGATTCCATCCGCCCGATCCTGTTTGTCCATGGGAGCAAGCAGAGCCTTGAACCGTTCGAGGGCGATACCCTCCACGTCGCTGGTTACGGCTTCATCCTTGGCCGGTTCGGTGTATTCCATCTTTTCGACGCCCACGCGCTGGCGGAAGGTCTCGATGGCTTCGCAGATCTGCTTGATGTACTTGTGCCCAAACTCGAGGGCTTCGAGCATCTTCTCCTCAGGGACCTGGTTCGCCGCGCCTTCCACCATCGTGATGGCTTCGTTTGTGCCCGCGATAACCAGATCGAGTTCACTTTCCACCATGTCGGACATCTTGGGGTTGACGACCAGTTCACCCTCGATCAGTCCAACGCGCACCGCGCCGATGGGCCCGAGGAACGGAATCTTCGAGAGATGCAGCGACGCGGATGCGCCGATGAGCGAGAGGATGTCGGGATTGTTTTCGTTGTCGGTCGAAAAGACCGTCGAGAAAACCTGGAGTTCGTTGAGGAACCCTTTGGGGAACAGGGGGCGCAGGGGCCGGTCTGTGAGACGGCACACCAACACTTCGCGCTCCGTCGGGCGGCCTTCGCGCCGGAAGAAGTTGCCGGGGATCTTCCCTGCGGCAAAGCTCTTCTCGCGATAGTCGACCGTGAGCGGGAAGAAATCCTGTCCTTCCCGGGCTTCCGGGGCTACGCAGACCGCGGAAAGCACCATCGTTTCGCCGCAGGTGACCATGACCGAGCCATGGGCCTGCTTGGCGATCTTACCGGTTTCGAGGATGATCTCCTCCGTACCGATAGGGATTGAGAGACGTTCTACCATTGTTCTTTCTTTCTCCGTTTTTGATGGAACGTCTCCCACAACGTTCCAGGCAACATTACAATGTATGTTTTTCTTTCGTTGATACTTACTTCCTCAGACCAAGCGTCTTGACGATGGCGCGGTAGCGCTCGATATCGAGGCTGCGCACGTAGTTCAGAAGGTGGCGGCGCCGTCCCACGAGCTTGAGCAGCCCGCGACGGCCGCCGAAATCCTTCGGATGGGCCTTGAAATGCTCGGTCAAATCGTTGATACGCTCCGTCAGAAGCGCGATCTGGACTTCCGCGGAACCGGTATCGCCTTCGTGCGACCCGTGTTCCTTGATGATGGCTTGCTTGCGTTCTTTCGTAATCGTCGACATAGTTGCACCGTTTCCTTTCGTATTCACCCGGTCCCAGATCGGCATCGGTGAGTTGCACGCCCGAGAGCCAGGTACTGTATTAAACGCGCCGCCAACCGAGGCAACGCCAAAAAACCAAATCCGAAACCCGAAATTCGAAATCCGAAACAAGCACGAATGACCAAAACTCAAAACGAAGACGATCTCGTTCGGCCCATCTCCAACCACTCAAGAGCGATCGAGTAGATCCCGCCAAATCCCTGGTTTCCACCCTGTCTCAATTTCTGTTTTCTTCACTTCTGAAATCTCAAATCTGAGATCTCAAATTGTTTCGGATTTCGTGATTCGTATTTCGGATTTTCTTCCTACTTGTCCGTCAACGCCGCCAATCCCGGCAGTTCCTTCCCTTCGAGCATTTCAAGGGAAGCGCCGCCTCCGGTCGATACGTGCGACATCTTGTCCGCGAGCCCGTACTGGGCCACGGCGGCCGCCGTATCGCCGCCGCCAATCACGCTCGTGATGTCCAGGGAATTCGCGAGCAGGTCGGCGATGGTCTTGGTGCCCACTGCGAATTTCGCCATCTCGAACACCCCAACCGGGCCGTTCCACACGACAGTCTTCGATTTCTTGATGGCGTCGCAGAACATCTCCAGCGTCTTCGGGCCGATATCCAGCCCTTCCCAACCCGCTTCGATCTCGCCGAGGCTGACCACCTTCGTGTTGGCGTCGTTCGAGAACTCATCGGCAACAACGGTGTCGACGGGAAGCAGCAGTTCGACGCCCTTTTCCTTGGCCTTGGCCAGGACAGTCTTGGCAACGTCGATGCCGCCTTCGTCGAGGAGGGAATTTCCGATCTCGTAGCCCTGGGCCTTCATGAAGGTGTAGGCCATGCCGCCGCCGATCACCAGCGTGTCGACCAGGTTCAGTAGATTCTCGATAACCGTAATCTTGTCCGAGACTTTCGCGCCGCCGAGGATGGCCAGGAGGGGTCGATCTGGACTGTTTAACACCCGGCCGAAGTATTCCATTTCCTTGGCAACCAGAAATCCGGCTGCGCTCTGGCTCACGTACTTGGTGACGCCCTCTGTCGAGGCGTGCGCGCGGTGTACCGTGCCGAACGCGTCACTCACGTACACGTCGCCCAGCTTGGCGAGCTGCTCACACAACTCGGGATTGTTCTTCGTCTCGCCTTTGTTGAACCGCGTGTTCTCAAGCAGGATGATGTCGCCCGGTTCCATGGCGGCCACAGCGGCTTCCACGTCCGGTCCGACGATGTCGTCCACCTTCTTCACGTTACCGCCGACGAGCTTGCGCAAGTGGTCCGCAATGGGGTCCATCTTGAGCGTCGCGTTCTTCTTCAGAATCTTGGCCTTCTCCTCTTCGGACTCGGCCTTGTTCGGGTCGCCGGGGCGGCCCAGGTGCGACATGAGGATGAGTTTTCCGCCCTTCTCGCGCACGTAGTTGATGCTCTGCAACGCGGCGCGGATACGCGTATCGTCGCGGACGCTGCCGTCTTCGTTCTGCGGGACGTTAAAGTCTACCCGCATGAGGACGCGCTTCCCCTTGACGTCCAAGTCTTCTATGGTCAGTTTGTTCATGGCTCTTGTCCTACCACCGTCATTACTAAAACGGCCCCGCGCGGTTGGCCGCGCGGGGCCGTAAGTTTTCCTTAGGCCATCTTCTTGAAGAGGTCGACGCAACGGCAGGAATAACCCCACTCGTTGTCGTACCAGGAGACGACCTTCACGAAATTGTTGTCCATTACGGACGTCAACTGAGAGTCGAAAATGCTGGAGTGCGAGTTGCCGACGATGTCGTTCGACACGATCGGATCTTCACAGTATTCCAGAATGCCCTTCAGCGGACCTTCGGCAGCCTTCTTCATGGCGGCGTTGATCTCTTCGGCCGTCGCGGTCTTGTCGAGTTCCGCCACCAGGTCCGTCACCGAACCGTCCGGCACCGGGACGCGCATGGCGATACCGTCGAGCTTGCCGGAAAGCGCCGGAAGCACCTTGCCCACCGCGCGGGCCGCGCCCGTCGTCGTCGGGATGATGCTGACCGCTGCCGCACGGGCGCGACGCAGATCTTTGTGCGGCATGTCGAGCACGTTCTGGTCGTTGGTGTACGCGTGGATCGTGGTCATGAAGCCGCGCTTGATGCCGAAGGTCTCATGAAGCACTTTCGCCATGGGGGCGAGGCAGTTGGTCGTGCAACTGGCATTGGACACGACCACGTCCGAGGACTTCAGGGTATCGTCGTTCACGCCCATCACGATGATGGCGTCAACGGCATCCTTTGGCGGCACGCTCAACAGCACCTTCTTCGCGCCAGCCTTGACGTGGAGCATGCACTTCTCTTTCGTCGTGAACACGCCCGTCGATTCCAGCACGAGTTCCGCGCCCAGGTCTTTCCACGCCAGGTTCGCCGGGTCTTTTTCGGCGCTGACTTTGACGGACTTGCCGTCGACGATGATGGCGCCTTCGCCCGCTTTGACTTCGCCCTTGTACACGCCGCTGACGCTGTCGTATTTCAACAAGTGGGCGAGCGTCTTCGGGTCGGTGAGGTCGTTCACGCCGACGACTTCGAAGTCGCTGCTTTCCATGAGCAGTTTGAATACGTTACGGCCGATGCGGCCGAATCCATTGATCCCTACTTTTGTGGCCATGTCCCCTGGTTCCTTTCGCTGCGCACTGCGAGATTCGCAGCCGTTCTATGCGGGTATCCCGCTTCACAAAAACACACACCGGTATCCCGGTACAGAGCAAGATAAACATCCACTTCGGAGGTCTAAGTGTCGGGGGGCGGACCCATCTCTGGCCCGTTTCGTATACCCTACTTCGCAGTCTGCGGTTGGAAGAGCATGTAGCCCTTAGGGTATCGCGTCTTATCCCTCTTTCGTATTTGGGTCAGATGATGGCATAATACGCCGTCTCAAGTCAAATCGGGCAATAGGCACTTCGACGGACGTCGCGCACGGCAACGCAGGGCGGCCAGCTATCTGGATGATATTCAATCTAAAGAACTTAGACGTTTTCGTCGGTTGTGTGGAAGTCGTGAATTTGTCCATACCGTCCATCAAGTCCATATCGTCCATAGTCCGCTCGAGTGTCTTTCCTTGGGAGAAACGGGGCCATTGTGAATAACCGAGTCTATCTACCCAATTCCGAATCCTGTTTCGCGTGCGGCGAATCGAATGTGGCGGGACTTCAGCTTCGCTTCTTCGTCGAAAGGGAGCAGACCAAGGCGATCTTCACGCCGAAACCCCATCATTGCGGCTACCCGAACGTGTTGCACGGCGGGATCGTCGCCGCGCTGCTCGACGAGACCATGGCCTGGGCCGCCAACCGCGCCATCGCGCGCATGACGGTTACAGGAGAACTCACGGTCCGCTACGTGCAGCCGGTACCCGGCGACCGCGACATCCATGCCTGGGCCGAAGTGACGAAGGCGAACCGGCGGCTGGTTTACGCCATCGGCGCGCTTCACGATGCCGGAGGCGAAGTCTTCGCCCGCGCGGAAGGTCGTTTCCTGCCGCTCTCGGCGGAACAAACCCTGGTCATCGACGAACACCTCATCTACCGCGGCGACGAGGAACGGGTCTTCGATTCATTGCGGGAAGAGGGTAACGGCACCGACCGACGTTAGTCGGTGTCCGCCGAAAAGATCGACACACCGTACAAGCGCCTTCCCATCCACGCTACGCAGGGTTCACAAAGAACATCCCCCTTGCCCCCTTCAAAGGAGGACTGGCCCACACCGCTTTGCGGTGTGCACTGTCGCGCCAGCTCCCTAGGGATGGGAGGATGCATCCAATACTTGAACGTAGGTTCCATTACGCACAATTCCCCCTTTGAAGGGGGCAAGGGGGATGTTCTTTGGATGTTCCCCCATCACGTCGATAATTCCTAACGCTATTCCGCGACTGAGGCTTCAGACGCCGCGATCCCGTTGGCCGCTTCCGTGACGACTTCAGCCACGGCGGCGCTCATGGCGGCGGGTAGCGCGGCCGTATCGTTGGACTCCAATGGAACTGCGCTGGTCAATGTCTGTGCGAAGAGCGCGTTCTGGCTGAGCGAGCGCCGCACTTCCACACGGATTTCACACACGGCCGTCCACGGTTCCGTGTCTTTGCGAAGGTCAAAAGCGCGAATAGAGCCGGTGAGCGTGTAGTCGGGCTGGCTTACGTCCGGTGCAGGGCCCACGTCCGCGAAACGGCCTGTTGCGCGGAGGGCGTCACCGAGGGCGCGAGAAACCACATTGGCTGGGAGCTCTGCCCATTCCAACGTCTGATACTGGCCGAGTTCGAGTCCATCCCGGTAGACAATCTTTTCGCGATAGGGCCGCGCGGGGTCGAGGGAGCGCAGCGCAAGCGTCTGGCGCAGGGGTTGTGCCGCGAGCACCTCAACCTTCGGTTCAAGCAGATATCGGGTCGGGGGATTGTAACTTCGGGTCGCACATCCTGTGATGGCAATGGCCAGAGCGAGAGCAGCGTAACGCATCAGTTCTCTCCCCGGGGCTCGGCCTTGCCCCGAACGATCGATGAGGGGTCGTTCTGCAGGTACTCGGCCAGATCGCGGACCGCGTTCAGGGCTTCGTTGAGTGTCTGCATGGTATCCAGCAGGCCGTGCTGCAAATTGTCGGTTCCGTACATGAGGGTCTTTGCGGTTTGATCGAAGGATTCGCTGGTTTTGTCGAATCGATCAGCGATGTTCTCGAATTGAGAGCGCCAAGCTTCTTCGGTCGCGGCAAGGTCCAGTGGTTCGATCTTTGCCTGAAGCGTTTTGATGGTTTCGTTGGCTGACTTGGCCGTCTCGGCAGCTGAATTGGCGAGTTCGTTAAACCGCTCGATTCCGGTGCGAACGTCGTCAACCGTGTTGTGTACATCTTCACCCACGGTTTCGAGGGTGCCTCGCGCATCGGCGACAAACTCTTTCGTCTCTTCAATAAATGCCTTCGTTTCCCGGATGGTTTCGGTCAACTCGCCCGATTCCATCCCTTCCATGCCCGTTTCAATCTCGGCAATGATGTTGTTCAACGACTCGAGTACGCTGGCGAACTCGTTGCTGAATGATTCGACCAGCGATTTGCCCGCGGGTATGGTCGCGCCCGGCGCAAGGGTTGCCGCCGTTGGATCTCCCCCGGACAGGGCCACGCACATGGTGCCGGTGGCAAAACTGTAGTACTCGAGTTTCGCCTCGACACCCTCGTGAAGGCTGACTTTCGCGGGGTCGATCAGGATACTGACATAAGCTTTGCCATCTTCTCCCACGTAAATATTGTCAACGGTGCCCACCGGCACGCCGAGATACTGCACGATGCCGCCCACGTACAGGCCGAGAACAGAATTCTCGAACACGATATTGTAGGAGAGTTCGTTGCCGGCGCGGTACCCCGCGACAAGGGCCAGGCAGACGCTGGCCACCACCAGGTTCACGATGAGAAAAACGGCTACCTTGGTCTTCTGTGTCTTGGTCGCCACGGGTTTACCCTTTGCTCCGATTGCTGAATCGGGTCATTCTGCGGCATCCACGTCCGCGTTTCCAGTTGCCTTCGTCACACGTTGCGCGATGAACTCGTCCGCCTGCCTTTCAAAAAACTGGCGAACCCGGGGCACATCCGACGTTTCCGCCTCTTTCAAGTTCCCGAGAAAGATGGCGGAACCCTGATCGAGCATGAGGATTCGGTCGGAGATTTTCCGGATGGAATCCAGTTCATGCGTCACGATAATGAAGGTAATCCCCAGTAATCGCTTCAGGTTCAATATGAGGTCGTCCAATCCCGACGCCATAATGGGATCCAGACCGGCGGACGGTTCGTCAAAAAAGATGATCGGGGGATCGAGGGCTATGGCCCGGGCCAAGCCCGCGCGCTTGCGCATCCCTCCCGACAATTCATCGGGCATGAGATCTTCCGCGGCACCCAGACCGACCAGGCTGAGTTTAAGCCGGACCATGGCGGAGACAAGCGCCTCGTCCACCGCACCGTATTCCCGCAAGGGCAGGGCCACATTGTCGCCGACCGTCATGGAATTGAAGAGCCCCCCCGACTGAAAGGCGATCCCGATATTGCGCTGGATGGCATTCAACTCGTCCTCGTCGAGTTTGGTGATATCCGTCCCGGAATGGATGACTTGGCCGGACGTGGGCGTCAACAGCCCCGTCATATGTTTGAGGAGCGTCGTCTTTCCGCAGCCGCTGCCGCCGATGATCACGAAGATCTCGCCCCGGTTTACCGGAAAGGAGACGTCGTCCAAGACGAGCTTCTCGCCGTAATGGGCGACCAAGTGCTTCACTTCGATGATGGGTTCGGCCATGACGCTAATCCAACACGTAGTAAAAGAGCAACGCGAACAGCATGTCCACGACGATGATGAGGAAGATGTCCATCACGACGGCGCGCGTGGTCATGAGCCCGACGCCGCGCGAACCACCTTCGACACGAAGCCCATTGTGACACCCGACGAGCACGATGACGATGGCAAAGAAGAAACCCTTGGTGAGTCCCTGGAAGATGTCGCCGAGGTCTGCTGCGCCGAGTGTCTCGTTCAACCAGGCATCAGGCCGGATGTCGAGCACGAACACACCCCAAACCATGCCGCCGGCGATTCCGGATAACATGCCGAGGGCGACGAGGCAGGGCATCACAATGATGAGCGCCAACAGTTTGGGCGCAACGAGAAACTGAGGCACGTTGAGACCCATCCCGCGAAGGGCATCGATTTCCTCCTGCACTTTCATAGTCGCCAGTTCCGCGGCGATGGCGGCCCCCGTGCGCGCGGCGACGACGACGGCCGTCATAACTGCGGCGAGTTCACGCGCGAATCCGATCATCACGAGATCGGCCACATAGATCTGCAGGCCAAACGCGCGCAACTGCGCCGCGGACAGCATGGCGATGGTCAGACCAAGCAGGAAGTTCATCATGAAGTTAATGCGCACGGCGCGGACGCCCATCTCGTGCATCTCGTCCAGCAGAAGTCCCCAGCGAAGTCCCCCGCCTTCGAACGGGGCCATCAACGTCCAATAGATGGCGTCGACCAGGAGACTGCCAAATTCACGGGTTTCGGACGCGACGGCCAAGGTGAGGCCGCCCAAACGCTCGAGAACATTCTCGGGACGGGGCCTGTCGCGCAGGGCGGCTTGGAGGCCCGGCTCCACGAGTTCCATGAACGCGGCCACTTCGCCCGACTCCCCTTCCCATTTAAGATCGCCGCCCCGCGAATGCGCCAGTTCCGCCAGCGCGAGCATCCACGCACCGCCCCGGGTGTCCATCGAACGCGTCTCGGAGAGATCGATGAGCAGCGTGTCGCCCTTGTGAAGGTGTTGCTCGCGCGCGGCCTTCATGAGACCGTGGCCGGATTCCTGGTTGAGGACTTCGGGGCTGGAGATGCGCTTGACCGTCATGACGCGCCGTCGGCCAGTGTATTGAACTCGGCTTCGGTGAGCACGGTCACGCCGAGGGATTGCGCCTTGGTCAGCTTGGAACCTGCCTTCTCGCCTGCCACGAGGTAGTCGGTGTTGCCGCTGATGCTGGAGCTGGGCCGGCCACCGAGAGACTTGATGCGGTCGTGGATGCTGTCGCGCGAATACCCTTCAAGCGTGCCGGTCACGACGAAGGTCTTGCCCTCGAAGGGACGCGGGCCGCCACCGGCAGCCGCCTTCTCCTCCAGCGTCAAACCGTGTTCGCGGAACCGCTCGATGAGTTGGCGATTCTCTTCCGTCTCGAAGAAGTCATGTACGCTGGCGGCGACCGTCTCGCCGATCTCGTAGATCTCCGTAAGTTCGTCTACAGGGGCGTCCATCAACTTATCGACAGCGCCGTAATGCCCCGCGAGAACCTCCGCCGTATGACCGCCCACATGACGAATCCCCAAGCCATTCAACAGACGATTCAAAGGCTGCTTCTTGCTGGCCTCGATGCCCGCGATCAGATTCGCGGCAGACTTCTTCCCCATGCGTTCGAGCCCCTCCACCTGCTCGGCGGAAAGTTCATAAAGATCGGCCGGGCTCTTCACGAGGCCCTTATCGACCAACTGTTCAATCACAGCCGGACCCAGCCCTTCGATATCCATCGCGCCACGAGAGGCAAAGTACCGGAGCCGTTCCTTGAGCTGCGCAGGGCAGGCGAGATTGAGGCAGCGCAGGTATACCCCCTCGGGGTCCTTGTGTACCTCGCCACCGCAGACGGGACACGCCGCCGGCGGCTCAATCGCCTTGGCATTCTTGGGCCGTTGCTCCTTGACGGGACCGAGCACCTGCGGGATGATTTCACCCGCCTTCTGAATTTCGACAATATCGCCGATGCGAATATCTTTCCGCGCGATGTCTTCGAAGTTGTGGAGGTTCGCGCGCTTCACGGTCGTTCCCGCGAGCAGCACGGGCTCCATGTCCGCCACGGGAGTGATGGTGCCGGTTTTGCCGACCTGGAAGGACACGTTCAGAAGCTTCGTTTGCGCAACCTGGGCCGCGTACTTGTAGGCGATCACCCAGCGCGGAGACTTCGACGTATACCCCAAGCGCTTGCGATGGGCGGCGGAATCGACCTTGATCACCATGCCGTCGATCTCGAAATCGAGTTCGTTGCGCTTCGCGTCCCACGCGTCACAAACCTTGAGCACCTCATTGATGGACTTGCAGTGCTTGCTGTGGGGGCTGGTGGGCAGGCCGTAGTCCCGCAACTGTTGCAGCGTCTTCCAGTGCGATGTCAGGTCTACGCCGTCAAGCGGCGCGATGTCGTAGAACACAATGTCGAGTTTGCGCTTGGCCACTTCGCGCGGGTCCAACTGCTTCAACGTCCCCGCCGTGGTATTGCGCGGATTCGCGAGCGGCGCTTCACCGGCCTCTTCCCGCAACGCATTCAACCGTTCCAACTCCTGGCGGCGCATGTACACTTCACCGCGCACTTCCAGCAGCGCCGGCGGCTTGCCGGACAAACGCAACGGCACGGCGCCGATGGTCTTCACGTTCGCGGTAACGTCGTCGCCCCGGGCGCCATCGCCACGTGTCGCCGCGCGGGTAAGAACCCCGTCACGGTACTGAAGCGAAATGGCCACGCCGTCGATCTTCAGTTCCACCACGTACTCCGGTTTCGCGTTGGCTTCCAGTCCGCGTTTCACTCGTTCGTCGAAGGCGCGGATCTCCTCTTCGTTGTACGTGTTGTCGATGGAGAGCATCGGTACCGCATGCTCGACCGTCTCGAAACCCTCGATAGGCTGCCCGCCCACGCGCTGCGTCGGCGAATCGGGCGTGACCAAATCCGGGTATTCGGCCTCGAGTTGCTCCAGTTCCTTGAGCAGCGTGTCGAAGGCCTGATCGCTGATCTCCGGCTTCGCCTCGACGTAGTACAAGCGATTGTGGCGCTCGATCGCGGCGCGCAATTCCTCGCACCGTTTACGCACCTCTTTCGGTATGTTGGGTTTACGGTCAGCCATGGCGCGATTATATCAATCCCCGGAGAGGGCCGCACGTTGCATGAAATTGGCAAGATTTCCAGTTTAGCTCCAGACATCGAACCCGTGGTTTCTCGGTATCGGTATCGGTATCGGGATCGGTATCGCTATCGGTATCGCTATCGGTATCGGTATCGGTATCG
>BTVY01000085.1:0-13190 GCA_045863335.1 Candidatus Hydrogenedentota bacterium | reverse complement strand
TATAATCTGAACCGCCCAAAGGGGCAGGTGTCAGGCGAATACGATCATTGTACACATTGGGCATGCCATTCATTGAGCAACCGATACTGCCCTACGGACTTTCCATTCGTATGCTTCACCAACATCGGATCCCAAGTTACCCTATCCTTATCTATCATTACGTACCCAAACTCTCTAGGTCGTTCGCACATCCAGTAGCAATACAGCGCGAAAAGAAAATTCTCCTGTTTATATTGACTGGTACTTAAGAAGCTATCTGTCACCCACACTGTCGGTACGCCATCAAATTCCGTGCGTTCGACATAATTGATGGCTTTAAGTTTAGAAAGTACTTCTTTGTAGTCCTCGTGATCTTCGGAGGAGATTAAGGACTTATTCATCTCCTCATCGTTGTTTCGCCAACGAACGGTGGAAATTGATGACTTTGGCGTCGGCAGTACGGCTGTTGGAGAAGCGGGCCTGGGAAAAGAGTCTGTAGTGTTCCGGTCAGGGGACGATGTGCTTAACTGCGTATCAACTTGAATATTGTGTGCCGCCTCCAGTCCCTTCAACATTGCACTTGCATTGCTCACCGTATCGAGTACGTCTTTTTGACGAACGTAGTCACCAGGGTAATTTCGTTCGGCATTAAATCGGAGATCATTCAACTCTTCATTTGAAAACGCTTTTGTACTATAGTTCTTGATGGCATGATAAGCCTCGATCTGCGCAGCAATAGTTGTGTTTTGTTCCTCTTTATTGCCAGGGTGCTGTCTTTCTGCGTTTTCTCGTATTGCGGTCATCACTTCTTTTGGAACCTTAGGCGTGGAGTCCGATTCGCTTCTTCCTAGCTGGATGCCAAACGCCACCCCAAGCACTAGTAAGCAAACAGCTGCTACGCCAAGCAACACAGCTTTGAAGCCAGACTTCTTAGGAGTAACGTCACTTGTTTGTTGAGGAGCCGGTGGCACAACGAACCTTGCACCGCAATTCTTGCACCCGCCCTCCTTACCGGCAAACTCGTCGGGAATCTGCAAGGAGGTATTGCACTGTTCGCACATGTACTGCATGTTTATCCTCCCGCCGACAAGGACAAAGTGTTTCGCGATGAACTCTATGAGTGCCCAAATTGTACGATAGTAATAATGAACTCCACGGCGCCATCGGCATTTACCTTCAAATAATACTCGCCGGGCTCTTCGCAGATAAGAAATGATTTGTAGGGTGGCTGTTCTGTAATAACGTGTTGGAGGAATTTATCGTTTTGCGCTTCATAAAGGTCAATCGAGAATGATGCGCTGTTGTCCGCTTTCTTCACGTACCAATCGATGCGCCAGATGATTGACTCAACGGGGAATTTGGCGAATTTGTCACTCTTGTTCCCTCTAAACTGTTCGGTAACAATTGGGAACAGTGAGGGCTGTAAGTCCTGTCCCACTGCTTCGTCAAGCATTTTTATGCGTTGAAGTGCATCCGAATAGTGCTTCTCATGTTTTGCCGTGATAGATGCGGCTGCCTGCGCATCCGCCTCCGCACGCCTGATCATACCGATGATTGCGCTGTGTTGAGATTCAAGACTTGCTATCTCACCTCGGTGTGCCGCTCGCATATTCTCATGGGCCGCCGAAACAGCCGAGGCTTCGGAGTCAACACGAGATCGGTCAAGCATGACTTTATAGCTGTATTTGTCTAAGAGGCGAGCATTAATTCCGGCGGAGTATTCGTCACCAGTTGCCACGTCGGCAAGAATATTCTTGTGAAACCCTTCAGCCATCCCTTGATCCCACTTTAGATCAAAATCATCGTATACATCAGCCAATGCGTCTTGCTCTGATGCGGTCACTGAAGCAATCGCCTCCTGGTGTGCGACGATTTTCGATTGGTTGTCCTCGAGCTTCTGAACCGTTCCTTCAACTTTCTGCTGTCTCTTGGCTGTCTCTTCCGAAAGCTTTGCGGTTCCTGATCGGAGTGTGTAACCATACGATGCGGCGATTGATCGTCTATAACTTTCGGGCAATGCCCGCCATTTCTCCACTTCGGCTTCAAACTGCGCAATTTCAGTGAGTTGCTTCTTCAACTTGAAATTGGCAAGCGCTTGACGCGAATCCTCGGGCCTTTCACTTTTTGCGACGTCTGATGGTATATCTGGGTCTACATTTTCTTCATTTGGACCGAACTGTTCGGCCTTTGATGCAATTTCCGTGTATACCTCGTCTTTGCTCGCGGAGAGGGTGTCGAGTTTAACGAAGCCCTTTTCTAGCAATAGCTTGTTGAGTACCTCGCCAGAAGGAAGTATTACCTCGACATAACTTAGGCCGGATATGGTCTTGACGGGCCGGATTTCCAGTGTTTGGTCCTTTGTCACCGCGATAGCGAATTCTTTGGCTTCATTCATCTTTGTCAGGTCCAAGGGATCACCCTTCACACCGTACAGCGAAACTAGAAGTTGTCCCTCGGGCGTTTGAAGCTTTAGCGAATCTGCGTGATAAACGGCACGTACTTCTGCTGTAAACGGTTTTTCGGGCACGCTGAGTCGTGGGTCTGCAGCGCTCACAAATAGCGATAGAACTAGTATTGCGACGTGATTGCTCATGTTCATCCCCTCCCGGAAGTCGGGCTTTCCGGTAGTAGTTTATTCCGTGAGAATCTTTTTGTCCAGAACTATATTGTTAAGGCTCCCTTAGACCCAATGAGGTAGCGTGCTGGTTAAAACTTTGCAAAAGAAGGGACGGAGAAGAGAAAAGAAGGGACAGGCCACGAATTACACACATTTCCGCAAGGTCGCAACCCTTTTCGCGAGGGTTCGGCACCTTCATCACCCGTCACGTTCGCTCTTCTTCGGCCAGATTGTGCGCATGCCGTCCACGTGTTCCAACAGGTCCGGACGAATGGAGGCCCATAGTGGATCAAGGATGAAGTCAATTCCCTCACGACGAGCCAGCTTGGCGGCGGGAACAAAGTCGCTATCGCCTGAGACGAGGATGATCTGGTCAACTTGCCTCTTGAACGCGAGCGAGGCGATATCCAGGCCAAGGCGCATGTCTACGCCCTTCTGCATCACATCGTAGCGGACATCGTTGTCCGTCAACTCATCGACCGTGATCGTTCGACCCAGCAGTTCTTTCATCTTGGTCGGTTTGAGTACCCAACTTCCGCTGCGCTCGTTCAGATATCCCAACCGTAGGGCGACCTTGCGAAGTTTTTTCAGTTCGTCGTGAAAGGCGAGGCGCCACTCAGCGGTTGGCGTTTTGGAGAAATCGATATGCTTCTTGCTGATGGGGTTGTGAACCCGTTTAGTCAACGGAGGGCAATCGTAGAAGAAGATGCGGTAGAGATCCCGCCGTTCAAACTCTTTCTTTCGGTCCTTGTTCCGTTGCCCTGCCACGGGTTGGCGCAGGTGCTCCAAGCACATTCGGTGCATAGCCTTGGCAACGTCCGCTGCGGGTGCTTTGCCGAAGACCGCTTGATGCCGCCAAAGAAAGAATTCCCCGTCGATGAGTATAGCTGTTGGCATGGATACAGCCCCCTCTGCCCGAAAAAATCCCCTGGGGTCGGCCACCCCGCCATAACAAGGGGGCGCGTACTGCCAGGGGATTGATTTAGCTAACTCTTAAGTAATGATACGGCACATCGCACTGAATTGCAAATCACAATCGTCCTGCCGCAAGCCCCTGTCGTGAAACATGTCTTGAGCGCTTGCGGCTACTGTTCTTCGGTCCTGCTGGCCGAGCGCCTTGTTCCGGTGGCGGTCTACCCCCGAGCGCTCGTATCGATGCGCTTCACGTTGCGATCGCGGCGGTCCACGGCATAGACTTCTTGCTGACCTGGAATTGCAGGCACCTCGCCAACGCAACGCTGCGAGGCAAGATCGAAGATTTATGTCGCGACGAGGGTTTCGAGCCGCCGCTCATATGTACGCCGCTTGAGCTGCCAAGGGAATAACTGCAATGGAAACCGATCCGATTATCGACGAGATCCACAAGATTCGCGCGGCGCTGTCGGAGGCGTCTGGCGATGACATCCGGAAGATTGCCGAGGCGGCAAAAGCCCGGCAAGCACAGAGTGGCAAGAGAGCCGTGCGACTGCATCCGCGCAAGCCCAAAACGGCTCAGAAGGCATCGTGAATCTTGCGGTGTCCGCTGTCGAACAACTTGTTGCAGCGGATGATCGGGCACCTTTTGGAGTGCGGCCACGCCTCAGCGTGGCTGCTTTTGTTTAGTCTGATCCATCCGCCCTAACCCCGTCGGAGCAATGCGGGAAAACCGATAGACCTTGCACATCTTGAAGCCTGCCTCACAGGCCACGCAACGTCGCGATCCCTTGTTGCCCGACACGACGCCATAGCCTTTAGAAACAGCCCTTGATTGTCTTAGGTAATCCTCATCAGACCGAACCAAAGCAGTCGCAAGCGCCCGCACTCCATAGGGGTCTCCATTGATGTGTTTCGACAGCGGGGCTCTTGCCTCCACTCGCTGGAGATGCATATATCGAGCGGCAGGCTGGAAGCCTGCACCACAAGTTGGTCAAACTGTGGGCAACGTATGCCGGACAAATTTCGAAACACGCCCGAATCGCAAGGGGACACGATAATGACCGACGAGAAGCACATGACGAGGAGACGGATGATCGGGCTGGCTGTGGCCGGCGCGGCGGGGGTCGCGCTCGGAGCGAGTGCGCAGGAACCCCGCCAGGGCGCGGACCCGCTTGCCGCTTCGGGCGATGCAGATCCGAAGGTCCAAGGGCCGTTTTTGATCCTGTCGACGCCGTTTACCGAATCGGGCGAAGTGGACTTCGACGCCCTGGCCAACCAGGCGCGTTACGTGGATTGGTGCGGCTGTCCGGGCATGATCTGGCCGCAGTCGGGGGACAGCGTCGATCTGCTGACCACCGAGGAAAAGCGGCGGGGCATGGAAGTATTGGCCCACGCGGCGGCCACCCTTCGCACGGCGCTCTGCCTCGGTGTTCAGGGCAAGGACACCGCCGAGATGCTCGACTACGCGGAGCACGCGGAGAAGTTGGCGCCGGCGGCAATCATCTCGCGTCCGCCGGATTCAGGCACGACCGAAGACGACATGCGTCAGTACTGGCACGCGCTCGCGGCCGTCACGAAGCGGCCCGTGATTCTCCAGACCACCGGCGGCGTCACGTACAAGGGCCCCAGCCCTTCGCCGGAGCTGATGATCGAACTGGCCAGGGACTTCCCCAACTTCGGCTACGTCAAAGAAGAGGCGGGCTCCGTCATCTCCCGCATGCGCACCCTGCTCGCGGCACGGCCACCGATCCGTCGCGTGTTCGGCGCCCGGGGCGGACTCGGCTGGCTCTACGAGTTGCACCTCGGCGCGGAAGGCCTGATCACGGAGCGCGCCATCTACGCGGACGTCCTCACCCGGATCTGGGACCTCCACAAGAGCGGAGCGGACCCCGCCGCCATGAGGGACGCGTACAGCAAGTTCCTCCTGATGACGAACCTGAGCACGACGCATCCCGGAGATTCCCTGCGCGGCATCCAGTTGTACCTCTGGAAGAAGCGCGGCGTGTTCCGGAACATGGTCTCCCGGCACTACGGACCCGGCAGAACCATCCCCGAGTCGCCCATCATTTCCGAACTGAAACTGAGCGAGGAAGAAATCGCCGAGATCGAATACCGGTTCGAGGCCCTGAAGCCCTACCAGAAACCAGGGCTGCCCAGCTTCGCCACGGCCTCGTAGGGCAATTCTTCGTGTTCGGCGGTGACCGCGATGCGGTTCAGCACCTGGTTCTTTTGCAAGTTCGTGATTGGCGCTAGTACAATGGTTCACATCGAACGCAAGGCTGGCATCGCGAACACATCAGAGGATCATCGCGGAAGATCCTACCTGAAGACACGTCCTCGTACGATCACTGTTGGGATGAAACCATGACAAAACACCGAATCTTTACCACGAGCGTCGCGAGCGTCTACCCCCATTACGTAAAGAAGGCGGAGAAGAAGGGACGCACGAAAGAAGAAGTCGACGAGATTATCCGCTGGCTAACCGGATACAGTCAGAAAGCCCTGGAAGCGGAGCTGAAAAAAGGAACCGACTTTGAGACCTTCTTTGCGAAGGCTCCCGAAATGAATCCCTCGCGGACCTTGATCAAGGGCGTCATTTGCGGAGTCCGCATCGAAGAGATCGAAGAACCCACCATGCGGGAGATCCGCTACCTCGACAAGCTGATCGACGAGCTGGCAAAGGGGAAAGCGATGGAGAAGATCCTGCGGCAGTAGTTCATCGCTGCCGGCTCGTGGCGAAAGTGCGCGTGCGGCAACTGTAGCGCCCGCCTTCCATGGCGGGCGAGGTCTTCCTCTGAGGATCTTCGGATTGTGTTGGCGCTAAAGGAGCATGGGCGTCCCGCCCGTGTACCCGTCACAGGCGAGACGCCTATGCTCCTTTTAGCACGATGTCTCGTGTGGTCTGCGAATCAACGTATCGCCCGGAAACCCGCAGCGCTTTTGTAATTCGCCTTCTGTTGTTCCCGTAGTTGCTACCCGTTCAAGACCCAGCCGTCGCGGTAGGTGCGGCGAAGGAGTTCGTTGGCAGCTTCGTTGTTGGTGATGCGGCCCGTGGCGCCGTCGTATTCGATGCGCTCTCCGTGGCGGTACGCGACGAGGCCGAGCAGCAATTGCTCGATCATGTTGCCGCTGTACTCGAAGTCGCAGGTCGTCTTCAGATCGCCCTTGCACGCATCGATCCATTCCTGCTGGAAATGGCCCAGGGGCGGGATGAGCTTCTTCTCCGGGCGCGGCTTGTAGTAGGTCATGTTGTCCTTGTCCGCGAGGGGAAGGATGACCCGCGTCTCGAATCCGGCGATGAGATACCCGTTCGAGCCGTGGAACATGACGCCGTGGCCCACGTCGTTCAAGTTGATGTACTTCGCGGGCGACTCCGGCATGTCGCCGCCCTGGTACCAGTTGACCTTGATGGCGGGCCGCCAATCGTTGGCCGGGTGCTCGAAGCTGGAGGTCATCCGCACCGGAGTGACTTCGGGGTTGAACGGTTCGCCCACGCCCGTCGCCGACGTGGGGATCTTCGCGTCAATGGCGTTCCAGGCGAGGTCCATCGTGTGGCTTCCCATGTCGCCGATCTGGCCCACGCCGAAGTCCCAATACATGTTCCACTGCAGGCAGTTCATGCCCGGCGTGCCCGAGAAGTACTCGGGGTTGTACGGGTGAAACTGCGTGGGCCCGATCCACAGGTCGTAGTGAAGGTTCTTCGGCGGATCGCCCGCGGCGGGCAGGTACCCCGGCTTCGGGATTTGGCGCGTGCCCCAGGCGCTGACTTCCTGCAACTCGCCGATGGCGCCGTCCACGATCAGTTCGCGCACGCGATTGAAATTCTCCAACATGTGGCGCTGCGTGCCCTGTTGGGTCGCGATCTTGTCCTTGTTCTTCAGGTAGGTCTCGCGCACCAGCCGGCATTCCTCCACGCTGATGGCGACGGGCTTTTCGCAATAGACGTGAAGCCCGCGGTTCATGGCCCATACCGACACGAAGGCGTGGGTCTGGTCCGTCGTGCAACAGACGATGGCGTCGAGGTCCGGATGATCCAAGCATTCCCGCCAGTCGATGTACCGCTTCGCATCGGGGAACACGTTGCACGCAAAGTCGAGGTGTTCCTCGTCCACGTCGCACAGGGCCACCACGTTTTCCTTGGACAGCACGTCGTAATGAGCCCGGCCCCGGCCGTCGGCCCCGATCAACGCGATGTTCAGCTTGTTGCTCGGCGCCTGGGCGCTCGCGAAGGTCCCGCTCGGCAGAATGAGCAAACCTGCCCCGGCCGCGCCGGCCCTGAGAAATTCCCGTCGCCCGAATGTAGAAGGTTTCATTGTGCTATCGAGTGCGTGTCTGCCCGGAGTCTTCATAGTCGCGGTTCCTCTCGAGGTGAGGGTGTCTTCCGCCGAAACGGCGGTTCCCGGTTCAACAAGTCCCCCTATTCAACCACAGCGCCGCCGCCGAGGCAAGGAATAAACGGAGTCAGACCACACTACGACCCGGGGAACACGTCACGGTGACGGAACGAAACCAGCGTCATACCCTACCAGAAGAACATCCCCCTTGATCCCCCTTCAAAGGGGGAATGGCTCGCAACGCGTCGCGTTGCGTTTAACACGAACGAAGACCAGCCTCCAAACGTGGCTCGGCGCAAAGAGCAATAGACGGAGTTAACCACAATTCACCCTTTGAAGGGGGACCAAGGGAGATGTTGCTTCAACGCTTTCTCTGCGTTGTATCGTCGAAACGTCATTCCGTGCTCTCGCGAAAGGCTTCGCGCATGGCTGCAATGTTACGCGCGTTGCCGGAATCGTCCTCAGGAGGGAGCGTCGTCTCGGGGTCGGGCCGGGCAAAGCCGTAGACGCCAATGTCCTTCAGGTTCGGGTCGGCGAGCACGGCAGCGGCGTTGTGTTGGTCGCCCCAGCCGCAGACGCATTGGATAAGGCGAGGTCCGGGTCCGACGGTCTTGCGAATGTCGAGCAGTTTCTGCGTATCGAAATGCTCGTTCATCAGCCAATCGACTTCGCGCAGCATCCGCGATCCTTCCAACTGCGGATGTTGCAGGTCGAAACAGGTTAGCCAGATGATGCAGTCCGGCTTGGCCGTCTTCGCAGTGGCGTGGATGCGTTCCCAGCAACGAGCAAGCGCCCGTTGGTTGAACTCGAGTGTGCGCGCCTCATCCATTTCTCCCTCGCCTGGAAACGGCTCGCCGAAAAGCTCCTGATACATCTGCTTCTCGCATTCCAGCCACGTGTACTCGCGGTCCGGGTAAAGGTGGCTCGCATTGTAGACCCAGTCGATCATGAACCCGTCGATGCCGGTAACCGTGAGCACTTCTTCCATTTCCCGGCACAGATAATCGAGGTACTCCGTCGTGAAGGGGATCGCGATGGCGTTCGGAAACGGGTGGCTCAATTCCGGGTGCGTTTGGCTCCAATGCGTGTTGGCCCCCACGCAGAAGTATCCCATCACCTTCATGCCGGCCTCGTGACCCAGCCGCGTCAGCTCCGTAAGGAAATCGCCTTGCATGCCCGGTTGCACGGGGGCGACTTTGCTCTGGTACCACGCGTAGCCCGGGCAACTCACGCAAAAGGTCTGGATCGTGTTGACCCCCATGTCCCGGTACCATTCGAAATGCTCCTGCGCAGATGCCTGCGCATACATGCCCGGTGGCGCGAATCCCTCGGTGCCCCAATTGAAGTCAATGCAGAACGCCTTGATGCGCTCGTCAGGGTTCTCGTTAGTCTCGGCGGGTTGGGTTACGACGCAGGCAAGTGCCGCGGCGATCAGTGACATCGTCGGTATCATCGTCTGTTCCCCCAAGTCTGTTCACTCATAGTACGCGTCATCGCGGCAAAGTATACAATTTCGTGCGGGCAACCTATGGAGTGCGGCCGCTGCGCGTTGAAGATCGATGGCGAGCGCGGTTGTGAACGTGGAGGAGCAACGTTCATACTGTCCGTGCGCAACAAGAAGGGGGGAGGACATACCGTGAGTGCATTCGTCACCATCATTGTGCTTTTCGGCGCTGCAACGAACGTAGAATCAAGCGATCTCGTCACGGTTGCGCCAGGATGGCGGGCGACCGTCGTCGCCGAGGTGGATCAGAGCTACGCGGGGTGGGATGTCGAGATTGGCGACGCCGACAATGATGGCAGAAACGAAATCCTGACGACGGGATGTCCGGATAGCCGCTTGTATTTGTTCAAGCATAACGGCGCAGGCTGGGATACGCGCATGCTGGCGGAGAATCTCGCGGAACACAGACCGGGCATGGGATTGGCCGTTCGTGTGGCGGACCTGAACCGCGACGGTGCGAACGAGGTGCTCTTGGGCACCGGCCAGGAGGGCGGGGGGACCGCATTCTTCTACGTGTTCCGCACCGACGGCGAGAAAGCAAAGCCCCTCGCAGTGTCGCGGCCGGATTGCAACCAGAGCGCCTTTACCCACAACCTGGCGATCCACGACCTCGACGGAGACGGCATCGATGAAGTGATTTCCGCTTACTGCGGCGGCGGCGAGATCGTGCGGTACGATCTCGACCGCACACTCAGCGCCGTTGACGCGCGGCTTCTGCATACTCTGTCCGGTTCGGGCGAGGAATCCCTGATCGCCGACGTGGACAATGACGGTGCAGTCGAATACATCACGTCCAACAGCTTTCGCCCGGGCGAGGCGCGCGTGGAGATATTCGAGTTCGATGAAGCGGGCGAACTCGTGATGCCGCCGCGAATCATGGTGGCGGGATTCGACGACACGCCCTGCTTTTACGCTTCGATCGTGATCGGCGACGTGGACAACGACGGTGCGAACGAGATGGTCGTGGGGTGGAAGCAGGATCAGGTCATCAACAAAACCACCTTGCTTGGGTATCGCGTGAGGGAAGAGGCCGCGGTAGCCTATACCTTCGAGCGGGACACCGATGACCTCGATATGGGCTACTTCGAGAAGATGATGGCCATTGCCGATGTGGACAACGATGGGCGAAACGATCTCGTCGTTTCCACTCGGGGAGACAATCTGTCTGAATCCATCACCAGTCAGCACCTTGGCCGCGTGTACTGCTATGCCCTCGGTGACGGCGGCGAGGTCGAGCGCGAACTCCTCGCGGATTTGAACGCCGACTATGCCGAATCATCCTGGCTCGCCGTGGGCGACGCCGACAACGACGGCCGGAACGAACTCGTGCTCGCCACCGGAAAAGGCGACCGTACCCAGCCGGGCACGTCGTACGTCATGCTCTTGGAGAAGTAACCGCTATTTCTCTTTGCGCGTCTCAAGTAGCGCGTCAGCGTATCTGTAAGCTGACTCCGACAGCCACTGGTCCGCGTTGGCGAGTTTTGGCGCGCCATGGGCCAATAGCCCGGCCATGGCCGCGGCGGCAAAGAAATCGCGCAGTTCGATATTGTTCATGATACGGAACCTCCCGTCGGTGTGGGTTCGGAATTCGCATTCACAAGCTTATCAAATTCGTCGTCGCGCGCGTATTCAGCCTGGTTACAAGAGCAGTCTTACGTTGCGGCATATTTCCGCCGTAGCACGGGTTAGGGTTGATAACAAGGCCCAATTCCGGGTAGTTAAACTAGAAGTGCTTACGCTGCTGCAGTGACCCCAAGATGGAAAACACGATGTTGGACGACAAAACGAGCGAGGCCGCGATCCGGGATCGCGAACTCCTGAATAAGAAAAGTGCGGTGACCCTGCGCCGGTTGTTGCCGCGACTCGAGGCGAAGTTTGCCGCGCACGTGGATGAAGACGAGTGGCTTGGTTTCGTCGAACGGCTGCGAAAGTATTTCGATCAGCTCTTCCGCGCGCTGCACAGTCTATACGGCGCCGAGTATGACTTCTTCTATCACATGGAGAACATCCTCACGTCCGCCACGCAGATGTGGTTCGACCGGCCCGCGGAGCTGAAGGCCCTCGACGCGCTGCGCGAGACCGATCCCTACTGGTACCAGTCGCACCGGATGGTGGGGGCCATGAGTTACGTCGATCTCTTCGCCGGCGATCTGAAGGGGCTTACCGAGAAGATCCCCTATCTCTCTGAATTGGGCATCACGTATCTGCACTTGATGCCCATCTTCAAATCACCCGAAGGCGACAACGACGGCGGATACGCCGTGAGCAGCTACCGGGAAGTGGACGCCGAAGTGGGGACCATGGAAGATCTCGAGCTTCTCGCGACCGAACTGCGTCATCGCGGGATTTCGCTCGTGCTGGACTTCGTGTTCAACCACACGTCCGACGAACACGAATGGGCCTTGCGCGCCCTGTCGGGCGATCCCGAGTATCAGGAGTACTACCGCATGTTTCCGGATCGGCGAATGCCCGACGCGTACGAACGCAGCATCGCCGCCGTGTTCCCGGACGAATTGCCGGGTTGCTTCACCTACCGCAACGCGATCCGGAAATGGGTGTGGACCTCTTTCTACAACTTCCAGTGGGACCTGAACTATGCAAACCCGGTCGTATTCAACCGCATGTTGGAAGAGATGCTCTTTCTCGCGAACCGCGGTGTGGAAGTGTTGCGCCTTGACGCCATCGCCTTCATTTGGAAGCAACTCGGCACGGGTTGTCAGAACCTGCCGCAGGCCCACACGATCGTGCAGGCCTTCAATGCCGTCACGAGCATCGTCGCGCCGGCGATGGTGTTCAAGTCGGAGGCCATCGTCCATCCCGACGAAGTGCGCAAGTACATCCGGGAAGACGAGTGCGAGTTGTCTTACAATCCGCAGCTAATGGCCTTGCTCTGGGAAGCCCTGGCAACAAGAGATATCCGTGTGCTTCGTCATGCCATGCGCCAGCGCTTTGCGATCCCCGAGGGCTGCTCGTGGATCAACTATGTGCGCTGTCATGACGACATCGGCTGGGGCTTTGCGGATGACGAGGTCGAGAAGTTTGATTTCAGTCCAGTCGAACATCGGCTCTTCCTGACGAAGTTTTACACGGGGAACTACAAAGGTTCCTTCGCGCGCGGCGCCCCCTTTCAAGAGGACCCTAAGACGGGAGATGCCCGTGTGTCCGGAATGTGTGCCTCGCTCGCCGGGCTGGAGCAAGCCATCGAAGAGAAAGACGGGTCGCTCGTCGATCTCGCGATTGCCCGAATCCTGCTGTTGCACGGGATCATCATGACCATCGGCGGCATTCCCTTGATTTATCTCGGCGACGAGTTGGGCACGCTCAATGACTACGACTACGAGCGGTCCCTGGACAAGATTGGCGACAGCCGATGGCTGCATCGTTCCCAATTCGACTGGGAGCGCGCCGAGAAACGGCGCGAGCCGGAAAGCGTGGAAGGGCGGATTTACAGCGGCATTGCGCGGCTCGTCCAGTTGCGCCAGCAAAACCTCGCGTTCTCGCGGGCCGAAACGGAGTTTGTGGAAACCGGCAACGATCACGTGTTTGCTTATTTCCGCACCCACAACAACCACAGCGCACTGGTCCTCGCCAATTTCAGCGAGAAGCCGCAGACGGTTGAGGCCTGGCGGCTCCGGCAATTGGGCATGCGGAAAACCATGGTCGACCTCATTTCCGGCCGCACCGTCATCGCCGCCAAGGAACTCGTCCTGGAGCCCTACCAGCTCATCGTCCTCTCGCGCACGGTGTAGATGTGACCTTAATGATCAAAGATAAGCCAACGAACATCCCCGGTACTGACCGGCGACATGGGTAACAGAATAAACCGGAGACATAGGTAACA
>BTVY01000084.1:0-14120 GCA_045863335.1 Candidatus Hydrogenedentota bacterium | reverse complement strand
ATTGGAAAACGCCGCATGAAGCGGTACTCACAGAACTGCACCCCTTTGAAGGGGGTAAGGGGGATGTTCTTTGGTCCGATCCAGTCAGTACAACGGCCCGTCACAGCGGCCAATTCTTTGCCCAGAATTTGAACCGATCCGCGGTGTTCGGTTATGATCGTCAGAATTTACCAATCAAGAGGAATTTGTCTGTGAAAGCCATACTTGCGCTCGAAAATGGAGCGGTTTTTGAGGGCCGGGCGGTCGGCGCCGAGGGCGAATCTTTCGGCGAACTGGTCTTTAACACCAGCATGACGGGGTACCAGGAAATCCTGACGGACCCCTCCTACGCCGGCCAGATCGTCACCATGACCTACCCCCTCATCGGGAACTACGGCGTCAATCCGGAAGACGTGGAATCGCGCAAACCCTTTGTCGAAGGCTTCGTCATGCGCGAATGCTGCTTCGAACCCAGCAACTGGCGCTCGAAGCAGACGTTGCCGGAATACCTGAAAGAACACGGCATCGTTGCCATCGACGGCGTCGACACGCGGCGCATCACCAAGATGCTCCGCACGGAAGGCGCGAAGAAGGCCGTCGTCAGCACCGTCGACTTCGATCGCGAAAGCCTCATCCAGAAGGCCATCGACTCGCCGGACATGGCGGGCAGCGATTACGTGAAGGCCGTCAGCGTCACGGAACCCTACGAGTGGAACCCGGAATTCGAGGGCAAGTACCGCGTCGTCGCCTTCGACTACGGCATCAAGTACAACATCCTGCGGCTCCTCGAAGAGGCCGGCTGCAAGGTCATCGTCATGCCGGCCACCGCGTCGGCCGAAGACGCCCTCGCGCAGAAGCCCGACGGCATCTTTCTGTCCAACGGCCCCGGCGACCCGGCCGCGTTGCCGTACATCTACCCCACCGTGCAGGGCCTGTTCGGCAAGAAGCCCATCTTTGGCATCTGCCTCGGCCACCAGATCCTCGGCCACGCCTTCGGCGGCACGACCTTCAAGTTAAAATTCGGACACCGCGGCGGCAACCAGCCCGTCATGAACCACACGACCGGCCAGGTCGAAATCAGTGCGCAGAACCACGGCTTCGCCGTCGACGCCGATTCGCTCGACGCCTCCGAAGTCAGCGTCACCCACACCAACCTCAACGACGGTTCCGTCGAAGGCATGGAACACAAGAAGCTCCCCATCTTCAGCGTCCAGTACCACCCGGAATCGTCCCCCGGCCCACACGACAGCCGGTATCTCTTCGAGCGGTTCATCTCGATGATGGAGACGGCGAAGGGGTAGGGATAGTATGAATATCGTCGTCTGCTTATTGGTCGTAGCGACGCGCGCGAACTACTGCATCGCCTTCGGCCCCGGTTGAAAACTGGGGCTCGCTTCTAATTGCTCCAACCGAAGAATACACCGATGCAACTTGTGCCCCGCAAGAATCAATAGCCCGCCGAGAATTGTCAGCACCGCGACTAAGACGATTCCAAAAAGCTCATCGTAATCCGGCGAACTGGCGCGCTTTCTAATTTCTACGCTTAATCCACTACCCGCAAGGGCTATTAGGAAGACACCGATGACCGATGACCAATATCCCTGATAATTCTTTAACCCAAAAACAAAATAAGTCAGACCAGCACCCAGGAAGGAAATAATAAGTCCAATTTGATGAATCAGGCTGCTATGTGTTCCGGCAACAATTTTGTAAACAAGCAGGACAGTGGCGAGGAAACAACCAGCGGCGAAAACATAGAAAAGCGTTTTCATCATATTATTCCTAGCGTGTTGGCTTATTGGTGCTCCGTTATGGCGATTCCATGGAGTGAATCGCTAGACCCCATCGCGACGACACTCCTTAAACGCCCACTGCTCACTTAGGTAATCCGCCATCGCAACAAGAGTTTCGTTGTCTATTGGTTCACCAATTTCCCAGCCAAATCGTTCCCGAAGCTCTGCCTTGCCTCCTGCATAGCCAGCGTGGCAATGAGTCAATGCATCGCATAATGCCATTACGCGCTCAGGGATTGTCGCGTCTTGATCTCTGACTTTCCTGAGCCTACCCGAGAATCCCATGATGTCTCCGTTTATCGCACATCCTCGGACTTGGAGACAATCGTCTCCCACCCGTCGTACTCGCCGCCGTATTCGGCGGTCTCCCTGTAATTCGCTCGCGCTTCCTCCGCGCATTCTCCAAGAATGTCCTTGCCATATTTCTGTTGGAGATACGACTCCGATACGCGGTTGTATCCTTCCACGTATTGCATCAGCGAGACAGGTGGAGTGCATCCGGCAACGGAGTTCAGTTCCACGCCGTAGCGATCGCGAAGGAGTGCGGCGTAGTCGTCACTCCAGTCCGCAGGCAATCCGAAGGTCTTGACTTCATCGTGCCCGCGCCAATGGTCGATATGGGCCATGACCGCGCCGAACGGCCACGCGGCCAGCACCCACGCGATCGCCACTGCGATTAGCGTGAGTATCAGTTTCGCCAGCGTGAGATTCTTGAACCAAGCTTTCATCGCCCTGGGTTCCGCGCCTTTCAGTATGTATGCACGATAGCGGAGTCCCTCACCAGCACCGCCTGGGGTGGAACCCAGGCGCTACAGGGGTTCCCCCGCCGATGAATCCTGTAGCGCCCGCCTTCCACGGCGGGCGGCCTCGAAGCCAGAGCCGTCCAAATCTCGGTGATCGCCTAACGCAGCAAGCGACAACCGCATACGGATCTAAGTTCGTTACGCCTTCTTCCGCCCAATAAACTGCACGACGGACGCCAACCCCGTGTGGTAGGTGCCTTCGTTGATTTCGCGGTCGAGTTCCTGCAGGAGGATGGGTTCCATGTTTGGGAATTCGCGTTCGATCTTGGCGACGCTCATCAGGTAATCGACGTCCTTAGGACCGCCGGTGCCGCGGGGCAACTGGGCCTCGGAATAGGCCTCCAACAACACGATCCCGCCGGGCTGCAACGAACGCTCGACGAGCGGGTAGAGCCGCGCGCGGATGGCGCCGGGCAGATGGGCCGAGATGGAGATGACCGAACCGTAGCGGCCGGCCTCGGGTTCAAACACCGCGAGATCGGCCACTTCCGTGTGAATCGTTACGTTCCGGGACTCGGCCAGTTGCCGCGCCTTCGCGAGACCCACGTCCGAGCCGTCCACGCAATGGACCTCCAACCCCCGCGTCGCGAGGAAGACCCCGTTGCGCCCTTCCCCCTCCGCCAACGACAGCACGGGCCCTTTGAGCAGCGCTGCATGTTCCGCAAGGAAAGTGTTGGGTTCCGTTCCGTAAACGTATTCGTCTACCGCGTAGCGTTCATTCCACATAGGGTCTCCAAATATGCGGACGCCCGCCCGGCTCGCCATGAATGCCGAAGCATCACGCTATTCCTTTGTTTCAATCTCGAAGCCTTCTGAGTTCATTACTCTGCAACCATACGCCACCGCGCCTTCAAAACTGCACGCTCCATTAAGATTGTCTCGAACGAAGCGGACACCATCAAACTCACAGTCCACAAAACGACAACCGGGGAAGGAACAGCCTCTAAACGTGCAGTTGATGAAGCGGCAGTCGACGAAGGTGACGATGTTGAAGAGGCCCCAATACCAGTCGATATCCTTGAATGTGCAATTCGAGAAGTCCGCCTCAACATGCACGCCCTGGGGAGCAATTCCGAGAAACTCACAGTATTTGAAGCAGTCATCCCCGCCCCAATTCACGGTTTGAAGATTCTGACTGGTTATTACAAGACTCTCCATCGTGTTTCCTGACATTGACAATGCAGCCCAAGGAAGCCATCAGGAACCAGCCACACGATTCACTATAGAATCAGGTGCGACCGTACCCCAAGTGTATCACGGGAAGGACCTCTGTGCACACCAATCGCTTCCGATTCTCACACTCAATGCGACCCGCCCCCAGGCCGTCACCCTCGCGAAGGAGAACTTTCAAAAATCCGGATACATGCAGCGTGAAGCACAGTCCCCTGTCCCAACGGGACTATGGGCTTTTAGCCCCAGGTTGCACGGCGGAGTCGAACCTCGTGAGACGGAGACGTGCTACCTGGGGTACGCTTGCCAAAAAGTGACCGGTCTAGCCCGAAGGGCTTGTGGCCTCAACCCCTTCGGGGTAGTCGATGTGGGTATCCCATAGTTCCCCAGGTAGCGCGGCCGCGTCTCACTGACGCGTCCGCGTAACCTGGGGCTGAGTTCCCAATGTCCCGTTGGGACACGGCAGACGCGATGGGTGTAGGCCCCACCCAGTCCGAGTTCCCAATGTCTCTGTGTAACGCAGTGGACGCAATGGGTAGGCCCCAGCGCTCCAATAGCCCGATGTCCCGGTGGGGCACGGCAGCTGCAGCGACCGGTTGTGGCTGGGGATATCGGCGCGGGGTGCTTACGCACGCGGTGGCACTGTGATGAATGTCACGCCGTTCAGCGAGACCGTTATAGAAACGGCATCCGCCCGCTAGGTGTCGATCATGTCAAAGGCGCTTACAGGAAACACCTGCTCGATCCGTCCACCGTGTTCGACGATAACCTCGTAGGGACCGGAGATATTGTTTTGCGGATCGGGGTTCTTGCCCCAGCGGATGAAGAGCGTGTGGCGGCCACGGGGCAGGTCCTGGAACTCGAACCGGCCGGCGCTGTCGAGGTGTGCGCGCAGGAGCGGGACCGGGACGTCGAGGGGGAGCGTCACTTCGGTGGGTTCCGTTCCCGAGTCGCGCCCCCACCACTCGTAGGGTATCGACGAATAGATCCACCATTCTTCGGGCATCTGCCGTTGCCAATCGATGGATTCCTCTGTGGTCTTGGGAAATCCTCTCGGCGGTCCTTGATAGCCTACCGATTCGTAGTCCTTTTCCAACAGGAGGAACGCGGCGCCGAATACGCTGGTCATGGGACCTTCGGCGCTTCCGAAGGTTCCCTGGAAACGCACCCACTCAATCTGACCGGCGAGCGTACTGGCCGGCGCTCCGCACCCCGACGTGGCGAGGCTTACGGCGACGCAGAGCGTCGCGCAGAATGTCCGGCGTCGCATCGCTTTATGCGGATATACTCGATTAACCTCCATCGTTCATTTCCTTACTTCACATAAGGCTGTGCCGTACCTGAAAGGTAGCGAGTCGGTAACCACCAATAAATGCGTATTATGAGGAAGGCCTACAAAAAAGGCTCGCAAAGTGTATGAAGAACACCCCCTTGATCCCCCTTCAAAGGGGGAATTGGATATCCGAATTCGTTGGTGTTTTCGCAATTACTCGAATCCTCTCGATCTCCCTGCAGTGCGTTCCGGCCTGCGAATCGACTTCTGTCGGTCCTCTCGTCAAAGCGGGAGGTGTCAAGGGTATTTTTCGTTGTGAGTATCATGGTACATTTGAATTCCTGGCCTCGAACCGCGCCCGTCGCAACGCTCCGCGTTGCGCCGTATTCCCCCTTTGAAGGGGGATCAAGGGGGATGTTTTTCGAGTGCAGGGCTAATCCCTCAGTGTATCCTTATTGAGTTGGCTTGTACTTAGGGTGCCTTTAGAAAGTTCTCGATAAGATCTCCCAGAGATGTCGATCACTTAATATACGTACGCTGAACCGCCCAGGTTCATTTTTCGCGCGGAGGGCAACATGCCGAAGACCATCACCGACCATTCCAAGCTATGCCTGCACACGATGACCACGAAGCCGTGGTCGTTGCGGGAGGCAATTGACGGGTACGAGAAGGCGGGCGTGCCGGGGATCACGGTGTGGCGGCAGCATCTGGAACCGTACGGGCCGGAGGAGGCCGGGCGGATGTTGCGCGGGTCGGGGCTGCACGTGGTGAGCCTGTGCCGGGGCGGGTTCTTTCCGGCGGACACGGCGGCGGGGCGGCAAGCGAACATCGACGACAACCGCAAGGCGGTCGACGAGGCGGTGGCAATTGGCGCGCCGTTGATCGTGCTGGTCTGCGGCGCGGTGCCGGGGATGCCGCTCGCGGAAGGGCGCAAACAGATTCTCGACGGCATTGCGAAGGTCCTGCCGTATGCGGCGGCGGCGAACGTAAAACTCGCCATCGAACCCTTGCACCCCATGTACGCGGACTCGCGATCGGCGGTGAACACGCTGGCGCAGGCGAATGACATGGTGGAGGCGCTCGCGTCGCCGTTCCTCGGGGTGACGGTCGACGTCTATCACCTCTGGTGGGACCCGGACCTGGCGAACCAGATCGCGCGCGCGGGCAACACGATTTTCTCGTTCCACCTCTGCGACTGGCGCACGCCCACGCGGGATATTCTCAACGATCGCGGTCTCATGGGCGAAGGCTGCATCAACCTCCCCGAGATCCGCGGCTGGGTCGAGGCGCAGGGGTTCTCGGGATACGATGAGGTCGAGATCTTTTCGACCGAGTATTGGGCGGGGGATCAGGCCGCGTTCGTGGAGCGGATCAAGGCCGCGTATCTGAAGCATTGCTGAGGCCGTTGGCGGGATCGCGGGCGCGAGACGGAAGAAACATCCCCCTTGATCCCCCTTCAAAGGGGGAATTCTGCACAACGCTGCGCGTTGTGCAGCAATGCAACTGAGCACTTCGAATAAGGCACGTCATTGTACACTTACCTATACCATCGGTTGCCCAATTCCCCCTTCGAAGGGGGATCAAGGGGGATGTTCTTCGGCGCGAGCGAGTATGATATGCGTCGTGCCTGAGACGTCGCGTACCACTTCGCAAAAGGAGAATCCGGTGAAACGATCGCTGCGTGTTTGGAGCTTGGTTTTGGTCGCGGTACTGGCTTGCGGGTTGGCCCATGGCTCCGATCCGACCGAATATTCACCCACAAAAACGAAGAGCGTGTTCTACTCCCAGGACCTTCTCGCCCATGCGACGGCGAACGCGGCGCAGCATGACTGGGCCGCGGCCATGCAGGACCAGCTCGTCGCCGCGGCCGCGCCGTGGAAGGCCCTGTCGAACGACGAACTGTGGGACGCCATGTTCGGACCGAACATTCCGCGCACGTGGATGGTCTGGTCGGACGGGTATTGTCCGGCCTGCAAAGACCCCGTGCGCATGTACACGTGGGAGGTCGACCCCTTCGCCATGCCATGGAAGGTGCGTTGTCCTCACTGCAAGGAACTGTTTCCGAAGAACGATTTCGCGGCCTTTCACAAATCCGGTTACGACGAGCACGGCGTCTTCCAACCCGAACGCGCGGACCGCTCGCTGCTCTTCAACACGGAGCACCCCGACCCCAGCGATCCCCTCCACCTTTTCGGCGTGGACGATGGCACGGGTTATCAGGCCGACGGCCACACGTGGCGGTTCATCGGCTGGTACACCATCTTCGGCCAGTGGAAGAAGTGGGTCCACGCGGGCATCGTGAATCTGAGCGCGGCCTACGCGGCGACGGGCGATCCGGAGTATGCCTTCAAGGCGGCGATCCTGCTGGACCGCGTGGGCGACGTGTATCACACCTTCGACTTCCACACGCAGGGCGGGCTGGTGTACGAAACGACGCAAGGCACGCGCGGGCAGATTTCCACGTGGCACGACGCCTGCGAAGAGGTGCGCCATCTCGCGCTCGCTTACGACCGCATCTACGACGGCGCGCAATCGCAGGAAGCCGCGTTGACGGACTACCTGTCGCAGAAGGCGTCCGCATACAAGCTCGACAATCCGAAGACGTCGTGGATCGACATCCAGCGCAACATCGAGTCCGGCATCTTCGTGAGCACCCTGAACCATCGCGAACGCATCGAGTCCAACTATCCCCGCACGGACATCGCGCTGCTGGTCATCAAGACGGTGCTCGGCTGGCCGGGCAATCGCGAGGAAGTGTTGGGCTTGCTCGACGGCATCGTCGAACAGGCCACGGCGGTGGACGGCATGAGCGGCGAGAAAGGCATGTACGGATACACGACCATCGCGCCCTTTGCCCTGGCGGAGATCCTGTCGCAGATGCGGCGTCTGGAACCGGATTTCCTCAGCACCGTCTACACGCGGCATCCGGCGCTGAACGATATGTTTCGATTTCACCTCGACACCTGGTGCATGGAGTCGTGGTACCCGCGCACGGGCGACACCGGCGTCGTCGGCGAGAAGCGCACGACCTACGCGGGCGTACCGTTCTCGACCAACCCCGGCGTGGAGCCGTCCATGTACGCGTTTCTCATGGATGTCGCCGAACTGACTGACGACCCGGGCCTGGTGCAGGTGATTTACCTCGCCAACGGCTCGAAGACGGAAGGGCTGCCCTACGATCTCTTCGCGGACGATCCCGCGGCGTTTCAGCAGCGCGTGCAGGCGGTCGTCGACGAGCACGGCCCCACGCCGAATCTCGGCAGCGTCAACAAGGAGCAGTGGCATCTCGCCGTCCTGCGTTCCGGCGAAGGCGAGCACCGGCGCGCGCTCTGGCTCGACTACGATTCCCACGAACGCCACAGCCACCGCGACGGCATGAACGTCGGCCTCTTCGCGAAGGGACTCGACCTGATTCCCGACTTCGGATATCCACCGGTCGGCTACGGCGGCTGGGGCGCGCCGCGCGCGGTGTGGTACACGATGACCGCCGCGCACGTGACGACGGCTGTCGACGGAAACAATCAGGCGTCCGCCGCGGGCACGACGACGCTCTGGGCAGACGGCGATCGCTTTCACGCCGTGCGCGCCGCCGCGCCGGAGATGATCGGCGGCGAACAGTTCGAGCGGCTCGTGGCCATGGTGGACGTGGGCGACGAGAACTTCTATGTGGTCGACGTGTTCCGAGTGAAAGGCGGCGCGCGCCACACGAACTTCTTTCACTCCTCCTTCGGCGACGTAACAACAAGCGGCCTCGAACTCGCGCCCGGCGAACCGTTCAGCGAAGACACGCAGATGCAAAACTTCCAGACCGACGCCGCGCCCGAACCGGGCTGGTCCGTCGACTGGAAGGTTGCCGATCCCTACGACTACGTCAGCGCGGACCGTGATATCCACGTGCGCTACACCAACCTGACGGACAACGTCACGGCAACGCTTGCGGAAGGTTGGGTGGACGTGGGCCTCTACGGTTCCGAATCGCGCTGGTTGCCGCGCGTATACACCGAGCGCACGAGCGACGCGGCGCCCTTGGCGTCGACCTTCGTATCGATCATCGAACCGTACGAAGGGTCACGCCTCTTTGAGTCGATCGCGCGCACATCACCGCCGGATTCCGCTCCGGGAGATCAACAGCCGGTCTCCATCGTGTTCAAACGCGCAGATGGCTTGACGGACGTCTTCCTGTACGGACCAAGCCAGACGCAGTCCGAGTTGACCGCGCCCGGCTTGGACATTCAGGTCGCCGGCGAGCTGGCTTGCGTGACCGTGTCGGCCGCAGGGCCTCTCCGGGCCAGTCTGTGGAACGTGAGCCGTTTGAAGGCGGGCGATTGGGAACTGAACGTCGCGCCCGATGCCGGATTCCTGGAAGTCGACCTCTCTGAAGGCCGTGCCACCGTTGTTTCCGGCGATCCGGGCGCCGTCCGTCCCGCGCGGCCGTCGGCTCCGTAATCGGAGGCCGATGCGGGTGGAGCGCCACGCTCCTGTTTACGGAGCCCACGTTCAGTTTGAAGGGCTTCCCGGGTGCGCGGCATCCTTGGCGCGGTTCAGCACGGTGCGGACTTTCTCCAGCAGTTGCTTCGGCATGAATGGCTTTGCCAGGAAGTGCATGTCCGGCCCAACAATCCCGCGTTCCGCGAGCACAACCTCGCTATAGCCGGACATGAAGATCACCGTCATGTCGGGGCGCTCGAGAAGCAGCGTCTCGGCGAGTTCCTTTCCGCCCATGTGCGGCATGACCATGTCCGTAATGAGGCAATCGATGCGCCCGTTGTAACTCCGCGCCAGCGCCAGCGCCCGGGTTCCGCCGGAGGCGACCAACACGGTATATCCGTGACGGGTCAACGTGCGCTGGACCAGTTCCCGAAGTAGGGGTTCGTCTTCCGCCAACAGGATCGTTTCCGTGCCATCAACCGTCAATTGGGAGTCCACGTAGTCGTGGAGCACGTTCTCGTCGCCGCCTTCGACGGTGGGCAGGAGGATCTTGACGCTGGTTCCGTGGTCTGGTTCGCTGTAGAAGCCGATATGCCCGCCGGCCTGTGTGACAATTCCGAAACACGTCGCGAGACCAAGTCCCGTTCCCTTCCCCTCGGGCTTCGTCGTGAAGAAGGGTTCGCAGGCATGAATCAACGCCTCGGGCGTCATGCCCAACCCCGAGTCCGTCACGTTCAGCAATACGTACTCGCCCGGGGCGAGCGGTTCTCCTTGAAGAGTCGTCGCGCCGTGGGCGGTATAGACCTGCGTTTCGACAATGAGCTTGCCGCCGTTTGGCATGGCATCGCGGGCGTTCACCGCGAGATTCACGAGCAATTGCTCGAATTGGCCCTTGTCGATCCGGATTTCGCCGATCCCCTCGTCGAACAGGGTCACCACTTCGATATGCTCCCCCATGAGACGGCGGAGCAGCTTGTCCACGTTCTTCACCAGATCGTTGACGTTGAAGACTTGCGGTTCCACCACCTGCTTGCGCGCAAAGGTAAGCAACTGGCGGGTCAAATCCGATGCGCGCCGGCCCGCGTGGCGAATCTCGTCCACGTCCGCCCGCTGTTCGCTGTCCTCGGGAAGCGACTCGTACAGGAAGTCCGAGAAACCCAGAATCGCGCCGAGAAGATTGTTGAAGTCGTGGGCGATGGATCCCGCCAATCGCCCGATGCTTTCCATCTTCTGGGCCTGAAAAAGCGCCCGTTCGAGCAGCCGGGTGGCGCTGATGTCTTTGACGATCCCGTAGATGCCGGCGATGCGGCCCCGGACCTTGATGGGCAGGGTGGTGATTTTGATCTCGATGGTCTCGCCGCTCTTGCGAATCCCCCGCGCTTCAAACCGCTGAGGTTCCCCCTCGACGGTCGACTGAATTCGTTCCAAAACCTCATTGATACAGTCGGAAGCGACCAGGTCTTCGAGACGCTTTTCCTGCAACTCTTGCAGTGTGTAGCCGGTCAACGTCACCGCGCTGTCGTTGATCGATGTGAGCGTGCCCTCCAGATTCACCGCGAACACGCCATCGGGATTACCGGTAAACAACGACCGGTAGCGTTGCTCGCTTTCCTGCAAATCCTCGAGCGCGCGTTTGCGCTCGGTCTCATCGGTCCCACAGAGGATGATGCGGGTGGGGACGCCGTCGGCGCCAAATTGATTGGCCGACGTGATCTCCAGCATCCGTATCGCACCGGTTTTCGACGCGATTCTCAACTCGTACTTGGTTACGTCTTCGCGGTGCACGGTATTCCAGAACGCCTCCGCCGCGCCGGGGTCGCGCGGGTCGGCAAAAACTCCCGCAAAGGCGCTGCCCACGACGTCGCCCGAGTCGAAACCCAAGACGTGCAGCAGCGCTTCGTTCGCGAATCGAATCGTTCCCGAGGGTTCCAATTCCAGAATCACGACCGCAATGCGGTTGACCAGCCGGTGGTAGCGCTCCTCGGATTCGAGTAGGGCGGTCTGCGCCTCTTGGAGAATGCGAGTCGCACCGGTGAGCGGATCCACAATCGAATCGATCTGACCGGACACAATGGCCCGGAGCGTCGCCTCTGCGTCGGACAATTGGTGCACGACGGTAGGCATTTCGCTTGGAGGTTGAGGTTTCTTGTCTTTCATCACGCGCCTTAACTTGCCAGTAAACCGGCGACGCTGTCTTGATCGCTCAGGTCGCCGATGATCCGTTTGCATGGCTGGGGCAATACCCGAACCAGCGTGGGCGTGACCAGCACGCCGTCTTCGAGGCATCGTCGCGGGTCTTCGGTCACGTCGATCGTTTCGATACGGGCGCCGCGGTAGCTCACCTCGCAGATACGCTTCAGATTCTCGCGCGCCCGTGCCGAGTTCGGGGAATTGCCCGCCACGTACAACCGGAAATGGTATCCTGCTCCGTCTGCTGTATTCTGACCGTTAGCACTGTTCTGCATACGCGTCACTTTTTCGTCTCCGGTTTCCTTCCTGCCCGTTTGGCGCCCGTTCTTTTCGCGTGAACGGCGCCCGGATCCGCGCCGCGCCGGCCCGACAGCCCGGCATGCCTCTCGCGATCCTGGCGCAATTCCGCTTCCTGATCGAGGACGATGTTCTCCAGTTCAAGCCGCTGCAATTCCAACCGCTGCTGGAGCACTTGAATCTGCGCCTCGATCTCCGATTTCGCAAGCTCCAATTGCCGCCGCCGCTTTGCGATCTCCCGCACCCGCTGCTCGTTTCGCGTGGACTCCGTCAGTTCCTTCTCCCAGCGCGCCGAGCCCATGAGAACTTCGCCCTCCGCCAGATAGACATCGGCAAGCGTAATCCCCTCTTTCGAGAGGACGAGTTCGCGGACCTGGTTGGAATTCTGAGTACCGCGGGATTTGATGATCGTCAGCGCACGATTTCGTTCCCCGCCGCGCGCCGTGTAGGTGAGATGAATCCAGGAATCCGCGACGGTGGAGACCTGGACATCCGTGGACTCGGAATCCGGGTTCGCCACGTCGAGCAGACTGGTTACCATGGTGGTTATCTGCCGCTCCTCGCAGAGATAACGCAGGCGGAGCCACATCTCCATGGCGAGCGATTCACCGCCGTATTTCAGCACGGCCGAGAGGGGATCGACGACCAGCGCCTCGGGCCGGTGGTCCTCGATCAGACGTTGGATGGCCACGAAATGCTCCTGGGGGCTTGTCGCGACCGCGCTCGGCGAATGGATGCGTAATACTCCGCGCTTTTGATGCGGCTCAAGATTGACATTGATGCTCTTCAGATTCCGTACGAGTTCGTCCCCGGATTCGTCCAGGCCCACATAGAGGACCCGTTCGCCGCGCGCGCACGCCGCATCCGCAAACACGCCGCACAGGGACGTTTTTGCGGTTCCCGGATTCCCCGACACCAGAACCGTGGACCCGCGATAAAAGCCCCCCTCCAGCATGGCATCCAATCGCGGGATGCCGGACGAGACTCGGGTCGTCCCTACCCCACGGCCTGTCGCGGCTCTGCCCTGGAATGCGACCGTCACGCCGTGCGACCCAATCGAGAGGGGGCACTCGTTCTCGGAGAAACCGCTCCCCCGGTATTTCAGTACGCGCAGTCCCCGCTCTGAAGTACGGCCCGAAATGCGGCGGTGGAGGTAGATGACGCAATCCGCCATGAATTGGAGGAATTCGTATGGTTCCAGCGATTGGGGATGGTCGCTCTGACTCTTGCCGGTGACAATCCCGGTCAATCCGGCGCGTCCGAGCCACGCGTTCAGCCGGAGAACTTCGCGGCGCTCGGCGGCTGCTTCGTTCAACAGGCCGAGGAGCATGTCGATGCCGTCGAATACAACTCGCTTGGCGCCGATTTCGTCTGCTTTCGCGCCGACCGCGGCGAGGAGCCCCTCCAGGTCGAAGGCCCCCACCTGCGCGTCCGCGGACGAGATTCCCGCGTCCATAAACTCAACACGGCCGTCTTGAAGCGCCGTGGTGTTCCAATCGAAGCCGTTCGCATTTTGGAGGATACGATCCGAATTCTCCTCGAATGCCACGAATACCCCCGGCTCCTGGTGCAACTCGGCCGCGTGGAGGAGCGATTGCAGCGCGAGGACGGTTTTCCCGGCGCCGGGTCCGCCAAGCAGTAGCGTGGTGCGGTGGCTCGGGAAGCCGCCGAGTAGGATTTCATCGAGACCTAGAACGCCTGTGCTGGCCTTCGCTACACCGGCGTCCGTCTTGGCCGCTTTACGCCTGGTGTCCATAGTCCGCCTGCGAGCGCGCCTTGGGCCTGCGCGCAACAAGAATGCGTACGTCCGCCATTGCACTGGGATCCAAGTTTAAGCACGCTTACGTTACGGAATGAAGCGCACTATGACTCCCAACCGTAACTGGAGACGCCCCGAACACCTTCGCCTTCCTGCCTGCCACTATATCATATCGGTGCGAGAAGTCAATTCGTGCCGCACTGTGGCCGAACGTGATGCGAGATATGATGCAGAAAATGAGGCTCCTTGCAAATCGTAGGGCTGTACGATTATCGTAAACAATGTCCGGTTCATTCGCATTGGTCATTCCGCACGTTCTGACGATTCAGTGAGGGTATTCTGTGGAGCCGCAACGATTGCCGCGCGCCCTGGTGGTGGATGACTCCCGGGAGTTCCGGGCGTTGCTGTCCCGCGCTCTTCAAAAAGAG
>BTVY01000083.1:0-14431 GCA_045863335.1 Candidatus Hydrogenedentota bacterium | reverse complement strand
AAACGATGACCATCTTTGTCTACTCCCTTTTTACAGAAGCTTTTTTACACGACCCAGCAACCCGGCGGTCACAGTTAGTTCTCGCGAGATCGTTTATGAGGACGGTCTGCTTTGCAGGATTGCTGACACCAATCGTAAGTTTGCCGATAGTAGATTCCGGTGATCATGATTCAGCTGAGGGACAAGAACATGAATTGCTTGAGCGTCATCCAACGCATCCTGGTGGGGGTCGTGTGTATGTTTTCCATTTTTGGCGCGTGGGCGCAGGACACGGGGCATCCGGATTACGAGCGAATTCTCCTATGGGACGGCGACCCGCCGGGCGTCATGGGCACGACGGACGACGATATTCCGTTCATGCTGTATTGTCCCGCGCCGGAAGATATCGCGACGGGGACGGCCATCGTGGTGTGTCCGGGTGGCGGGTACGCGAACCTCGCCATGGACCATGAGGGCTACCAGATCGCGGAGTGGCTAAATGGCCACGGCATCACGGCGTTCATTCTTCATTACCGGCGCGCGCCATACCGGCATCCGATTCCGTCCATGGACGCGATGCGTGCGATCCGCACGGTGCGCGCACGCGCGGAGGATTGGAAGATCGATCCGGGACGCATCGGCATCCTCGGGTTTTCGGCGGGTGGTCATCTGACTGCAACGGCCGCGATTCTCCATGGCGGGCCAAACCCCGACGCGGAAGATCCCATCGACCGGGTATCGGCGCGCCCGGATTTTGCCGTGCCGTGTTACCCCGTGATTTCCATGAAGGATCCCGTTGCGCACGCTGGGTCGCGCCAGAATCTGCTCGGCGAGAATCCCGATCCGGCACTTGTGGAACGCATGTCGCTCGAGCTCCAGGTCACCAGCGACACGCCGCCCATGTTTCTCCTCCACACGTCTGAAGACCAAGCGGTGTCCGCTCTGAACAGCGTTCAACTGTACGCCGCGCTCCTCGAACACGGCGTCCCCGCGGAACTACACATCTTCATGCAGGGCAAACACGGACTCGGCCTCGGCACCAAGGAACCGGTCCTGCCTATGGCCGCCTGGCCGGACCTGTGCATCGCCTGGATCAAGGCCATCGGCATGCTGCGCGGGTGAATTGCGGGAAGTAGGGATTCAGTTTCTTCCCAGGCACCATTCAAGATATGCATGGGTACCTATCTACCATGCGAAAGAACATCCCCCTTGATCCCCCTTCGAAGGGGGAGTTGGCTGGACCAAGCATCAGGGAAGCTCTCCGTATTATTTCCCGATCCCATACTACCGGTCGTTCTGGAGCAATGCGGAGCGTTGCGAGAATTCCCCCTTTGAAGGGGGATCAAGGGGATGTTCTTTCGGGCTGAAGTCAAATATGACATAGTAAGTTTATATATAGATGATTAGGCGAGCGGTGGCAGGTAGCGGCCGCGGGCGATGATGTCGTGCGGGTCCAGGGCGCGTTTGATATCGGTCGCGAGCTGCCAGAACGGATCGTCCGCGTTCGATAACTTGGGCAGGCCGCTCAGGCCCACGCGGTACGGCACGTATCCTTCCGCCATGAGTGCATCGAACAGGGCGTGATAACAGCGGCCCGCCGTTTCGGTTTCTTCGGCGTTTGCCTTGTCGAAGGCGACGTTCAGGATCGCGACCATGGATCGCTCATTGATCATGGTAAAGGTGGCGAGCGGCTCAAATTGATGTTCGGCGAAGACGGGTTCGACAATTTCCATGACGCGCAAGGCGTCCCGGCCGGTCATGGGAAGGACCGGCGAAACCCAAAGCAATCCGCCGCCGTAGTCGAGGGGATCGGAGGAATCATGGGGCGGTTTGTTGCGCAAGCGCCAATGCGTCCCGCGTAGGGCGTCGTTGGTGGGCTTGCCTTTCAGCGTTGAGAACAAGGTTTCCAACGAATCCAGCAACTCGGCGGGACGTTTGGCAAAGCCCATCCGGCTCAGTTTCGGCACGCCCCACCGGATCAGGTCCATCTTGCGGTCGCTGACGAAAATCAGTTTGCCGAGCGATCCGACCGCCTTCTTCAGGGCGCGCCGCGTGGCGCGAACGTGTCCCGCCGGGCCGGTAATTGCGCTGCCTACGTTCCACGCGCCAATCCCCATGGCGGATCGTAGCCGGATGCGTTCGCTTTCCGGCAAGGGCGTCACGCCGCCGGTCCGCTCCCAGGGATAGATGCCGCGGCTGCTGAAAATGCGGTAATCGTTGCCGATGTGCAGCGCCGCGGGAAGGAGTCCATCCATGCGCAGGGGGCGCAAGGCATCGACCATCGGGCCGATGTCTTCGTCGCGCGGCACGGTGATGTAGAAGAAGCAGAAGCACTCGGGTTTTGGCATGAGCCAGAGACCGAGCTTCGTGACGATGCCGAAGTTGGATTGGCAGAACAACCCGTCGATGAAGGGTCCGACGCCGTAACGGTAGACGTGCGATGCCTTCGCGTTGGCGTAGTGACCGAAGCCCGTCTGCACGACGCGCCCGTCCGCGAGCACGACTTCCATGCCGCAGGCGGTTTCGAAGTGATCGCCGTACCGCGTGTGGCCGAAGCCGCGATCGAGGGTGTTGCCTACCAGGCTCGCGTCAAGTCCCGCACCCGTGCAATCCATCCAGAGGCCCGTGCCGTTCGCTTGCAGGTAATCGTAGAGTTGCCCCTGCGAAACACCGGGTTCGATGACGGCGTAGGCGAGTTCCGTGTTGACTTCGAGGATGCGGTTCATGCGGCGGAGGTCGACGATGGCCGCGCCTTCCGTGGGCGCGCAGGCGTCGCCGTAGCCCCAGTTTTTGCCGCGCGAGATGGGATAGACGACGGTATGGTATTGCGATGCGACACGCAGGACGGCCTGCACATCTTCCGTGGACGTGGGATACAAAACGCAACAGGGCATCGTGCCTTTGGCCTGCGTGCTCCGCGCGTAGCGCTGCAATGTCGCTTCCGCGTCATCGACTTTGTCGAGACCAAGCGCGTCGCGCCAGGCCGCTACGGCGTTACTCATCGTGGTGCGCCTGTTCGTTCAAGGCCTGCGACACGTGACCAGCCATGATCTCCGAGATGCGCCGGTCGACTCCCAATGGTTGGGCGACGGTATACGACACGTTCGGAAACGGCTCTGCCGCTTCGGCGCTCATGCGGGGAATGTCGCTGGTGCTGTGACGGCCGGGCGCGAGGAAATAGGGCACGACAACAACGCGCTGCGCGCCTTTTTCCACGCAGCGGGCGAAGGCCTGCGCGAGCGTCGGTTCCGCGATTTCCATATGCGCGGGTTCGACGATGGTAATTCCTGTCGCGACACTGAAATCGGCGGCAACGTCGATCAGCATCTCGTTCGCCGCCGGAAACTTCGACCCGTGGTCGACCAGAATGACCCCCAGCCCCTCCACGTTTTCAATCATGTATGTCCTTCTGACTTGGTTGATCGCGGCGCACATCCGGGATTGGATGATGTGCGCCGTTATCATACCACAGGGTATGGCGCGGCGATGTCATGGCAACGTCGCGACGGATGTTACACCAGTAACTTCCGCACGGTCGCCGGGGCCCACATTGACGATCCACGCGTCTTCGTCCGGAACGAACAGGTTGTCCTGTTCTACCGGCGCTACGAACGCGAGCTTGCCGTTGTCGACGCTGCGCAAGGGCACGTAGGCACTGAACTCGGAGTCGCTGACGTATGCGCCGTCATAGACCGATGCGAAGGCGAGGCCGGTTCGGGTGAGAAGGCCATCCGGTTGGACTTCGGCGATACGGACGTGTCCCACCCGGAGATCATCGCGTACGGTAATCACCAATCCGCTGTCCGTTTGTTCAACCGATTCGATCGCGTGCGCCGTGCGGCGCAAGCCGTTCTCGAAATGGACCACGCGGCCGGCGAAGGAATCGAGCTCGATATTCGCGGCGTCCGCGTGAACGCGAATCGAGCCTGTTTGAGGATCGACGTTGGTCACCTCACCGGTCAGAGGAGGCGCGTGCTGCAACGTATCGCCGCCAAGGGAGAGTTGAGTTCCGCCTGTGAACCAACGGTGCGTGATTTCTTCGCCTGAGAATCGAACGACCGCGAACGCGGCGTCGGTTTCAATCGCGGGATTGGTAATGCGGATCTTGCCGGAGCCGGTGTTAACCATGACGATATCGCGTGAACCGGTGGAATCTTCCAGCGCGACTGACAACACGACGCCATTGCCTTCCGCGAGCTCGACTGTCTGCACAGCCCTGATCGAAGGCGTATCCGAGAAAGGCTCCGCGACACTGACAAAACGGGACTGCAACGCCTCGCCGGATCGGCGCGCGATGAGGTATTTCAGGATCTGATGCTGCTTCACGGGCGACACGTGGGCGTCCGCGAGAATGGGTTCCGCATCCGGCGTGAACAGGTGAACGCGCAGTTTCGCGTTTGGATCCTTCTCGTGTGTCCACTCGCCAACGACGGGACTGCCGGTGCCGCGCTGCACGTTGAACAAGTGCTGAAAGCCCGATCCGCGATAGCCGCTGTAGCCGCCCGTATAGTCTTCGGGCGCGAGCGCGGGATCGTCGTAGATCTGGGCGAGCGCAATGTTCTCGCCGGCCAGCGTTCCCGGCGCGGGATCGGTCCACTGACCGGAGACCGCCGTGAAGGTCCCGGGCGGGCCGTGCAAACTGTAGTCGTGCTGCGCGCCGCCGTCGACGGAAAAACAGTCCACGACGTAGGACCGGACATCGTCCACATCAATCATCATGAGACGACGCCGGTATTCGCCGCATTGTCCGTAGGTTTCCGTTGCATCGACATCGAGAGCGCGGGCGAAGTCCTGATCGGCAAAGAGGTGTACGGTTCCGTGGCGGTTGTTGGCTTGGCGCGAGGCATCGACCGTGACGGTATTGTGCGTGATGGTGTTCTTGCTCCAGGTGTAGATGCCGGGCACGTAGGCGTTCATGAAATCGGGGTACCCCGTGTCTGGCATCATGACGAGCTGGTTGGCAAAGAGCTCGAAGTGGAGCCGATCGAAGTGGCCGTGGCCGCCCGCGTAGCCGTAGTACAAGGACAAGGAGACGGTGTTCGCGGGATTGTTGAGAATCGCCATGCCGTAACCATCGAGCAAACGCGAACGCGCCGGCGGGAGAGCGACGTCCTTCGGCTCGATAGGCGGATCGAATAGGGTGTCGAACCGCGTAAAGCCTGCGCCGCCTACTGCGCCGAAGGACTGCAGATGGGCAAGATACTGCGGGTCATCATATGCGCGGTAGGCGTTTTGATAGACGAATGCGTCCTGGCCCACGAGACCGCCATAGATCGAACCACTATCGCCCAGCGAAGGCGTGTGCACGCCAATGTTGACGATGTCGAGGACGGCGTCGTAGAGCCTGCGCATTTTGGGAATGGCGTACACGTCGTAGCCCGCGCGGTTCATGGCCTTTGCTACCGTGGTCAGGTTCACGACCCAGGAGAAGTTGTAGCCCGGCGACGTTTCGTAAGGAGCGCCGTCGCGGTATACGAGATTGTAGAGGGCGTAGTTCAGACCCGTCATCGCGTACGAATCGGTCGCGTTGTTCAGGATGCCGTCGAGCCACTCGTCCTGCTTGCCGTACTGGCGCGCGAGCGCCGCGAAGACGAGGGCCTTCTGATGCATTCCGAAGTTACCGCGAATCTTGCCGGAGAAGTACGCGTCGATGCCCTCTTCCAACAGATTGGCCTCGATGTTGGCGCGCACCTGTTCGCCGGTCTTGCCGGAAACGGTGGTGTCGTCGATGGCGTCCCAGACGTAGTCGTAGGATTCCGCCAGCATGGTAAGCACGCCGGTCGCCCAGATGTGGTTGATGATCTTGCCCTCGTAGCGCGATCCGTTGGCTTCCTGCAATTGGCCGTAGCGGGACTGGCCGTGGTGATCCATGTTCGGATAGACCTCGGCGATACGGTCCAGGAGGACGGCGGATTTGCGCGCGTACTTCGCATCGCCGGTGAGCACGTAGGCCTGCGCGAGGTAGAGCGCAGCGGGAATGATGTGATTGCGCCAGGTCCAGTGGTTCGCGTAGGCGACAAACCAGTACTTCTCGCCGTTCGGCCCAAGCCAGCCCCAGCCGTCGTCGGCGTAGTCGCCGGTGAGGAGCGCGCGATCGTTCAGGCCGGATGCGTAGAACGCGGCGTAATCGTTACTCGGGTAGGTGCTGCCGTCGACTGGGCACGTGACCTTGAACGGCTGCTTCGGGTCGATGATCCAGGGGTAGGTGCCACCCTTTTCGTAGATCTGTTGCCCGCACTGAGGGCAACCCTCCGTGCCCACATTAAACGCGCGGGGCACGTCGGCTGTTGGCACCAGCGCGCGCAGCGCCGCATCGTCCCACGCCATCCACTCGTCGGCGCGTTTGATGACGGTGTCGGCAATGGCCTTGGCCTGGTCGTAGGACTCGACATTCTTGCGCGCGGTCGCGATCTGTTCGTCGGAGACGAGCATCCGTTGGGTCTTCAGCGGAAACTGCGGTTCGCGGACGGTGGGCGGCATCAGGTCCGACTGGGCGCGCAACGCGGATAGGGCAAACAACAACACATAGGTAAGGGGCAGTCTCTTGAACAAGATGAAGTTTCCTTTCCACGCGCGTGGTGAAGCAATATGTGGCTCTGTTATAGCCGATGTAATCTCCGCTTCGCTACCACTCTTCGAAGACGCGCGCGGTTGCTGTGGAGAAACGTCTTCACAGAGTGCTACCGTCAAGGGGGGAGAAACGGCGTTGACATCTTCGAGGAAGGGTCTAATCAGATGGCAGCAGTACTGATCGTTCTGGCAAGTTTGGGCGCAGCGGCGGAGCCGTTGGTGTTTGAGACCGATTCGTTTCGCTACGCGCTGTCACCCGCAGCGACGAGCGTAGCGTTTGTGGACAAGGCTACAGGCACCGACTACTGCAACGCCGCGGCCGCAACGCCTTTCGCGACTTGGATCGACGACACAGCGCGTCCGGCGACGGCGGCGCGACTGGATGATGGGTTGCTGCACATCCAGTTTGGCGACGGCGGTCGCGAAGCGGCGTTTCGCGTGACTCCGCAAGCGCGGCGGCTCGAGTTCGAACTGGTCTCGCTCCGCGGCGCCACGGAAGGGTTGCAGGAACTGCACTTCGCAACCATTCCTCTGACCCTGGCGGGGGCGCTTGACGAACCCTTTGCCGTAAGCCCGTTGGCCTTGAACCTGGAAACCTATTGCGCGGAGATTCCGGGGCACACAGCGACGCTATCGGGGGCGAAATGTTTTGCCAAGCTTGGCATGGAAGGCGCTACGGTGGCCATCGTCGCGTGTCCATCCGGTGAACTGCGCGACGCGTTGAAAGACGCGGTTGCCAGCGCCGACGCGATTCCGAATTCCGACAAGGGCGGTCCCTGGGCGCTGGATGCGGAGATCAATCACCAGTCCTACTTCCTTGACACCTCGGGCAAGGTCAATGAAGAAACCGTGGATTCCTGGATTGCCATGTTGAACGGTCTGGGGGTCGATCAGCTCGATCTGCACGCGGGCTACGCGTTCCGGTTTGGCGACTACGCGCCGAATCCGAAGGAGTACCCGAACGGCCGGGCCAGTCTGAAAGCGGTCGTGGACCGGCTCCACGAGGCGGGCATCGCGGTGGGTCTGCACACCTACGCCATGTTTCTAGCGAAAGATACGCCCTGGGTAACGCCGGTGCCCGATCCGGGCCTTGCGAAGAACGCCGAGTTTACCCTCGCCAACGATCTCACGGCCGAAGACGCGGTCGTGCCCGTCGCGGAATCGACGGAGAACATGTCGCCGTTGACGGGGTTCCACCACCGCAACAGCGCGACGATTCAAATCGACGACGAATTGATCGTATTCCGCGGCGTGTCCAAGGAACCGCCTTTTGCGTTCACCGAATGCGAGCGTGGCGCGCTGGGGACCACGGCGGCGGCCCACGCGAAGGATGCGAAGGTCTACCATCTCAAGGAGTGTTTCGGGCTTTTCGCGCCGGACCCCGATTCTGAGCTGTTCGACAAGGTCATCGCGGAGACGGCGAAGACCTATAACGAGTGCGGCTTCGACATGATGTACATGGACGCGCTGGATGGATCGGATGTCATCGACCTGAAGGGCGGCGGCCAGTTTGCCTGGTACTACGGGGCCAAGTTCACCTATGAACTGGTGCGGCAACTGGACAACGCGCCGTTGATGGAGATGAGCACCTTCGGCCATCACCTCTGGGCGGTGCGCTCGCGCATGGGCGCGTGGGATGCCTGCCAACGCGCGCCCCACACCTTCGCGGACATCCACGTGTTGTCCAACAGCGAATGGAAGAAGCACTTCCTCCCAACGAACCTGGGGTGGTGGGGCATCTTCCCGTGGAGCGGCGTGCAGCCGAAGCGGTCGCTCCCGGTGGACGTGGAATACATCTGTGGCAAGGCCCTCGGCACCGACAGCAGCCTTTCCCTGTTGCTGGGATTCTCGCCGCAAACGTATCCGGACAGTTTTAATCAGCAGCGCCTTGGCTCGATCATTAACCGCTACGAGACATTGCGCCTCTCCGGCAAAGTGCCGCAAGCCGTGCGCGACCGGCTCGCCACACCGGGGCAGGCCTTCCATCTCGAAGACGGACCCGATGGCACGTACGCGTTTCGTCCGGTCGCGTTTGCGCGACACGACATCGCGTCGACGGACGGCGCCGACGCGTGGAGAATCAACAACCCCCACGGAGAACAGGCGCCGCGCATCACCATCGAAACGCAGCTTTCCGCAGTGCCGTACGATGCGCCAGACTCGGCGTTGATTGAGGACTTCTCGGACCCGGCCGCATACGGTCCGGTGCAATGCAACGACGGCGTCACAGCGACCTTCTCCGTTGTCGACACGCCCGTGAAGGACGCGCCGGTCAGCGCATGCATCGCCGCGACGAACCAGGGCGCCGAACGCCACCGCGCGTGGGTGACGGTCACGCGTTTGTTCGAGCCTCCCGTCGACCTGAGTGGCCGGGGGCTTGGCTTGTGGGTGCACGGCGACGGCAAAGGCGCGCTATTGAACGTGCAGATCCGCTCGCCCAAACATGTGACGTTTGCATTGACGGAACATTACGTTCGCCTGGACTTCACGGGTTGGCGGTACGTGGAATTGATCGACACGGAAGACTACGCCATCGAAGAGTACGAATGGCCGTATTCGCGGCCGCGCAGCGAATGGGAGGACAATCTCGCGTCGGCCATGGGATTCGCCTATCCCGTCTACCACGCCCATCTCAACTACGGGCAAATCGGCGAACTGCATCTCGCGCTGAACGACCTTCCTCCGGGCGAAGAGGTGCAGGTGTTTCTGGGTCAGATTCGCAGCATTCCGCACAAGACGATCACCTTTGCCAATCCGGAACTGGCCTTGAACGGCCAGCGCGTCACGTTCCCCGTTACGCTGGAGAGCGGGCACATGCTCGAGTTCACGCCGCCCAACGCGTACATCGTCTGCGACAAGAACGGCGAACGCCTCACGAGCGGCACGACCGGCGGGGACGCGCCCATGCTCCAACCCGGCGCGAACGCGGCGGAGTTCAGGAGTGAGGCGCCTGATGGCGCGACACTTCACGCGCGCGTCACCATAACCACGGCCGGGGAGGCGTTTGGGGAGTAGCGGAGGGGCGCGAATAGGACCTATAGGACCCATAGGACCAGGACATGGGCGAAGAGATTGCCACGAAGACTGTACCTGGAATCTGGATCCGCGGCCAACGCGTCCTATACGTCCTATTGGTCCCATAGGTCCTATTCCCTAATTGCACCTTCTCCCCGCGCCCGTTACCATCAAGGACGAACCGCACAACCAACCCCCAGGGAGGAACTTCGCTATGGCGCGCTATTCGCTTAATGAGTTCGTGCAACAGACCGGTCAGCGGGAACGGGGTCAGGGGTTGTTTGAACTCGAAACGGACCGGATGCTCGAGGTCAATCTCAACGGCACGGTTTGGATGAAGACCGGCGCGATGGTGGCATACCGCGGCAACGTAAAGTTCACGCGGGAAGGCGTGCTCGAACACGGTGTGGGAAAACTCCTCAAACGATCCTTCACCGGCGAAGGCACAAAGCTCACCAAGATGGAAGGCCAGGGTTCGGTATACCTCGCCGACACGGGCAAGAAGATCATTATCTTGAATCTCCAGAACGAAGCCATTCACGTCAACGGCAACGATCTCCTCGCCTTCGAGCCGTCGATCCAGTGGGACATCAAGCTTATGCGGAAGGTCGCCGCCATGCTCTCCGGCGGGCTCTTCAACGTGCGCCTCGAAGGCACCGGCATGGTCGCCATCACGTCCCATTACGATCCCATGACGCTTCGCGTGGACGGCACTCACCCGGTTTACACCGATCCCAATGCGACCATCGCCTGGTCCGGCACGCTGCAACCCGAGTTCAAGACCGACGTGTCCCTCAAAACCTTCTTCGGTCGCGGCAGCGGCGAGTCGATCCAGATGGCGTTCCAGGGGAACGGCTTCGTCGTGGTCCAGCCTTACGAGGAACTGCATCTTCAAGCCCAGCAGGGCAGCGGCCAATAGCGTTGTTAGAAGCGTTACAATTGCGACTGTAATCGTTGTGGCGTGCGGAAGCCGTGTTGTACACTCGCGCCAGTAAGGTAGCCTGCATGATAGAAACGGTGTAATCGGGGCGCGAAGATACCGCTGTGGAACCTTGGGAATACCATTGCGCGGATGATCTCGACCGGTCGCTTGCGGACCGGCTGCGCCAGTTTCCCCGGCGTCCCGACATGCTGGTCTACGGCGGCCGTCTCGCGGCGATGGCCCTCGTACGAACCTGGATGCGCGCGTATCACCGGTTTCGCGTTACCGGATGCGAAAACCTGCCTCGGGAGGGGTCTTTCGTCGTCGTGGCGAATCACAGCAGCCACCTCGACGTGTTCGCGCTACTGATGGCCTTTCCCATGACCAAACTGCACCGGGTCTTTCCCGCGGCCGCACAAGATTACTTCTTCGTGAGCCTGCCGCGCGTGGCCTTCGCGGCGGGTGTCGTCAACGCCTTGCCCTTCGACCGGCAGGTGGGAATCAAACACAGCCTCGGATTATGCACGGGGTTGTTGTCGAATCCGGGAAACGTGCTGGTGATCTTTCCGGAGGGGACGCGCTCGCTCGACGGCGTCATGCACCCCTTCAAACCCGGCATCGGCCTCCTGCTCGCGGGTACGCCGTATCCCGTGGTGCCGTGCTATATCGACGGCGCCCATGACGCCTGGGCCAAGGGCAAGTGGATACCGCGACCGCGGCGCGTCCGCCTGTTCATCGGAACTCCGCGCGTGTATTCGGAATTAAAACCGGGTAAACAGTCCGCGCTTCAAATTACGTCGGAACTGGAAGACGCCGTGGCGTCGCTCGCGCCAAACGGTGGCACCAAGCAAACGCGACAAGACGGCGGAGAGGAAACCGCGTCTGCGAAAATCGAGAGGAAATAGCGGACATGTCGGACTATCAACCCACGTCCCGGCGACCGATCGGCGACGCGTTTCGCGCGACTGCCCACGGGCCCGTAAACGTGTGCGTGCGTCTGGGGATTCATCCCGACGCGGTCTCCTACGGCTCCGTGGTGGCGGCCGCCGCGGCGGGATTCTGCTTCTGGCAGTCCGGATCGATCCCCGCGCTGCTCATTCCGGCCGCCGGATTCTGTTACCTGCGCCTCTGGCTAAACATGCTGGACGGCATGGTGGCGCTCGCCTCGGGGAAGGCCAGCGTGCGCGGCGAAATCCTGAACGATTTGCCCGACCGCGTTTCCGATGTGCTCATCTTCGTGGGCGTGGCGCACAGCGGGCTGTGCCACATCGAGAGCGGGTACTGGGCGGCCATCTTCGCGTTGCTGGTCGCCTACGTCGGCACCTTCGGCCAGGCGGTCGGTGTGCAACGGGAGTTCAGCGGGATCATGTCAAAGCCCTGGCGCATGGTCGCCCTCCACGCGGGCGCGTGGATCACGCTCGGCTTGATTTGGTGGGGCGGCGGACGGATCGCGTTCGGCGGGCTGACGGTATTGGACTGGACCCACCTCGCGATTATCGCCGGGTGTCTTCAGACCATCTGGATCCGGCTCGCCCGCATCATGCGCGCCCTGCGCGAGAAGCACAAGGGGGACTAACGGCATGTCGCCCAACGCGGCGCTTCAGAGCACGGTCTTTCAGGTCTACGTGGCGATCACGCTGGGCTTGCTGGTGTTCGCAGGCGGCGCCATCGCGATCCTGAAATGGGGATTTAAGAAGGACATGAACCATCCCTGGGCCTCGTACCGCGGGTGGCTGGTCATGATCCCCCTGCTGTTACTGTGCATCTTTCTCGGCCGTATCCCCACCATCGTCTTCTTTACCGCCGTTGCCGTTTTCGGTTTCAAAGAGTTCGCGCGCGCTACGGGACTCTACGAAGACTGGGGCATGACCGGCGCGGTCTACCTGGGCATCATCGGGGTGGGCGTCGTATCCGTCGTTCACAATCCACGGCTCGACGTGCCCGGTTGGTATGGACTGTTTTCCATCTTTCCGGCGTACGTCATCGCGTTGATCCTGCTCATCCCCATCCTGCGCAACCGGGTGAAGGGACAATTGCAGGCGATTGCGCTGGCGGTGGTGGGGTTCGTCTACATCGGGTGGATGTTCGGCCACGTGATTTTTCTCGCGAATTCCACGCACGCGTATGGCTACCTCATGTACCTCCTGTTAGCCGTGGAAGTGAACGATGTGGCCGCCTACACCTGCGGCAAGGCCTTTGGCAAACACCCGCTGCGCAGCGAGATCAGCCCCAAGAAGACGTGGGAAGGCGCGCTGGGCGCCTTGGCCGTGTCGATGGCGCTGCCCTGGGTGCTCCACTTTTCCTTCCCCCACTTCGGAGTCCTCGAATGCATCCTGACCGGACTCATCGTGGGCATCGGAGGGCAATTGGGCGACCTCTCCATCAGCGTCATCAAGCGCGACCTTCACATCAAAGACATGGGCGCTCTTATGTCCGGCCACGGCGGCATTCTCGACCGGCTCGACAGCCTGATCTACGTGGCCCCGTTGTTCTTCCACATGGTGCGGTTCTTCCACGACATCTACTGACCGGGCGCGTGCGAGGGCAAACGATGGCGAGGATTTTTCTTCCCGCTTGCTGCATAATGAACGGGGCTTACGAGATCGTCGCGCGAGACACAGACCGGAGTTGGATTATGGGGATATTTCGAAGCATTCACGTCGCGGGGCTCGTGCTTGTCCTGGTTCTGTCGAGCGCCCGGTGCGCCAGCACTTCCCCGAAAAAGGCAGACGCACCGAAAGAGGAACCCGTCGAGGCGGCGCCCCAACTGATGGAACTAAGCGCGGATGAGCTTCGGCAGGAAATCCGCGCGTATGTCGAAGCGCAGCTCCGCGAGCGGGACGGCCAAAACCGGGCAGCCGGCACCGGGAAGAGCGGCAACCAGAACCGCCTGGAACCCTTGTCGCGGGAGGCGCTGGCCCAGCGCGCGCGGGAACTCATCAAGATATTCCGGGAGAAAGTCCACGAAGATCTGATGGCGCGCATCGAGCAGGACTTTGGCGTGCCGGCCGCGCCCCAAGTCGAATCTGTCGGGCTCGAGGCGGTTGACGATTCCGGCAAGACAGTTACCGTGGACGTGCCCGTAGAAACCCGGGAACTGCGCAAACTGACCGTCCCAGCCAATCGCGCCAAGATGCACGCCCTGGTGGGTGAGGAAGATTTGACCCTCGCGCTTTATACAGACGTGCCCTCCCCAATCGCTCCTGCGGAGACGAGTGTTTTTGCGCGGCATTACACGGGGGACGGCGCCGCTGCGATTGCCATGGAAACCCGGCTCATCGTGGGCCTCAAGGGCGGCGGGTGGGTATCCGGGGATGGCAGCAAACGCGTCGCCAACGTCATCGCGATTCGGGGGCTGGACCTGACGGAAGGCCTCCTCCCGGAAAACACCAACCAGCGGTACGACGACACCATGTTTGTCGTTCTGGAAGAACCGGATGGCGGGTATGAAGTCTTCGAGTACCGGATGACCACGGAATCCAGCAGTGACGAAAAAGGGGTGGGGCGGCTGGATTCAAAGCAGGTCACCTACGTGCGCGGCCTCCATCGCGGCAAGGACCCCGGCTACCGCCTGAAGGGCGGCAGCGCGGACGGCACCCGCGTGGACATGGAGGGTACGTACAAGATCGCCGGGGCAAACATCCACTCCGCGTACGCCAAGCGCACGATCACCAGCGAGACCCCCTTGAAAGACAACGTGTCCCTCGGGTGCCAGGTGGTCGCCGCGGGCAAGACGCCTTTCGAAAAATCCCTCGTCTTCACCCTCGACAAAAAGGGGGTGAAGGAGTTTCCCTACACCATTGTCGATCAGGAAGAGATCGCCTTTCTGGACCAGTCGCTCCAGGAAAAGGGACAGCAGTCGGTTCTGGTTCACGCCATCGCGCGGGACCTCTAGTGTATTGATTCATGCTGTTGCCAACTTATCGAGCCGCGTTCTGGCACGGG
>BTVY01000082.1:0-14607 GCA_045863335.1 Candidatus Hydrogenedentota bacterium | reverse complement strand
CGTGTAAGTCCGTGTAAGTCCGTGTAAGTCCGTGTAAGTCCGTGTAAGTCCGTGTCTCTTCCCCAATCCAACCCAAAGGAGCATCTTCCATGGAAAACCTTGTTTCCGAAACCAGCATTACCTTGCTCGGCGCCGTCTTCGGTGCAGCCTGGACCTTCTTCAAGTCCCAGGACTGGTACCAGCGCGCCAAGGAACGCCGCTACGCCGACGCCGTCACGGCCCTTGAAGCCGGCGTCGACCAGACCTATCAGACCTACGTCCGCGCCATCAAGGATGCCAGCGAAGACGGCAAGCTCACCGCCGCCGAACGCCGCCGCGCCCGTGAGATGGCGCGCGACGCCGCCGTGTCCTTCGGCCGCACGCAAGGGATCGACGTGATCGCCGAGGTCGGCAGCGACTACATCGATCTCTGGATCAACCGGATGGTGAAGAAAGCGAAGCGCGAGAACTAACGAAGGGGGAATTCCATCTTCGTCCCTTTTGTCCCTGAGATATCTGACGTCTCTGCTTTCACTCGCGCCAGCCGGAATCCACACGTCCGAAAAGCACACGCCGCCGGGATGCGCAATGCATCCCGGCGGCCGCTGCGCAAACGCAGCCGACCCTACACGGCCATGGCGACCGGACAGAAGTTGCTCACGATTCCCAACAGGAACTCGAAGAACCCGCCGACCACCGGAATCTCCGCCAACTGCCACAAGGTACTGACCAAGACGTCACAAAACATTAGGTAACCTCCTTGTTCTTGCATGCGCGTGCAATTCGTGGGTGCACACGAACTTGCACACGCCGCCAGACCCACGCTGGTTTGTCAATCGGTCCCAGCATTCACAGCTATGAATACCGCGCGGCCATTCGTGTGTTACATGGGCGGATGCGGTAAGGCTTCGAAGTCTTTAGGCATGAAGGTACTGTAAACTGTGGAGTCCAAGGTTATGAGCGCAATGGAAACCGTCCCCGCGCGTTGCCCCTACTGCGCGGCGCCGATTGAACTCATCGTCGATTGCAGCGTCGCGGAGCAGGAGTATGTGGAAGACTGCGAAGTCTGCTGCCGTCCGATCATCGTCCGTGCGACGGTTGATCCCGACGGCGAAGTCTACGTCGATCTACGACAAGAAGGCGAGTAGCGCCCATTCCTATTCGTCTGGAGTGTCCGTGTGTGTCCGTGTGTGTCCGTGCAGGTCCGTGCAGGTCCGTGCAGGTCCGTGTGCTTCAGCCCGCCGAGACGGCCGCTTCCTTCCCCAATTCCTTCGAGACCGCCTGCCGGTATCCCGTCACCATCATATTGCCTTCGCCGTCAATCTCCACGGTCGCATAGGCGCTGTTTTCCGGACCCGAGCCTTCGACCACCGCTTTCAAGGTGTAGTAGTGGATGCCATTGATGAGCGAGTAATCCCCGGCATGATGGTGGCCGTGAAACACGCCCAATACCTTTCCGCTCGCTTCCAAGGCCGCGCGCACCGGCTCAGCGTTGTTGACGAAGAGATCGCCTGCGCCGTCGAGCCGCTGATGGCAAAACACGAGCACCGGCAATTCCGTATCCACCAGGTCGCTTTCGAGCCATTCAATCTGCCCGCCGAGGACGTTAGCGTCGGTCCAATCAAAGTTGCCGTGGTCATAGTCTGCACCGGCGCTCGTGTAATTCGCGTCCAGCACGATGTAGTGAATCCCGCTCGCATCGAAGGAATAGTAGGTGTCATTCGGCGCGATTCCCGTGTTCTCGACCTGCGCCATGAACTGCGCCTTCGAAATGCTGTCCATGTCGTGGTTGCCCAGCACGTGATAGCGCGGCCCGCCAAACCCTGCAAAGGCCCCCTCGATCTCCTTGAGATACTCGATGGTCTTCGCTTCATCGGGCTTCGCATCCTGGTCCTTCATATCGCCCAGTTCGATGAGGAAGTCGAGGTCTTGCCCATTCATGTGCTGAACGCACTCGTCCAGCTTCGGCAAGGACTCCCGGTAGTGGCGCGACCCGCCGGGTTCGCGATCCGCGTAATGGCAATCCGTGACCATGCCAAACCGGGCTGGCCGCGATTCTCCGAGAGCGGCTTCGCTCAACAGCGGCAGTGCGGCGAAAGCCGCACCGGTCGCGCGAAGAAAATCGCGGCGGGTGATGGTCCAAGACGATCCAACCGGTCGAGGCATGGGATGGCTCCTCTATGATGTTTCTTGTGCTTCGCGCAAGTATCTAGCGTAATTCAAAGATGGGTCCCCGCCTACGCGGGGATGACGGACTTGGTTTTGCGACCGTTCTCTTGGCTCCGTCGATATCCTCTCGCGCAAGCCATTGAAGTCAATCATAAACATGCACAGGTCGAGCATCCAGCTCCGGTCCAAACCGTCATCCCCGCGAAGGCGGGGACCCATCTTCATCGGCAGGTAGCGGCGTGTGGTGCCCATGCCGTGGTACGATAAGAACGAACGAAGCAAACGATACTTGCGGGGGTGCAACCATGCGAAATCACTGGTGCGGCATAATCCTAGTTCTTCTCGTGGGCGGCCTTATTGCGGCGAGCGCGCAGGAATCCAATCCGGACGCAGCCTGGCAACAGGTGGAGGTCAAAGGCGGAACGCTCGAAATCCACCCTGCCGTGACATGGAAAGGTTCATTGCCCCAAGGCCCCTTCGTGCGTCTCGGCGATGGCGGCATCCTTGGCATCCAGGGCACGAATGCTATTGTGAGTCACGACGAGGGGGAGACGTGGGAGACGCGTCCCCTGTTCTCGCCGGACCAGAATCTCAAGGTGTCGTCGGAGCGCGCGATGGTGCGCACCGCGGACGGGACCATCGTGCTCGTGTTCATGAACATGGCCGAGTACACGTGGAAGTGGAACGCGGAGAAAAGTCTGCCGGAACCGGAGACGGACCTCGACGTGTGGGCTATCCGCAGCGTGGACGACGGGAACACCTGGATCGACGCGCAGAAGATCTACGACGGCTATTGCGGCGACGTGCACAGCATGATCCAGACGAGCCAGGGAACACTCGTCACGCCGGTACAGGAGCTGATGTACGAGGACGGACGGCACGCCTTGCGTCCGCGCTACTCGACGGACGACGGCAAGACGTGGCATCGGTCCAACTTTCTCGACATCGGCGGGCGCGGTCACCACGACGGCTTGATCGAAGGCACGCTCGTGGAATTGAAAGACGGACGCGTGTGGCTCTTGTGCCGGACCAATCTCGGCGAATTCTGGTCCACCTACTCGCCGAACCACGGCGAGGATTTCCGCACGCTTCAGCCCTCCGGCATTCCCGCAAGCAGTTCCCCCGGCACCTTGACACGCCTCGCGAGCGGACGCCTTCTACTCGTATGGAATCGGCCCATTCCCGAAGGGCTCGATGCGACGCCGGAAGACCTCATGCGCGGCGGCGACAACCAATGGTCCGACGAACGCGTCAGCAACCACCGCGGCGAGTTGTCCGTCGCCTTTTCGGAGGACGACGGTGCGACGTGGACTGAGCCGGTCGTCATCGCGCGGCGGCCCGGTGCGTCGCTGGCGTACTCGTACGTCTTCGAAGCGCAGCCCGGCACGATTTGGATGACGACGATGCAAGGCGACGTGCGGGTGGCGTTTGAGGAGGAGGAGTTGTTAGGGCGTTAGCCTGAAAGATGGTCGTGCTTTGGCTTCGACGAAATTGCATCGCGCACGTCATCGCAATTCGTCCGAAGGCCACTCGGCGACAATCGCGTCCCAGAATCCTTGTTCCGTGTCTGGGTTGGACCCCTCGAATATGAAATCCTGCTGCAACGTCTGGCCGGGTGCAATAGCGTACTCCAGCGCAGTGGGCCAACCGGCGCGCGTGTTGGGCTCCCGTTCCCATGCGAGACTGAAGGTGACAGTGCCCGACGGTACGTTCTCGATTACGTACGTTCCGTCTGTTTCTACGGGCACGATGAAAGATTCACGAACACCGTCCGAGCCGAGGATGTCGATCGAGATCCCCATGTGCTGTGGCGGTACGCCATTGTAGCTGAGTAATCCTGCGACTCGGCACTCGTTGACAGGAAACGTGAAGTCTGCGATGGTCGTTTCATCGGCTTCCACCACAATCGGAAGAAACCGCATTCGCTCGTTCATGATGCCCGGGCCGAGGCTGATGTCGGCGCGAAGTTGGCCCTCGCAAGCTGACAGGTGAGGCAATATATACCGGCCCTGCGCATCCGTCTGCGCGGCCGTGCGGCCGGTTTGTTGGCCGTCTTCTACCAGCAGTTGAATGTGCGCCCCGGCCAGGGGTTGATCGCCGAGCAGCACGCGCCCTTGGATCGCGCCACCGCCCCCGAGCGTGATGGTGACCGTGTTCGGCGCGTCCCCCGACAGATCCACATTCACAACACCACCCGGCTGGTGGTCTTCATGATAGGCGGAGACTTTGTTTGTCGCGCGCGACAGATCGTTCAATACAAACTGGCCTGTCTCATCCGACCTGGCGCCTGCAAGATCCGGATAATACATCGGGGACACGCGGGGTATGGGTCCTTCAAAGACCATCGTTCCGGATACGGGCGCTCCGGACGCGTCCACCACGCGGCCTTCGAGCGAGACGCCTGGTTCGAGCGTGATGACCACGCCGGACGTGGTCTGGCCGGGAATGACGCGCTCGCCGGTGTGGAACTTCAACGCCCGGCCCGGAGCTCGGGAAATGAGCGTCACGTCGCCGGCCTGTACATTAGTCAGCGAGAACCGGCCGTCGTCGTCATGCGTTGGCTGTAGCTTGAGGTTCATTCCCCACGAGAATTCCGTGTTCCTCCCGCGCGCGTGCGCGATCGAGAAATCCGTTAGTGGTTCCCCCGTCTCCGCCGCGACAACCTGTCCCTCGATCGCGCCTTGACCGCCGAGAACCAGTTCAAAGCCTTCCGCCCGCGGCTCCTGCGACAACAGCGACACCGAACCATGATCCGGGTGCGACGCGTAGAGGTTGAAGAGTCCTTCTTCAAAGCGGATGAAGGAGAACTCGCCAGCGTTGTTGGTCTTGGTCATGACGAGGGGACCGCCTTTGTCGGAAACACTGGCATCGGAAACGGGATTGCCATTCAGATCGACGACACGACCGAAGATGGGAACGCCCTGCGTGCGGTCGTAGACGATCTGCATGCCATCAACGACATCGTCCGCAGCGAGCGTGAACCGCTTGAATGATTTCGATGAGAACACGTTCGCGGGAGGCACGAGCAATTGCACGTCATACGTGCCCGGCGCGAGTTCATCAATTTCGAATGCGCCATCCGTACCGGTATCGACCTGGACTTCGCCCCTGGCTAACTCTTCCGTGCCGTCCTCTTTCATGGTGACAAGCCGGGGCAGCACCTTCACGCCGGCCATGAGCTTGCCCGTTTCGTCGATCACGTGTCCCTGGATCTGTGGCGTTGACGCTGGCGCAGCGTCAACGGATTCAGACTGATGTGTCGCTGCAGGAACGTCGCTGAGCAGTTGCTCGAAAATGCCTTCGCTTTCCGGCGATTCGATCGTGTCCGACTCACGCGAAACCTCTGCCGGCGGAGGCGGGACTTCGCCATCGCGTACCAACTGCCAGAGAGCGAGCCCGGCGCCCGCGCACACCAGCGCTATCAGCGCTAGTGTCTTGGGCGCCGCCAGCGCGGCGACTGAAGCGCCCACGCCCGCGGATGCAGCTGTTGCGTCCCACGCGACGGGCGCGGCAGCAATTGCCCCCATCACCTTCCTTACCCGTGCGTCACGCGTGTGGATGTGGGATGGCTCTGCGCCCAACGCGCGAATCACCGATTCGCTCAACTGCTCTCGCGCGCGGACGAGCCGCTTCTGCGCGGCCGGCTTCGAGATGTTCAGCAGTTGGGCGATTTCCCGCAGCGTGTGGCCCGCGAAGTAGTAAAGCAGAATCACTTCACGCGGACCCTCGTCCATGGCCATCACCTTCGCCCGCACCAGTTCCGCTTCGTCGCGACGTTCAGGTTCCATGTTGTGCAGAGCCTCGTGCCAGGGAAGTTGATCGGCCAGTTTGTCGCGCCGTTGCCGTTTGCGGACCAGGTCGATGGCGGTGTTGCGTGTCAGGGCGGCCAGCCAAGGACCGAAACGGCTTCGATCCCGCAAGGTATCCAGGGATTGGTAGACCTTGAGGAAGGCGTCCTGTGTCGAGTCCTCGGCGTCGGCGTGGTTGCCCGTCTGCGCGAAGGCGACCGCATGCGCCGTTTGTAGATAGCGTTCCACGAGGCGAGCAAACGCTTGTTGATCTCCCGCGAGCGTGTCGCGGACCAGCCGGTCGTCCGATTCTCGAATGAGGCGTCGCATCATATCCAATCATCCTCCCGGTAAATAGACGTACGAGCGCCGGGAGTGCAGACAAAGTATCTTAGTCCAACGCGGGGCGGCCGCTCACCAGTACCGGGCGCGGCCGGTTTCCCCGGTCCAGGGTCGGGACCGTGACGCAAATCCGCTACACGAGGCCTGGAGGAGCCCATCCCCAATGCCCGCGCGAACCGCACTTTCTTCCCCGTCATCACGCCGAAGGAAAGACCCGTAATCCCCATCGTGGCGATTGCTTCGTTCCACACCTTGCCGCCGCAGCAAAGGGGGGATATCATGGCCTTCGGCGTAATGATGGTCGCCCCAGTGCTGGTGGTCTTTCTCGCGTTTCAACGGTGGTTCGTGCAAGGCGTGGCCAGCGCGGGGTTGAAGGGACAAAGCGCGGGCAGGGCGGAGGAGCGGAGCATGTTCGACGATCTCATCGAATCGTTGATCGAAGATCTGCCGGTTGGGTCCGGCAATGTATCCAAACGCGCGCAGGTGCTGTTCCGCCTGTTCTTCGGCTTTCTCGGTGCTTTCCTGGGCATCGCGGGGATGGTGAAGTTCATCGTCGATCCGCCGGGCACCGGCAACACCGCCATGTGGATCAGCATCCTTGCCTTGTTCTTCTTTCTTGCGTGCTTTTGCCTGTTCAACGTCGCGTTCCTGCGCAAATGGCGTTGGCCGGGGGTACTGTTTCTGATCAGTTTAGTGATGCTGTTCGTGACGCGAATTGCCTTTGGCGCGTAAGGGGCACACGGACTTACACGGACTGACACGGACCTGCACAGACGGGCACAGACTGGAGACGGCGCGATTCCTCGGTGAACAAGCACTCCTCTTTTTCGGGCTTGACAGATACTATGGGTCTAGTAGATACTAAATTCATAGTAGCAATCGAGGAGAGGCCCCATGAGTTCCGTTGCCCGTCCTTCTGAGTTGGAGTTGCAGGTGCTCGCCGTGTTGTGGCGGGAAGGCGCGTCCACCGCGCGGGAAGTCAGCGAATGCATGCCCGACGGCAAGCGGCGGGCGTACACGACCGTGCTGTCGGTGTTGCAGGTGATGGAGAAGAAAGGGCTGGTTAAGCATCGTCCCGACGGGCGCGCGCACCGGTATTCGGCGTCGGTGACAAAGCGTCAGGTGCTGGGTCCCATGCTGCGGCAACTGGTCTCCAACGTCTTTGGCGGGAGCGCATCAACCGCGGTGCAGCATCTGCTTGCCGAAAACAAGATTTCCGCTGAAGAGTTGGACGAGATCCGCGCCTTGATCGCCGAGCACGACGGTGCAAACACGCGGGGGCGCAAGCGATGAGGTACGCGATTCCAGAATGGCTCGCCGACGCGTGGACCCAATTACCCCTGGCGTTGCTGCATACGCTGTGGTTGGGGGCGGTTGCGGTGGCGGTGCTCGCGCTGGTGCTGCGGCGGATCTCGGCGGAACGCCCGGAGCTGCGCTACGGTGTCAGTTTGGCGGCGCTTGGGTTCGTCGTGTGCGGCTGGATCGTGGTGTGGGCGGCGCTGGTTTATGGAGAGCCGCTGGCCGGTGAGGCTTCGGTGCCGGGAGGGCTCGCCGTAAGCGACGAGGCCCATGGGGCTAACGGAATTGATCCGACGGATCGGACGGATCAGACCGATCGGACCGATCGGTCGGATCGGTCGATGGCCGCGACCGCCGGTGACAGCCCTGAGAAAGCGGCCAATCTTCCCTGGCGCGCTTGGCTGGCGAATCTGTGGCTGGCGGGTGTGGCGGCGATGGCGCTGCGGACAGCGTTGCTATTGCGGGGCGCGGGTCAACTACGTCGCGCGAGTGTCTTGTGCGACGACGACAGTATACAAACGATCCTCGATGAACTGCGAGAAACGCTCGGTATCGCCGGAGACGTTGCGCTCCGCGTTACGGAAAAGATCGACGGTCCCATGGTCATGGGAATCTTTTGGCCGGCGATTCTGCTGCCGCCCTACGTGACGACAGGCGTGGCGCCCGTGCATCTGCGCGCGGCGCTGGCGCATGAACTGGCGCACATCCGCCGGCACGATTACCTCGTCAATCTCTTTCAGCTCGCCGTCGAATCCTTGCTGTTTTTCAACCCGGCCGTGTGGTGGATCAGCCGCCAGGTTCGCATCGAACGCGAGGCCTGTTGCGACGCCCTCGCCATCCGCTGCACCGGCGGCGCAACGGAGTACGCCAACGCGCTGGCCGCGTTCGCAGCGCGCTCGCTGCAGCCCACCGCCGTACTCGCCATGAGCGGCGGGAAGACTTCGCTCGTGGATCGCGTCCGTCGGATTCTCATGCCGCAGGACCGGCCCGCGCTGCGAATGTCGTGGTTCGGCTTGTTGGCCTTTCTCGCCATCGCAACGGCATTGTTGGCGGCCTTCGGCGGGTTCAGCTATCTAGGCGTCAAGCTGGTTGCGGAGGCGATTTCCCCGCAGGAGCGCGTTGAGCGCATCGAAGCGATCAATCGCGAATTCGACGAGGTGGAGCCCGAGAACGTCCCCGAGATCGCGGTGTCGGGCACGATTCGCACGGAAGACGGCGAACCGCTGCCCGAAGGTACGCGGGTGTCAGGCATGAATCTATTTCCAAGCACGTATATTTCCCATGGATGCGAGATCGATGGAGCGACTTTCCATTGCAATCGGATGAAGGGCAGCCACATTTACCTCTGGGCGATCGCCGACGGCTACGCTCCCGTTATCGCTGGACCCTACGCCACGGAGAACGGCGCCGATTTGACCGGCATCGAGATCGTTCTGACGCGGGGCATCACCGGACGCATCCGTGTGCTGGATCAAGATGGCATGCCCGTGAGCGATGTCGACGCGACGTGGCAGTTCCCCTCCGGTCGCGGAGTGACGCAGGGCGACAAGCGGACCGCGACAACGAATGCGGATGGTGTTGTCGAACTTGCTCATACCTGGGACAGGCCCATCTCGCTCACGTTGCGCAAACCGGGGTACGTCGAATTTTTCGAGCGACTACTCACGATTGTTGCGGACGACGTGGTCGAGATTGAACTGCGACGTATGGAGCCCGTAACGATCGCGTTGCGCGATTCGATTACGGGAGAACCCGTTCCTGGTGCGGAACTGCATCTTGTGAGTACCTACGATGTTGGCACGGGGATGATTTCCGACAGGGAAAGCCTGCTTTCTGTAGCGGACCGTTCCGGGGCGTTTGTCATCGAATCCTTGCGCGAGAACGTGGAGTACTGGTGCTACATCACCGCGGACGGCAAAAGGCGGTTGTTGCTCAAGGAACCCATCCTTGCCGATCAGGGCGCCAAGACGCTCTCTCTACCACCGGCCTTGGAAGTACGTGGCACGATCCTCGCCGCATCGGATGACGCAGGAACGTATCCAGAATCGCTGACGCTATATGCCGGCAATATCTTTGAAGAGGGCGGGTATAGCAAAGACTTCGTGCGGCAAATCGAAGTCCCAATCAGAGAGGGGCGCGGTACCTTCGTGGTCGACGACCTTTGGCCCGGAAGGGTCTATCTCGACGCCATGGATCATCGGCAATCGCTGGAGGTGGAGGAATCGATTAACGATGTCGTGATCGACCTGCGTCCTGTTGATGGCGAAGTAAATCGCACACCACGGAGCATTGTGCTTCGGGTGAAGGTGCCCGAGGGGAGTCCGCCCGCATCCGGCATGCTGCGTGTTCACTACCGCAAACAACCCGGCGACAACTTCGCTAATCACGTCGATGTGGCATTGGAAGACGGTGAAGCGCGGGTAACGTTTCCGGCGCCGACCGAGATCGGTTATGACGTAGTGGAAATGGCCGGCTACTGGATTGCGTCGGAAAGCGGCATCGACGTGCCGGCAGGAGCGGAGCCGCTAACGATCGACATCCCCGCATCGCCCGCAGGTACCATTCACGGAACCGTCGAGAACGCGCCGGAGGGTCACTTTAACGTGTCCGTGATATTGGTGGAATCGCCGACGGGGCAGGACGCCTTTCCCCTTGATGCGCGCAGCAAGCGGAATGAACGCGGGTATTCTCTCGGTCCCTTGCCCTTGGGCGGCACATATATCGCGGCTGCGCACACCAAGGCCGCAATCGCGTTGGGCGCGCCGGTCACGTTGACCGATCGCGCGCCGATACAGGAAGTGAACCTGGCGTTTGCGCCGGGCGTAACGGTGGCGGGACGGGTGACGTATCCGGACGGATCGCCCGCCAATGGTCTTCCTATCGAGCTGAGCATAAGCACGAAGTACAGTCATGGCTTCAGCACCGCGATTGGCGTGACCGGCGCGAACGGTGAGTTCGTGGTGGAGCACGTCGATTTCGACCAGCCCGTGACCTACGCGATCATCCTGAAACCCGAGAAGGACTTCCTGGAGGTCCGCCATGAGTTTTCGCGGGGCGAACGCGCCGACGTTCAACTCGAACGGGGCCTCGTACTCGAAGGGCGGCTGGTCGAGCGCGAGACGGGATACGCGGTGCCTGGCGTTGAGGTCTACGCGTATTCCACGCAACCGGAAACGTCAATTGTCGATGCCGACGCGGTGACGGATCGCGAGGGACGGTTCCGGTTCACGCGGATGCAGGACCAAGTGTACCAACTCGGCGCGCGCGACGGAGCCAATCTTCGAGAGCAAGTGGAAGCGCGTCCGGGCACGGGGGAGCCGGTGGAACTGCGCGTGGAGTTGGCGCAGTGGAGCACGTTGCGGCCCGTCGCGCCGGAGGAATAGGTTCGCAGCAGGTGACGGCAAGACGCATAAGTTTCGCATAGAGACATGCTATGGAGTGCGGCCACGCCGGGGCGTGGCTGCTTTGCTTCAATCTGAGCGATACGCCCTTAGAATTACGTCGAACGTGGATAGGGTAGCGGAATTGCACGCGTTGCTAATAGCACTCGGCTGCAATGCGCCAAAGTAGTCTTGAATGCCAGGGCGAGCTTAGGTCAACTACGTTGCCAGGAACAAAGCAGCCACGCCCCGGCGTGGCCGCACTCCATATTGTGCCTTACTGGAGTGGTGTTCACATTTCGAGGAAGCTGCTCGCCCGTGAAAGTAGCGGGTCCCACTCGCCTCACCTTGTTCATTTGCGGTTCCAGCGTGGCCGATCCATAATAGCCGTGCAGGCTGTGTTCCCATCACGAGATTCTCCCATGTCGAAGCCGACGCCGCATATTGAGGAACCCTTCCAGACCATCGCCAACGGGGATGGGCCGCGTCTCGCGGAGTTGTTGCGGGACAATCCGGACCTGGCGAAGGCCCGTAATGAGAAGGGCGATTCGCCGATCCTGTACGCGGCCTATCGCGGGCACCGTGGGCTTGTCGATCTGCTCGTTGATGCGGGCGCGGAGATGGACGCGTTCGAAGCGACGGTGGCCGGCAATGGTGAACGGGTCCGGGAATTGGTGGAGAAATCGCCGGACCTCGTGAAGGCGTATTCGCACGACGGGTGGACGTTGCTGCATCTCGCGGCGCACTTCAACCGGCGGGATATTGCGGAATTTCTGGTGGCACAGAACGCCGATGTAAACGCCGTGTCGCGAGAAGACAGCCTCGCCCCGGAGAACACGCCGTTGCACGCGGCCTGCGCGTCGGGGCATCACGACATGGCCGTGTTTCTGATCGAACGCGGGGCCAGGGTGAATGCGACGCAAGAGAACGGCATGACGCCGTTGCACATCGCGGCCGCGGGGCACAATGTGGGACTGGTCCAACTGCTGCTCGATCAAAAAGCCAATCCACGAGCCAAGGACAAGGAAGGGCGCACTCCGCTCGCTATCGCCGAGCTATACGAACGCGGCGAACTCGTCGACGTGCTGAGCAACCACATTGGCGGCTGATTGCGGTCCGACGTATCAGTGCAATTGCCGGAGGCCTTGGCCGGAGATAACATCCCCCTTGATCCCCCTTCAATGGGGGAATTGGCGGAAGGCAGAGTTTGGGCGAATGCACAATCACAAATCTCATCGCATCGTACAAACATTGCCGCACACCGAAGGTGTGCGAGAATTCCCCCATTGAAGGGGGATTAAGGGGGATGTCGTTCGCACCGTGAATCTGCTATTTCGTCACAGGACATTTGGTATTAAGGAAGCCGCAATGCCCACCCTTTCTGATTCGCCCCGGTACTATGACCTTGCCTTTTCGTATCGCGATTACGATGCGGAAGTGGAGGTGATGCGGGCCTGCGCGGAGCGCTTTGGGCTGGGCGCGCCGCGGCGTGTTCTGGAGATCTGCTGTGGGCAGGCGCCGCATCTTGCGGCGTGGCATGGGTCCGGCGCACGGTACACGGGTGTGGATTTGAGTCGCACCATGCTCGATATGGCGCGCGAGAACGCCGGGCGGTTGCACGCGGAAGCCACGTTTGTCGAGGCGGATCTCGCCGCGTTTAAACTGCCCAAGCCGGTGGATTTTGCGTGCGTGTTGTTGGCCTCCTTGTATGCGCGGGACACAGCGCATCTTCAGACCCATTACGATGCCGTCGCGCGGGCCTTGGCGCCGGGTGGACTCTACTTCATGGAGTGGACGGTGGATTTCGATCCCATGGTGGACGTGGTCGATATGTGGGAAGTCGAGCGGGACGGGGTCCGTATTCAAGCGAGTTACTGGACACGCTGCATCAACCGCGTGGAGCAGATCTACGAAGACACGCTCCACCTCGACATCCAAGAGAACGGCGAGCATCGCGAACTTGAAGACACCGCCATTCGCCGCCGCGTGTTTCCCCAGGAGTTTCTCGCGTTCATCGCCGCCCATCCCCACTTCGAGTTCGTGGGCTGGTGGAACGAGTGGGATTTGAACCAGCCCATCGACGGCACGACGCCGGTGAACCGGCCGGTCATCGTGGTGCGCCGAATCCCGTAGCGATCACACCAAGAGCGCGTAACGCGCGATGAGGGCAATCGCGATGATGTACATGATGGGATGCACTTCGTTCCAGCGGCCGGTGAAGGTCTTGATGGCGGCGTAGCTGACGCAGCCGATGGAGATGCCTTCGTGGATGGCGAATCCGAAGACCATCATGGCGACGGTGAAGAAGGCGGGGAGGCTTTCGGTGATGTCGTCCCAGTTCACGCGGCGGAGGGGAGCCATCATGAGCAATCCCACGATGATCAGCGCGGGCGCGACGCCAGGATACATGGCGACGTGCAAATCGGTGGGGCCGGTGCCGTAGAAGGCGGGGCCCACGTCGTTGCCGACGATGTGAACGATGGGCGCGGCGAAGATGGCGACGACGAAGCAAATCCCGGTGACGACGGCGGCGAGACCGGTGCGCGCTCCGGCGGCGACGCCCGTGGCGCTTTCGATGTACGAAGTCACGGTTGATGTGCCGAAGAGGGCTCCGACGCAGGACGCGCTCGCGTCGGCGAGGAAGGCCTGTTTTGCGCGCGGCAAGGTGCCTTCCTCTGTGATGTAGCCCGCCTGACGGCTCACGCCGACAAGCGTGCCCACCGTGTCGAAGAGGTCCATGAAGAAAAACAACAGGATGGCGACGAGCGCCTTGTCCCAATGTTGCGCGAGTTCGGCGAAGTTGAGCTGGAAAAACGTGTCGAAGGTCAGATCGACCTTGCTTTCGGGATAGGGCATAACGCCGGTGGCCAGTCCCAAGGCGCAGGTTGCGACGATACCGATGAGGATGCCGCCCTGGACGCGGAGCGCCATGAGCGTTGCGATGAGGAACACGCCGGCGATGGTGATGAGCGCGACGCCATGACTCAGGTCGCCCAGCGTGACCATGGTCGTGGGGCTGAGCTTCACGATGCCGCCCCATTGCAGGCCGACGAAGGTGATGAAGAAGCCGATGGCCGGGGCGATGGTGTGCTTGAGGCAGTCCGGCAACACGCGCAAGACTTGCTCCCGCACGCCGAAAAGCGAGAGGCCGAGAAAGATGAGCCCGGAAATGAGGACGATGGCGAGCCCCGCCTGCCACGAGAATCCCATGGCGCCGGGAAAGGTCGAGCAGACTGTGAAGGCGAAGAAGAAGTTCTCGCCCATGCCCGGCGCGAGTGCGAAAGGATAGCGCGCGAAGAGACCCATGAGCACGCAGGCCACGGCGGACGAGAGGCACGTGGCGAGCAGCACTGAACCAAAGGGCATCCCCGCGGCGCTGAGCACGGTGGGTTGCACAAAGACGATGTAGCTCATGGTGGCGAAGGTGGTCAGCCCGCCGATGACTTCGCGGCGCACCGACGACCCCGCCGCTTCAATGCCGAAATACCGCTCCAGCGCGTTCACTGTGGAAGATTCCCCTATCCGCTTGAGCAAAAAATAGCAGATCGGAAAGCGGGTTGTCATTCAAGGTTGGACGGTGCGAAAAATAGGGACGCCCATTAGGTGCTCTTTCGTCAAGTGGCAATGCTCTCTTGTTCGCAATCGTATTT
>BTVY01000081.1:0-15447 GCA_045863335.1 Candidatus Hydrogenedentota bacterium | reverse complement strand
GCTTGGGAAAGCTACCCGAGCCCGAATTGGTGCACAGATTCTTGTGAGGAGCCAGTTTTCTTCGATGTTACAAGTTGGAAAGGAGTTGAACAGATGGAAGTGGCGCTGGTTCTTAAGCTTTACAAGGACTTACTGGATCCGAAGATGTTGAATCAATCTGAGTATCTTGATGATGTGATTACCATCTCTCGCAAAGTCCTTGAGAACGGTGGTGTCGTGATAATCTCTCGCGGAGGCGATGATAACGAGGACGTCGTAGAGGAATTCACAAGCATCAGTGACTTTGAGATATTCCAACGGCGGTTTTGTGCGAAATGACCGTCGTCGCAATTGCGAGGAGGAGGGGGCCATGCAAACTCTAACTACCGGAAAGCTGACTGTAATCGGGGTAATTGTTGGGACCATTGCTAGCCTATTTTTCGGCTGTTTTGGCTTTCTATTAACTCCTGCAGTGATAATTATTGGGAGCTGGTGGAGGAAGTGGTCTATTGAAACACAAGAGATTCGTGAAATCATGAGCGAATTTGAATGCCGACGAGCGAGATGTAACAACTGTGGCAATTTAGTGGAGCCGTCCTACATCAGCTCACGCATATGGCTTTATAACTGCGACAATTGCCAGCGCAGTTGGCGTTACAGAGTGTGATTTCCGTTCTATGATCACGAATCGACGCGAACAAGTAGCCATAGCAAAAGCGCGAGGTGATACTGTAAGAAAATCACAACTTATTTCACGTCACGGCGCTGAAATGACCTGAATACGTCCTGGAACCGGTTGAGCACGCTTTTGCTCCTGGAGGGATGGGTTGACGGCGAGCACCAGGTCGGTGAATTCGCAAAGGAGGTCCATGCGTTCTTCCATGGTGAGAGACTGGAACCAACGCGCCTTGGCTTCCATCGATTCCGCTTCCCGGTCGTGCGTAACTCGTCCGTCCATGATACAAGGCTAGCAGTAGGCTTGTTCCTTTTCAAATTCACCGGTTCGGCAAAGGTGCTTCCCTTGAGGTAAAATGCCGGAAGTCCGCGCCGTGCGGGGCGCGGCCGGTTCTTTGTTCCATTTCCACGAACGCGAGGCAACGACGCTCTTGAGTACTCCCGAGACCGATATGGCCGCGACACAGGACTCCTTGGCGGTCGAGCGCCGGCAACGGACGCAGAATAACGCGCTGGTCCAGTTATCGAAGATCACCATCGCCGAGGTGTCAGACGCGGACGATGCGTTGCGCGCCATCGTGGAGGTGGCCTCGCGCACGCTTGAATGCGACCGCGTCAGCGTGTGGCGGTTCTCCCGGGACGAGCGTTCTCTAAAGTGCTCCGCGCTTTATGAGCTGAGCAAGGACCGGTTTTCGTCGGGCATGGTATTGGAGCAACCGCAGTACCCGCGCTATTTTGAGGCGTTGCGCACTGAGCACCGCATCGTTGCGCACGACGCCGCGTCGGATCCGCGCACGCGGGAATTCCATCCCGACTACCTGAGCGCCCACGGGATCACGTCCATGCTCGACGTACCCATCGTCCATGGCCGAAACGTCATTGGTGTCCTGTGCAACGAGCACGTAGGGCCGAAGCGCGAATGGTACTCGGACGAGGAGAACTTTGCCTCGTCCATCGCGAATCTCGCGACGATTGCCCTTGCGGCGAAGCGGCGATCGAAGACCGCCGGCGAACCGCTCCGCATGCGGGACGCCTTCCAGTCCATGGTCGAAACCGCCCAGGATCTTATCGCTCTCGTCGATGAGGCGGGCCTGATCACCTACGTGACGCCTTCGGTTTCGCAGGTGCTCGGGCATCGCGCCGAAGAGCTTACCGGCCAGCCCAGCGCGGAGTTCATCCATCCGGACGACCAGCGCGAATTGGCCCGGGCCTTTCGGCGGCAGACCCGTGGAGACGAAGGGGCGCCGGTGATTACCTGCCGCATCCGGCATCGCGAAGGCACCTGGCGGTACTTCGAGGCCTCGGGCAATCGTCTGTCGCCCGACACCGGCCTCTCGGGGTTCATGGTCAGCTTCCGCGACGTGACTGAGCGCAAACGTTGGGAACGCGCCATCCAGGAGAGCGAACGCCGCAACAGCGCCGTTATCGACAACGCCATGGATGCCTACATTGCCATGAACACGGCAGGCCAGATCATCGGCTGGAACGCCCAGGCCGAGGCCATGTTCGGGTGGCGGCGCGAAAAGGTGCTGGGCCAGCGTTTATCGACCGTAATCATCCCGCCGGAATATCGCGACGCTCACGACGCAGGGTTGCAGCGGTATCTCGCGACCGGCGAAAGCCACATGATGAACCGCCGGGTCGAGATGACCGCGCTCCACCGCGACGGCCATGCCTTTCCGCTGGAAGTCTCCATGACCCACGTGCGCATCGGCGACAGCAACACCTTCAGCGCTTTCGCCCGCGACATCACCAAACGCAAAGAGGCGAGCCGGGCGTTGCAGGAGAGCGAAGAGCGGTTTCGCACGCTGGTTGAACACGCACCCGAAGCCATCGTCGTCATCGACACCGAGACGCGCTTGTTCATTGACGCCAATCGCAACGCGCAAAAGCTGTTCGGGTACGATGCGGAGGAGATCCTCCAGGTCGGGCCCGAACACGTCACCGCGCCGGACGACCTGGTGGGGCGAACCGTCCCCCAACTGGTGGAAGAAAGGCTCGAGCAAGCCTTGCGCGGCGGCGCCATGAAATTCGAGATAACGTGCCAGGACAAGCAGGGCCGCAAATTCCCCTGCGAAGTCCGGCTGGTGCGCCTGCCCGCGACGGGGCGCAAGTTGGTGCGCGGCAGCGTGACGGACATCTCCGAGCGGCGCTGGGCACAAAAGCTCCACCAGGACTACAGCCGCACCTTGGAGGAACAGGTCGCACAGCGAACAAGTGAACTCGAATCGAAGAACGCGGAGTTGCAGACCACGCTGGAGACCTTGCGCGAAACCCAGCGCAAGCTGATCACCCAGGAACGCATGGCCTCCTTGGGCGTGTTGACCGCCGGCATCGCCCACGAGATCAAGAATCCTCTGAATTTTGTGAACAATTTCGCCGAGTTGACGGCGGAATTGACCCTTGAGTTGCGCACCCTGCTGGACGCGCAACGGGACCGCCTGGATGACGCCAACGCGCAGGGAATCGAGACGCTCCTGCAGGACATCGAGCAGAACACCCTCCGCATACTGGATCACGGCAAACGGGCGGACCGCATCGTGAAGGGCATGCTCCAGCATTCGCGCTCGGAATCGCAGCGGCAGCCCACGGACATCAACGCGCTGGTCGACGAGTACGTGAAGCTGGCATACCACGGGTTGCGCGCGCGGGACGCCTCCTTCAACATCCGCCTCGACCTGCAATACGACGAGGGCTTGGGCGCTATCCCGGTCGTACCGCAAGACTTGAGCCGCGTCGTTCTCAACATTGTGAACAACGGCTGCTACGCGGCCCACCAGAAGAAACTGGCCGTGAACGGGGATTTCGTGCCCCAACTGACCGTCCGCACGCGCGACGCGGGGTCTCACGCGGAGATCCGCGTGCGCGACAACGGCCCCGGAATCCCGGAAGAAATCAAGGACAGTATCTTCAATCCATTCTTCACAACGAAGCCTTCGGGCGAAGGGACAGGTTTGGGGCTCTCAATCTGCTACGATATCGTGGTGCGGGAGCATTTGGGCGAACTCATTGTGGATACGGAGCCCGGTGAATACACCGAGTTCAGCATCGCCTTGCCCAAGAAACCGCCCCAAAAGAGCCGGAAGAGGAAATGAACGTACTGGTTGTAGACGACGAGGCCGACACCCGGTCGCTGTTTACCCAGCGATTCCGGCATGAAGTGCGCGACGGCAAAGTCGCGTTCCGGTTCGCCGAATCGGCGGAATCCGCTTTGGACAATCTGGAAGCGAACGGGCTGCCCGATCTCGTGCTCGTCCTTTCGGACATTAATCTGCCCGGCGTGAGCGGATTGGATCTCCTGAAGGCAATTCGGGAACGGAAGGTCATCGCACCTGTATATATGATTGCGCCGCCGGACGGCGACGGCCGCAGGGCTGTTGCGGAACGGCTTGGCGTCGATGGATTCCTGTCCAAACCCCTTGATTTTGACCAACTCCGGCGGGACGTGTTGCGCCTGCCATGAGCGAGGAAATACTGAGTATCATGCCCATTAAGTTGCTGGTCGTGGACGATGAGCCCGACCTGGAAACCCTGATTCGACAACGCTTCCGGAAGAAGATCCGGGATGCGGAGTTCGAATTTGTCTTTGCCCGGAACGGCGTCGATGCCTTGGAAAAGCTCGACTCCGACGGGGAGATCGATATTGTCCTCACGGATATCAACATGCCGGAGATGGACGGATTGACCCTCTTGTCCAAGCTTGCTGAACTGGACACCCCGCGCAAGGCGATCATTGTGTCCGCGTACGGCGACATGGAGAATATCCGCACCGCCATGAACCGCGGCGCTTTCGATTTCCTGACCAAGCCCATCGATTTCAAAGACCTCGAGATCACCATCGAGAAGACCACGCGCGAACTCCAGATGATCAAGGACGCGGTCGCCGCGCAGGACCGGCTCCGCACGGTGCAACAGGAACTGGAAGTGGCGACACGCATCCAGCGATCCATCGTGCCCAGCGTGTTTCCGGCTTTCCCTGAGCGCGACGATTTCGAGTTGTTCGGCAAGATGATCCCCGCCCGCGACGTGGGCGGCGATTTCTATGACTTTTTCCTGATCGACGACGACCGGCTCGGCATCGTGATCGGCGACGTTGCGGGCAAGGGTATCCCGGCGGCGATCATCATGGCGGTCTCACGGACCCTGGTGAAGGCCACGGCCCTGCAAGGATTTCGCGCCGCGGACTGCCTTCGCCAGGTCAATCGCCTGCTTTGCGCGGATTACAGCGCGGGCCTCTTCGTGACGTTGTTCTACGGGATCATCGACACGGCGACCGGCAAGACCGACTACTGCGTTGCGGGCCACCAGCCGCCGTACCTCATTCGAAAAACCGGCGAAGTCTGCGCACTGGAACATCCCGGGGGACTGGTCCTGGGCGTTTCGTCGGAAGGCGAGTACCACGGCGGAGAGGTCGAGTTGGTGCCGGGCGACAGCCTTATCCTCTATACCGACGGCGTTAGCGAGGCCATGGACGGAGACAAGAATCTGTACTCCGAAGCACGGCTCGAACAAGTTTTGCGCAAACAGGCGGCGAAGCCGATCCCCGAACTGGTCAAAGCAGTCTTTGCCAACGTGCGCGCGTTCTCCGCGGGCTTGCCCCAGACCGATGATATCGCCGTACTCGGATTGCGCTACCGCGGGCGAAACGCATAACAGCTGACGCGTCAAGGAATAATCGGGAGCACTTACGTTGCGTCTCTTTTCCATGCTGACTCGGGCGGTTAAGCATCCGGACGAGATTGTTCCCGCGCTGGTTTGCGCGTGGACACGACGGCAGGTGAAGGAAGTCGTCGAGGACGGCGCAACGTACTACGTTTACAATGGCGTCCGGTATCCCGGATACCTCCACGAAGGTAATGCGGCCTCTTACGTCCTGGAGACCGCGAAGCAGTTCTGCGCCGGAACCGGCATCGACGTCGGCGCAAACGCGTGGCCTTTCCCCGGCGCGACGCCGGTGGACGATCGCCTCGGCGAAAACGCCTACCGGCTGGAACGGTTCGACGATGTGAGCCTCGATTACATATTCAGTTCCCATTGCCTCGAACATCTCGCCCGGTGGCAGGACGCGTTGAGACTGTGGATCCGCAAGCTGAAACCCGGTGGCGTGCTCTTCCTCTATCTGCCCCATGAGTCCATGGCGCTCTGGCGGCCCGGCGGCCCCTGGGTCGGCGGCGCGCACAAATGGAGTCCCACGTGGGAGAGCGTTGTCCCCTTTCTCGAAGAGGCGGGCATGGAGATTCTGGAGTACAACCCGGAACGCGACGACTACTGGAGCTTTCACATCGCCGCGCGAAAAAGATCGGGAACCGGCTGAAGCGATGGATCAGGAAATGGAGATGAATCCCCAATCCCGCACAGGGCGAAAGCTCCTGTCGATCGTCGTGCCGGCATTTAACGAGGCGGCCAATCTCGGTCCGCTATACGAACGCGCTGAAGAGGCGCTTGCCAGGATTGACCTAGATTGGGAAATCGTCTTCGTCGACGACGGCAGCACGGACGACACGCGGGAGGTGCTTCAGAATTTGCACGCCCAAAATAACCGCGTGAAAGCCCTGTTCCTTTCCCGAAATTTCGGTCAGGGACCTGCTTTGACCGCCGGAATCGAGGCGGCCAGGGGCGACGTGGTCGCCATCCTCGACGCAGACGGCCAGGACCCGCCTGAGTTGCTGCCCGAGATGCTGGCAAGATGGCGGGAAGGCTTCGAGATTGTCGGAGGCCGCCGAATACGGCGTTCGGACGATCCGCTTGGGAGGCGTGTTGCTGCATTCGGCTTCTATCGCGTCATGAATGCGATGGTGGGTTGGGACTTCCCCTTTGATACGGGCGAATTCCGTCTCATCGACCGCGCCGTAGCAGATGTCTTTCTGCGGTGCCCGCAACGGCACCGGCTGGTGCGAACGTTGACCTCCTGGGCGGGATTTCGCCAAACAACAGTGGACTACGAGCACGGGCGTAGGCACTCCGGCGCCACGAAATACTCATGGCGCGCCAGCACGCGCTTGGCCATCACCAGCATCACCAGCTTTAGCATGATGCCGCTTCGAGTTGCCGGCATCTTCGGGGTCTTCCTATCGCTTTTCGCCGGCGCCGCGTCCATATACCTCCTGATCCGGCTCGGTCTGGGATACGGCGACGGTTGGCTACCACTTGCCGTGGCTGGGTTATGGTTCCTGGGCGGGCTGCAGTGCGTCTTCATCGGCATTCTTGGCGAGTACCTCGGCCGGACCTACCTGGAGACTCAACACCGTCCGATCTATGTCATCCGCGACTCGTTGGGTATCGGCATTGCGCGGAGCTCTTGATCAACATTTCTCATCAGTCCTTATACCTTGCAGGGGGGAATGATTAATAAGTTGTCACAAATGACAACGCAGTTAAACCTGAGCATGCCTTGGCAAGTCCTACACAAATGGCGGAAACAGCGTAACTTAACCGATTTGAGAGGGTTGAATTCGCTTTTCCTATTGGCACGCCATCTGCTTTCTCTGTCTAGTGTAAAGGTTGAATCCTGCCTGGGTCGATGTTTCTGTCGCCCGGTTATTTCTTTAAAGCGATGACCGCTTGTTCCTTAGGAGAAGTCCAGTGCTGACCAAGACACTGCTTCGCGCAGTGCTCGCGTCCGCGTGTATCGCGAGTGCGAGTACCGCCGAAAAAATAGATGATCCCCAACAAGTAACCACTTCCGAATCGGCAGACTCCAGCGTGTTCCGCTTGGACAATCCGCAGTTTCAAAACGAAGATCAGGAACTTCAGGTTCGATATCGCTGGGATTTGGAGGACCAATCTACTCACGCGGCGGCCATTCCGATGCCGGATGCTTATCCCTTGGAGGCGTTCGGTGAGACGAGTGTCGCCGCGCCTACCATCGTTCCCGAACCCGGCACAATGATCCTCCTTGGAACCGGGCTGGCCTTTCTGGCCGCTCGCCGTATCCGCCGACCCATCTAGCTACCTTGCCGTCTTGATGATTTTCGGATAGCGGAACCACTTACCCGTTTCGGCGGGCGATATGTGGCCGACTCCGGGACAAAAGCACACAGACTCCCTCCCGCACGAATTCCACATTGCTTCCGAAGAGCACGTATTAGAATGCAGCCTTTGGTCGAAGAACCACGCGAGTTGGAAGGTAAGAACCAATCCCTAGCCGGAGTGCCTCGGTTCGATTCGTGTGGATGACGAATCGCGTTGATTTCTTGACATCATTACGGCCAGCGTTTACGATTATCGTAATGATAGTTCAATGGCATGTAGTTCATCGGGAAATCCTGCTCGCATTCTGGAAGGTGCACATCCTCCACCACGCGAGCGAGGAACCTATCGTCGGCAATTGGATGATGAAGGAGCTTCGATCCCACGGGTACGACGTCAGTCCCGGTACTTTGTACCCATTGCTGAAGCGTATGGTGGACCACGGGTGGCTGTCCGTAGAGCAAGATGGGAATGGCTCGCGCGCGCGAAAGCTGTATCGGATTACCCCGCTTGGCTCGGAAGTGCTCGCGGCGGTGCGCGAGCAGATGGCTGAACTCGTAAAGGAAGTCAAGCCCGACCCGGCTCGTCGCAACCGGCAATAGAAAAGGCAACCCCGGGCCGAGAACGATAATCGGCTCCCACGCGTAACTACAAATCGCGGCGGCTCTTCCACGATCCGCAACGAAATTCCTGGTGACAAAGGAGAACTATCATGAGGTGGCTTGGAACCTTTTATTGTATCCGTGTACCGTTCATTCCTGCGTTGCTAGTTGTGGTGGCGGTAGGCTGCCTTCTCTTTGTATCGGCATCGGGCATGCGCGCAGTATCCGCGCAGGATTCGTCTACACCGGAAATAGACGAGTTGCGCGCGGAAGTCGAGCGGCTGAAAGCCTTGGTTCCCGACCAGGCGCACGCGATGCAGGATGTGGGATTTCACTTTACGAATCTCTGGTTTGCTGCCCGCGAGGAAAACTGGCCGTTGGCCGCGTTTTATTTGGCGGAAACGCGGTCCCACTTGAAGTGGGCCGTGAATATCATCCCAGTACGAAAGACCCAAGCTGGCGACGTCGATCTCCGCGCGATACTGGAAGCGGTTGACAATACGTTGCTTGTATCCGTGGATGACGCGATTAAAGCGACGGACGGCGCAGCCTTTGAGGCCGCCTATCGTCAAACGATCGAGGGATGCTACGCTTGCCACAAGGCCTCGGATAAGCCGTTCCTGCACCCCCACATTCCGGGCGAACCTGCCGAGCGAATCCTAAACTTCGATCCCCATGCAGCGTGGCCCAAATGAGCTGACCGAGAAACTCCATCGGGAGATCAACCATGGCAAGACTGAAACTACTCATGTCGAGTCGCTCCCCCGCAGCCACGATTCTCGTTCGTGTTGCCGTCGGCGCGGTGTTCCTGTCGGAAGGGATACAGAAATTCCTGTATGCCGAATCGCTCGGCGTGGGACGGTTTGAGAAGATGGGCTTCGACAACGCGGCATTCATTGCGCCGCTCGTGGGTGGCTTTGAAATCCTGTGCGGGATTCTCGTTTTGATCGGTCTACTCACGCGGCTGGCGGCGGTGCCGCTGATCGCGATCATGGTGGTCGCCATCGTGACGACCAAGATCCCTATCCTGCTGGGCCACGACCTCTGGGGATTTCACGTGCGCGAACTGTCCCGCTACGGTTTCTGGAGCATGGCCCATGAAATGCGCACTGACTTCGCCATGCTGCTGGGGGCTTGGTTCCTCCTGCTCGTTGGCGGAGGCCGTTGGTCGCTAGACCGGATTTGGACTCGCGAGCGCTCATAAACGGGTTCGGCAGACCGAAATGTGAGGAGAGTGTCCGTGCAGACTGGTGTGACGGCTCCGGCGATGGCCTCGTGGATTCGCTTTATGTGTGGTGTGTCTTTAGGACTCGTCCTGGGAGTAGCGGTCGACGCAGACACGCAAGAGGGCGCAACCATATCCGGAGTGGTTCGCTACACCGGCGCGATACCAACGGCAAAGCTTGCCGACAACGAGGGCAAGCACAGGGCGAAGCTCTCGGTCAACCCGTCCAATGGCGGTCTCGCCTATGCCATGGTCTATCTCGCCTTGACGGATGGTCAGACGCCGCCGGTAACCGGCGATGTCGACGATCTCGCGAAGGTCACCATCGAACAAGTTGACTACGAGTTCCACCCTCGCGTTGTCGGTGTCCGCCCCGGTCAAACGGTTGCGATTGGGAATCAGGATTACGCCAATCACAATGTGCGCGCCACGGCTCTAAACAGCTTTAACGCGTTCAATGTCATGACGCCCGCTGACGGCGCATACGAACGCGTCCTCAAGGAAGAACCGGCCGGCGGTCCAATCCGATTGTCCTGCGACATTCACCCTTGGATGAGTGGTTGGATTTACGTGTTTGACCACCCCTGGTTCGATGTGACGGACGACGCCGGCCAATTCAAAATCGAACGCATTCCACCGGGGCACTACACGCTCCGAATCGTACAACCAGATGTCAAACTATCGGCGCAGACAGAACTCGAGGTGAAGACCGGAATGTCATTGACCGCGGAGATAGATTTTAGTCACGAGCTCTTGGGCCAAAAAGCCGAGGGCACAATTCACATGCGAAAGGAGACGCAACCCTGATGTCACAACCGCGATGGGTGAGCGATTCGGTGCTTCAACGTGAGATAGGCGTGTTTGGCGCGACGCTCATGGGGCTGGGATCCATCCTGGGCACGGGTGTGTTCGTGAGCCTCGCCATCGCGGCGGGAGTCGCAGGTCCATCGGTAATCCTGGCGACGGCTCTGGCCGCACTGGTGGCGACCTGCAACGCCCTCAGCAGCGCCCAGCTTGCCGCCGCACATCCGATCAGCGGCGGAACCTATGAGTATGGTTACCAGTTTCTGACACCCCGGCTCGGCTTCACAGCAGGCTGGATGTTTCTGTGCGCGAAGAGCGCCTCGGCTGCGACGGCCGGTCTCGGTTTCGCCGGGTACGTTCTGAATGCAGCTGGCATGTCCGGCGAGGCAAGCCGGATTGTGTTGGCCGTCGTTGCGGTCGCAGTCTTGACCGCCATCGCCGCCGGCGGGGTGACCCGGTCCAATCGGGCGAACGTGGCGATCGTGGGATTGACCGTCGTCGCGCTGCTGGCATTCGTCGCGACGGTTCTACCGGCAGCCATGGCCAAGGGAAGTGCGAACTTGACGCCCTTCTTCAGGTCCGAGTCCGGCGAAGGCTGGACCACAACGAAATCGCTGCTGCACGCGACCGCGCTCATGTTCGTCGCGTACACGGGTTATGGCCGCATCGCGACGCTCGGTGAAGAAGTGAAGGAACCACGCAAGACTATCCCCCGCGCGATAGTCACAACGCTCGTGGTATCGGCCTCCCTCTACATCCTCGTCGCCCTCGCCGCGGTCGGTGCGGCAGGGTCCGAAGTGCTTGCACAAAGCACGGCCAAGGCCGCCGCGCCACTGGAGATCATCGCGCGCGAGTTTGGCCGTATCCCGGGCGGCGCCTGGATCGTCGCGCTGGGCGCTGTGACGGCGATGCTTGGAGTGTTGCTCAATCTCATTCTCGGCCTGTCGCGGGTGCTTCTCGCCATGGGCCGCCGCGGCGATGCTCCGGGCGCGTTGTCCAGAATCAATCAAACCAAAAACACCCCGTACGTTGCCGTCTGGGTCATCGGTATTGCCGTAGGCGCGTTGTGCCTGTTGGGAGACGTCAAGACCACCTGGTCCTTCAGCGCCTTCACGGTGCTCGTCTACTACGCCATCACCAACTTCGCCGCGCTCCGGCTCCCACCCGAACACCGCTTGTACCCCCGTGCCTGGGCCTGGGGCGGCCTGGCTTCGTGTCTATTCCTTGCTTTTTGGGTGGAACCGCGCATTTGGTTCATCGGTCTGATGATGATCGGACTCGGCCTCGTGTGGTTTACTGCGGCCCGTCGCGTCAGTGCGCCATAGACGGGGATACTGCGATGAAGACACGGGACAGCGGAATGCCGAACGAGGAGATGTGGCGCTCGTTTTTCGAGCCGGAGACGATTCTGCGGGCCCTCGGGCTCGAGAACCTGGTACGGGACGCGGTAGATTTTGGCTGCGGCTACGGGACCTTTTCCATCCCTGCCGCCCGGCGCATCCAGGGCACTCTCTATGGCTTCGACATCGAGCCGGAAATGGTTGCGGAGTGCGGGCGCCGCGCGGCGGCCGAGGGTGTGCATAACGCGCAGTTCTATCAACGGGATTTCGTGGCCGACGGCACCGGGCTCGACGCGGGCTCCGTGGACTACGCCATGCTATTCAATATCTTGCACGCGGAAGAACCGCTGGTGTTGCTGCGTGAAGCGCGGCGCATACTCACGTCCGGGGGACAACTTGCTATCATGCATTGGAACTATGACCCCGAGACACCGCGGGGGCCTTCCATGGAGATTCGGCCCCGGCCGGAACAGTGCCGCGCCTGGGCGGAGGAGGCAGGTTTTGTCTGTGAGACGAACGATAAGATTGACCTGCCGCCCTATCACTATGGATGGTTGTTGCGGAACGCGGCCGGTTGACGACGGCGGTTCCGGCCGAAACAAGCCTGGACTGCGCACAGGTCTCGCTCCGTACTCGGCGGGACCTGCGCGCCAATCACGGAAACGCGATTATGACTAGACCCGATGACGTTCAACCAGACTGGGACCCGACTTCGCCGGAGGTGCTCCAGGACCAATCCGCTGCGTACGATGCGATGCGCGAACGCTGCCCGGTGGCGTACAACGATCGCATGGGGTGGACATTGTTTCGCCACGCGGACGTTATCCGCGCGCTGCACGATCACGAAACCTTCAGCAACGCGGTGTCACAGCATCTGAATGTACCCAGTGGAATGGACCCGCCGCAGCACACGGCATACCGCCGCATCATTGAACCCTACTTCTCTGGAGCCCGCATGTCCGCCTTCGAACCGGCATGCCGGGCGATCGCGTCCGGACTCCTGAAAGAGGCGTTGGCATTGCGCGAACTCGAGATCATGCAAGGTCTGGCGCTGCCGTTTGCGGTGCAATGCCAATGTGCTTTCCTCGGCTGGCCCGAGGCCTTGCACGGGCAGCTCGTCTCGTGGATGCGTCGAAACCAGGAAGCCACTCTGAAGAACGACCGGCAGGCAACTTCGGCTGTTGCGCAGGAGTTTACCGCGATTGTTGACGAACAGATCGAGGCGCGCCTGCAATCCGGCACCGGTCCGGACACGGATGTCACCGCGTCGTTAATGGATGAGATGGTTCAGGGGCGGCCGTTGACCAAGGACGAGATTGCCAGCGTTCTGCGCAATTGGACTGCGGGAGAGATCGGGACACTTGCCAGCTCGATCGGCATACTCGCCGCGTTTCTCGCGGAGCATTCGGAAATACAGGAACGGCTTCGCAACCAGCCAGGGACGATTCCCGCCGCGGTTGAGGAGATACTTCGCATCCGCGGACCGCTCGTGTCCAACCGGCGCATCACCACCAAACCGGTCGAGATCGGCGGACGAAAGATTGAAGCCGGGGTTCGGGTGTCGCTCAATTGGATAGCGGCAAACCGTGACGAAGATGCCTTCGAGAACGCTTCCGCGTTTTGCCTCGACCGGGACCGCGAGCAAAGTCTTCTTTGGGGAGCGGGAATTCACATTTGCCCGGGTGCGCCCCTCGCGCAGCTCGAACTACGCGTCTTCCTGGAGGAACTGCTGGCCCGTACAACTGAGATTTGCTTCCTGAGGGGCAAGGCGCCGGAGAATGCCGTGTATCCCGCCAGCGGATTTGCCACCGTGCCGCTCTGTCTCGTTCCTGGTACCGGCTCGAAAGCAGGGTGAAGCTATCGCGAAGTTCACCGTTCCGCGTCAAACCGCGTGAACGGCGACCCCGCGAGAACCTGTATTGGCAATCCAAGGAGCAACTCGGACCACCTCGTGACAGTCTGATCTGTTGGCGGCCGGGAGGGGCATCGCATGGGCCAGGAATTCGACCCGGTATATCGCCACGCCCGTTTCCGAACATTGGCCGATACGATAGACCTGGTTGGTGACGCGGGATTCCGATTGGTCCGCGCCGCGAGCACGTTGTTTTGGAAGCCCGGAGAACCTGCTTGGAGCCATCCGCACGCCGAGCCGGAGATTGTGCGGGAGGCTGGCTTCGCCGGATTGTTTTTTGAGAAGGTTGGTTGCTCTCCGCAACTTACATAAACGGAAGAAAGTTGGTTACGATGATCAGGTCGATTACGCTCTGTATTAACCACTCCAGCAAAGTTCGCCGATTGGACCTCTACGGACCCCGCGTAGCGTTCGAGCCTGGATATAACGTGCTGGTGGGGCCGAACGGCTCGGGCAAGTCGACCATCTTGCGCGCAATCGCGACCTGCCCCCTGTGTGCGATCGACAAGACCAACGACAGCGACAAGATTAAATACGTCAACACGGAAACGCTTGATCCCCTTATCGGCGGTAGCTTCTCGTCCCGGGAGCAAATGGTCCAGGGAATCCGCGCCATGTTCCAGTCCCACGGGCAATCGGTTCTGGATAGCCTGAGACATCAATCCCATGCCGATGAAACCATTGTCCTCATCGACAGTCCCGAGACTGGCCAGGATCATGAGAACAGCGTCTTCATCCACCAAGGCTTACTCAAGATGGCACAACGGTATCAAGTGATTGTCGCCACGAACTGCCTGGTGTTCATGCGCGGTGGAAACCTGATAGACCTCGGCGACCAATCCGTGAAACATCTCGTTTCCTCCACGGCGGAATTGCTCGCGGATTTTGACCCTCCGGCCTTGTCCCGCGATTGAGTAGCGCGCTCTAGCATTACCCTGGACGCAGGACGCCGCCGGGCGCGCAGTTCGGTTGCCGATAGACCTTAAGGCGGCCGGTTTGATACCGTTCTCGTCATTCTCGTTGCAGGGCGAGACCGAACCACCGCAAATCATCGACCGGAGATCCCTACCGTGGCTGAACTGTTGACCGTTGAGAATGCTATCGCGTTAGTTACGTTGACCAGTCTCGAGATCGTGCTGGGCATCGACAACATCGTGTTCATCGCGATTCTTACGGGGAAGCTTCATCCCTCCCAGCAGGACAAAGCGCGGCGCATCGGCCTGGCGCTGGCGATGGTCATGCGGATCCTGTTGCTCCTGGCCATTTCGTGGATCATGGGATTGACCAAACCGCTCTTTGACGTCCTGGAACACGGTGTATCCGGACGCGACCTGATCCTGCTCGTGGGCGGGCTGTTTCTCATTGGCAAGGCGACCTTCGAGATTCACGACAAGATCGAAGGCGGCCACCACGAATCCAAGGCCAAGGTAGCCGCATCCTTCGCGTCGGTCATTTTCCAGATTATGCTGCTCGACATCGTGTTCTCCCTGGATTCAGTCATTACCGCCGTCGGCATGGTGGAACACATACCCATCATGATTGCCGCCGTCGTCATCGCCATCGGCATCATGATGGTCTTCGCGGGATCGGTGAGCCGTTTCGTGGAGCGCCATCCCACCATCAAGATGCTCGCCCTCTCGTTCCTGCTCCTCATCGGCGTCATGCTCCTCGCCGAAGGCTTCGGACGGCACATCGAGAAAGGCTATATCTACTTCGCCATGGGCTTCTCCCTCTTCGTGGAAATGCTCAACCTTCGGATGCGCAAAGTTTCGAAAGAAAGCGCCGCGTAGACGCGACCAAGTAGGACGGGAATGATCTCTATCCGGCCCATCGTGTGTGGGTTCGACCGGCAATCTCAGTCATTACGTGCTCGAATAGCACGGTAGAATGTCAAAACTTGCTGATAATGTCCTCTTTTGAACTCATTAGAAATGTCCTCTT
>BTVY01000080.1:0-17086 GCA_045863335.1 Candidatus Hydrogenedentota bacterium | reverse complement strand
TCACCGGGTTCGCCGTCCCCGACGCCCCGCCTTCCCAATGGTCGAACACCGAGTTCGTCCCCGCCGCCGACAGTAACCAATAGTTCCTGTATCGGGTAGATACCGCCGGGTGCCAGAGCGGCATTATCTTGGTCGTGTGGTTTCTTGCCAATACGGCTACTCGTGACTCGCCAGTCCCGACTCGCGAATCTCGATATGTCGTACCGGTAATTCGGGATAGACTATTCGAAAAGGAAGTGATTGGTCCTCTCCGTGAAGTTCTCCCGACACTGCATCCACGACATGCCTCTTGGCCTCAGACAAGCCATATGGAGAATTTGGCCGTGATGGGTAGAATCACCGCCATTGGCACTAGAAGTCTGCCATGTAGTAGCTTGGATTTCGTGGTGGCTTGTGGGCCTCGAAGTACGGTTCCGTTATCTCGAGCACGTTGGGGTTTCTCTTCTGGTGTATTTGGTAAAGCGCCCACGAGATCAAATGCCTCTTCCACTTCTGCGTTACTTGATCAGACTGCAAGGTTTCGACAATTCCTGTTGCTACATCCGCGCCGCCTTGCCGGACCAATGCGCGGCAAAGATGAGAGACGTCCATTTGTTGCAATTCCGGACATCGCAAGAGTTGCAGTTGATACGAAGTTGCCACGCGCGATTTCGCAAGAACGATCATCTTTCGAGCGGTCTCTGTATCTCGAGATGTGATATCTTGCCTTGCGGCAGCTAGCAGGTGGGCATAGGCAGCTTCGACACGACCTACATCTTCTTCTTCTATGATCAATTTCGCTTCCCACGTGTAGGGCGCCTCATTGGAGTAGGACTTGGTAGAGCCAGAGCCATTGGTCCAAGTCTTGAAGAGAAATTCAGAGATGGTGAATTTCAACCTATACGTGCCTGGTGCGAGGTCGGTCGAGCACCATGCCTCAAAGGGCATTGTGAGGACGGCACTTGAGCCTGCCTTGTCAAGGCGCACTCCCCAATACAGAATATCCGATAGAAAACCATCGTTCACCGACAAGGGTGGAAGCGAACGCGAGACAGTCTGCCCTTGATCGTTGATTATCGCTAACGACGAGTTGCTGCTCTCGAATTCAAACATACGGAGGGGGGCACTGGTTGCTTCCGGCGATGATGTTACTTGAATGTTCAATTTGAGCGGAAACCCGGCCGGCACCGAGTCATCTGACACGCTGACGCGCAGATCGGCGGTGATCGGACCACTCGTTACCATGTCGGCGTATCCCGCCGTGCTCAGCGATAAAGCGGCAAGGATCAGACAATTGGCGGCCTGCGGGAAAAACTTGATTCGTAAGAATGGCATTTCGGCAACTCCAATCGTAGTAGGTATCACGTGTGACGCCAGAGCGGCATAGAACATGTTAGTAGTCAATGTCGGCAATGACTCCCTCGACGAAAATTAATGTGGATTAATCTCACTTACTCGAGCGAGAAATCTATGCATTCATTAATATCTGGGGATTTCGTGATACAATAATGAATCGTGTTATTTGCTCCGGGCGAGAAACATCGTTCAATAAGATAGGGGCCCCCGATAAGTTGCCATTTTTCGCAGAATCGGTCTGATTGTGAAACGTACCATTGCTTTTTCGTGTAACACTGGAGTGAGATGAGCGGATCGGGAATTGGTCTTCCGCCATGCTCCTCTCGTAGGAACGCTTTCGTCGCGTCGATCTCAGCCCATCTTACTAACAGGGGTACTTGGCTGCCGAAGTATTGGCTCCAAGGTTCATCGAGTGCGTACATCTCGTCACTTTCTTCATTACCTGATTGCAGAAAAGGAAGTACATCGGTTTGGAAGTCCAAATTCACATCGAACGACAGCACTTCCACCACTTTTTTCCCTGTCAGGTCTGCAATGTCGCCCGTGCTGGATCCCCATATATATTCGGGGCTGCAGTTGAGCCATAACGGGTTGATGGGATACACTTTACTATCGTCGAAGTGAAAGTTGACGACTACAGCCTCTGGGGCAAAAATTGCCCTGATGGTCCAATCCGTTCCCAATGCAGCCACATCCACTTCGATTTCTGGTGTTGGCTGGTGAGGTATTAGCGGGAAGTCCCCATCCCAGCCAAGGAAACGGTGCCCAGGTTGTGGATTGGCGGTCAGCTCGACCGGGCCGTCGGTCGCGTAATAGTACTTCTTCGCCGGATCTACTGTGACATAGCCCGCGCACTTTGGATCGCCGCCGTCGGCGTCGATCACTTCAATGTCCAGGATGTACTCCGATCGCTTCGCGAACAGCGCGACAGCCTCGTCAACTTGATTCGCCGACAGTCCGGTAAGATTCGAATCGACCTTTTGCCCGGGAGTGAGACCTGCCATCTGCCATTCCACGAATTCCCAGCCGGGGTTCGCGACGGCGGCCAGATCCACAAGCGATGATTCGTCAACTGCTACTGTGTGAAGAAAAATGCCTCCCCACCCCGTGGATTGCGAGGCATGCACGGTGCCACCCTGCTTTACAAGCACTTCGATGCGTTTCGTGTTGGGCGCCTGCGTATTCAGCCGGGGCCGGGCGTATCCGCCACCGAGTGGCAAGGTCACCGACTTCTCCCGTGAATACCGTGGGTCCGCATACCCTATTCCGCCTTTCAGCTCCCAATCTACTACGATCCATCCCGGAAGAGTCGATTCCGCCGTCAGCGTCACTTCACTTCCCGGCGGGCCGAAGACGTACCGAAAATCTTCGTCCTCCTCGATGAGAGCCCCGTCCGATGGGGTGATTGTGATATCGGCAGCGCCCCCAGCCTTCGGCAACTTTAGGCCCAAACGCCCGAACACTGCAATTGCAGTAACATTCCCCTGCAGGCGATCGTATTCCTGCACATCGCGGCTGCCATTGATCATCGACGGCCCTTGCGTTAGCCATGCCCAGAATCCCCAACCATTTGCCGAATCGGGCGTGGCCGTGACTTCGAATGGTGTTCCCAGTGCGATTCCTTCGCCGATGGGCGAGCCCGACACTTCGCAATCATCGGGAGGGTCGCCGAAGAGCGCTGCATAAACATAAAATGATCCTCGATCGAGGCACTCATCATTCTCGCACCCGCTGGGCTGCAGCGTTTCCGGCTCGTACCCACCAGCTTGCTGACCATCGGTAGCTGCAGCCGAGAACCCCGCAAGATTATCCAGCGAACTCGTGGGCGATGCGAGTTCCCATTCCTCGCGATTCGAAATCCCGTCGTTGTCCGCATCCCGCTTCATGTTCAGATACCGTTGCGGGAATCGGTCGTAGTCCGCCGGGTCGATGGTGATGCCGGTAAATGCATCTTCCACAATGTATTTGATGCATTCCACGCTGTCGAAGTTTCCTAACGTCATATAGCCCGCCACAATCCTGAGGATTCGGCCATCGTATCCGGTCATGTCCACGTTGGCTTGGGCGAGATTCGTCTGCCACGCGGCCCACACCGGATCGTGTGCGATGGCCGCCTTACGCGTCAGGTCAAGATGCCGCGTCTTGAGCACCGTCTCTAGCAGATACAACTCCGCCGCATCCAGAATTCCGTTGCCCACATAGAGGCGGTTCAGGCTGGAATCGTAGTCGATGCCGTTCCGGTCGAAGGTGGCCGCCGTCGCGCTCTCGCCCACGGCCAGAAGGAAGTAGTTCAAATCGCCGACCATATCCAGATCGCTCAGGCCGGGGCGCTCGATGAAGTGGGCATACACGTTCATGGCCCGCTCGATCTGGGTCGACGTGGCCTCGATGTACCGGTTCACCCCGCCCGGCAAATCGCCCGACCAGCGGTCGAAAGCCCAATCCGTCGCCGGGGTGGCCGTGAACTCGACCTCCACGCCTTCCCGGAACAGGCCGGAGGGCGGCGCGACCGTGCCGTTGCCGACGGCATAGGTGTTCACCTGGAACTTCTTCGCGAACACGGCGGTGACGTTCTTGTGCCCATCGACGGTCAGCGGCGCAGGGTTGTCTGATCCGCTGAGGTCGCCCTGCCACTCGATGAAGTATACGTCTTGGCCTGACGGAGTTGCGGTGAGAGGCACCTGGGTCCCGGCGCTGTACACCCCGCCAGACGGGGCGACTGACCCGCTGCCTTCCGTCGTGACGGTAAGTGTAAACCGCTGGAGAAAGACCGCCGTCACCGCCTTGTTCGCATTCATGACCACCGTTGTGGGATTCGTACCGCCTGTCGCAGCGCCTTCCCAGTGATCAAAGACCCAGCCGGTAGCCGGGGACGCGGTAACCGTGACATTCTGGCCTTCTGGATATACTCCCCCCGGCGGAGAAAGTTCGATGGTGCCGCTGCCTTGGACCGTCGCAGTCAGGGTGTATTCCGGCACGAACACCGCAGTAACGGCCTTGTTGGCGTTCATGAGGATGGATTCAGGGTTCGCCGAAGTGACCAGATCCCCGATCCAGTGAGAAAACACAAAACCTGGATTGGCGGCAGCATTCAGCGTAACCGTCGTGCCCGCTGGATATCCTTGCGGCCCTGGGGCCGGAGTTGGCGTCACCGAGCCGCGTGCAAGATCGTTTACACTCAAGGTCAACGTGTAATGGGTTTCCACGAACACCGCTGTGACCGCCTTGTTCGCGTTCATCGTGACGACCGTAACCGGATACGTGCCCGATGCCGCGCCTTCCCAGTGGTCAAAATCCCGACCGGTGTTGGCTACCGCAGTTAAGGTGACTTGCGTGCCTTGGGCATAAGTCCCTCCCGGAGGGGCGAGGGTCACCGATCCGCTACCCTGCACGGAGGTGGTCAACGTGTATTCCGTGAGGAAAATTGCCGTGACCACCTTGTCCGCGTTCATCGTAATCGTGTCAGGATTATTTGACGTCGTGAGATCGCCTTCCCAATGGTCAAACACGTATCCCGGATTCGCAACAGCCGTTACGGTAACGACCGTCCCGGACAGGTAGCCCTCAGGACCGGGCGCCGGTGAAGGCGTGGCGCTCCCCGCACTGGCATTGTTCACCGACAGCGACAGGGTGTAGTGCTCCTGCACGAAAACCGCGCGTACGGTCTTATTTGCGTTCATGGTGATCGTCGTCGGGTTGGTATCCCCGGTGAGATCGACTTCCCAATGGTCGAATTCCCAGCCCGTACTTGCCGTGGCGGAAATATTGACTATTGTTCCCGACGAGTAGACCCCGCTGGATGGCGTTATGGTGCCCTGGCCGGTGACTTGCGTTGTCAGCGTATAAGTGGGCGGGGGACTACAGGCTGAGGCCGTATCTATGCCGCCCCAACCCGTTAGAAAAACGAGCGCGGCCACGAACAGCGCGCTCATTACAACTTCGTGCAACGGACGATGCGCTGCCTGAGGCCGCTGTAATCCGAAGAACATCCCCCTTGATCCCCCTTCAAAGGGGGAATTGTGCTTATCAGTGTGTACTGGAAAATCCATATCACCATGCGTCATCCGATTGTTCACATCCGCCCGGAACACAACGCGAGGCGTTGTGGATAACTCCCCCTTTGAAGGGGGATCAAGGGGGATGTTCTTTGAGCGGAGGCCCGGTCCTCGGGTGAACCTTTCCCGGTGTTGGCTTCTACGAAGTACCTGAAAGAACTTGCTGCCATCTATCTTCATCGCACACCCCCGTTGCTGTGCTCGGAATCCCCTGTAAAAGACCTACTGCGCTTCGCTGGCGGCACGTAGAACCGCCAGTTCATTGAGGCGTTCCTCCGCGGCCTTAGCATTGGAGCTCGTGCTGTAGTTGTCCAAGATCCGCTGATACACCGATTCCGCGCTGTCGAAGCGCTTGGCCTGGGTGAGTTCCTCGCCGGCCCGGATCATGGCCAAGGGACCGTAATAGGAGTCCGGGTAGCTCGCGGCGAACTGCTCGTAGGCGTCCACGATGCCGTCCGTGTCCCCGAAATTTTGGCGTCGCGCCACTTCGACCCGCGAAAACGATGCGCTTTCTCCGGCGTGCGATTCCGGTGGAAAATGTTCCAGCACAAGCTGATAACAGGCATCCGCTTCGTCGACGCGGTTGGTGCCGTAATACGCATGGCCCAGCACACAGATCAGCAATCCGCGCGTATCCTCTTCCGCGCGGGGATCGTTGATGGCCGCATCGACCACGCCGCTCGCCGCTTCCTCGACGAGCGTGTTGAAATGGCCGAACCCGGCTATGGTTTCTTCTTCGTTGGCACCGGGGCGGGTGAGATGGACGGCCAGTTCGTACCGGGTGATCCAGCGCATGATGGAGAGCGGTTCGGATTCCAGCCGTTCCTCGAGCATCGCAACTGCCTCGGCCCGGCGCGTTTCGCCCAAGCCTTCCGCCGCGCTCAGGAAATCTTCGGCATAGCTGAAAACCGGCAAGTCGCTGGGCTGTTCGTTCAACAGCAGCCACGACGCCTCCAACGCCTTGGCGTAGAACGATTCGGCCATGGCAGGATTGGAGGCTCCCCGGCCCTGCACGAGATAGAACTCCTTGACGGAGTTCCGGCCCTCGACTGAGGGAACGAAGGCAAACGGTGGCTCTTGACCGTCGACGACGGTCTTGATCAACCAGGAGGTGAAGGACGGCGGGATCTCGTTCGCATGGGCCGAAAGTTTGGCCCGGATTTCCTCGCCACGGCCGATAGCATCGGCCGAGACCAGATAGGCCTCCAGAATCTTCATTTTGAAATCGTCGTCAAGGTTCTCCGTGAAGATCCGCCAACCGTCGTCGCACACCGTCGCGAAGTATCTCGCCGCCAGTTCGGGTTCCGAATCGGCAATCGCGATGGCCCGCAGGAAATAGAACGACCCGACTGAGGCAACCGCGTCGGGGTTCGTAAGCGCGTCCATTGACGGTAATTGCGCTTCGATCGCGGCTGCCGCGTCCGGCGTGAGCCGTTCAAAGATATAGTCAACCCGCGAATCGGCTGCCTTCGCCTGGGCGGTATCGGGATGCGTCTCCATCACATCCACATACGCCACAACGGCGTTGGTAAGCTGGTCCGACAGCCATGCCTGCTCCGCTGTGGAGAACTTCGCAATGGCGCTCGGTGTGCTCATTTCGGGCGATGCGGAGAGCAGGAATTGCGGCAGCGCATCCTTGGCGGTGGACAAGGACGCCACCTGGATACGGGATTGCCCCGCGACGATATCCTCCGGGGCCGTGGCCCCCGCAACGGATGGCCGCAATAGTAGAGGAACGGCTATCAGCGCGGCGATGATCCCAAGAATGGACACAGTTAATGCGGCGTTCCGGCGTAGGAACCTGGCCATGGTGCGATCCCCCAAGGATTGAGCTATGCCTAACTATCCGGCAAGAATTGACTTAGTGATGTCCCCCAACTGTAACGCGTGGTTGCAGGCGGTCCCGCAGCCCGCGGCACCTTCGCGCCACCACCCCCGCGGCGGCGCGAAAATAGCTTCTGTGGGTCTGTATCCAACAGAGCGCGTAAGCGCGTCCTGCTGGGGCTTTCAGCCCATAAAAGCCCTTACAGATATACATAGTACACCCCATCATATTGTTTGTCAATAGCCTGTGAAAATAAAAGCCGCCAAGCGGATAAGCCAATACATACCGAGCGCTGGCCACACTTCATTTGTTTTGGGCGAGGGCGTCTGGTAGCATCGTGCGTTACGTATCCTGGAACAATCAGGGCTGTTATCGGGCCCGTCTCGCGGTCCGGCCACACGGCGTTGCGCCTTCCTGGCCCTGCAACATGGAGTTTTCAAAGCCCCTTGCTGAACACCATCTTAAAGTCCCTGTTCGGGACCAGTAAGGAACGTCAAATCAAGCGGTTGCTGCCGCTGCTGAAGGAAGTGCGTTCCCTCGAATCCACCTACGCCACCATGACCAACGACGCCCTTCGCGCCCAGACGAGCGTCCTGAAAGAACGCCTCTCCCAAGGCGAAACGCTGGACGATATTCTGCCCGAGGCCTTCGCCGTTTGCAGCGAAGCGGCCAAGCGCGTCACGGGCATGCGGCCTTTCGACGTCCAGATTATCGGCGGCGTCGTGCTCCATCAGGGCTGCATTGCCGAGATGGTCACGGGGGAAGGCAAGACCCTGGTGGCCACGCTGCCAGTTTATCTCAATGCCCTGACCGGCGACGGCGTCCACGTCGTGACGGTCAACGACTACCTGGCCCGCCGCGACCGCGAGTGGATGGGTCCCATCTACGAGTTCCTCGGTCTGACGGTCGGACTGATTCAGCACGACATGAGCAACGCCGAACGCCAGGTTGGATACCGCGCGGACATCACCTATGGAACCAACAACGAGTTTGGATTCGACTACCTCCGGGACAATAGCATCGCCCGCCGGCCCGATCACCGGGTCCAGCGGAAGATGAACTACGCCATCATCGACGAGATCGACTCCATCCTCGTCGACGAGGCGCGGACGCCGCTCATCATCTCCGGTCGGCCTGAGAAGAGCACCGATCTCTATTACAAGGTCGACGACGTCGTCCGGCAGTTGAAGAAGGGCACGCACTACGAAGTCGAAGAGAAACACCGCCATGTATTGATGACTGAGGACGGCATGGCCGTGGCCGAACGCCTGATGGGCGTCGAAGATCTCTATACCTCCGATTCGCTCGGCGTGGTCCACATGATCGAACAGGCCATCCGCGCCCACAACCTCTACAAACGGGACGACGAATACGTCGTGCGGAACGGGGAAGTCCTGATTGTCGACGAGTTCACCGGCCGCACCATGGAAGGCCGCCGCTTCTCCGACGGCCTCCACCAGGCCCTGGAAGCCAAGGAACGCGTCGCGGTCCAGTTCGAGACCCAGACCATCGCCAGCATCACGTACCAGAACCTCTTCAAGCTCTACAACAAGATCGCCGGCATGACCGGTACCGCCGTCACGGAAGCCCACGAGTTTGCCGAAATCTACAACCTCGACGTGGTCCAGATCCCGACTAACCTGCCGCTGATCCGCGATGATCAGACCGATTTGGTCTTCGCGACGGAGATGGGCAAGATCAAACACGTGGTGGACGAGATTGCCTACATCCACGAGTCCGGCAGGCCCGTCCTCGTCGGTACCGTCTCCATCGAGAAATCCGAACTGGTCGCCCAGATGCTTGAAGAGCGCGGGATCCAGGATTTCCAGGTACTCAACGCCAAGCACCACGAACGGGAAGCCGCCATCATCAGTAACGCCGGCAAGCAGGGCGCCATCACCATCGCCACAAACATGGCTGGCCGCGGCACGGACATCAAGCTCGGCGAGGGCGTACGCGAACTGGGGGGCCTCGCCATCATCGGCACCGAACGCCACGAGTCCCGCCGCATCGACAATCAGCTTCGCGGCCGCTGCGGCCGCCAGGGCGATCCCGGCACAACCCGTTTCTTCCTCAGCCTGGAAGACGAAGTCGCCCGGCTCTTCGGCGGCGACAAGGTCAAGCGCCTTCTGGAATGGACCGGCAGTCAGCAGGATATGGACGAGGAACCCCTCGGCCAGCGCATGGTCTCGCGGTCCATCGAACGCGCACAGCGCCAAGTCGAGGAATACAACTTCGAGATCCGGAAACACCTCAAGCAATACGACGACGTCAACAATAAGCAGCGGCAGATTATTTACGGCATGCGCCGCGAAGTCCTCGAAGACCGGGACGTCACCGATCGCATTCACAACATGTTCGAGAACGTCGTTGTCGAAATGATCGATCAGTACGCCCCGGAAGATGTCTTGCCTGAAGAATGGGACCTGGAAGGGCTCGAAGCGCGCTTCACTCATCTCTTCGGTTTCGAACCGAACCTGGCCGGTTCCGAGGGGAATGCCAAGCCGCTGGTTGAAGAACTGCTCGACCAGGTCAACGAAGAATACGAGAGGCGCGAAGGCCTTATCGCCGAAGAGTACCGGAACAGCTACCGCGAACAAATTGGCGGCGACGAATCCCACATCGACTTCCCCAAGCTTGCCCGGGGCCTGGTACACAACTGGGAAAAGATGGCCCTGCTCGATGCCGTCGACGACAAGTGGATCGACCACCTCTACTCCATGGACTACCTGCGCGAGGCGGTGCGGTTGCGCGCTTTCGGCCAGAAGGATCCTCTCGTCGAATACAAGACGGAAGGGTTCGAGATGTTCGAAACAATGATGTCGAACATCGAGGAGACGGTCATCCAGACCTTGTTCCGCGTGACCGACCCGGAGGTTCGCAAGAAGCGGATCGCCGACGCGCGGCAAGGGACCCTCACCGCCAAGAACGACCCCTTTGCGCGCATCTCGGAATACAGCATGGTCGGCGCCAACAAGCAGCAGGACCGGAGCTTCGCCGCGTACGACACGAGCCGGTTTAACCTGGCTGGTCAGTCTGCGGCCGCGGCCGCAACGCCGGCAGATCCGAAAGCGGACCCCGAAAAACCCAAGGCCATGCCGATACGGCGGACGGAGCCGGCGATTGGGCAAAACGACCCCTGCCCTTGCGGGAGCGGTAAAAAGTACAAAAAGTGCTGTGGCCGCGTAAATTGATGGATTCGATGCCGTGCCTGCGGGTGGCGATTTTCTACACAACCTAGTGCCCTGCTTTGACTTGACTCCCACGAAGAACCTGTGTAGACTGGGTTCGGGCTTGGGTTAACGGGGTTCCCTTGGGAATTCACAGTGGGTGATCGCATTCTACTTCATCCCGGCCACCGCCGGGTGCAGTCGCAGGACCCCGGCCGGGAATCTCGGACTTCCGCGAATCCTGTAAAGGGCGTACCACGTCAAATACGAAAGCGGTACCGTCCCGACGAGGCGTGGGCAGGGTCAATCTGAGGAGAAGGCGCTCCATGGCAAGGAGAAGGGCGCATGGCCGTTAAGCGGGTACTACTTGCGAACCCTCGCGGATTTTGCGCGGGTGTGGTTCGCGCCATCGATATCGTCGAACACGTACTCAACATCCTTCCGCCGCCGATCTACGTCTTCCACGAGATCGTACACAACCGCCACGTGGTTGAGCGTCTCCGGAAGCGCGGCGCCGTATTTGTCAACGATGTTGCGGAGATTCCGCAGGACTCGATCTGCATCTTCAGCGCCCATGGGATATCTCCGGCGGTTCGAAAACTCGCCAAAGACCGGCACCTTCAGGTCATTGACGCCACATGTCCTCTCGTGACCAAGGTCCATCTCGAAGTGATTCGTTACGCGAAGGCGGGCTATTCCCTCATTCTCATCGGCCACGCGGGCCACGAGGAAGTGGAAGGCACCATGGGCGAGGCCCCCATGCATCTTGTCAGTACGGTCGAAGATGTCGAGACCCTGACTCTGGAGAACCCCGACAAGGCGATATACCTGACACAAACAACCCTTAGCCTGGACGATACGAAGCGCATCGTCGAAGCGCTGCGGGCCAAATTCCCCAACATCGAGTCGCCGCCCAAGGACGACATCTGCTACGCCACCCAAAATCGGCAGAACGCGGTGAAGGAACTGGCCGCGCAGGTCGATGTGGTGCTCGTGACGGGCTCCCAGAACAGTTCGAACTCGCAACGCTTGTGCGAGGTTTCCCAGAGTCTAGGGGTGCCCGCGTATTTGATTAACGACGAAACGGAGATTCGCCCGGAGTGGTTCGACGACGCGGAGACGGTCGGTGTGACCGCGGGCGCATCGGCTCCGGAGGAGTGTGTCGATCGCGTCATTCGGCACTTGCAGTCCCTTGGCGCATCCGATGTGGAATCGCTTCAGGCTGCGCCCGAAAAAGTGCACTTTTCTATGCCGCGAGAGGTCCAAAGCCTCGCGGAACAGATGTCATAGTGAGCATACCGGTTATCGCGTCCGAAACGGATGAGGGAATCATCGGTAGATTTTAAGAAGTCAGGCTGTCCACGTTGTGTTTTTCTTGTACCCAAGGTGGGGGCCGTCTTCTCACGCGACCTTCGGTCGCGCCAGCGAAAGGACAAGTGGAGTTGGCCGTTACAACCTCGAATCACGAAGAGTCTCAGTTCATCGCGCTCGAGAAAGATCTCGTGGATGGGGCCCGGACCGCAATCGCCGCCACCCAGCAGTTCTTGATCCGGGAGCAGCACGGGGACGGGCATTGGTGCGCCGAACTGGAAGGCGATACCATCCTTGAATCCGAGTACATCCTGGCCATGCACTACATTGGCCGGACACACGAAGATCGGGTGCGGAAAGCCGCGAATTACATGCGAAGCAAGGCCCTGCCCGAGGGCGGATGGGCGATCTATCCCGGCGGGCCCGCCGATGTCAGCGCGTCTGCCAAAGCGTATTTCACCTTGAAGCTGCTGGGCGACGACCCCGAAGCGCCGCACATGGCCAAGGCGCGAGAGGTCATTCGGAACCTCGGCGGTCTTGATGCCACGAACAGTTTCACGCGTCTCTATCTGGCGATTTTCGGCCAATATCCCTGGGAAAAGTGTCCGGCAGTACCGCCAGAGATTATCCTCTTGCCGCCATGGGCGCCAGCCAATTTGCTGGACATGTCGTCCTGGAGCCGCGGGATTGTCGTTCCGCTCGCGATCATCTGGGCGCGCAAACCACACTGCCCGGTGCCCGAGCATGCGAATATCCCGGAGCTTCTCGTCGCAGGCGCCGAGCACCAGTATCAGATGACCGGCAAATGGTCCGCCTTCTTCATGACCGTCGACTCCACCTTGAAGACGGTCGAGAACTCCCGTCTGACGCCGCTGCGCGAGAAAGCGTTGAAGGCCTGCGAGAAGTGGATGCTCGAACACTTCGAGAAGAGCGATGGCATCGGCGCTATATTTCCGCCCATCATCAATTCGATCATCGCGCTGCGTTGTTTGGGCTACGCCAACGATCATCCCTTGACCCATTCACAGATCGTGGAGCTGGAAAAGCTCGAGATCGAGGAAGGGGATACGGTACGCCTCCAGCCTTGTTTCTCGCCGGTGTGGGATACCGCCTACGTAATGCACGCCCTCCTCGAATCCGGCCTGGACGGGCAACACCCGGCTTTGGTCAAGTCCGGTGAGTGGATTCTCGACAAGGAAGTGAAGGAACCGGGCGACTGGCAGATTCGCAATCCGCACGTCAAACCCGGCGGCTGGTATTTCGAGTACAACAACGAATTCTATCCCGACATGGACGACACCTTCGAGGTGCTGACCACCTTGGGGCGCGTCACATTTCCAGACGAGACCATGAACAATCGCAAGGACGCCGCCGTCCAACGCGCCATCGACTGGGTTCTCGGCATGCAGAACAATGACGGCGGGTGGGGCGCCTTCGATCGCGGTTGCGACAAGGAGTTCCTGACCCAGATTCCCTTCGCCGACCACAATGCCATGATCGATCCCAGCACCAGTGACATCACCGCGCGGGGCATTGAAGCTTTGGTCTCCCTCGGATATGGCCGCAATCATCCGGTAGTCAGTCGCGCGCTCGCGTTCCTCAAAAAAGAACAGGAAAGCGACGGCACATGGTTCGGCCGTTGGGGCGTCAATTACATTTATGGAACCTGGCTTGCCCTGTGCGCCTTCAAGGCCGCCGACGAAGATATGGAACAAACCGCCGTGCAACGCGCCGCCAAGTGGCTTCGCAGCATTCAAAACCTGGACGGCGGATGGGGCGAGTCCCCCAAGAGCTACGAAGACCCCGAGCACAAGGGTAAAGGCCCCAGCACGGCCTCTCAAACGGCGTGGGCGCTCATGGGACTCATGGCCACCGGCGACTACGACAGCCTCAGCGTGCAGCGCGGCATTGCCTATTTGCTGCAAACCCAGAAAGAGGACGGCTCGTGGTACGAGGAGCACTGGACCGGCACCGGGTTTCCCTGTGTGTTCTACCTCCACTACCACTACTACGCCATCTACTTCCCGTTGATGGCGTTGGCACTGTATAACAAGAAACAGGGATGACAATGCTGCCGCCGCGCGTTAATCTGCACGGCGTAGGTTTGGCTTAAACGATGGCATCGCCCCAATCCCCCTTTGAAGGGGGTGGCCCGAAGGGCCGGGGGATGTTCTGCCCGCGTCGACCGGATGCAGGCAGGGATCAATCAGAAACAGGATAGTTCAGTACCATGCGTTTCCCTTTGCACATTACGTTGGATTCCATCAAACACCAGATGCGCAACGGCCTCAAAGGCAACAAGCGCTATCCCATGGTCATGATGCTGGAGCCCTTGTACACCTGTAACCTCGCCTGCATCGGCTGTTCCACCGAGCGGCATACCGGCAAACTCAAGGACCGAGTCTCCCTGGAGAACTGCTTCAAGGCCCTCGACGATTGCGGCGCGCCCATCGTCTCCATTTGCGGCGGCGAACCGACGCTCTACCCGGAGTTGAAAGAACTCATTGAAGGCATGATCGCGCGCAAGCGCCACATCTATCTCTGCACGAATGCGCTCTGCCTGGAGAAGAAGGTTTACGGCAAGATCGATCCGCACAAGCGTTTGACCATCAACATCCATCTCGACGGCATGCGCGAGACCCACGACATGGTCTGCGCCAAGGAAGGCGTGTTCGACGAGGCCATCGCCATGCTGAAAGAAGGCAAGCGCCTCGGCTACCACATGTATACCAACACCACCGTCTACCGCGAAACCAGCATGGAAGAGGTGGAGGAACTCTGCGAAGTCTGCGTTGCGGCCGGCGTCGACGGCATGCTCATCGCCCCCGGCTACCAGTACTCCAGCGTGGAGAAGGACATCTTCCTGAGCCGCCAGCAAATTAACGAGAAGTTCCAGCGCGTCCTCGAACTGTCCAAACGGTACCGCCTCAGCTCAACCCCCATGTACCTCGAATTCGCCGCGGGCATGCGCAACTACAACTGCTCTCCCTGGAGCACCGTCACCTACACCCCCAACGGCTGGAAAGGCCCCTGCTACCTCATCGGCAAGAACTTCTTCGAAACCTGGGACGAGTTCTGGAACACTACCGACTGGGAGTACTGGGAATCCCGCCAGGACAAGCTCTGCCAGAACTGCATGATGCACAGCGGCTTTGAAGCCTCCGCCGTCTTCGAACTCAAACACAGCCCCAAAGACATGGTCCGCATGGCCGCCTGGAACCTGCTCGGGTAGGCGGGGAGACGATTCTCGAATTGCAGTGCGGGATTGGCGAACATCATAGGTCTGACGTGAACGAGGACTACTGCTGAAACGAATCGAGGCTAACTCGATTCCACGACCAATTGATGCCGAGCCTTGGGGGGTCGTTTCCCGAGCTTCAGCAAGCTTTCAAGATGTAGGTCGAGCGCTTCACACGCATTGCTGAACGCTTCGCTCAGTGTTTCACCACTGGTGATAATGTCCGGAATGTCGGGAAAATCGACCGTGTAAGCGGGCTCCTTTGCCTCGTACGTGATGGCAAATACATAGCCCCGGTATTCATGAATCGTGTTCATGGCCCAATATCCTCAAGATTCGTCTGATATCCGATGCGAAGCAGGTCTTGCGGCCTCCGTGCGGCTTTACAACGGTCAGCACGCGTCCATCTGTCCGATGGTAGGTGCAATGGCTGCCTCGCTGATTAAACAATACGTACCCTTCATTTCTCAGAAGAGCGTCGACTTCGCTGAATCGAATGCTTCCAGGAGAACTTCGCATCTTGGCAATCAACTTCTCCCGTCGGGTCATCGATCACCTCCACCTCGGTCCGCTCCCGGAACGCTCGATCCGCTTTCCATCATAATACCATCGCTTGCGATACCTGTACACTTGCCCGCAATTTGATGGATCAACTCGGCCACAAGTCGGTTTCCTTATGCGGGCGCCTTGCCAAGTTCGACCCGTTGCTGCGTCCGTGTCAGTCCGAGTAGGTCCGTGCGACTTTCTCCCAGGTCCAGGGCATTTCCCATGCGCATACTCCCGATCCAAACAACATCCACGGGATCAGGAGACCCACCGCATGCCGATCCATATCGCTCAAACTGACTCCGACATTCGCCGCTGCTTCCCCGTCATGGTCCAACTGCGCCAACACCTCACGGAAGAAGCATTCCTGGCGCAGGTGCGCCGACAGCACGAGAACTACGGGTATTCAGTCGCCTTCGTCGAAGACGAGGGTGAAGTCCGCGCCGTCGCCGGCTACCGCATCTCCGAATGCCTCTTCACCGGCCGCTTCCTTTACGTCGACGACCTCGTCACCGACGCCTCCTGCCGTTCCCAAGGCTACGGCGACGCCCTCTTCGACTGGCTTACGGACAAGGCCCGCGAAGAAGACTGCGCCACCCTCGAACTCGAATCCGGCACCCACCGCCACGACGCCCACCGCTTCTACCTCCGCAAACGCATGCGGATTTCCAGTTATCATTTCGTCATTGCACTTCGTTAGGACACGCCACCGTCATGTATAATCGAGGGCGGAGGAACGTTTTAGAATGCAGGTGCGAGGTTCTGAACTTCTAACGGATATTTTCGGCTTTTGGCCGTCCTTCCACGACGCAGAAGTGGTTCGAATTGCGCTAGAAAGAACTCTTCCGTTTGAGGATGGACCCCATTTGCTTGCGGATATCCATACTTTCGAGATGACAAAAGAGGTGGATTCGGATGGCTATCACATTCTGAGACATCACGTGGTAGTTTCCTTCCGCTTTGGAGGCGTCGATCAGCTTCAACTGGAAGGATTCAACAACCAGAACGTGGTGTTCGGCCTATCAATCGAGCCCATCGATGAAGGACAAAACGATGGATTTCGCTATGAGGTCAAATTTGAAGCATCGTACGGAATCGGAGCAAACTTCATGTGTCGCGACGTTTGCATCGAAACCGTCAGACCCTGGACTCCGGACTAGAATGGACCGAACGGAGGATGTATGAAGCTCCTTTCACGCGCATTTCGGCGTCATTTCACTTTGCTCGCGTGCGCAAGCGGATTCCTTATCTGGTGGACCCATGCCGCGCTGAATCACTTATTTCCTCCGAACGACACAACGCTGGACGAGGTTCTCTACATCCTCGCTAGTGTATTGATTCATAATTAAGGCAACTTATTATTTTTGAAAGGTATTCATCTTGTAGTGGAGGATGAATGCCATGAGACAGGCTTGTGAAATTGTGCTGGATGCGCGGGAGCAATCGACGCTGGAGAAATGGTCGAAAGGTCGTATGACGCCGGTGCGCGTGGTGATGCGTGCAAAGATCGTGCTGTTGGCCGCCACGGGGATGGAAAATAAGGACATTGCGGTGGAACTTGGTATTGGCCGCGACACCGTGGGACAGTGGCGGCGCCGCTTTTCGG
>BTVY01000079.1:11039-18397 GCA_045863335.1 Candidatus Hydrogenedentota bacterium | reverse complement strand
GCTATCGGTATCGCTATCGGTATCGCTATCGGTATCGCTATCGGTATCGCTATCGCTATCGCTATCGCTATCGCTATCGCTATCGGTATCGGTATCGGTATCGGTATCGGTATCGGTATCGACTTCGACTCTTCCGTAAGCTGCACTCTCTTCGCCGACTTGGTAGCCCCTTCCGCCTAGGCGGCTGAGCATCGCGACCATACGATCCAATTCTACCTTCCGGCGCAGGCTCTCCGCTTCGTCCAAGGCCCTGCCGACGACCAGAACATCTTGAATCGCGGCGCACTCCAGTGCCGATCCACGCGCAATCTCGAAATACCTCCGCCGATCCGCAGCGGCTGTCTTGCCGTTACCCTCTGCGATATTCAGCGGGATCGACTGACAGGCTCGCAGCCATTGCTCCCGCGCCGCGCGATGAACACCGTTCAGGCCGCTGGCCTTCTCGTAGACCCACGCTACATAGTCAATAGCGAGCCGGTAAACGTCCAACTTCTCATGTCCGAATGCCATTTTGCTTCGATTCCGATACCGATCCCGATAGCGATAGCGATTTTGGTCCCCATTGCGAACGCGCCGTTTCGTGATAGCGACGCGCACCACGATGGGCGTACACCACGATACGATATCGTAGACATGGGACGGAGGCAACAGATTGTGTTGATATGTACTCTTCTTCCCCGGTGTGGGAATTACGGCGTCCACTCCGGCAACGATGCAATCCACTCCTCGTATGCCGCGCGAACGTCCTCCGCGCTCGTGAAGGGGACATACAACACGCGCGCGCGATACCCATACGTTTGCCCCGGCACGGGATCCCGGATGACAAACTGCCAGTCCCACGCGGGCGAATGCGGATCGAATTCCCCGGCCGCATTCTTGATAAAGTTCCACAACGCCAGCCGCATCGGTTCTTTCCGGTCGAACATCATGACGTAGGCCATCGTATCGTCCCGCGTCTCCGGGTTTCCGTCGCCGTCCACCAAGCCATAGTAGAAAGGCAGTAGGAACGTCTTCGCCGGATGCTCGATGAGGTTCAACGTCTGCGCGCCCTCTTCGTACGGCAGCGGCGGGACGCCATGGTACGCGATGGTTCCCGTTTCAAAGCCGTCTTCGGTGTCCTCGCCGAAACTTAGCCATCCTTCCCGGTCGCCGTCCATCCCGTATAAATGAAAGCGCCGTTCCCGCGTGTGATTCATGTAACTCGCCCACATGAACGCGGCGAACCCCAGTGGAAAGCGGTCCTCGCCCGGCGTCGCGCGAAACTCCATGTCGACGGCGTCGCCATTCAGCGTAAACCTCATCTCGCTCGCCATACCCCACGTATTCCCTTCGGCGGGATAACGGATCGTCGCGCTCGCGGGGCCGTTCGCTACGACTACATGTGGGTCCGCGTTCGGCGTGAACATGGCAATATCATGATCCGCCGCCGTGCCGTTGAAGATGTGCTCGAAGTACAACCCCGTCGCGTCGTCCCGGAACAGGTTCTGATCGGGATACGACGCATGGCGCAACGGATTGAACCCGTTCCCCGATCGACGCCGGTTGGCGATGGCGTCCAGCAAGCGGCCTCGCCATGCGCCGCTCGCGACATCCACCTTGTGCCCCTCGGTTTCATACGTGCGGATGCGGTGATTCGCCAGCTCCAGCGCGCGCAAGAAGTGTTTCCGGGAGTTCTCCGCTGTGACGTTGGTTGAGTCCTCGTGGCGCGGGAAATCGTAGACCCACAACGCGGCCAAGGGCACGTCGTTCAACTCGAGGTCCGCAATCTGCTGAAGGAACTCCCGCCGCGCTGTATCGGGCCCGCCATGCTCCGCATCGTCCGGGGCGCCAAATTCCCCCACAAACAAGGGCTTTTTCGCTTCCCTTGCAGCCGCCATCCCGAGCCCCAGGATCTCGTCATATGACGTGTACTCCTGCTCGAATCGCTCGCCGTGAATGTGCGGATACACGTGAATCGACAACAGGTCCAACGGATCCGGGTGCTGTGCCAGCAGCGACTGCGCAAACTGCTCCCGCGAATCCCGAGTCCAGGAAAGCTCCTCGCGTTGGTGCCACGCCGATGGCCGCGGCAGGCTATTCCCCGAGGTAATTGGCCGATTTGGATCAAGTTCGCGCACCGTCTTGCCGAATTCCCGCAATGCCACATTCAGCATCTCATGAGTGAGGTCGTCTGCTTCAGAGCGCTCGCCCGGCGTTCCGTTGCGCGGCACCACCCACGGACGATGATCGGCCGCATTCGGCAGGTCGATGGCGAGGTTATACTCGTTGCCGAATTCCCAGGCCCAGATCGCCGGCGAGTCCATATATCGCGACACGACTTCCCGCGTGTACTTGCGCATGAACGCGATCGTCTTGCTCTCCGCGTTTCCCCACTGGTTTCGAGGTTCGCCAACGACGTCGGGTACGGCTCCGTTCCACCAGAACAGACTCGGCACCAGACCCACGCCTGCTTCCTCTGCGGCGCGAACGACGTCATCCAGGAACGCGAAGTACGTCTCCGGGTCGTCTTGATACAACTTCCAGTCTACCGGCCAGAACCCGCACGCCATAAAGCGCGCGAAGGGTATCCCGCTTTCGCCTAACGTGCGAAACCCTTCCCGATAGCTCATGTCGTCGGGATCGTCGAGCCGGCGGCAGAAAGCGCTGAAATAGTTCACGCCCACCGCTCGGAACGGCTTGCCGTCGCGGCGCAGCGTTCCGGTTTCATCGATTGAGATACCCGAAGCCGGCTCGGCATTCGATGCAAACGTCATCGCCCCGGCCAGCAGAAACACAGCAAGATTTCGCATTCTCTACTCCCCAAATGATTCCCGGCCGCAATACTACCCGCCCCGGCCGCAACGCGCCAAATCCGCAAATTGATGGGTTCCAAAGGCTATGGTAGGATACGCAAACGTCTACGAGATTAGCTGGAGGCATTGTCGATGAGATTCGTCGCGATACTGGTTATTGCGGTCTTTGCGGTCGCTGCTCCCGCGATAGCACAAGGTGTTGTGGGTGACCTGCTCGCCGGGAAGCTGGTCGATCCGCAGGTCGGCCAGTGGGCCTGGTATGACCTGAGCTCCGGCCGGGACAGTAAGAAGTTTGTCGTTCGCCAAGCCATCGTGGGGGAAGAGAAAGTCGGCCGCAAGAGCGGGTACTGGGTCGAATTTGAAGTGGTCCCCGAAGTTGGATACCGAGTCGTGTACAAGATGCTGCTCACGGGACCTGCCAGCGACCCCAGGAACATCGTCCGTGTGATCGAGAAGACCGGCGCCGAACCTGCCGTGGAACTCGAAGTCGATCCCAACGCAAGCGGCGAGGAAGCCCCCAAGCCCGAGCGAAAACCTACCGGCCAAGAGGACGTCGCCACGATGAACGGTGTCGTCAGCGCCGAACACTATGAGGTGGCTCAGGGTGGCCAGACCATGCATCTCTGGATCAATGAGAGTATCAAGCCCACGGGAATCGTAAAGCTCGAATCATTGGATGGCCGCATGATCTTGCGCAACTATGGAGAAGGCGGCGAGTACGCCAAGAGCGTGATTACCGAACAGCCCATCTCCGCGGCGGAAGCGGCCAAGATTCGCGAATCCCAGCCGGAGGCGGCTCCCGAGGTACAGACCCACGTGGACACGGAAACCGAATCGAATCGTAACTAGGCGGGCGGGAGAGCGTCAATGAACTCAAAGGTCGTGTTAGTTGCGGGCGTCTTGAGCGTCATGGTCGTGGCCTGTCAAACGCCCAAGAAACCCGAAGCGCCGCCTCCCCCGCAGGCCAGCATTCGATTCGAGCCTGCCTGGGCGGTTTCGACAATCCACCACGGCGATGGCCGGTACGGTGATCTCTTCAGCGGCGCGTCGCGCGCGGTCTGGAATACGAGTGAGATCGCCTCTATGAAGAAGGCGGCATCGACACCGCCCGACCTGGTTCCGCCTCGCCTTGACGAAGACGCGCAGGCTCTCACCGAAGCCTACGTCGTCATCGAATGCCATCTCGTTTCCGAGTTCAACGATATGAGCGTCGCGTACGACGCAATCCGGCTGCGAGGCATTCAGTCGTATATGATGACGCCGGACGGAACCCGCCTCGACCCGATTCAGATCCGGAGCTTCGGTTCCGTTGACGAATCCCAGGCCGATGCGTTGAAACGTTTTTCCTTAACCACCGTCCTGATTTTTCCCCGTGACAATCTGTTGATGGGTATGCCGGCTTTGAGCGCGCAGGCGGAGAGCGCGCGGCTGGTGCTCGAGGGACACGATAGTGTGTATTACTTCGAGTGGGCAGGCATGCACGCGGGAGAGAGCGGGCTGCGGCCGCCCACTCAGGAAGAAGCCTTGTACATCACCAAGCTCGGTTACTACGAGCTATACACCGGTATTCGCCGGTTGGCCCATATCTTCGATTGACGGGGCTCCCGGACGCGAACGCGTCTCGCTTGTCCGGAGGAGCGGAAAGTGGGACGCCGGCGACAGCCCGCCGCGAGTTCGTGATTCACGAGTTTCGAAGTGAAGCGGCACGCATCGATTTTTCGTCGAAAATGTTGCCCGTGCCATCCGCCGGTTTGGACGTGCAACCCTTTGCCATAACTGAACTCAGCGGCACCCGGCCCGTATCGACCATCGACGTCTGCATTTTTTGTGCGAAACGTTTTTCGAGCAGGGACTTCGATCAAGGGCGTCCTTGGACCCGTAGCAGACCGCCTGTTCCCCGAGTGGGGGCCTGACGGCGAAACGCAGTTGGATGCGAATGAAGGCGAATCTAAACCCGTCGTGACGGATTAGCGGTGGACGGATGTCATGCCGCCATGCCGTAACGATGAGAAACGGTGACGGAGGATTTCAGATGAAGCGCTATCGGTTCAAAGGATCGCTTGCCATAGCGCTCCTGAGTGGTTGCATCTTGGGAGCGGTTGTGACGGGCGTCTCCGTGAGAACGGTCGCCCACGCAGACACGGCCACGTTGCCCGTGATCTTCCAGGTTGGCGCCCAGCTCAAGAGCCCCATCGGCCCCGTCGAAATCCGCGAAATCCAAGGCCAATGGATTCGTGTGAAGAGTCTTCACGTGCTGGCCGAAGGAGACTCAGAACATCAGTGGATGTATGTGCCTGCCCTGGCGGGTACCTGGATCCCGGACGAGGGTATCTGACGTGAGGCAGGCGATGCGCAGCTACCCAACACGATGGTTGTTGCCGACAGCCCTGTGGAGCCTGATTGCCATGTCCGCGGTCGCGCAATCCGTTCCTTCGCACGACACGGAAGGCACGATGCTCAAGGCTGTCCCCGTTTCCGAGCGCCAACGTGTGGCGGCAGCCTGCGACGCCAACCTCATCACGGCGCAGCTCGCCGGAGGGCAGCGTGTCGTATCGGTGCGGAATAAGGATCAGGTCTCGTATGCTCGCGTCCAATCCATCGGCCTGCGCGACGGCGACGTGGTCGAACGCGTCAACGGCGCGCCGCCACGGAATGCGGCGGCGGTATCTCAAGCGATTCGCGGTCTGACGCCGGGACGGGACCTGACCCTGGTCATCGCCCGTGGCGGCGAGCGGCGGACCCGCGTGCTGCGCGCCATCGGTTCCGAACCGGCTCCCTCGCAGGCTGCCGAGGATGACGTCCCCGTCATTGTTATTGACGAAGAGGCTATCGAGAACGAGTGGGCCGATCGCGATCCCTGGATGCTCCTGGTTATGGCCGCGCCACGCATGGCGTATGACGCCAATGGCGCCATCATCGGCGTCACATCCGGTTCATTCAGCGGCATTCCCCTCGCGGTGAACCTGGGATTGCGGAACGGCGATATCATCCAGTCCGTGAATGGTTACGCGATCACGAGCGAACAGGCCATCTTCGATGCGGTAAACGCGCTGGAAGGGGAACGCCAGTTTACGGCCAGGCTCTTGCGCGAAGGCAAGCCCCTTACGTTAAGATACCGGCTCGAATGAATGGTGCCGGCAGCCGCGTGCGCACGGCAGTCCCTCGCGCGCGGTCTCGCTTTGTGAAGTCTTGCGGAGGAGGATGCATGAATTTCTCGCGCTCAAAGGAGTTGTTTGCCAAGGCGAATCAGGTCATGGTCGGCGGGGTGAACAGCCCCGTACGGGCGTTCAAAGGCGTCGGAGGCGACCCCTTTTTCGTGGCCTCGGGCGCGGGCGCGCGCATCACCGACGTCGATGGCAACGAGTACGTGGACTACGTGCTCTCCTGGGGGCCGCTCGTCCACGGGCACGCCCATCCTCGCGTGGTGGAGGCCGTCTGCGACGCGATGAGTAAGGGCGCCAGTTTCGGTATCCCCACGGAGGCCGAAGTGCGCATCGCCGAGCGGATCATCGAGATTGTGCCGTCCATCGAGAAGGTCCGCCTCGTGAACAGCGGAACCGAAGCCGCTATGAGCGCCATTCGATTGGCTCGCGGGCACACCAACCGCGACCTGATCGTAAAGGTCGAAGGCGGTTATCACGGTCACGTAGACGGGCTGCTATCAAAGGCAGGAAGCGGCCTGACAACCCTCGGCGTTCCAACGAGCCCCGGGATTCCCGAAGCCTACGCCGCCTGCACCTTGACCATTCCCTACAACGATCTGGAAGCTGCCCGCCAAGTTTTCGAAAAACACGGCAAGAATATCGCCTGCGTCGTCGTCGAGCCCGTCGCGGGGAACATGGGCGTCGTACCGCCGGTGCCGAACTACCTCGACGGCCTGCGGGAACTCACCATCAAATACGGTTCCCTCCTCATCTTCGACGAGGTCATGACCGGCTTTCGCGTGGCCCTGGGTGGCGCGCAGTCGCGATACCGCGTCCTTCCCGACCTCACCATTCTCGGCAAAGTTATCGGTGGAGGATTGCCGGTAGGAGCCTACGGCGGACCGCACGAAATCATGGACAAGGTCTCGCCAACCGGGCCCATCTACCAGGCGGGAACCCTTTCCGGCAACCCGCTGGCCACGGCGGCGGGTCTCGCCACGCTAGATATCCTGGAAGAGCCGGGCGTGGTGAAGAGAATCGAAGATACGATGAAGACGCTATGCGAGGGGCTTGGCGAAATCGCCCGCGAATCAGGCATCCCCGTGTATCAGACCCGCGCGGGTTCCATGGCCTGCATGTTCTTCCACGACGGTCCCATCACGAACTACGCCGAGGCCACCGCATCCGATACCGAACGTTACGCAACGTTCTTCTGGGGCATGCTCGAGCGCGGCGTCTATCTGGCGCCGTCTCAGTTCGAAGCCGCCTTCATGAGTTCCGTACATACCGAACGCGACATCGATCAGACTCTTACCGCCGCCCGGGAAGTCTTCGCGACGCTCTAAGTTCCACCCCGTAGGCTGCTCATAGCCCGCGCGTGCTCGTTCGGTCCGTGTGTGTCCGTCTGTGTGTCCGTGTGTGT
>BTVY01000079.1:0-10939 GCA_045863335.1 Candidatus Hydrogenedentota bacterium | reverse complement strand
CCGTGCAGGTCCGTGCAGGTCCGTGCAGGTCCGTGCAGGTCCGTGCAGGTCCGTGCAGGTCCGTGTGCCAGCTATAGAAAAAACCGGAGAGTGCCCGTCGCGGCGCACTCTCCGGTCGATATCTACGCAGGGTCTACTTACTTATCGATCTTCAGCGTATCGCCGCGTTTTGGCATCTGGCCGTCCACCAGCGAGCAGACCGAAATCTTTTCCTGAACGGAATCAACCTTCACCGAACCCGTGCGCTCCAACTTCACGTCCAACGCCAGGCCCGTGTCCGGGTCCGTTATGATCTTCCCCGTCTTGTACAGGGTCAGCACCGTGCCTTCTGTCATGCCGCGGTTACTGCCGGCATTGATGTAGATGCTGCTGCCGTCCACTTCCGCCACGCGCGCCGAGAAGGGAACGTTGGCCATCGTCGAAATGATGTGATCGACGCACTTCGCGATACACTCTTCCGCGGTTTCGCCCAGGGGCGTCTTCTTGAATTGATCGCCGCCCGCGCTGCCGACGCTCGTGTACACGTCCATGCCCATCGATTTGTGCGTGCCGGTGTGTTCCGCCTTGTGCGTGGACAACACCTGCGAAGTCGTCAGGTCGATGATGCGAAGCTGCATGGCGACCTTGGACGTAACCTTGCTGCCGCCAACTCCAAGGCCGACGCCGCCGATCGGAATGTTCACGCGGCCGCTCTTGCCTTCTTCTCCAGGTTCAAACTGCGTCACCGTGCCTTGGATCATGATACTGGCGCCGACGATCTGCCCGATCTTCAGGGCGGTCTCGGAATTAATCCGGCCCGCCGCGCCCAGATCCTGCTCTTGGAGGATCGAATCCAACTGCTGGCGTTCGACCACCACAAACCGGCCGCTCTGCATCAACTGATCCTGCAGCATGGCCGCCATCACGGGACCTTCGTCCCAACCCAATTTCCCAGCGCCCTCGAAGGCGCCCACGGCCACGACCTGCTTGGGTCCCGAGTGAGGCGCCGGGGCCGGCGCCGATTCCTCGGCCGGCTCGGACGCGGATTCTTCTTCCCCTCCGCCTCCGGTGAGCTTCTTCAGAATCCCCGCTTCCGCTGGAGCGGATCCGAAGACGAGCACCGCGGCACACGTCAAAATGGCAACAAGCTGAACTATCGAGCGACGACTATCCAACGTGATCATTCCCTCTCCTCCCAGAGTTCATCGTGACAGACCCAGATCCCGACTGCGGTACGCTGCAACGCGGCTTGCCGCGCCTTCACGCAGGTCACCACTTAACCTTACATGCAAAAACACGGCGCGATTCTACGCGAAGGCCGGTCTGCAACTCAATAGAAATCAGCCCCGCTGACGGTTGCAACCCATCAGATTCCCTTGATGGAGGGTGCTACAGCCTCAAAGCGAGCACGAATCCTATTTCGACGCCTTTGCCGGCAGTGGCCCTTTTACCCGCCGCTTCTTCTTGTCCGGCGCCGGTACCGGCTCCGGCACGGCGCGCCGTTGCATGTACCACACGGCAAACCCCAACAAGATCACGAAGGCCTCGATGGAGTAGAAGATAATCAAGGCCTGCATGACCCCGCTGGTGAATCCGTAGCTGTGCAGCCCGACGCCGAGCAAATTCACGCCCCACCAGGAAAAGGCCACAATGATTCCGCAGAATACGCTGGCTATTGCCACACCCAGATCGCGAATATAGCCGCCGAGCCGCCCGTGCAGGATCGCCAACTCCCAAAGCACGATCATCAGCGCCCCGTTTTCCTTGGGATCCCAACCCCAGAACCGGCCCCAACTGTCATTCGCCCAGATCCCGCCGAGCACCGTCCCCACGACCGAGAATACCAGGCCGAAACACAGCACGCCGTAGGTCATCCGCGAGACGGATTTGTAGAACCCCTTATCCTCGCGCCGGAAGCCGAAGAGCCTTCCGAGAATGTACACGTGAGCGATCGCGCCGGCAAAGAGGCCTGCGGCATACCCCATGGTGACCGTGGTCACGTGGGTCGCAAGCCAGAAGTTCGTATCGAGCACGGCGATCAAGCTCGGCATCGTATCGACGCCTTCTTTGGCCTCATACCGGTACGCGAGAAACAGTCCCATCATCCCCAGCAGCGCGCCCAGGGAAAAGGCGATCTTCTGCCGGTTCATGTACTCGATAATGAACGCCACCACCACAATCACGGCGGTGATGAACAGAATTGTTTCATACAAAGTGCTCACCGGCGGGCGGCCGCGAATGATGCAACGGTACGTGATGGCGGCGATCAGAATTATGCCCGGCGGCGCCAGGAAGAGCGGGTATATCTTGCTCATTCCTTTACTGTAAGGGACCATCCAGGACACCGCGGCCACGACGAAGGCCAACACAAACAGCATCAGACTCCAGAGGAGCAAGTTCAGGTTGTAGTAGTTGACCTCGAGCGGCACTTTGCCGTACTCGCCGCGCGCCTTCGCGAGTCCCACGACCGCATCGTGGAACTGCGCAAGCTCGGTCTTGAGCGTCTGCGGTTGCTCCGGCGAGCGCGCCACGTCTTCCAACGAGCGCACAAGAGCCAACTCGCCTTCTATGGGTGCCCCGGCAGTGAACGCGAGATCCGCCATTTCGCCCGGGGCCATCCAGTGCTCCTGGTCCCCCAGGCCTTCGGTCGGCGGGAAAAGCGCCAGCCCTGACGCGCGGCTCGACATGATGTCGAGTTCGTGAAGCAACTGCCGGAGGTCCCCGAGATTCTTCTCGCGCGTCGCGTCGTCCAGTTGCCCCAGTTCTGGCGGCAATACCTCATGAAGCCGCTCGACTTCGGCGGGCGCCAGCCGTTCCGTCACGGCGTCCATGCCCCGTTCCAGCGCAAGGGTCAACAGCCGCAGCGTGACCGCCTTGTCCAGAATGGCGCTATACCGGTTCTCCGGCAGCACGGCAGCGAGTGCGGAGCCTTCCGGAATCGTGAACTCGTGGCGGGCGAAATCCAGGTAGTGGCTCAATTGCTGATATTGAAAGACGTTTGACGCAAGATTGATGATTTGCCGTTGTGTCGACGTAAGTTTGTCCTGATCGTATTTCGTCTCGTCAGAGTACTCGCGGCCCAACTCGTAGAGCTTGCCGACGCCCGGCGTCAATTCCGCCATGGAGAACCGATCCCGCTTCTTGCGATCGTCGTGGCTCACACCGATGGCATCGAGCACCTCCGAGTTCTGGATGAGAAAAATCTTGTAATGCTCGGCGGTCTCGGGAAAAAACATCGTATCGAGCAGCCATTCCATCGGCTCGATACGGTTGTCATCGAGATCGTTGGTGGTGCGTTTGCCGTTCAGCTTTAATAGCGCAAACCCCGCGTACGTGCTCAACGGCTTGATGCGGCCGCCGTCCTGAACGGGAAGTGTCGAGAAGAGTTCGATCGTTTCCTTGTCCCAGTCGATCGGTTTCGTCACCAGTTCCGCGGATTGCCCCCATGCCAAGCCGGAGCAGAATGCCGCAACGATCGCAAGCACTATTGGGGTTGCCGCCCTCATGCCAATGCCTCCCTGGATTCCAGACGCCGGCTCTCGCGCCGCAAGTGCCGGGAAAGTTTCAAACAGAAGTGAAGGACTAAACCAAAGGTAATCACGATGCAAGAATAGAGCGGAATTCGATCCGCCGGGTCCTTTACGACCGCCAACGTGGACCTCACCGGCGTGCCGCGAGCCGGATCGGCAGGCTGCCACGACGCTTGGTAGAACGTGTATCCCTCGTGTCGCAGGGGCTCGTTCATAGTAATCTTAATCGCCTGATCGACCCCGCTCTCCGTTTTCGTCACGTCGCTCATGAAGGTTCGCGCCATCTGCGTGCGCGGATGCAATTCGTGTGTGAACTTGTCGAGGGTGATCGTAAAGGGGAGGGGATACCGCTTCCGATGCATGTCCACCGCCCACGTCGTTCCATCCACGTCAAACGTCGCGGGGTACAACTGAACGCCCCACAGGATTGCCTCCTGGGATTCACCCGATTCTGGATCGATTACCGTCGCGTACGCGCCCGCCCGGTTAAACTCCGCTTCCTTCTCCAAAGGACTGTCCTGGAGGAAGAACCCGTCCACCGTTCGATACTGGTCTGCCACCATGGGACCCGCCATCATGGGTATCGCGTTTCGCTGAAACCCGTCAATCGTCAGATTGAAGGGCAAGTCCGGATGGCGAAACGTGACCGACTCCTTGGGGGCGAGGTGCGCGAAATCCTCATGATCGATGACATACGTCTTCGCTCCGCTTTTCCCGGAAACCGGGGTCACCGTGATCTCCCACAGGTAGTAACTCTCAAACTCGTTGCTGCTCTCGTTCTCGGCAAGGGTCATATGGCCGTCTATGGCGAACCAGTACTTGATGCCTCCTCCAAGAATCAGCAGGACCATTCCGAGGTGAATGATGAGATTGCCGAAGGTATTCTTGCCCTTCCGCATCCGGATGATTCCGCCCAATACGAGGTTGATGCAGAACAGCACCAGGAGCAAGTAAACGCCCGGCAGGGGGAGCGGGATGAGATCGAAGGCCCAATGAATCACGAAGAGCGACTCGAAGTATTTCTTCTGAACCTCGAATAGCCCCTGTGTGGTCTGCTCCAGCGTTCCCAGGAACGTAAGGAGCAGCATGAAGAGGAAAATCACGCACGCAAACCCGTAGGAAGCGAGGAAGTCAATGGTGCGTTTTACTGCCATGGTCATCATCGTGTTACCCGTCGCCCCTTAGTGAGTGATGGATTCGCAGAACGCGACAAATCGCTCCTTCTGCGCCGCCACTTCCGCCGCTGGCCCCACCATTTTCACGAAGATGGAATGCCCCGCGTGTTCCCCGATCGTGCCCAACAGCGTCGCGTCTGCCACTTCGATTCCGCTCATGCTGTCGCTGAACGATCCCGAGAACTCGACCAAAGGCGCCGGAGAACCCATGATGGTCACCATCGGCATTTCCGCGATCATCGGTTCGGTCAGGGGTTCGGCCCCGATCTGGCGCGCCCAGCGGTTGATGTTCGGAACCAGGCCACCCGCGCCGCCCGGAAACACGCTCACGTAGCATTCGGTGGAATCGTTCTCGCCCATCGTGAACGTGACCGCCCGCATGGGACGATCTGCCGTCTTGTTCCAGCCTTCGGGCGCAGTCCAGGTTACTTCCAATCCATCCGGGTGGGAATGTCCGCCGTCTGACGGGGTAGCGGCCGGCTGCGCGGCTGCGTCTTGCCGAATCCGAAAGGACGCGCAGAACGCTTCAAAGTTGCCGGACTCTTGTTCGATAAGGCCCTTCGGCCCCAGCATCTTGATGAACATGCCGCTGTTGTTCAACGGGAGAATAAGACCGAGGAGCTTATAGTCCGGTTCGCTCTGGTCCCCGCTCATCCCCGTGTATTCGCCTTCAAACTCTACGTAAATCGCCTCGGCGCCGAGCAACTCGCGCTTCGGAAGCGCCTCGAGTTCCTCGTTCGTATACGGTTCCAGCGACATCTGATTTCGCCACCGGTTCACGTTGGCATCCACGCCGCCCCCCTCGCCCGGCAAAATGGTGACGTAACACTCCGCGCGCGGGTCGCCCGCCGGCACAAGATTGATCAAGCGCATGGAGTTCGCCGGGGCAGTCGTCCAACCGCCGGGGACATCGTAGGTAAAGGGGAGGCCGTCTTGGGCGGCGGGCGTGGCGGCCGTTCGCATACCGAAACGTTGCGCGGAAGTCAGGTTAGCGGGAACGGCGACAGGCCCCTCAATCGTCCGCGTCTCGGTAATCTCCTTGACGGCGACTGGGCCGCCGCAACGGGTGAGAAGAATGGCCGTCAGACAAAGAACGACCCCGTACAATGGTGCCAGGAATTTCATACCAACCTTGCCGCGCGGTTCGCAGCGCGATATCCGCTACATCAAATTATGCCAATACCTTAGGATAGGCACAGCTGCGAAGTCAACGTAAGCCGCAGCCATTCCCATCAGGGTGAAAACACAAAAGGCAGGGGTCGGCATTCCTTTGACGAAGAATGCCCTATTCCAGGAAGGGGTATGGGGACGCTACGGCCTGATACCGCTACACAGCCGCTGCGTCAGGCTGCGGGATAGCCTTCAATGCATGACGCGACAATGCGCCGCGCCAACGCTGGGAACGGGCATAATTAAGGAGCTTCGCATAAAGTTCCGGCCCCAGTTTCGGGAAAGGAACCGCCTTGAGCGTCGCCCGCTCCGTGTTGGTCCGGTCAAAAGTCGGCTGGTGCTTAAGGTACACCCGATAATGCTGAAACGCGGAATGGGCGATCCCTTCCAGAGTCGACGGGGTCCCATCCAGCTCCCGCACCACCTCGAATTCCGTGTTGCTTTCGCGGATCACCCCGTTGACCCATTCCTTCAAACGCCCGACCGTGTCCGGATACGGATTCGTCAGGTGATAGGTCTGGCAGCGGTCGCCTTCAGTCTCAACGATATGCCACAAGGCGCGGGCCGTCCAATCGACCGGCACCAGGTTGGTCGTGGCGTCGGCGTTGCCCTCAAGCCGAATTCGCCGATGCTCATTCGGCTTCCGCGACGACGCCATATCCACCAGGCGCAGGAATCCGTAGAAGTTCTGAAAGTCGCAAATCTTGCCGTGATCCGTTGCGCCCACAATGATGGAAGGCCGGAATATCGCCCCGTAGGTTTGGCGTGCCGCGAATGCTTCGCGCACCATCCCCTCGGACACGCACTTGCTCCGCTCGTACGTGTTATTGAAGTCCTGGCCAACCTCCAACTCCGATTCGTACGACGGGTCCCGCCGGGATCCGGCCACATACGCCGTGCTCACGTGATAGAGCGCCATATCGCTGTCCGAAACGAAATCCAGGACGTTCTGCACCCCCGTCACGTTCGTCTCCCAGAGATTCACGTCGTCCTTGGGATTGAAGCTCGTGGAGGCCGCGCAATGGATGAATGCCGAGGCGGAATTGCGCAACCGCCGGGATACGTCTGAATCGAGCCCTAGTTCGATTTGACGCGCATCGCCATGCACGATCTCGACCTCTGGTCGCATCTTTTGCTTGCCGAGAAGGTGAAGAACGGCATCGAGCCGTCGTTCCGCATGGGGCCGGTCCTCGTCGCGCATGAGCACAACTGGCGAATAGCCCCGCTCGAGCGCTTCGTTAAGTATCCAACTTCCCAGGATGCCGGTTGCACCAGTGAGTAGAATTGACGGACGACGTATGCGACTGACTTTCACGTTAGATCCTTACAGTTCCTCGGCAACTGATTCAGGGTCCCCCAAACAGGCGGGTCGAAACACGACGACCGGGATTATACCCTGAGAGGGTTTCCAAACACTACCCCAACAAAGACTTCCCATTACACGTGAGGACGCACCGCAAGTTTCAACCATCCTTCGCAGCACGCGATCGGCGAGACTTGATCTGAACCATTAGCATACTTGAATCCACCGGACTTCTGTATCGGGGAATTCCCCGATGCTCCTGCTCGTGCAGCGCGTATGCTCGGTACCTCTCACCTCGCGATCCCCGCGTATTCGACGCCTCTCCATATTGGCACTGTTTTGACGTGCCAGTGCGCCTTCAGGTTTCACTCCGGCAGCGGCAAGGAGGCGTAAATGGCCGATTACGCGGAGCCCCGGTCGGCATACTGACGCTTGTAGTATTCCAGAAATTCACCGCTTTTGATTTTGCGCCACCACCACTCGTTCTCCTGATACCATTTTACGGTGAGGGCGACCCCCTTTTCCCAGTCCATGAGCGGTTTCCATCCCAGCGCTTTCAACTTGGATGAATCGATAGAATACCGGCGATCGTGGCCAGGACGGTCTTTGACCGGCCGGATGAGCGAATCGTCCTTGCCCACACATTCCAGGATCTTCGCGGTCAGCGCGATGTTCTCCCGCTCGTTTTCACCCGCCACGTTGTAAATCTCACCGGGCGTGCCATGGCGCAAGGCGTGATCCACGCCCCGGCAATGATCCTCCACAAACAACCAGTCGCGTACGTTCTTGCCGTCGCCATAGAGGGGCAAGGGCTCGTCATCGATGGCGTTGGTCACAAAAAGCGGCAGCACCTTCTCGGGATATTGATAGGGGCCATAGGTATTCGAACCGCGTGTGATGATCACGGGAATGCCGAAGGTGTGGAAATAAGAAAGGCCAAGCAATTCCCCGCCCGCCTTGCTCGCGGAGTAGGGATTGCGCGGGCCGACCGGGTCCGTCTCCTTGAACGATCCCTCCGCGATGCTGCCATACACCTCGTCGGTGGACACGAGCAGCACGCGTTTCGTCCCCTGCGTCTTCGCGGCTTCCAGGATGTTATGCACGCCGCGCACGTTTGTCGCGATGAAATCCGACGCTTCCATGATGCTGCGATCCACGTGACTGTCCGCCGCGAAATTGACGACCGCGTCGCACCCTTCCATCGCCTTGGCCATCGCCTCGGCGTCCGCAATGTCCGCCTGCACAAAGGTATGCCGGCTCGCATCGAGATCCTTGAGATTGTCCAAATTCCCGGCATAGGTGAGCTTGTCCACGTTCACCACGTGAACATCCGGATATGTATTCAACGTGTACCGGACGAAATTCGATCCGATAAATCCGGCGCCGCCCGTGACCACAATACGCTTCATTGAATCGTCTCCCGTTTTTGCATGAAACGCTGCAACGCGTCTTTCCAATGGGGCATCGTAAACCCGCAGGCCGCCTCCAGCCGCGCATTCGACAACACCGAATACGCCGGGCGCGGCGCTTTCGACGGAAACTCGCTGGCCCGGCACGGTTCAACCGCATTGGTCAGACCCGCGAGGCGAAGAATCTCCTGCGCAAACTCGAACCGCGAACATTGGCCGCCGTTCACTCCATGATACGTGCCGTATGCCGCGGTACGCGCCAACGCCCGCGTCGCCTCGGAAAGATCCCGCGTATACGTCGGCGAACCAACCTCATCGTCTACTACCCGCAGCGAAGGACGCGTTTCCGCCGCCTTCAGAATCTTCTCGACGAAATTGTTGCCGCCGATGCCGTAAAGCCACGCCGTGCGAATGATGAAATGTTTGTCCCATGTGTCCCGCGTAGCCGCTTCTCCCGCAGCCTTGCTTTCCGCGTAGACGCCGTTAGGCGATACGAGATCGTCCGCTTCGTACGGCTCCCGCTTCGACCCGTCGAACACAAAATCTGTGCTGAAGTACACGGTTGGGATGTCGCGCTCCCGCGCCAGCTCGGCCACGTTGCGCGCGCCGGTCTCGTTCACCGCGAACGCCGCCTTCCGATCGGATTCCGCGCGCTCTACATCCGTATACGCGGCAGCATTGACAACTATATCCGGCGAAACGCGGTCGGCGGCGTACTGCAACGCCGATGCATCCAGGATGTCGAGTTCCGCGAAAGTCATTCCGGTAGTCGGACCTTCCACGGAAAACACTTCGATAAGTTCGCGGCCCAACTGGCCGTCTGCGCCAACAATCAGTGTTTGCATGAATTCCCCTTGAGCGGGCCGGATTGTAACAATTCGCGGGGACTAAAAGAAATCGGAGCCATCGCACTTTTCACAGCCGAATACACCAGATGTTGTAACGGCGCTCAAGTTTTTCCCGCAATCGCCGATACAGGTAGTGGAACGCTGAGGCACGGAGGCCAAGGCAGACTAGACACGGATGTCGCGAGAGTTGAATGCGGGGGTTGGGTAGGAAAACCCTCCCAACCATCGGCAAATCGGCCGAGTGGTCGTCCCACCACGAAGCCTTTGCATAGAAGACCCGGCGATCATCCCTGCGCCGGGATCACGCAGTGTAGGTGGGTGTTCATCCCTGCACCACACCTGAAAAAGTGTACATAGTTTTACCCTCCATGAGTGGCGCCACAATCCCATAGTTGTGGCGTCCTTCCTTTTTTTCTGGTATCTAACGAGTGGTCTTTGCGCGGTGTCACGCGTCCGTGTTATCGCGCGCGCTTCGGACGTTTGCGAGTATGAGTCTGCAACCAGGCCGCTAATTCGTCTTCATCCAGGGAACCACTGGCCAGTGCCTCCATGGCATCAACAGCTTCCGTCTCCGCGGCAACGAGTTCGACCCCGTTCAAATCGAGAAACACAAACATCGCCATAAGTGCAGTCCGCTTGTTGCCATCAACGAACGGATGATTGCGGCTAATCCCGTACCCGAGAGCCGCCGCGAGCCGATTCAAATCCTGCGTGCGGTCGTACGCGTGACGATTCAGCGGACGCGCGAGCGCCGATTCCAATGCGTCCTCGTCACGGACCCCATAGGTGCCGCCGTGTTCCCGAATAAGTTCGTCGTGGACCGCGAGGATCGCCCGGGCCGAAATCCAACGAATCATTCCGCGAGTTTTTTCAGTGCGTTGCGGTACCGGCGCCGGCCCGTTTCGAACGCTTCCATCGCCGCGTCGAATTCAGGATCGTAAGGCGTGAGTTTGATTCCGTCCGGTTCGATGATGGCGTGGACCTCGTCACCCTCCGCGATGTGCAGACGAGCCAGCATCTCAGCGGGGATAATCGCGCCCAAACTGTTCCCGATTCTCCGGATCTTGAGCTTATCCATGGGTCACCTTTGTGTTGTTACTTGAATTATAACACACCCTGACGGTCAAGAATCCCACGCCAAGCATGCGGCCCGGCACCCATCCCTCTCTCCCAACACGTGTCGCAAATACGGGCCTTGCAGTCCTCGTCGGTCCTTGTCTTTTCAGCGGAATCTCCGTAAACGCTCGCCCGCTAAAGTTCATTCGCGGGCTGCCGATAAAGGTAGTGCACGGGCCGAGACACGGAGGTCAAGGTCGACTGACACGGATGTCACCCATTTTAATAGGCCCAAGGACGTACTCGGCGCAAGCCGCACGGGGTGGCCAATCCCACCGCCCGCAAACGTGAAGCGTCCGGCCGGTCTAACCCTCTGTAGAGTGCGCTATGGCACTGCGTGGCATAGCGCATTTCTCTTTGTGCGCCCGGCAGGGCGCGTTCACTTGAGGGTGCAAGTCCCTTACAGGCC
>BTVY01000078.1:0-20199 GCA_045863335.1 Candidatus Hydrogenedentota bacterium | reverse complement strand
CGCGTTAGCACATGCTCCTCAACTTGTCTTCTGCACAGATTCTTGTGAGGAGCCGCAAATCTTTGGAGATAGAACATTGAGCAAACACGTTTCGCAAACAGACGAAATGGTGGAACGCTCGGCTCGGCGTCCTCGATTGATCTACCTCGGTACAGGTCTCTTCGTATCTATAGTTGTTGTCTTCAGGTTGATGTCGATGCCGAAGTTTGGAGTCGGTCTGTGTGACTGCAAAGACGTCGCTACCCTTGTGCAAATCCGAGCGTTTGAGGAACTAGCAGGTAAGCTCTGCAACAGCGCCGGAGCCGGGTCCCTTCGAGATGTTTTTGTCGAGCCGGTAGACCTCGACACAGGTCCGCCCTATGGAGCAATCCTTAGGCACACCGAAATGCTCTGTTCACTTCTGACCGACCGAACAACCGGCGAGGTTCTCCTTGAGCCAGACGTTCGGGTAGACCTGCTTGAGTCCCACGACTACCCGGCCATCGACGCATGGGGAAATCCATATCTGTTCTACATGCCGAGTCGCGATGGGTCGCCCAGAACGGAAGTGGAGAAGCTTATACTGAAATCCTACGGTGGTCCTGACTCATTATCTGCGGTACGGTCATCCAGTGGCCATAGTCAACATCTTGTCTTTATCATTTCTTGCGGCCCCGATGGGCGGGTTCAGTATCCCTTGGGCGCTATCGTCGATGGGGCTGCAGATTCACCGCCGCCAGAAGACGACATTACGAATCTCGGCGATTCCTATTGATCATGCTGGAGCTTATACGGTGACGATGGTACCCATGTCGCGGCGATCGCCAACGTCAATCACGCGCGACTACTTTCTTCTGATGCACGTAGCTTATAGATATTCTCCTGTATTGAATCTGTGAAAATCTGTGCAATCTGTGGACCTCAAATCTTGTGTTTGTCAGCGGCAATCTGCGACATCAGTGGACCCGTTCTATCCGTTGGTCGCGCCAGGCGACATCATAGGGTTCGGGTGGAATACGCTCTCAGGCCAGCGCCTTCCGCAGCGGCAACACCTCCGGCGGGGTACCCGTCGCCGCGAACATAGCATTCGCAATCGCCGGCGCGATCGCGATCATGGGCGTTTCGCCCGCGCCGACCGACGGTAGATCGGGACGATTCAACAACACCACCTCAATCGGCGGCACGTCCGTGAAACACGGCACGGCGTAGTCTTTGAAACGCGGATTCAGGATCGCGCCGTTCTCAAACTCGATGGATTCGCTGAGCGCCCCGCCCAGGCCCATGACGATACACCCTTCCACCTGCGCGCGCAGGTTCTTCGGATTCTGAATCGCCCCGCATTCGAAGGCGACACAAATGCGTTTCACCTCGATCTTATTTGCTTCGGAGTCGACGACCACCTCCGCGCAGGTGGCCACGTAGGAGCCCTTTTCCGTGCCGCAAGCAAGTCCGCACGCGGAACTTCGATTCCGCGTTGCCCAACCGAAGGATTCGGCAGCCGCCATCAATACATGCCTGAGTCGCTCGCCGAGCACACTGTCTCCAAGATACTTGAGTCGAAATTCCAACGGATCTTCGCCAACCGCCGCCACGATACGGTCGATAAACGCTTCCCGTGCAAAGTTGTTCGCCGGCGCGGCGAGTGCGCGATACGATCCTTCTCTCAATGGTGACTGGCAAGGCTGAAACCGAATCCGCTGGTGCGGAAAGGCATACGGGCATCCAATAGCTGCCATTCCGGAGTTGAAGTTTTTGATATCCCACGCGGTGACCGAGCCGTCTTCATCAAGCGCGGCGGCGATCTCCAGCACCCCTGCGGGACGAAAGTACGCCCACGTGAATTCCTCTTCCCGGGTCCAAAGCACGGCCACGGGTTTCTCCACAGCCTTCGCAAGGCGGGCTGCTTCCACCGCCGCGTCGCCCCGATGCTTGCCGCCGAATCCCCCGCCGCAGTCTGGTTGAATGACGCGGACCTTCTCTTCGGGTATGCTGAAGGCTATTGCCAATTCCTCCCGCACTCCGAAGGGCACTTGGGTACCGGTCCAAACCGTGAGCTTTCCGGCGTCCCATTCAGCCACCGCCGCGCGCGGTTCCATTGGCGCGTGCTGAATGTAGGAAACGTTGTATGTTCCTTGTACAGTTTGCTTCGCGCTTGCAAAAGCAGAATCCACATCGCCAGCCGTCTCCTCCCGCGCGCGGTGCCTGTCGGCCCCTTGGGATTCCAACTTGAGATAGGTGAACAAGTCCGCGCTGGAAGGATGAGGCGCCCTTTCCCATTCCGCCGTTGCGGCAAGTTTGTCAAGCGCTTGCTGTGCGAGAAAACTTGTTTTGGCCGTCACGCCCACGAAGTCGCCATCGCGAAATGCAGCAGCTCCGTCCAGGCTCTTCACAGCGTCCACGTCGACCGCCTTGAGCGTTGCGCCATACGAAGGCGGGCGCAGGATCCTGCCATACACCATCCCGGGGCGTTTAATGTCCGAAGGGTATTTATGCGCGCCGGTCGCAATCGCGCGCGCATCGGTCTTGATCACCGACTGGCCCAGCGTCTTCCACGCGTCGGGCGGAGTCAGCTTCTCATCGCCAGGCTCCGCTTGAGACAACGCGCTGTTCACGTCCGCTATCGCGGCGACCAACTCCGCCAGAGTCAAGGTCTTGCCGTTGGAATGCGTAATGACGCCGTTCTCCACCTCCGCCCCATCCGTTTTTGCGCCCCAATGATTGCACGCGAGTTCGATTAGCAATTCCCGCGCCGCGGCCGCCGCATTGCGCACGGTGGGAATCGTCCGTGGCGTCGTCTGGCTCCCATAGGTGCCGCCGTCATCCGGCACCTGATCGGTATCGCCCATCACAAGCACCACCCGATCGAGCGGCACGTGCAATTCCTCCGCCGCCGCCTGGCCGATCTGTGTCCGCGATCCCTGGCCCACTTCCACCTTCCCCGTGTAGACTGTCACCGTGCCATCCGCATCGATGCGAAACCGGCTCACCCCCGGCACACCTTGTCCCGGCCGCCGTTGTGCAAAGCTGATGCCCCCCACCGACGTAATCAACAATCCCGCGCCCACCACCTGCACGAACGCGCGGCGCGACAGACTAAACGTATATCGAGGGCCTTCGCTGAACTCGTAGCGTTCCGGTTCCGTGTCTCGCAGTTCCGCTTTCATCACGCCTTCGCCTCCTGCATCGACTTCGATGCGGCTTCAACCGCGTTGACGATGTTCACGTAGTTGCAGCAGCGGCAGAGGTTCCCATCCATAAACTCCACGATCTCTCCGCGCGTGGGTTTCGGATTGTGCTCCAGCAGCGCCACCGCCGTGAGGATCATCCCCGGCACGCAGTAGCCGCACTGCATCGCCCCCTCCGCGATGAACGCCTCTTGTACCGGATGCAAGGTCTCGCCTTTGGCAAGCCCCTCGATCGTGATCAGGTCCTTGCCCTCAACCTTCGCAATCGGCACTTGGCACGACGCGAGCGGCCGTCCATCCACGAGGACCGTGCACGACCGGCAACTCCCTTCGCCGCATCCGTATTTGGTTCCAGTCAGATCCAGATCCTCCCGGAGAACCTCCAGGAGTAGCCGTTCGGGATCGGTCTCCACAGTCTGAGCGGCACCGTTTAGGGTAAACGTGATGGTCGCCATAGGAACTCTCCATGTACCAGGAGGGGAACAGCCCCTACATTCTAGGGGGAGTTTGTCGTTCCGGCAACCCCCTTTGGCGGGGTTTCACTGCAAGTTGTCCGCGGAACTCAGACGGGCCGGCCGGGGTTCCACAGGTGGTGCGGCATTGTACGCTATGGCCGCAGGTGCACGAATTCCCATAAGGAGAACGCAAGATGACTCCGTACCTTCGATACACGTTACCCCGAAGTCTCGCCATTGCCTCAGTGATTGCGGTAGCGGCCACATTCTCATTCCCTGCGCACGCGCAAGGGCCTGGCGGTTCTCGCCTTTCCGATGCCGACCGGGAAGCCGCATGGACCTTGCAGGCGAAAGGCGTTGCCGCCAGTCTCGACCTCACCATGGACGAAGCGGTCAAGGTGGCCGAGGTATACAGCGCGAGCCGGTCGAGCCTCGAAGCCGCCGTCGCCAAGCTGGCAGATTCCGGCGAGCGCGGCCCGGGCCGTTTCGAAGCCTACCGGAAAGCCGCTGATGAAGAGCGGGCTAAACTGAAAGCCGCACTGGCGGAGTTTCTCTCGCCCGACGCGGCCGAAAAGGCCACCGCCACCTTGGGCACCTTCAGCCGCCAATGGGATCGTATGGCCAACACCCTCGCGGGATTCGGGTTGGAGGATGAAAAACTCAACAAGGCTCTCGAACTCGTCGCAGGGTACGTCGTCGAATCGGATGCCGCCATGCGCGAAGCGTTCGCGCAGCAGGACTGGCAATCGGTCCGGACCAAGGCTCAGGAATCGAAATCGAGTCTCGATACCGCCCTTGCTGAAGTGCTGTCCGAAGAGCAACTCGCTACCTGGAAAACAGCGACCACGTATCGCGGTAACCGTGGTGGTGGTGAGAGCGGCAGCGAGGGGCGGGGTGACCGGCGTGACGACGATGACGCTGGCCGGCAAGAGGGCTAAGCTGCCCGGAGTGCTTTCCTGACCACAGTTTTTGCATCGGGCCGGAACGTGCTGCAAGCCGTTCCGGCCCGGAATCATTCACTGCGGCAGGATGTTCTCCTAAACACAAACAAGGGTTCCGGAGCAGAGGGCAGGGCACCGTGGCATCGTCAGTGCGGATTCAACGGAGAACATTTCTCGAACGCGTCGCCCTGAGCGCCGCGTTCTTGACAGCCCCAGGTGCGTTCGCGGAGGCCCTTACGCTGACCCCGCGACAGACCAAAGGACCCTTCTATCCCGATCACCTTCCACTGGACCGCGACAATGACCTCATCATCCTCGGCGACTCTACGACGCCCGCGGTCGGTGAGATCTCGCACCTCAGCGGAAGGGTGCTCGACCCCAAAGGCAATCCCGTCAACAAAGCCGTCGTGGAGATTTGGCAAGTCGATAACAACGGGGTCTACATCCACTCGGGAAGCCCCGGCCAGGAACGGTTGGATCGGCACTTTCAAGGCTTCGGCCGCTTCGAAACCGGGTCCACCGGCGAGTACCGCTTCCGCACCATCAAACCGGTGCCCTACGCTCCCGGTAGTTTCCAGCGGACTCCGCATATCCACGTGGCCGTAGCGGTTCCGGGTCACGAAACATTCACGACCCAATGCTACGTCAAGGGACACCCCATGAACGCGCGCGATGGAATCCTTCAATCCATACCGGAAGGCGCATCCCGCGACGCCGTGCTTGTCGATTTCACACCCATACCCGAATCCGCGACTGGCGAGCTTGCCGCCCAGTTCAATATCGTGCTCGGGATTACGCCCCGCGACAATTCACGCTAACCCGACCCGCGATTCGATTCTCCCCCGGACCTCCACGGTGACGATTGGTCTGCATAGCTGGCTCAACTCTTGCACGCTCCACTGAGGCATGCGGATCCACGTGTAGAAAGGAGACACTATGAATTGGGATCAGATTGAAGGCAATTGGGGCGTGTTCAAAGGAAAACTCCGCGAGAAATGGGGCGAATTGACCGACGATGAACTGGACCAAATGAAAGGCCAGCGCGATCGGCTGTTGGGAACGATTCAAGCCAAGTACGGCGAATCCCGCGAGCAAGTCGAACGCGAAATGTCCGAATTAGTCGATAGATTGCAGTAAACGGAATCGAATACCCCACCGGCGTCGCGTCGAAAGCAACGGCGTGGCGCCGTTTCATGGTGTCGCGTATCGGCTCCGCCCGCACAAACCGACGCGTCAAGAAGCGGAGCGCCCGCCGGTTCTGGGAGAACCGGCGGGCACGCCACAGCGGGGTTGGGGGGGAGTGAAGCTCTACAAGACGCTCCGGCCAGCCGTTACGGCCGGCGAGGCGTCAAGTTTCCTTGAGTTCCGCAGATAAATTCTCCAACGCGTCGCCCAACTCGTCCAGTCCTTCCCGGACGGCTTCCACGGCGACTGCCACCACTTCAGCGGACGCCTTCCTGATATCTTCAATGTCTTTCGCAACGGCGTCGCGGTCCATTCTCAGTTCAGCTAACGCCTCGTTGAGGTCATCTCCAGCATCCTCGCCCATTCGACTCAACGCTTCGGCAGCGTCATCGATTCGCGCGTTTAATTGGTCAAGCTCTTCATTAAACTTTTCGCGCGCCGCAACGTGGTCGATCGCTGTAAGGCCTTCCTGATCCGGCGTTGCGTGCGAACCTTCATCTACCAGTTCTTCTTGCGAAGCCCGTGTCTCCTCGGCCACGTCCGAACTCCTTCCACTGGCGTCGTCGCGATCCGGTTCGCCGTACTGGCATCCGGCTGCTAATAGCGCCACCGAAGCACTCGTCATGAGCCTCATGATGTGTCGCATGCTGCAACCTCCAGTTTGAGGTGCCTTCGGAGAGCGCAAATCATGTGCCAATCACAAACCGTTTATTTACCACCGATCCATTCTGGGGATGGCATGGGATTTATACAGACTGTAACTGTTCTATACGATCCCCGCCCCGGGCACGCGCGAAAGTCCGCAGTATTGGCGAGAATCACACCATGAATTCTTGGCACATGGCTTGCACCTCCCTTCCGGTGACTTCAAACACAGCAACGTGTGAAGGGAGGTTCCCTATGCTCTATTGGGCTTTGGTGTTCTTCATCGTGGCGTTGGTGGCGATGTTGTTCGGATTTGGCGGCATCGCGAGTGTGGCCGCTGGCATTGCGCAAATCCTGTTCTATGTGTTCCTGGTGCTATTCCTGGTCTTCCTGATCAGCGGTCTGATTGGCCGGCGCCCGGTGGTGTAACGGATCGTAATCCGGTGTTTGAATAGTATCGCTACAACCCGGCCAGGTTCGGCAGGTCACAACAGAAAGGTCGGCGAAACATGGAAGATAGAACTATTGGATTGTTGAGGAGAGCAGCGGTGACGGTCCTCGCTGTCGTCCTGCTTGCCCTGAGCGGCTGCAACACCATGCGCGGTCTTGGGGAGGATATTGAGGAAGGCGGAGAAGAGATCCAGGAGCACGCCGTCGACGCACAGTCGTAGCCGCGGCATGCGCTCCGCGTTCGCCGGAAACCACTATCGGTGATCTCGAGATACTCAACAGCAGGGCCATTCCGTACGACGTGCTGTCCAACGGGATGGCCTTCCTTGTTGCCTCGCCATCGAATCACCCACGCACGTTCGCGCTGGTCACGCTCATTCGCCAGGCTTGAACTGGTGCTCGTAGTATCCGTCGTTGAGCGAATGAATCAACTCTCTCGATTCGGCCAGGTCAACCTCCAACAGGTCCCGCATCGAAACGAACCCCCGAAACCGTTTCTCGCGATCGATCACGACGAGATGCCGGAACTTCTTGTCGAGCATAAGCGCCTTCGCTGCGTGGTGTGAATCCTCAATGGAAACAGAGACAACATCCCCGGTCATCACATCACGAATGCGCGTGGTTTGCGCATCGCGTCCTTCGGCAACCACCCGCCGCACAACATCCCGCTCCGAAAACACGCCGACGACTGCGCCGTCCTCGCATACCGCAACCGCTCCCACACCCTTAGTTGCGAGGTACTCGACGACTTCCCGCACCGTTCGTTCCGGCTCAACGAAGTACGGCTCCCGGTTCCCGATGATTTCGCCAACCGTTTTCATCCCTGCGCCCTCCATCCCATATGGTTCCTTGCTGTTACTAATTCTAGCACAGTGGCCGGACGGGCGCGGGCGCACTAAGTTATGTATAGTGAGCAAATGAAATAGATAAAAATCACTTGATTTTTATATGACTCCAATGTATGCTATTTATAAGCTGTGTGGGTCTTAGCTGTTTGGAGGTCGCCTATGACACTTCCCTCTCCTTAATTAACCTGCCTTAATCACATCGGTTAGCACTCAAAAAAAGAACCGGGCCTGCCGGCTGAAATCCCTCGGATCGGCAAATCTATCGGGATTTCCCGCGCGACAGGCCCAGCAGGAGACACCTATGAAGACGAACCGTGGATTCACCCTGATCGAACTGCTGGTCGTCATTGCCATTATAGGCATTTTGGCCGCAATTCTGCTACCCGCCCTCGCCCGCGCCCGCGAAGCCGCACGCCGGGCCAGTTGCCAGAACAACCTCAAACAATGGGGACTGGTCTTCAAAATGTTCGCGTCCGAGAGCAACGGCGAGCAGCTCCCCAGGATGCAGACCTCCTGGGAACCCATCGTCAACTGTGACACGGGCGCGTTGGTCGCTCCCGCCCAGCCTTTCGTCGGCGCGCCGACCCACTGGCTGAACCCCCAGATGTCCGATATCTATCCCGAATACCTGACCGACCCTGCAATCATGGTGTGCCCTTCCGATTCCTCCCTAAGTCCGGAGGACTTCAACAACCCCGTTACCGGTGAAAGCGAAATCCACCGCGTGTGTTTTGCGCCCATCCCGGGCCCGCCCTTCAGCCAGTTCTCCAACGACCGCGGGTTGCCGTTGGCCGACGAAAGCTATTGGTACAGCGGGTACATCTTCGACCGGGTCGGGCCCGAGTATCCCACGGAAACCATCTCCACGCTCACGCCCGCCGCAACCGGCGATGGGCCCGCCCAATTGGTCTGGGGAATCGCCATGGCCATCGGCGACTTCTTCGCAGGGAATCCCGGCGCCGACATCGATCTCGGTTCGATCAGCCCGGGAAATGGCAATGCCGGCGGCGACACCATCTTCCGTCTCCGTGAAGGCATCGAGCGCTTTCTCGTGACGGATATCAACAATCCCGCTTCCAGCGCCCGGTCCCAGAGCGAGATCTGGATCATGACCGACCGTCTGAGCACCGTTCCCAGCGAGTACAACCACGTGCCAGGTGGCTCGAATGTGCTCTACCTCGATGGCCATGTCGAATTCGTGAGATACGAAGAAGATGTGCCGGCCCTTCCGGGCGTCGCCCGCGTCTTCGGTCAGCTCGACGAACACGGCAGCTAACGGCACCAATCGGAAAAGGAATCCACCAATGAGTTGCAAATCAATAACTGCATTCACCATCGCCATCCTCGCACTCAGTGCGGGGGCGCCCCCCCTTGCCATCGGCGCCGAAGCGCGAATTGTCAGTCTCGACGCCGGCACGACCGAAACCCTCTACGCCCTCGGCGTGGGCGATCACGTCGTCGCCCGCGATTCCGGCTCCACCTATCCGGAAAGCGCCCAGTCCTTGCCTGTCATCAGCGACGGGCATCAAATCAACGTCGAAGCCGTGCTCGCGGAACGGCCAACCCTCGTGATAGGCCGCAACCGCGCCATGAGCGGTCCCGGCATGCATCTCCTGGAGCAGGCCCATGTCGATGTCGTCCGTCTGCCGGATGAACCGGGCGTCGATATTGCCAAAGAGCGCATCGACGTACTCGGCCAACTTCTCGGCAAACAAGACCGCGCCGTTGAACTGAAGGAGGCCATCGACAAGGACATGGGCGAACTCGAACGCGCCGTCATGGAGATGGGGGACCATCCGAAACTCAGCGTGCTCATCCTCTACCTGCGGCCCGGCGTGGCGATGATGATGGGTGAAGACAGCAACGCCGCCGCCATGGTGCAACTGGCGCGAGGCTCCTTCGCGATCCCCGGCTTAGAGGGATACAAATCGCTCAATCCAGAGGCCGTCGTCGCGGCGCAGCCGGACGTAATCCTGTGTTATGCGGACGGATTGGAAGCGAGTGGTGGCGTGGATGCGCTCCTCCAACGTCCGGGTATCAAGGAGACCCCCGCCGGCAAGAACAAACGCATCGTCGCCATGGACGACGTCCTGCTCTCCGGATTCGGTCCCCGTACAGGCGAAGCCGCGCTTACCTTGTGGAAACGCCTCTATCAACCCCGCGACGCGGTCGCAAAGGTAGATCCATGAACGTCTCGCACGCCTATCGCATTGCGCTCTTGACTCTGGCCTTGGCGCTTCCGGCGGTGATCTGCGTCGCGGCCGCCGCCGGTGCGTATCCCATCGACGCCTTGCGAATCCCCGCGATCCTGTGGGGCCATCTCGAAGACGAGGGGTACCGCATCTTGTTGTACATCCGCCTGCCCCGCGTGTTCATCGCGGGTTTGGTCGGCGCGGCCCTGGCCGTCAGCGGCGCTTCGCTGCAAAGCATGTTCCGCAATCCCCTCGCGGATCCCAGCCTCATCGGCGTGACGGCCGGTGCGGGTCTGGCGGTCTCCGCGTGGATTGTCTTTGCACGAGCAACCGGCCTGCTCGCGGTATGGGGATTGCCCGTCGCAGGCTTCGTGGGCGGCTTGGCCATCGTCTGGATCGTCTGGCGAATCGCCCGTGCCGGCGGCGCCACCCAAATGTCGACGCTCCTGTTGACCGGGATCGCCCTCAATGCCATCGCATTCGCCGGCGTCGGCCTCTTCGCCTTTCTCAGCGACGAGGAAGAGCTGCGCGGGATCACCTTCTGGCAGTTGGGCGGCATGACCTCGGCGAACTGGGGATTGGCCTTCGCCGTTGTGCCGCCCATCGCGCTCGGGCTCATCCTGCTCGTGCCTCTGGGCGGCAAGCTTAATGCCCTCGCCCTCGGCGAACGGGACGCCTACCATCTCGGCGTGCCCGTCCACGCGTTACAGCGCCGCATCATCTGGGGCGCGGCTTTCGCCGTCGGCGGCTCGGTGGCCGCCGCGGGCGGCGTCGGCTTCATCGGACTTGTCGTGCCGCACCTGTTCCGTCTGTGCTGCGGCGCGGACAACCGTAGGCTCCTGCCCTGCGCCGCGCTGGGCGGAGCCGTCCTGCTCATCGGAGCCGACACCGCAGCCCGCACGGTCGCACAACCCGCCGAGATACCCGTCGGCGTGCTCACCGCCATCGTCGGCGGACCCTTCTTCCTCTGGTTGCTCCTGCGGAACCGGCGCGAGGCCTTCTATGCTTAGCGCCGACCGCGTGGGATATCGGGTGGAAGGCCGGTGGCTCGTGCGCGACGTATCCATGCGCGTCGAGCCCGGCGAGTTCTGGGTCATCGCGGGTGCCAACGGCTCCGGCAAGTCCACCCTGATCCGCATGTTGTCCGGCGAACTGCAACCGGCTTCCGGTACCGTGACCCTCGAAGAGACGCCGGTCTTATCGATGGCGACTGAGGATCTCGCCCGCATTCGCGCCTGCCTCGCGCAGGAGATGAACACCGGGTTTCCCTTCACCGCCTACGAGGTGACCCTCATGGGCCGTACGCCATGGCGCGGAGGTTGGGCTTTCAGCGAAAACGACCACCGAATCGCCGTCGACGCCATGGGTCGCCAGGGCGTATCCGAACTCGCGCAACGGACCTACCCGACCCTCTCGGGCGGCGAGAAACGCCGCGTCGACATGGCCCGCGTCGCGGCGCAACAGCCTCGCCTCTTGTTGCTCGATGAGCCGACCAATCATCTCGACGCCCTGCACCAGATCGAACTCATGATCTGGTGCCGGCGATTCCTTGACGCAGGCGGATGCATCGTGGCCGTGCTGCACGACCTCAATCTCGCTTCCGCGTACGCCGACCGCATGCTGCTTTTGAACGGCGGCGCCTTGGCAGCGTCGGGCGATCCGGAGGCGGTGTTGACTCCCGAAAACATCCGGACCTGTTTCGGCCTCGAATGCGTGATTTGGCGGCACCCGTCCGGGTGCCCCTGGGTCGTGCCTGTCGGGGCCGCAGATTCCACCACAAAAGAATCCCCCGTTTGGGGTCTAACGTCTTCACATCAAGGAGCGACGCTATGACTGCGACTACACACGAATTCAACCGGGTGGCGGATCTTCGCCGCCGCTGGGAAGAATACCAATCGGAAAATCGCCGCGCCTTTCGCCACGATGCGGCCCACGCCTTCGGCGTTAGCGAAGCCGAACTCCTCGCTGTCGAATGCGGGGACAGCGTGACGCGTCTCGACGGCGACTGGCAGGAACTGCTGAGGCAGTTCAAGAATCTCGGCCGCGTCATGACCATCACGCGCAACGAGCACACCGTCCACGAGCGAAAGGGGAACTACCACCCCGTCAGTTTCCACGATCAAACCGGCCTCGTGCTCGACGAAGGCATCGACCTCCGCCTCTTCATGAAGAACTGGTCCATGGCCTTCGCCGCGCACAACCCAGAAAGCAAGGGATACAAACGCAGTATCCAATTCTTCGACGCCGCGGGGCACCACATCCACAAAGTCTTCGTCGGTGACGAAGCCGCGGATGCCTTCGACGACATCGTCGGTGCGTTCCGGTCCGTCAATCAGAACCCGCACCAGCCGGTCTCCGCCGTAATCATTGCGGTTTCCACCGAACCCGACGAAGCCATCGATGCGAGCGGATTGCGAGACGCATGGGCAAACCTGCAAGACACCCACGACTTCTATCCCATGTTGAAGAAGTTCAAGGCCGGCCGCACGCAGGCGTTCCGGCTCGTCGGTGAGCCCTACGCCGTCCCAATGGCGAAAGACATCTATCGAAACGTCTTCACCCGCGCCGCCGAGACCGAACTCCCCATCATGGTATTCGTCGGCAATCACGGCTGCATCCAGATTCACACCGGCCCCATTGCGCGTCTGTTCGACGAGCCCGGCTGGTTTAACATCATGGACTCCGACTTCAATCTGCACCTCCGCGAAGAAGGTGTGAGCGAAGCGTGGCTCACGCGCAAGCCCACGAAAGACGGCGTCGTCACCGGAATTGAACTCTTCGACGCCGGCGGCCGCGACCTCGCCATCATCTTCGGCAAGCGCAAACCCGGTATCCCCGAACTCGAGCAGTGGACCAACCTCTGCAACGAACTCGAACGCGAACACCGGCTGTAACAAATCGTCTCTGCCCGGACTCGGGAAAATCGGGATCGCTATCGGCATCGGTATCGATCTGCGATCCCGATTTCGATCCCGAGTCTGAGCACAACCTCCGGTGCATCCGCCTTTATGCCTCCTGCCGACCGTGTTGACGCATCCCCGCCGTCGGCATACAATGGGCCTCGCAAGGCTATCGTCGCATCAGTGCTGCGACGACAATATCTGTTCTCTATCGAATTCTCTCGCCAGGCTGTACAGCGATGGAAGTGGTATCCCCGCGCATGCGGGGTCGTGTGTTCCGGGCAACATCGGCAACGAGTAGTGCAGAGGAGGCAGAATCATGGCAGGTAATCGAGGGGTTGCATACATCAAACCGGGAGTCGTGGAAGTCCAAAACATCGACTACCCCAAGCTGGCGCTCGGCAATCGCAAGTGCGAACACGGCGTCATCCTGAAAATCATCTCCACCAACATCTGCGGCAGCGACCAGCACATGGTCCGCGGTCGAACCACCGCCCCGGAAGGCCTCGTACTCGGCCATGAGATCACGGGCGAGATCGTCGAAGCCGGGCGCGACGTCGAGTTCCTTTCCAAGGGCGACATTGTTTCCGTTCCCTTCAACATCGCCTGCGGCCGGTGCCGCAACTGCAAGGAAGGCAAGACCGGCATCTGCCTCAACGTCAATCCCGCGCGCCCCGGCGCGGCCTACGGCTACGTCGACATGGGCGGCTGGGTCGGCGGCCAGGCCGAGTACGTGTTGGTGCCCTATGCGGATTTCAATCTGCTGAAGTTCCCCGACAAAGATCAGGCCATGGCGAAGATTAAGGACCTGACCCTTCTATCCGACATCTTCCCCACGGGGTACCACGGCGCTGTCACCGCCGGTGTCGGGCCCGGCACCATTGTCTACGTCGCGGGCGCCGGCCCCGTCGGCTTGGCCAGCGCGGCATCCTGTCATCTACTCGGCGCAGCCTGCGTCATAGTCGGCGACATGATCGATGAGCGTCTCGCTCAGGCCAAAAGTTTCGGCTGCGAAGTGGTCGACTTGAAGAAGAGCGCCACACTCGCGGAACAGATCGAACAAATCATCGGCGTGCCGGAAGTCGACGCGGCCGTGGACTGCGTCGGATTCGAAGCCCGCGGTCACGGCAGCGATCATTCGACTGAACATCCCGCGACCGTGCTGAACGCCGCCATGGAAGTCACCCGTGCCGGCGGCGCGATCGGCATCCCAGGACTCTACGTGACCGGCGATCCCGGCGCCATCGACGAGAAGGCCAAGATCGGCATGCTCGGCATCCGCATCGGGCTCGGTTGGGCCAAGTCCCACTGCTTTACGACAGGACAGTGCCCCGTCATGCGGTACCACCGCCAGTTGATGCAGTGCATCCTCCACGACAAGATCGAGATCGCCAAGGCGGTCAACGTGACCATGATCTCCCTCGACGATGCCCCGAAGGGATACAAAGACTTCGACAAAGGCGCCGCGAAGAAGTTCGTCATCGATCCGCACGGAATGGTTGCGGCGTAGCGGATCACGCGATTGTTTCGGAGGAGACCGTTCTACCGATCGGTCTCCTCCTCATTCCTTGGATGTTCGTGCGGATTGCCTGCCGCTTTGGCGATCCCTCGCAACATGCCGGCGAAAACAAATTCGTGAATCGGGTAGAGAACGTACCAATAGGCCAAGCCCAGTAGCCCGACGGGATCGTACGTGGCCGTTTGCCGGATGACGGTCGATCCTCCATCTGGCCTTACCTCGAATTGCAGCCATGCGCGGCCCGGCAGTTTCATCTCCGCCGACAACAGCAACCGCGAGTCGGGTTCAATCGCCTCCACGCGCCAGCAGTCCACCACATCGCCCACACGCAGATCGGTTGCGTCGCGCCGGCCCCGGTGCATCCCCACGCCGCCTGCCGCGCGATCCAACAGCCCTCGAAGTTGCCAGAGCCAATTGCCGTAGTACCATCCAGTCCGGCCACCGATGCGCTGGATGGGTGCAAATGCGGTAGCCGGATCGGTGTCGACCGTCACAGTTCGCGAATCGACAATGCGCGAACCGAACCGGACCCCGCCCCAATTGCGTTTTTCCGGTATGGTAGAAAGCGCGTCCGCCCAATGGGTCTGCACGAAAGCCTCGTCTTCTTCGCGATGTGCTTCCGCGATCGCTTCGGCAACCCCCATGGGTTTCACGGAGAAATCACGCAACGCCGATTCATCGCGCACCACGCTGGCCACACAAATGCTGTCGATGAGCTTGCGGCCGACCTGCGCGAACAACGGCGTAACCAAACTCAACCACAGACTGGATAGCCACGGTGTCAATACCGGAACCTTGATGAACAACCGGCGCAACCCGCGGTGCGTCGCGTAGGCACGCATCAAATCCAGGTACGATAGCGCGTCCGCACCCCCGATCTCGTAGATCCGGCTTCGCTCCCGATCCAGGGTGATCGCTTCCGTCAGATAATCGAGCACATCTCGAATGGCAATGGGCTGCGCCTTCACCTGCACCCAGCGCGGTGTAATCATGACGGGTAATCGCCGCACCAGCGCGCGGACCAGTTCGAAGGACAAGCTTCCCGCGCCGATCACGATCGACGCGCGAAATTCGACGACGGGTATGGACGACTCCCGCAGGATCTCGCCCACGGCGTGCCGGCTTCGCATGTGCGCGGAACGGTCCGGCGAATCACTCGCCAGTCCTCCCAGATAAACAATCAGCGCGACCCCTGCCGCCTCTGCCGCAGCCGAAAAATTCCGCGCGGCCTGCGTTTCCATCGATTCGAAATCCCCGCGAGCCCCCAGCGCATGGACGAGATAGTACGCGACCGACACGCCTTCCAAAGCTTTCCCGAGGGACTCAGCATCGCTGACGTCTCCGAAGACAATCTCGGTATCGCCGTGGAAACGTCCCTCCAGTTCAGCCGGACGCCGAGCCATGCACCGGACGCGATATCCCGTCTCCTCCAATCGCGTTGCAAGACGGCCCCCAATATAACCCGACGCTCCCGTGACGAGGATGACCTCGTTGGGTGAATTCGATACCGCAGACATCCCTTCCATCCTCTCCTCGATACAGTCCATCGCGCCTTGGTGTATTCAGTATAAAGACAAAATGGTTCCAGGCAACGAATACGTCCACCGCCGCCTTTCGCGGCTGGGACCATGGACATCACAACCGGCTTGATATTACCCTTATGGGTATCATGTGCAAGGCGTCACGCATCATCGGGCACGCCAAGGAGCGTGCCCAGTTCCACCGGCTGTTGACCGCGGCCTCAAAGGGCGGGGGACAGGTAGTTCTGTTGTCCGGCGAGCCGGGCGTTGGAAAAACCAATCTCGCCCTCAACTCGCTTTCGGAATGCGGCTTCAACGTGTACCGGGGCCGTGCCATTGAACGGGGCACTGCGGCCTACGGCCCTATCGCGGCCGCGCTACGTGACTGCCTCCGCCAGGCCGGCGGGGATGTTCACGAGTGCGGTCCGCTTTCCAAATACTTGGGAATTCTCCTGCCGGAGTTGGAACAACCCGTCCCGGAGTTGGCGGATCCTGCCGTTCTGGTCGAGGCAATCGCGACGGCCCTCGCGGCCAAAGCGCAATCGCATCCCATGGCGCTCCTTCTTGACGACCTGCATTGGGCCGATGAATCCACCGTGGATTTGCTGCCGATTCTCGCGGAGCGGCTTCAGGGCGATCCGTTTGTCCTGATCGGAACCTATCGCGACGAGGAGATCGGGCGCGGGCATCCCATCCGACGGCTCAAGGGCGAGTTGCTTCGTCTGCGCATGCTCCGCGAGATCCCAGTCGAGCCTCTTTCGGAAGATGAAACCGGCGATCTCCTGTCGGCACGGTTGGGCGGCAGCGTCGACCAGACGCTGCGGACAATGGTGTTTCAGCGAACCCGCGGATTACCGCTTTATATAGAGGAACTGGCGGACGCGCTGGAACTGGGTTCGTTCATTCGGCAGGGCAAACACGGTTTCGAGCCCGTGCCGGATAGTACCGTTCCCGTTCCCGCTTCCATTCGAGATATGGTCGCTCTCCGCCTCGAACGTCTTTCCGGAAACGCGCGCGCTCAACTTTCTGTCGCAGCGGTCATCGGCGACGAATTCGATTCGGATTTCCTTAAGCAAATTGTCTCGGGCGACGATGGATTAGGTGAATTGCTGGATGCAGGGTTTATCGCCGAAGTGCTCCCCGGCCGCTGTGCATTCCGCCACACGTTGACACGCGAGGCAATACTCGAGGAAGTCCCCTGGTCCGACCGTCGAAGGCTGCATCGCGAAGTCGCCGAACTGCTCGAAGGCCGGGACGCACCCCAGGAACAAATTGCACATCACTGGACCGCAGCATCGGAATTGGATCGGGCGCGCCGGGCGTTTCTCGCGGCCGCCGACCGCTCCTACGGCATCCACGCATACCGCGATGCGTACCGGAACTACGAACGCGCGCTCGAGACCTGGCCCGTTGGCGAGTCCGAGGAGAATCGCTCCGCCGCACTGGAACGACAGGCGACTTGCGCGCAAACGGTCGGCTTGATTGCCGAAGCGATTCAAGTTTGGGAGCGCTACACCCAAAGTCCTGCCGTCCAAACCGGCCCGTTGCGCCGCGCGCGCGCACTGCGCGCGATCGCGACCCTGCACGAACTGCGCGGCGAGAACGCGCAGGCAATCGATACGCGGTTCCACGCCGCACGCGCCTTCCAGGAAGCCGGCCTACCAGCCGAGGCCGTCATAGAGTTGTTGGAACGGACGGAGCGTTACATCATCAATGCCCAACCCACTCCCGCGACTGAAACGGCCCGTGAGGCGCTCCAACTCGCGGACGACGCGCAACGTCCCGATCTCCAGGCCCGCGCCAAGGGCATTCTCGCCTACGCAACGGCCATGCTCGGTCAGATTGAGGACGCGCGCCCATTGGCCCACGACGCGCTGACCACCGCCTTAAGTCTCAACGCCCCCAACCTGGTCGCGGAGATGTACCGGTACGCTGCCGGCGTCGCGGAATACAGCTCCGAATTCGCCACGGCGCGCGAGGCTTACACAACCGCGCTAAATTACTGCCGCGACCGCAACGAAAACGTCCACACCAACCTCTGCATGGGTTGCATGTCGTATGTCCTTTTCCGGGCTGGCAAGTGGCGGCAAAGCCTCGATCTTTGCAAAGAGATCATGCAACTCGAAGAGGGCATCCCGTATCCCGACGCTGTGGCGAAAGGCGTCATGGGGATGATCAAGGCCTATCGCGGCGAACTGAAACCCGCGAAGAAGATGATCGCAGAATCCAACGCGGGCGTTCAGGCTCTCGGTGGCGTTATCGGAGAGTTTCTTACAATTTGGTTCGCCGCATTTGCCCACGAGACCAGTGGCGAACTCGACGAAGCCGCCAATGCCTACCGCCGGTTCATCCGCATGTGGGAGCAAACGGAGGACTATCACGATGCGATCCCCGGCTTTTGCGCGGCGGCCACGTTTTTTGCCAGCCGGGAACTCGCCGACGATGTGACCATCTGCGCCAATGCGCTGTCCACAATGGCCACCACTTCGGGGCATCGGGAAGCGGTTGCCGCGCTTGCGTTCGTGCTCGGCGAACGCGCCATGGTTGACGGCAAGTACCAGGAAGCGGCGGATCATTTTAAACAGGCCGCGACGCGATTCGAGCCCCTCGAAGTGCCCGTCGAACGCGCGCGCGCGGAGTGGCGTGCGGGTGCGGCGCTGGCCCAGGCTGGCGCGAAGGAGGAAGCGGTCGGGCACTTGCGCAATGCCTACCGCGCCATGCGGAAACTCGGCGCGCGTGCCCTCTCTTCCCGAATCGGTGCCGACCTGAACGATCTTGGCGAACCCGCGGAAGAGCGCCGCCGCTCGAAGTCAGCCGAGTCCTCCGACATCGCCTTGACGAAACGCCAGACCGACGTCGCGCGGCTCCTCGCCGACGGGCTGACCAACAAGGAAATCGCCGAGAAACTTTTCGTCAGCCCGCGCACCGTCGACATGCACGTTGCCCACATCCTCGACCGCCTCGACTGCCGCAGCCGCACCGAAGCCGCCCGCCGTATCGCCGAACTGGGACTGAGTTCGGTTTGACTCACAACCCTTTGTTGCAGATTGCGTTAGCGAACATCGCGTGCCTAATCGCGAAGGTTAATTACGGTAGTCCATCCCCACCAAATACGGTAGTTCAGCCATTGTTGGTTTCCCCGTTTCGCCGTACAGTTCAGGTATCACGGTCGCGACAGCTACTGCGTAGTGGCCGCGCTGCAAGGGAAATGGCAAACACCTACGGTAAGGGAGAGCAACCATGGAAGCCATCGCACTGGACCAGAAAAAAGTGGACGCATTCGAAACCAAAGTTGTCGATATGATGAACCTCAGCGCGCTCGGATTGATGACCTCCATCGGCCACCGCACGGGGTTGTTCGACACGCTGGCGACGCTGCCGCCTTCGACTTCGCGCGAGATTGCGGAAGCCGCGCGCCTGAATGAACGGTACGTCCGAGAATGGCTCGGCGCCATGTACACCGGCGGCGTCGTCGAGTACGAAAAGGACACGGAAACCTACTGGCTGCCGCGCGAGCATGCGGGCTTCTTGACGCGCGCCGCCGCGGCCAACAACCTCGCCGCCTTGTGCCAGTACTTCGGCCAGCTCGGCGCGGTCGAGGACGACGTCGTCGAGTGTTTCCACAACGGCGGCGGCGTGCCCTACGAGAAGTTCAAACGCTTCCACGACATCATGGCGGAGGACAGCGGCCAGAGTGTGTTGCCCGCATTGCTGGACGAAATAATTCCGCTAGTACCGGGCCTGAAGGAGCGCTTGTTCGAAGGCATCGACGTGCTCGACGTGGGCTGCGGTGTGGGGCTGGCGCTGAATCTTCTCGCGCGCACCTTCCCCAACAGCCGCTTCACGGGGTACGACTTCTCGAAGGAAGGCATCACCCGCGCGCGCGCCAAGGCCGCCGAATACGGCCTCAAGAATATCCGCTTCGAAGTGCAGGACGCCGCCACCATCGAAGAGACGGACGCCTACGACCTGATCGTGACCTTCGACGCAATTCACGATCAGGCGAAGCCCGGCGTCGTGTTGTCCAACATCCACCGCGCCTTGCGAGAGGACGGCGTCTATCTCATGCAGGACATTCGTGCGTGCAGCCACGTGCACGGCAACACGGAACACCCCATCGGGCCCTTGCTGTACACGGTTTCCTGCATGCACTGCATGACCGTGTCGCTCGCGTACGGCGGCGAAGGCCTCGGCACCATGTGGGGCGAGGAACTGGCGCTGCAGATGCTGCGCGACGCGGGCTTCGGCTCCACACGCATCGAGCAGCTCCCCCACGACATCCAGAACCAGTACTACATCAACCACAAGAGTTTCGTCTAAAAATCAGGCTCCTCACAAGAATCTGTGCACCAATTCGGGCTCGGGTAGCTTTCCCAAGCA
>BTVY01000077.1:0-20388 GCA_045863335.1 Candidatus Hydrogenedentota bacterium | reverse complement strand
TAAGAGGACATTTCTAATGAGTTCAAAAGAGGACATTATCAGCAAGTTTTGACACCGCGCACGTCCCGTGGTTTCTATGCCAGTTTTGCCGACCGATGGAAACGCGTTCATGCTTCTGAGCGGAGATTCCCATTGCGCATTCCCGATGTCTGTGCTAGGCTAGCTGAAAGTTCACGGGCACACGAACTTCAGTGACCCGGAACCGAGCGGCAAGAGAACCAAATTAATCTAAAGGGAGGGAGACGGCCATGATTTTATTGCAGTCAATTTGGGTTGCGATTTTGAGCAGGTTGGATTATTTCAGCGAACCAATTAGCGTGCTTGACGCTTACATCGAAACCTGGAGAAATATTCTCGGGCTCACGTAAGGTACTGCTACCATTGGAGAAGCTCTTGGCGGTCCTCGTTCGCAGTAGATTCGATTGAACTGGGGGGGATATCCGCCAACCATCATCTCCGTTGTCCGAACCCATTTCGCATATGCGCCCGTACTCAGTGGGTCGATGACCACAGGACGGGGGTACCCGTTGGGTGGGGGTTCCGATGTACTGACATTGAACAGCCGGTGGACTCCCCTGGAATCCACCGGCTGCGGAAATCAATCTGACGGCTTCTAAGCGAACCCTTGCTTAGTCGCCCATGGCCATGACGATGTGGTGGACGCGGGGTTCGCGCGGCACTCCGGCCGTCTTGGTTTCGACGGTGAACGTGGAGACCTTTTCCTGGGGCGCTTCATCGCCGATCTGTACGCTTTGAGCCAGCGTATACTGACCCGCCTTGGCGGTATCGGGGATCGTGATATCCACGGTGCTATCCCAAGTGCCGTCGGTGCGGGTTTCGGTCGCCTTATCCAGTTCCTTCTTGGAATCCTCCACGCGAAGTTCCCTGACCTCTTTGACCTCGGTACCTGCGCTACCCGTCCCGAGCGTGGAATAGACCAGCTTGGCTTGCACGGTGTCGCCGGGCGCGACCGTTCCAGGGGTTACCTGATAGTCCTCCACGTCCAGCTTGAGACCCTGTTCGGGCTCGTAGTTCTTTTCCTGAATCGTCTGCTCCGCGGAGCGGGTCTGCCGGGCCTCTTCACGCTTCACCTTGACCTTGTGGAATCCATAGCCCGCCAGCGCGCCCACCGCGGCGCCAATCAGTGCGCCTTCCAGCGCGTGGCCGGACTGGTGCCCGATGATTCCGCCAAGCAAGGCGCCGCCACCTGCGCCGGCTCCCGCGGATTGACCCGCCGTCGCACAGCCCGCAACGACCATTGCCGAAATACACGCAAACGCGATCGCCTTCACCAGCCCCTTCTTGCGCATCCGCTTACCCTCCATCTACCTCGTATTATTATGGTTATCGGTGTTTAATCCAGTTTCTTCACGGGTTGCCTGTGAACTTCAAAACCCGCAAAGGGGTCGTCATTCGTATCGACCTTTGGCTTGTCTTGTCCACTCGCCGCTGTTGTCGCGGAATCTTTCGTGGCGGGAGGCGGCGATGGCGCGGTCGATTGTGCCGGTTTCGGTTCCGGAGCGCTTGCCGCAGGCGTCTGCGCGGGCGGCGTGCTTACCGGCTTAACCGGCGCCGGGTCCGGCTCATGAGCGACCGGCGGCGTACTCGCCGCGGCATCGCGCCGCTCTCGAAGGGCGTCCAACGCGGAACCGGTGAACTCTGTCGATGAAGAATCATCTGTGCTCGATGAGAAATCGGGACCGGGCAAGGGCCGGGCGTCGTCCATAACCGGCGGGAGCACCGCCGCTTCGTTTGCGGCATTGACAGCACCCGGTTCAGTTACCGATTCATCCGGGTTGGCCGCCTCTTGGTTCTCCGCCGCAGGTTCGTCCACCGGCGTTTGGCCTCCGACATATTGGATTGCCCCGAACGTGCCTGCCGCGCCCAGTACCACCAACGCGGCAACCGCCGCCACACGGGGTAACGCCGAAGAGGATCGGCGACCGCGATGCGTGCCGCCGGTTCCGTCCAGAAGGGTCCCCCCGGACGCCGAATCTTTGAGATGGGGATCCGAAGCGACCACCGTTTTTTCCACCGCCGGATGGGAGGTGACTGGCACGGTGGCGGTAACCGGGCGTTGGAGAATCTGGACCGGTTCGAGGGAATCGAGATCGTCGCGAAACGCTTGCGTGTTCGGGTAACGATACCGCGGGTCCTTGGCGAGTGCCTTTCCGATTACCTGATCCAGCATGCCTGCCTCACCGTCCGCAAGGGCGATCGGAGGGGGCGATTGGTTCAGATGCCCGTTAAATACCTCCGTCAGACTGCCTGTGAACGGGGGCTTCCCGGAAAGCATTTGATAGAGGACGATGCCCATGGCGTATACGTCCGTGGCCGGGGAAACGTCGCCGTACTTCTTGGAATCAATCTGCTCCGGGGCCATGTATACCGGCGTTCCAGGGCCGCCGGTTCCTTCTTGGGTCAGTATCGTGACGCCGTCGGTCTCGGTGGTCATGCGCGCGATACCGAAGTCCATGAGCTTCGCCGTGTAGGCCCCGTTGTCACTCGGTCCGAGCAGGATATTCGCAGGTTTCACGTCCCGGTGGACGATGCCGTGGGTGTGGATGCGGCCCAGGGCGTCGAGGCATTGCCGCGCGATGCGGATGCTTTCAGACCACTCAAGGGGCTTGCCGTGCTCGGTCCCATGTTCCAGCACGTATTGAAGGGTCTGCCCCTCCACATATTCCATGACGAGGCAGATGCTGCCGCCGTGTTCGACGCGATCGTGCAGCATGACGATGTTGGGATGAGACCCGATTTGGGCGTGAAGCCGGCATTCGCGCTCAATGCGTTTCCGGATTTCGGGCTGATCGGCGAGGTCTTTACGGATCGTCTTGATCGCGACGTGCCGCGGGAGTTCCGTGTCCTTCGCCAGATACACTTCGCCCATCCCACCGGCGCCGAGGCTCCGCACAATCTCGTAGCGAAGCGGCACTGCGGAAGGGGAAACGGCCGAAGCGTTATCCGTGGAAAAATCCTGTGGTTCGGGAGCCATTGATCCCGTTATCCCGTGGCATTGCGGCGTCTGAGGAGCACGGAACAAAGTGCCAGCCAACAGACCGCCTGCAGCAAGAGCAATCCGATACCTCGATAATATACGCCCGAACCAAAGTGGAATCCAAGCGTTTCGGGAACGAAGGTCTCCAACCAAGTCAGCGCAGTGCGGTCGGGGTGGTGGTAAAACGCGGTCGTCAACATCTCCAGACCCCATCGCGCGGGCAGCGCATCCGCCACCCATTTCAAGGGCTCGGACATCCCCGCATAGAAATCAGGCCCAAGCCCACCGGAGAAAACCAGTTGCGGCAATACGGCCACAATCGCAAGGATGACGGAGAACTGTCCCGCGGCCGGATCGAGGGCACTCAAAAACAGCCCCATGCAACACGCCGCCCACGCCATGGCGACCATGGCCAGGTATGCGGACAGCAGATCGAAATGCTGGAGTTCTGGCTTGACCCGGCAGATCGCCAGATAGATCGCGCATTGTACCGCCGTCAGCACGAGGAGAAACGGAAGTTTGCTGAGAAGATAATCGAGAACGTTCTGTCCCGCCATGCGTTCCCGCGCGAAGATGGGCCGTTCTGTGCTCAATTCCAGACAGGACATGAGGGTACCCGCGAACACCGCTGTCATGACCATCATCAACAAGACGCTGAGCGGGGTGGGCAGGTTCGCGACCCCTTCATGCTTAAGGGCGAATACGACGGATTCGGCTGCGCGGGGATCATCCACGCCGTCGGGGGAGAGCAAGGCCTTGATAGGGTTCCCCAAGTCGATGGGGCCTCCGTGAATTTGTTCGGCGATCTCGTCCTTCGCGCTTACCATCTCCGCATCGTCGGGAAAGGGTTCCGTGCGCAAGGTGAGCGTGACCAAGGCCAGCACGACTGGCACGGCCAGATAAAACAGCGCGCGCTTCGGCGAGGCGAGCTTGATGGCAAGGTTTCGCCGCGTCAAGGTCCAAAGTGCGCGCGGCGACAGGAATCCTCCCAAAGAGAGTCTCCGGCCTGGCCTTGTATTCTGAAGCAGGTCGGCGTGCTTCTGGGCGCCGCCTTCGGACGGACCGACCGTGGGAGATGGACCCCCGGGCCGATTTGCGGTTCGGTGCAACTCTCCCGCCATGCCGGACAAGGCGCTCCCGATGTGCTTGTCGTAGAGATCCGAAGATCGGTACAGACGTTCGTACAGCTTCGACGCCTCTTCCCGAACATCGCCTCGATTGTTACCGGCCGATGGTCCGGATTCACCTTCGAGGATGTCGAAGATCTGCGTGGGCCGGTCTACGGGTTTTCCGTTGGTGCCGAAGAAGGTCAGCGCTTCGGCCGGCGTACCAAAGAAGACCAGCCGTCCGCGCGACATAATCACGATGCGGTCGAGCATTTGCAGGTTGTACAGGATGTGCGTCGTAATGAGGACGGTGGTGCCATTACGAGCGAGATCCTGGAAGATCCGCATGAGGCGCTCTTCCGTGCTCGGGTCCATCCCGGAAGTGGGTTCGTCCAGGAACAAGACGCTGGGCCGGGTGATCAATTCGCACCCGATGGACACACGCTTTCGTTGCCCGCCGCTCAACTGCGACAAACGGCTGGCGCGCACGTGACTCAATCCGAGGGATTCGATGGTTGTATCGATCAGATTCCGGCGGTCCTCTTCCGACACGTCCGCGGGCAATCGCAACCTGGATACGTAGTCGAGACTGGACTCCACACTGAGTTCAGAATGGACGATGTCGTCTTGCGGCACGTACCCGATGGTGTTTCGGAACATGTCGTAACAGGGGAATAATGGCGTCTCGTTCAGCAATACGCAGCCGTAGTCCGGAGGGGTGAACCCGTTCAGCGACTTGAGCAGCGTCGATTTGCCTGCGCCGCTGGGACCCAGGAGCCCCACGAACTCGCCGGGACGGATGGCGAGACTGATCTGATCCAGAATGCGGCGCGTGGTGGGGGAGAATACCGCCCCGCCTTTGACCGAGCGCGTCAACGCGACGCATTCGAGCGCAATCCCGCCCCCACAATCGCGCCGGGTCAATTGCACGCTTCCGTCGGCCCCGATCTGAAACCGCAACATGGTGGACCCGATACGGACGACATCCGTTTCCTCAACAGACGCCCGTCGAACGCGCCGCCCGTTGACGTAGGTCCCGTTCAGACTCCCCTGATCGTGGATATCAAGCCGGCCGTTTTTTCGTTTGAGGATCGCGTGCTGTGAGGATACGGTGGATTCAAACCCGAGCGCGATATCGTTGGTTTGCGCGCGGCCAATCGTCCAGGTGTCTTTGTCCGGGAGCCGCAACGTCCACGGGCGATCCCGGCCGCTCTCGCGCTGGAAACGGAGGTGGAACACACCTGCCGAACCGAGGCCGATCAAATCACCCTCGTTTAACGCGACACCAGCCGCGATTCGTTGGTCGTTGACAAAAGTCCCGTTCGTGGAGTTGGCATCTTCGATGATAAATTCGCCGGACGGGGTTGCCCGGACCCCGGCATGAACGCGTGAAACGGTGTCACCCGATACCACGACTGCACACGCCGACGCGTCTCGCCCCAGTCGCGTTGGCGCGGACCCCACAACGTACTCGCCATGGGCCAGCGCAGGGTTCACCGCCACCAGGTACGCGCGGACGCCTGTCGATATCGTAGCGTCGACATCCGCACTCACGCGCATGGTCCTCCCGCCGGACCTCCCGGGCGTACCCGGATCACCCTTGGCCTTCCTGACCGGCCACGTGGGGATTGCTCAGGTACGGATTGCCGTCGGGCAGAGGCTTCAACCGTTCCGCGAACTGATTCTGCGCTTCGAGGACCTTGTCGATGGGCGGAGGCTCTACGGCCTCGAATTCCGCGCTCTGGTAGGTCATCTTTCCGCTGCCCGTCGGGTATTCGAGTCCAATCTTCACGGGGTGTTTGTCGCCATCGACTTCCTGGTAGGAGCGGAAGACAAGGACGTAGTCGTTCTGCAGGATGTTCTGCACGTCTTCCACGCAGCGCTGCATGCGATCGATAGCCTCGCCCAAGGGATAGTAGATTCCGAAGGAGTTCTTGGAAAGGGCCTCCAAATTGCGGAGGTGCGATGCATCCACGCGGCTGTACGCCAGCGAATAGATCGGAATCGGCACGGACAGATTGGCGATCCGCGTCATCAAATCCTCACGCTGGAGGGCGCTGCCTTCGTCCTTGCCGTCGGAGAATACGACGATCGAATTCGAGACGATATACTCCGCGTCGCCCGTGCTCACGCCGCCCTGCGATACCATGCCGCACATTTGCATCGCCGCGCCGACCGCGTCGTAGAGCCGCGTTGTGTTCGCGTCACACTTCACGTCCGCGAGCCGTCTTCCCAATGCCTCCGGATCGCGCTCGAAGTTCGAGATGACTTCGTATCCTTCCGAGGCATCGTTCACCGCGAGTACGGCAACCTGATCTTGCGGCCGCTTGCTGTCGATGTATCGGGCCGCCGCCGTCAGCGCTTCCTCAAAAGGCTTTCCGGCCATGGTCTTGCTGCAGTCGATTACAAGCACGGACCGAATCGCTTCTTCGCGATGCCGGATCGTCTGGACGACGAATTGCATCTTCGCCATGTCGTAGGAACGGCCATTGACCATGACGCCCATATTGCGCTCGTTTAAATTGACTAGCGGCCTCATATCCTGGTTGAAGGTACGGAAGTACACCTGCACGAAGGGATAGAGTCCGGATTCGACGCGGAAGATCTTGATGGCGAAACTGTCGAGATTGGTTGATGGCGGAAGTTGCGCATTCGCGCTAACCAAGCTGCTGGCACCGGCAACGACTAGTGCTGCCGCCACCAGCCGCAATCGGCCGCCAAAAGTAATGCGTCTCATAGGAAATCCCTCCTCGTTGTGTGTGAACACCCGCACAGACTTGCATCGGTATCCTAGCGCATGGTGCGGATGAAGGGCAAAACCGGCGTTGGGCGAGCCGGTGAGGTCGATTTCGACCTGTGTACGCCGTATGATGGTTTGTGGTGGATACGCAGATCCCTTTGGGTCGCGTGTCAATGCCCTGCCGTTACCTGGAGACGTTTAGGGAAATTCATGAACGTGGATCGCGATCTTGCGTTTGGAATTCTTGCTGCGCAGTTGAATTGTGTCAGTCGTCTGGACTTGGCCGAGGCGTCCGGAGCATGGTCGCACGAAGGCACCGAGTCCCTGTCGCAACATCTCGTTGCTTCGGGTAAACTGAGCGAAGCCGATTCGCGGTACATCAACGCGATCTTGGAGCATGCCATTCACCTCGACGGCGGCGAACCCTCTGTGACGCTGGAACGGCTCGGCGGCAACGATCAGCTTCTCGATTCGTTCCTCGGCGCCATCACTCGGACGAACGAGGGGCTTCTCCGCTCGACTCTGACGCTACTGCCGGCCGGCAGCGCTCCTTCACCCGCAGGCGCATCGGGAGGCGTCAACGAAAGCCCGGGACGGTACGCGCACATCGGGGAACATGCGCGGGGGGGCATGGGCCGGATTCTCGTGGTCTTCGATCGGGATTTGGGAAGGCAGGTTGCGCTCAAGGAACTGCTGCCGGTGGACGGTGTCGCCATTGACGGCCATACCCCCGCAGATGTCGCCGGGCCCATCATGGCGCGGTTCCTGCATGAGGCCCGAATCACGGGACAGCTCGAGCATCCCTCCATCGTGCCGGTTTATGAATTGGGAAGGCGCACGGATGGCAGCCTCTACTACACCATGCGGCTGGTCCGCGGCCGGACGCTCCACGACGCGATCAAAGTGGCGCAGTCGCTCGAGGAGCGGTTGGCGTTGTTGCCCCATTTCGTTGATTTGTGCAACGCGATTGCCTACGCCCACAGCCGCCACGTCATTCACCGCGACATCAAGCCCGGCAACGTCATGGTAGGCGAGTTCGGCGAAACGGTTGTACTGGATTGGGGGCTCGCCAAGTCGATCGATTCCCGCCACGAGCACGAAGCCCAGCCGCTCCCCCTCGATGATGCAACTGAATCGATCGACGCGGTGCTTCTGGCCAGGACCCTGCCCGGTCAGGCTCTCGGCACACCCGTATACATGCCTCCCGAGCAGGCCTCGGGGCGGCTGGATCAGATCGATGAACGGAGCGACGTTTACGCCTTGGGCGCCGTCCTCTATGAACTCCTTTCGAAGCATGCGCCCTACGCCGGCAAATCTTCCAAGGAAGTTCTGGCGAAAGTCCTGACAGCTCATCCGGTAGAAGTTTCCCAGTTCGACCCCCGCATTCCCACGGATCTCGCCGCCATCTGCCGGAAAGCCATGGCGCGCGATCCGGATACGCGCTATCAATCTGCAAAGGAACTCGCGGATGAGGTGCAACGCTTTCTTTCCGGCTCCCTCGTCCAAGCCCACGTCTATCAACCGTCCGAGTTGTTCTGGCGCTTCATGAAGCGGTACCGGGCGATTGTTGCGACGGCATGTGTTGGAATAGTCACGTTGATTGCCGTCGGATCCTATTCCTATCTGAATATCCACGCTGCCCGGAACCGCGAGCATCAAATGCGCATCTCCTCGGAGAATCGCTTGTATGAGGTTTCGATCAGTTCCGCGGCTCGAAACATCGACGATGCGAAGTTCGACGTGGCCCGCGAGAATCTGGTGAATTGCCCGCCACAACTGCGCAACTGGGAATGGGGCCGCCTTCGCTACGTGACGGACGCAATCTGCGTCGAACTGTCCGGTCATCCACAGAAGATCGTGGACGGCGCCTACACTCCCGACGGTAGCCGGCTGCTGACCCTGGACGAAGGCGGAACGGTGATCGCATGGAACGTGGCGACGAACCAAGAAGCTATTCGCGTCGAGTCAGGACCGAACGGATTCGGAAAGGTCGCCATACGACCGGACGGCGGGACGTTCGCGGTTTCGTGCGGCGACGGTCAAATCAAAACCTTCGATACGATGACGGGGGAACCGCTGCGATCCTGGACCGCCCATACGGGCAACGTTCAGGCGCTGACCTATACTCCCGACGGAATTCAACTGTTTTCCGGAGGTCACGATGGCGTCATCCGGGGGTGGAACGCCAATACTGGCGAGTCCACGGGGTCCTTGCCGGTCGGTCAAATCGTGCAACACGTAGCTATAAACGAACGCGGAATGATGGCGGCGGCCGCGCTGGATAATGGGAATGTGCTGCTTTTCGACCCTGAATCGGGGACGGCGATTCGCACGATCGAGGCCCATCCGAAAAACCTGCATTCCGGTGTGCCCGGCGCGATCCGCGTCGCATTCCGTCCTGGAAGCAATCAACTTGCCTCCTGCGGGTGCGACGACACGGCACGGATCTGGGATACCGAAACCGGCGAGTTGCTGCACACCTTTCGCGGTCATGTGCAAAAGGTGTGGTCGGTGGCGTTTAGTCCAGATGGCAAGAAGCTGGCGACCGCGAGCAGCGACCGTCGTATTCGAATTTGGGATCCGGACACAGGCCTGGAGTTCCCTGCACCTCTGGGTACGCCGCTGGCAGTTCTGACTGCGGTGTTCAGCCCCGATGGGACGCGCATCGCCGCAGGCGGAGACGGCACGAATGTGACGATCTGGCAAGTCGGCGATCCCTTCGGCGCATTTCGTCTGAGTGAACATCGTGCCGACGTGAACGCTGTCGCTTTCAGCAAAGACGATCAAATTGTGGCGACGGCCGCGGGGAATTGGGCCACCGGAGGCGACTCGCGCGTCATCCTGTGGGTCCGCGAAACCCGAGAAGTATTTCGCATTTTGGAGGGTCACCATGGACCGGTATTTGCCCTCGCTTTTCACCCCAACGGACAATGGATTGCGTCTACCGGGGTCGATCGCCGAATCATTACGTGGGACATCTCGTCGGGTGAGGTCATGCGCGAATTCGTCGCGGAGCCACACCGGAATGGTGTCCGCTCGATCGCGTACGACCCTACCGGGAAACGGATCATTTCCGGGGGTTGGGACGGAGACGACAACATGCCGTCAGTCGCGGTAATGTGGGACGCGGAGACTGGTTCCCGTTTACACACACTGAAACCTCACGGTGGAGTCATCGATTCTGTCACCTGGAAATCGGACGGCACCTTGGTGGCCTCGGCAAGCCGTGACGGCATCACGCGCATCTGGGATCCTAATACCGGCGCCTTGGTCCACGAGCTGGTCGCAGATGATGGATGGGTGTTTGGTCTCGCCTTTGATCCGTCGCGTCCCAGAATCGCTACCGGCCACAGTTCAGGCGCGATCCACATCTGGGATCTGACATCAGGTGAACGGCTCGATACGCTGGTCGGCCACTCGATTCGCGTGAACAAAGTGATCTACTCGCCTGACGGTTCCCGTATCGCATCCTGTGACAACGGCGCGACGGACGTCTGGGCTGCCAATTCCGGCACGCTCTTATTGGGTCTGGACCATGGCGCGCACGACCTGGCCTTCAGCCACGACGGATTGACCTTAGCAACGGCCGGCCTGGATGCGACGGCTGTGCTCTGGCCGACGCTGCCGTGGAAATGACTGAAACGTCGCGTGACGATTATGGTGCAACGGCAGTCGCGGTCTGAATGATGCAGGCGGCCCAGCCACCTTTACCCGGCGCCGCGACGCGAACCTGTTGTCCGCCATCCACTGACGCCGTCGGCCCCCAGTCCCCGGAGCCGATACTAACCCAACGAATCGTGTATGTACCCTCATGCTGGGTCAGGTCGAGGGTAACCTCGCCACCGTCCGTGAAATACAGAACGTACTTCGAACCGGGATTCGCCGCGAGGTAGGCTTCATCCGGTTCCCGCTCGAACAGGAGTTCCTGATGCGGCGAGACGTCCCAGAATTTCACAATGCTCTCCGCCTTGCGCGCGGCGGTGATGCAGGCTTTCGCGGTGTCGTTGAGTCCGATGCCTGCGCCCGGCCGGTGGAACCGGCACGACGCCGCGCCGCCAATGAGATTGCGCCAGAATCGCTCGACGCCGTCGACCGGCGTTCCGGAACCCCAGTTCGTTTCGCCGTCGGAGTAGATCTTGGTGTTGGTGATCGGACGCGGCGAGGCCTGAAGTTCCTGAACGACCCACATGAAACGGTTCCAGTGCTCTTCGTCGAAGCAGCGGCTGTTTACCTGCGAGATGTCGAGAAAGGTGTAGGCCGCGGGATCGTCAATGGCCTGCCGAATCTTCGCGGACCGGTGGGGTTCGAAGCCGTCGTCGAACATGTCCGTTACGAATACGGGAACTCCCTTGGCCGCCGCCGCATCCTGGATGCGTTTCATCCAGTAGCGCCCCCAGGCGGGCGGGGTGGACGTTTCGTTGTCCATGCAATAGAGCACGTTGCCGAAGTTGAGGCTGTAGGAGAGCATCTTGTCGACGATGCGCTCCTGGTAGCCCCGAACCAGATCCAGCTCCTTCGCGTACCTGGGCATACCTGCAATGGTGTGAAAAAAAGGCTGTTGATCGCGCCACGCGGGTTGAGGATATTGGTTCACCAACCCGGATTGCTCAACACTGTAGTTCACATTGTTCGCGGGGCGCCAAGGGCTGGCTTCCCAATGCTCCTGCGAATAGTCGAAGCGGTCCCACAATTCGATCTGGATAACAATATCCCGCTCCGCGCACAACCGCAGGCAGTTCTCGAAACGATTCCAATACTCGTCGTTCCACTGGTCGAGGTCGTACTTCCCATCGTCCATCCGCTTGAATGGATAGACCTCGAAACCGACGTCCTGCCGCGCGCTCATGGTATTGCGGATGACGTTACCGCCTGCGGCCTTCATTTCATCGAGATGGGCTTCGAGATCGGGGAGCTGAAAAAGGTTGTCGTCCTTGCTGCCGCCCAGCAACAGGATCGGCTCGCCCTTGTATTGCCAGTAGAACGGATTCTCACTGTACGGGCGAATGTACTCGGCAGGCTCCAGGGACTGCGCGTTCACGGCGACCAAGAGACACGTCGCCACGCAAAGTACAGTTCGCATGAACGACACCCCTACTTCTCGAAATACAGTTTCGGCCGCGCAGGTCCCTCATACGGCTTCGCGCCGACCTGAATGTTGCGTTCCGGTACGGTCGTCAAAGACTTGTCATCGGTCTGCGGCGCCGTGATCATTCCGTAGTACCGGCCCATCCAGTAGGCGTCCAGCCAGCCACCGGGATCGGCGATGACGGTGCTGTAGCCGCCGTCCAGACGCAAGAAGTCGCCGTCCCATCGATTGGGTTCGGTTTCGCGAGGACTCAAGGGCCGCGGCCGGTTGGCGTATTCGCGATACCCTTCCGGCGTGTGCAGATCATCGCGGTGGGAGTTCGTGTACTGATACCGGCGGAGATCGAGCGGCCAGTCGCGCAAGTGATCGACCGCGCGATCGGTCTCCGCGTCATTCCCCGTGAGCGCGCCATAGATGAAGTTGAACCAGGGCACCGCTGAGATGCGTTTCACTTCCCAACTGCGCTCCAGACTGCGCAACCAGAGCGTCTTCAGGTCGGGGTCTTTTTCGTATTGAACGAGGGGATAGTAGGAGTAAAAGGCCAGGCGGTCGTCAAAGTGCGTGAAGTATCCGGGGTGGAAGGTCAGTTTTTGACGCAGGATGTCCGCCTGGTAATTCCATTCCAGCAACTGATCCTTCGCCGTCATGAACTTGGGATCGCCGGTGAAATGATACGCAGTGGTCACGTAGTTGAACGCTTCCATTCCGTTCAGGCCGCGCGCGTAGTAGCCATAAGGCGTCTGCAAGTATTCTGGATCCCAACGCGCCCAACGCGTCGGTTCGCCATCCACATCGCGAAGTAGAAATCCGTTATCCACGATGTGGCCGATGACACGATGCAAGTGTTCTGTGGCCCACTTGCGCTCTTCTTCGTTCGCAACGCAGTTCAAGAACACGGTCGTTTCGTACACGTGCGCGTCTGTCTCGTCGCTTGAGGTATCGCCTTTCCATTCCCACTGCCCGTCTGGCGTAGCGTGCCATTCCGCGGGCAGTCCACCGGAACCGTGCATCGCTTTTACGGTCGGCTCCCCGACGTGATAGATGGACCGGGCCGGAAACCCCTTCATGGGCGTGATGCGTTCGCTCCACACCATGGACTTCATCATGTCGAGGGATTCGTCGCGGGCTTCCTTGCTTCCGGTGACGGCATACTCGAAAGACTTGGCGCTGGCATAGTGGCTGCTGTAGCCGACGTCGTTGTCGCTGACTTCGCGCAGCCATTCGCCGTCGACTAAGAATAGAGAATGGATGAAGCCGAGGCGTTTCATGCCCCACTCGTCCAGCCAACGCTCGTAATACGCGGCCTTCTTCGCCAGGGTGAACGGTTCGTAGGTAATGATGCCGAGACCACCATCGGTGGCGATGTAGGCGACTTTGTCGCCACAAGCAATCGCATTAACCTTGTCATGGGGAAGCCAGCGCGTGTATCCGAAATACTGATACTCGTCGTTCACGTTGCGAATTGCGCCGCGCATCGTGCCGATCCAGAGATCGCGATCGAAGCCTGTTGCCAGACACGTCGAGTCCTCGTAGCAGAGGCCGTCTTCGCCGGTGATCTGGTACCACGTCATCCCGCGAAGCAGATTGATCCCTTCGTCTGTGGCGAAGTACAGGCGGCTGCCGTGTGCCATCATGTCGCGAATCGTACAGCCACGCTCCAGCACACCCCAGTCGGCAATGTAGTCGTAGGTGATTTCGCCGGACTCCAACAGTCCCACGCGCTTGCCGTCGTGGACGTAGATCGTTCCGGCGTAAGATGCCACGCCAAGAATTGGTTCCGTTTTGCCGCCCGTCAACGCGGTCACCACGCCACCATGAATCCCAAACAGCGTCGTTCCAGACGCAAATACGACCGCGTCGCGATACACGCACAGATCCGCCACGGCCATGTCCGTGGTCCGGTTCCACGTGCTCCCGTCGTAGCGCCATAGTCCCGTTGAAGCGACGGCCCACAGCGCGTCATCCAACACCTTCAAACGCGACACGGACCCGAACTCGATACCGTCGACGGGCTTCAACGCGTCCCCGGCCACGGTCAAGACGCCTTGATCATTGCCCACGTATGCCGTGCCCTCAAACACGGCCACCGCAGTCAATGGCGAATCGGTCATGATGTGGCTGCTCACCTCCTGCAGGTACACCTCGTCCACGATAGGTTGCCATAAATGATTCTCGGGAATCGGAAATTCCGCATGGGCGGTAATTAGACAGAATGCACAGGCAAGCATAAGCGTGATCGGTATCGATCGGGACATTGTAGAATCCTCCAGCCCTCGCAATAGGGGGTATTGCACCGGCTTCATAGCCTATAGACCTCGCGACCGAGGCGCAACCCAAGATTGTAGCTTCGATTCGCGCCGAACGAGGTACAAGCACGCAAACCCAACGACCCCAAACCCATCGTCATCGAGCACGAAATCGCGAAAGTCTCGTGCTATCCGTGCAAACCAGAAATGTTTCGCATTCTCGGGCAGAGCGGGGGAGAGGCAGTACCAACTCCGCACTGGCGGGCGCATCCCCTCACCAACGCACGAACGCGAATCACCGTTCATACTTGGCAAGCACGGTGGTGTCCGCGACGGCGGCTTCGAAGTGCTTCTGCCGCACGGCAAGATACGCCTCATTGGAGAAAAACGCGTTCTTGGCCCCTTCGTCGGGGAAGTAAATCGTGAACACCCGGTTGATTGGCGCATCCGATGCCGACCGCAACACTTCGGATACCCGAAAGTCGTACCCGAAACCACCGCCATGCTCGGTGAGAATCGGCATCATCGCATCGCGATACGCCTGGTACGCCGCGTCGTCAATTACATTCAACCCCATGAGCATTTCGTATGCCATCGCGACCAACCCTCCCTGACATGAACGGACAGTTTACCATGATCGTCCAGCCGATTCGGGGTTCGGCCGTGATAAGCGTCTCGGGGTCTGGAAATACGGGAACGTTACCGCCAGAGGGCGGTCTGATTCTCCAAATACGCCTGCAGTCGCGCAGTCCAGCGTTGGACGATATCGGGTTGTTGCGACGCCACGTCCTGCAAGGTCTGCCCCGTACGCAGGCGCGTGAGGTCGAAGAGGGAAGCCTTCGGCGAATCACCGCTACGCGCTCCGGTGAACGGGTCGAGTTGCGTTGACCAATACAGCCGCCACCGGTCGTTCCGGATGGTCAGCACCAACGGTGGCGTTGCCATGGAGATCGGCTCGACCGTCACCGGGTTCACCAGGAGACTCCGGGTATCCGCGAAGTCGATCCCCGCCAATCCGGCCACAGTCGGGGCCACCTGCTCCAAGGAGGCGAGGTCGCGGCGAACGACTGGTTCGAGTCCCGGCGCGGCAATCCACATGGGGATTCGCAACACGGATTCCGTAAGCTTCGCGGGCGGGGTGAAATCCGCGCCATGGGTCGACGTGACGACCACGCACGCATTCTGAGCCAATTCAAGACCGCGAAGACCGCGCACGAATTCGCCGATTTGCTCGTCCAAGTGACGAAGCCCCGCGTTGTACGTGGCTTCGTTCGAGGGCTTGCCCTCCGTTGTGCCCGCACCGTCGTAATACGGGTGGTACGTCATGTCGCGCAACTCGCCGAGGTACAGGACCACGGCAAACTTCGCGTGCTGGTTCACGTTGATCCAGTGCAGGGCGCGCGCGAGCGTCCGCGCCGAGCCCAATGCCGCCGGTTCCGCGTCTTCATCGATGACGTCCGGCTCCTCAGTCGTGTACGAGACATCGTAATGTTCGAACCCGCGCTCAAATCCACTGCCGAAATCAAAACCCGTCCGCGCTTCGCCTTCCATAAACGCCGCGGTCGCATATCCGCTCGCGCCCAGCGCTTCGGCAATCGTCGCACACGATTCCGGCAACGGCCCCTGGTGTTCCCCGAGATAACCGTGGGTTAAGGGACTCGCTCCTGTCAGGATGGTCATCAGCGCGGATTCGGGATAAGGCGCCGGCGTGTACATGTTGGGAAACACCACCGCCATTTGTTCAAAGTTATCCAGGAACGGGGTCAACTCTTCGCGCCCGCCGAATTCGGAGACCCGATCTGTGCCGAGTCCGTCCACGACCACGATGACCACATTGGGACGCGCGTCCTCCGCTGTCGCAGGGGCATGCGCAAAGGGGCCCGCCACCATGACTTCGCGGCCTTCTTGAATGATAGGCCGGATACCCAGTGCGGAGCGCCATTTCGGCTCCTGCTCCTCGTACCAGAACACGCCGCACGCGGTCAGATTCTCGGGAACCGCGTCAGAAGGCACCTCCATTACCGACCAACCGGCGCCATCGAAGGGAACCCACGCGCTGTACGTCGACGTCTCCTCGCCGTCCATCGTGACGGATGCGAACACCCCTGCCAGGGGGTCATCGTCGGTGTCATCCGCGACCGGCGCCCACCGGAAGGTCAAGCCGGCTCCAGTCGTTTGCGAAATGTCGGTCTCGACCAACGCGCCCTCTGGAACCGCCCGGGCAACGGCGTAGGCCCCTTCGTATTCGTAGGCCTCGAGGTCCGTTGCGGCCCGCGGTTGAAACCCGCGCACGCTCTCCAGCCACCACGTAAATGGCACGTAGGCCCCCAGGGCGAAGACGAGTACCGCAACCGCCCAAAACACGGAACCCAACCGTTTACCCGGCTCCGCCTGCAAAACCGCGTAGAACGAAAAAAGCTTCAGCAGCGCGTGGGCGCCGAGAAACAGTCCAAAAAAGATCAACGGCTCGACGCGTTCGAGGATGGGGTGGGGCCAGTTGAACTCCGCTCCGGACAGCGCCGGCAAGAGGAACACCACGGAACCATGCGACACGCAATCCGCGAGGACCGGCACATGCGACCGCGTCGGCCAGAAGAACCGGATGACCGTCATGAAAAGAAGCTGCAATGCGATATACGCGCTCGCCGCGCCGACGGCCACGGCAACGCCCGCCTGAAATTCGGGAATGTAGCCCGCCTCCGCGAGCATCGTCCGAAAAAAAACTCCGACGACCCCGGCGGACACCCCGAGCGTCAGCAAATAAATGGCAAGCACGCTACCCCCTGAATGGCAATGGCGGTCAATCCTTCCTTCACGCTGGCGACAAGGTACCACGACCACGCCGGAACGGCCAAATCGCACGCCGCGACGTGCCGCGAGGGGTGGCCCTAACAGCCCGTGGCAAAAGTCCCGTAGCGCCCGTTTTCCATGCCGGGCGAGTCTCGAAGCCATGGATTTCCAAGGAATTTCACACCCGCCGTGGAAGGCGGAACGCGAAAAATCACCGCAATTGGATTTTTGCCACGGGCCGATAAGCACGGGCCATCTGCAAACCCAAGTTCCGCTCCCGCGATCAGAGTTCCCCCGTAGGTCGGGAATGATTCCCGACCAGTCCCATTCACGACCAACCACGCGCAGACCCAACGCCCAGGTTCGTACAGGAACCCACACCCACCAAATCCCCGGCGCATACTGCGCATCTCAGCTTGACTGTGGATGGTTGGCGCCTCAGAACGTCCTGGACGGGAACCATTCCCGTCCTACATTGAGGCCCATGCGGTCGATGTGCTCACGACATCACGTCGCGCACACCGTACAGTTCCTTGGCGTGGCGGGGTTGTCGGACCGGTGAGGTCGCCTTGCCACTCGATGAAGTACACGTCCTGCCCGGACGGCGTGGCGGTCAGGTTGATCTGCGAACCCCCATCAAAGGTCCCGCCGTCGGGGTCGACCGACCCGCTGCCTTCCACCGCCACCGTCACCGTGAAACGCGGCACGAACACCGCCCGCACCGCCGTATTCCCATTCACCACCACGTTAACCGGGTTCGCCGTCCCCGACGCACCGCCTTCCCAATGGTCGAACACCGAGTTCGTCCCCGCCGCCGCCGTTGAGGCGACCGTCGTCCCCGGAAATTCCCCTGGTCTCATACGATCCTTAGTCTTCGATGTGAAGATGCTCCACGGTAATCGAGTAAGGAGTCGGATTTCCAAGAGCCCACGGAGGTATCGTGCTTTGATCGACCAAGTGGGTTTGCAAGTCGCGTATAGCCGCCTCTCGCTCTTGTGAAGTTTGCGGAGCGCTATCACTCCACGGGGCGATTAGGTCGCGCATGCTCACGTAGTCGAACCGATATCGCGCGAATACTTCTATACCTGTGTCGGCCTTCAAGAGCGGGATCTCCCGCGCTGGGTCGTATAGCATAGTCTTGGCGAGCGAGATTTCGCCCGCTCCCAAGTCGACAGTGAACAAGTGCATGGTGCACTCTGAGACTGAATCATCACGTAAGATGGGAGGATGCTCAAAACTCAGGAGGTGGCTCTGTTCTCCCAAGATAGGCCCGATTTGCCACGTGGCTCCGACGCGGAGGATTGGATTGCGCGTGCGGGCAATTATTTCCTTGCGATCAAGATCGAGGAGATACACTGTGCTCCCCTCAGCGTCATTGAGATGCTTCAGAAGTACGGCGTAGGCCCCGTCGATAGCGCCGATCGGTAGGTAGACCTCGGACGCATCAGCTTGTGGAATCTGTTCGGCGTGGATCTCGTCGACAGTTTCCCCCGACCGCAGATCTACCTTGAGCACGAGGCTGCTTTGGGTCGAAGACGGATGGTACGTATAGAGGCTGGACGCGTCCGATATGACGGGAAGTGCTGGTCCGGCGCCAGGGTTCAGTACTGTGACCTCGGTCTGCCCGTCGAAGGTCACTAGGCGGGAAACGTATGCGCCTGCTTCGTCGAGGTACGAAAACGCGCTCCCCGAGCGCGAAATAGGTTGTGCACCGCAGAACGAAAGCGCTTCGAAGGGGGTCGCAACACGGGAGATTACGCCATCGGTAAGATCGTAGCGCAGGAGATGTGCGGGCGATTTTCCGGGTGTCGAGCTGAAGAGATGGAGACAATCGCCTCCTACCACGAAATCACCCCAAGGCACAGCGGAGGGCGCGAAAGCATCTACGGGAATCCGTCCAAGGACAGTTGCGCGGCGTCCCGCGTAGTCAATCCGAAGAAGTCGGCCTGATGCATCCAAATCGTAGTACTCGATCGGCTCTCCCAATCGAGGGACGGGGAAGAGTGAAGTCGGAGGAGGGGCGAATATCTCTGGCAACCACTTCCGCAACTCCAACAACGTGAATTCGTGCAACACGCCCTCGGAGGGTAAGTCAGCGGCCTCGTCCTTTACTTCCGCGTCAGGAGCGATGTCCACTAACGGTGCTGTAATGAGCACACCGTCCTTGCAGCCAATCCCGATCCATATGCCTTGTCCGCCGCCTCCCGGTAGATACGCGGCAATCAAATCGCCGTCCGTCGCCGTTGTGTGGACGACACGAAATGCGTCGGTACGGAAGCTGATCAGTTCGTCCTCGGGGAACCGCCCGCCTTTTCTTGACAGGTAGACGCTCCAAACGTTCCCCGCCTGAGCATTCGTTTGCTCGTCGGACGAGAGGAGAACATCGTTAACATCATCGCCATCCAGGTCTACTCTAGCGATGTGGATGTTGTGGTTCGGTACAGTATCCCGATAGCACGCCCTACAAGGCCGGGCCACTCCAGTGAGAAAGTCGCGCAACGCGTGACCCGCGACTGGCTCTGCCAACACTTGGCGGCTCGTCAACATAGAATCTTGTGACCACGCAAGACACGGCAAGAGCGCGGCGAGTATCATGAGTACAAGCTTTAGGCGTTTTACCTTGAACCCGTCCATTTCACTACTCCTCCTCGTACGCGCTAATGACGTTCTCCACATAATTGTTTTGGTTTGGAACGAATTCCCAACGATCACCAGCGGGCGCGTTTTCGTCGAACCTCCAACAGGAGCGGTACCAATTGAGCTGTTGCCATTGATCACGCAGAAGTCTTCTGATACTTGCTCCATTGTAGAGTTGAATCGTCGCAGCCTCCAAGGAATAAATGGGGACATCCATGATAGGTATAAGTCAAGAGGCAAAGCGGGCGGTTTGCCGTTCTGTCGGTTACGCATTCTTGGGGGGATGAGTAAACTGATTGCTTGCCGGTGACTTAGGCGGCCTGGGCGTAGTGCGGTGCCGAGAATGGGTAGCTTGCGTTTAGCTCGTCGGAGGCAGCGCAGTTCGACCGGGCCGCCGTCGTTTGGGCAGTACTTTCCCTTCGCAGTCCGCGGCCTGTTTTCGCGCACCACGCCATCCATCCGGTTTCGGTTCTCCGATTTGCTGACGAGAAGGGTTCTCGCAACCAGACATCCATTTGCAGATACCACGCTGACGGCGCGGGTCCGATGTTTGCGTTTGGGAGAACCGCCGCGCCCGAAACAGCAACCGAGGGTATGGTAAATAAATGGGGACAGTAACCATTTATTGCCCCCCTTCCTTGTTGGGTGATGTCGCGCGGATGAGTCGTGCTCCCGTGAGCCTTTTGTAATACTAGCACTTCGGCCCGGAATTAGCAATGGAGTCGCGTGCTGGCTGTCAAGACTCGTTAGAAATGTCCTCTGGCTTAACTCGTTAGAAATGTCCT
>BTVY01000076.1:0-20459 GCA_045863335.1 Candidatus Hydrogenedentota bacterium | reverse complement strand
AGAGGACATTTCTAACGAGTTAAGCCAGAGGACATTTCTAACGAGTCTTGACACGCCGGCACCTGCGATATTGCGAGCATCCACACGGCCCTGTATGACTGGGCCCTGGCGCGCGATGAGAATGGCGAAGCCTACGACGAAGACGCGGCGCGCGAGGCCCAGCTTTGTCTGGACGAATTAGATCGCAACGCCGAGGAAGTTTACGCCGTCAGTCCGAAAGGGATAGACACGATCGTGGATCTGTTCCGTCGCGAGGTGGAGTTCTGCGCGCGCATCGGCACGAGCCGGCCTGAGGAAGGCTCGGAGCACATCGTCGCCTATGGCATCGAACACGCGACGCGCAGGCACTTCATTCACGGCGACCTGGTGGGACTCGGCATCTTCATGATGTCGCGTCTGCAGCAGCACAACCATGAGTGGGTCGTGGACCTCATGAAACGGGTGGGGCTCCGCTACCGCTGCGAGGACGCGACGCCCGAAGAGATCCGCAATTGCCTCGCGTCCCTGAAGGCGTTCAAAGAACAGGCGAAGCTGTTCTACAGCGTGGTGGATACCCGCGAAATCACGCAGGATTTCATCGACGACGCCATGGCCGCGCTGGGGCGCTAGCGCCCTGTATTCCTTCTTGTTCGATCTGCTGCCGGCAATGAGGGAACATCCCCCTAAATCCCCCTTCAAAGGGGGACTTTTTGCACCGCGTTGGTCAGCATGTGTCACCGCGTTGGCAATATCTATGATACCGACTTTGGCTTTGTAGACCGTGCTACTCGGTGGGGTGGCCTGCTTCGGTCCAGCCGCGGATACCGCCGTCCATGGAAATGACATTCGTGTAGCCCATGCGCCGGAGGTTGTCCGCCGCCAGCACAGAGCGATATCCGCCGCCGCAGTAGAGGACCAATTCAGTCGCCGTGTCCGGGTACTCAGTCTCGACGTCCCGCTCGATGATGCCTTTGCCGAGGTGCCGCGCACGGGGCAAATGGCCGTTCGCGAACTCGGACTCTTCCCGAACGTCGATGAGGTGGAAAGTCTCCCCTTTCGAGATTCGCGCCCATACATCTTCGACGGTGCATTCCTGCACCCGCGCACGCGCGTCATCAACCAGCGATTCAAAACGTGGATTGTGGTGTTTCATAGGGCGCAAGTATACGAAAGATGCGTGACCGCATCTACCCGGCAGAATCGTGGATATGGACTAGTCGGATTCCTCACCGCATCCAATGTCATCAGTTGGAAAGCCCTGTCGCGGAACGATGAGAAATACGGCAGTCCCGCGCAGTGCGACCCGTTCCATTTCGTGGTCCGGCATCGACCAGGAAAAATTGACTCCCGGCGGGGGTATCAGGATAATTCCACAACAGTCGAGAAGCCGACGATCGGTGAATGTTGCATATCTCCGGGGGGAGGTTAGGCTACATACTGGGCATTTCGCCCGCCACCGCAACCTGAAACCGAAGCATGCAAGGCAATGTCTAACTTGTTCTTGCATTCCGGCCTCGGGGGAAAGGATAGATACCATTGGATTCGTTTCCGATCATCATTCAAGGCGGGATGGGGGCAGCCGTGTCCCATTGGCCCTTGGCGCGCGCGGTTTCCAAGCGCGGCCATCTCGGGGTCGTATCTGGCACGGCCCTGGCCACGGTGGTATGCCGCCGGCTCCAAGCGGGCGACGTGGGCGGTCACATTCGCCGGGCCCTCGAACAGTTCCCCTGGCCGCCCGTTGCCGAGCGCGTGCTGTCTAAGTGGTATGTCCCCGGCGGCCTCGCGGCGGGCGTTCCGTTCAAACGACACTCGATGTACTCGTTAAAACCGTCCGTCGACCTCCTCGAACTGACCGTCACGTCCGCTTTCGCGGAAGTGCACTTGGCGAAGGAGGGGCATGACGGCGTTGTCGGGCTGAATTTGCTTGAGAAAATCTTGCTGCCAAACCTGTCCACGCTGTATGGCGCGATTCTGGCAGGGGTGGACTATGTGCTCATGGGAGCCGGGATCCCGTTGGAAATCCCCGGCGCCCTGGATCGGCTCTCCAACCATGAGACCGCCCGGCTCCGGGTGCCCGTGACGGGCGCGGAACACGGCGAAGAACATACCACTGAATTCGATCCGCGGAAGTTGATTCCGGGCGAGTTGGGTCCGCTCAAGCGCCCGAAGTTTCTTGCCATTATTTCTTCCGCGGTCCTTGCCGTGGCGCTCGTCAAGAAGAGTACCGGGCGCGTGGACGGCTTTATTGTGGAAGGTCCAACCGCGGGCGGCCACAACGCTCCGCCCCGGGCGAAGGATGCCTTGAGTCCAACCGGCGAGCCCGTTTACGGGCCCAAGGATTCCGTTGACCTGGAAAAAATCAAGGCACATGGACTGCCATTCTGGCTGGCGGGTTCGTACGGCGCGCCCGAACGGGTTCGGGAAGCGCTCGAACTTGGAGCCCAGGGAGTTCAAGTCGGAACGGCATTTGCCTTCTGCGAGGAATCGGGGTTCACGCCCGAGATCAAGGAAGCAGTCCTTCGCAAAGTGGCGGCAGGCGAAGTTTCGGTGTTCACCGATCCCGTAGCATCCCCAACGGGCTTTCCGTTCAAAGTCACCAGTGTGCCAGGCAGCTTGTCCGAAGCCGACGAGTACAAGGGACGGACACGGATTTGCGACTTGGGGTATCTGCGGCAGGTGTACAAACGATCCGATGGAAGCATCGGCCATCGGTGTTCTGCCGAGCCGCAAGAAGACTATGTCAAGAAAGGCGGCAGCCTGGAGAACACCGAGGGGCGGAAGTGTCTGTGTAATGCGTTGTCCGCAGCGGCCGGATTTGGCCAGATCCAGAAGTCCGGCGATCTGGAGCTTCCCCTGGTTACGGCTGGAGATGGGTTGACGGCATTAGGCCGTTTCCTCAAGAATGGCTCCATTTCCTATACCGCGGATGACGTCCTGGACGCGCTTGAAGCCGGTATCGGCAACGCGGTTCCAGCAGCGACCGGTGTTGCAGGTTCTTAAGCCACCGCAGAAGTTTGACTTGCGCTTTCTCCGTGTGGTATCTTCCGCTATTCGCCCTGTGCGCAAAATGCTGTGTCGCACAACGGATTAACACCAAAAGCCCCGTTCAGACCGGCGCGAAACCGCTGAAGGTGGCTGTTGTAACGGGATACCTATGTCCAAGATGAAAGTCGGCCTGGTGGGCTGCGGCAATATTGGGGCCGACCTTTGTATCGCGCTCCAGCGGGGGCAGATTCCCGCTGAGATTGTGGCGTTGACGGACATCGACGAGTCGCGCGCAAAGCTGCTGCTGAACTCGTTCAATTTGAATGCAAAAATCTGCGCACTTGACGCCAATGCGGCTGCGGCCGATTTGATTGTCGAATGTGCGCAGCCTTCGGTGGTGAAGGACGTCGTAGACGCGGCAATCCGGCACAAGCGGGATTGCATGATCCTGAGTGTGGGCGGATTGATGGAGCATCCGGAGTTGTTCGAAGCGGCTCGCAAGAACAACGTGCAAATCCGGCTGCCTTCGGGCGCCATGTGCGGTTTGGACGGTGTGCGCGCGGCGATGGAGGCAGGCCTGCACCACGTGACATTGACGACGCGGAAGCCGCCGAAGGGTCTGGCCGGAGCGCCGTATCTCGTGGAGAAGGGCATCGACGTCGAGAGTTTGACCGAGCCGAAGATCGTGTTCGAAGGCACGGCGCGGGAAGCCTGCAAGGCGTTTCCGCACAACGTGAACGTTGCGGCGTCGCTGAGTTTGGCGGGAATCGGTCCGGACGAAACAATTGTCCGGGTCATCGCGGATCCGCACGCGACAGTGAATTCGCATGAAATTATGGCGGAAGGGGCCTTCGGCCAGTTGAAGACGGTTACCGAGAATCTGCCGTCGCCGCGCAACGCGAAGTCGAGTTACCTGGCTTCCCTGTCGGCGGTGGCGGAATTGCGGACGGCCGCGGGCCAGTTTTTGACGCGGCACTAATCGCGCGGCGAAACCCCGTTTCGCGGCGAGAGAATAAAGGTTCAGAACGTTGCGGTCAGCTTGGGCGCGCCGCACAGGACGAGATGGAGAATCCAACATGTACGCAGTGGTAACAACGGGCGGCAAACAGATCAAAGTCGCCAAGGGCGACATCGTCCGCGTGGAGAAGATCGAGGCGCCTGTTGGCGACACGATCGAGCTGACGAGCGTGTGTCTTCTTGCCAAGGAGGACTCGCTGGTCGTCGATCCCGATGCCTTGAAGTCGGCGAAGGTCGTCTGCGAGGTCACGGAACAGGATCGCGCCAAGAAAATCCGCGTGTTCAAGAAGAAGCGCCGCAAGAATTACATCCGGACGCAGGGACACCGTCAGTCCTACACGCAGCTTAAAGTACGCGACATTCAGGCGTAAGGGAGATTACGAATGGCTCACAAGAAAGCGGGCGGTAGTTCGCGGAACGGCCGCGACAGCGCAGCACAACGCCTTGGCATCAAGAAATTCGGCGGTCAGACCGTGCGCGCGGGCAACATCCTCGTGCGTCAGCGGGGCACCAAGTTTTACCCGGGCAACAACGTCGGCATCGGGAAAGACGACACCCTGTTTGCGTTGAAGGACGGCGTCGTTTCGTTCCGCCAGACCCGCAAAGACCGCAAGTGTGTTGATGTAGTCGAGCCGGCCGCAGCCGAGTAGCGCTGCGGCCCACGGCTGCCCATCATGTTTGTCGATCGCACACGAATTCGGGTTACGGGCGGTGCGGGCGGCAATGGGTGTTGCAGCTTCCGGCGCGAGAAGTACGTCCCCCGTGGCGGTCCCAACGGGGGCGACGGCGGCAACGGCGGTTCGGTCTACTTCATCGCTGACTCGCGCTACACCTCCCTCCTCGATCTCCGTTACCACGCTCACTGGAAGGGCGCGTCCGGCGTCCACGGCCAGGGCAGCGACTGCCATGGCAAGACGGGCGAAGACGTTTTCATCCATGTCCCCCCCGGCAGCGTGATCAAGGACGCGGAAACGGACGAAATTGTCGCCGACCTCACGGAGGATGGCGCGCGATACCTTGCGGCCAATGGCGGTCGCGGCGGACGCGGCAATGCGCGCTTTGTGACCTCCGTAAACCGCGCGCCCCGGTTTGCGGAAAAAGGGGAGCCCGGCGAGGACCGCCTGTACGTCGTCGAATTGAAGGTGATCGCGGAGGTCGGTTTGGTCGGTTTGCCCAACGCAGGCAAGTCCACTTTCCTGGCGGCAGTGACCGCGGCCCGGCCCAAGATTGCCGATTACCCCTTCACGACCCTCTCCCCCAATCTCGGCGTTGCGCCATTGAGTGATTTTCGAACCCTGACCATCGCGGACATTCCCGGAATCATTGAAGGCGCTGCCGAAGGCAAAGGGCTTGGCCACGATTTCTTGCGCCACATCGAGCGCACGAAGGTGCTCCTCTTTCTCATCGACCTGGGAGACGAGGATCCGGCCGCGACGCGGGCGATTCTGGAAAATGAGTTGGCGCAGCACAGCGACGTCTTTGCCCATCGCCCCAAAGTATTCGCGTTGAACAAGGCGGACGTCTCGGAGAACCGCGCGCGATTTGATACGGTAGCGCAGGATTTCAAGAATCCATTCCTCATTTCCGGGGCTACGGGCGAAGGGATCGACGAGTTGCTAGAATTCCTCTGGGCGACGGTGGACCGCGTTCGGCAGAATGAGTTTGAAGAAGAACCGCCGCAGCAAGATGTAGAGTTCGTATTTGAGGCGCCGTTTCAGATATCGAAGACCGACGTCGGTTTTGAAGTGGAAGGGAAGGCCGTCCAGCGGGCGGTGATCATGACGAATTTCGACAACGAGGAAGCCATACGCCACTTGCATAAGCGATTTCAGCGGATGGGGCTCTTGAAGGCGCTGAAACGTATGGGGGCAAAAGAAGGCGACACGATTGTCATTGGGGAAACGGAACTTGAGTACCACGCCGAATAACGTGCCCGATAAGGTTCGGACGCTCATCGTAAAGGTCGGTACGTCGTTGTTGACGGGCCCGACCGGATTCGACGGCCGCATCCTGGAGCGGATCGTGCAGGAACTTGCCGCGCTCAAGCGGGAACGGAATCTCAACATCCTTCTCGTTTCTTCCGGCGCGATTGGTTGCGGCATGAATCTGCTCGGCATGACCGAACGGCCGAAGCTCCTGCCGCTCAAGCAGGCGACCGCAGCCGTGGGCCAGTCGCGCCTGATGCACTACTACGAAGTCATGTTCGAGACCTACGGCGATGGATTGCATACCGCGCAGGTGCTGCTTTCGGCCGCCGACCTCGACGACCGGCAGCGGTACATCAACATTCGCAACACGATTCATACGCTGTTTGCGATGGGTTCCGTCATCCCTATCGTAAACGAGAACGACTCCGTGGCGACCGATGAACTGCGCTTCGGCGACAACGACACCTTGTCCGCCCGCGTGGCCGGTAAGGTGGACGCCGACGTATTAATCATCCTGAGCGACGTGGACGGCCTGTTCGACCGGAATCCGAGGGTTCACAAGGACGCGAAACTCGTTCCTCACGTCGAGTCGGTCACGCCGGAAATCGAAGCACTGGCCGGCGACACGGAAGTGGCCACGTCTGTCGGCGGAATGAAAACGAAGCTGGACGCGGCCAAGATCGCCTGTGCCTCAGGCTATGTGATGGTTATTGCCGACGGCCGCCGGGAGGGGGTCGTCCGCGGAGTGCTGGACGGCACGGTGCCGTGCACCACCTTCGGCCGGTCGCTGGCGCTCATGCCGCACCGCAAACGCTGGATCGCCTTCGGCCGCGCTGCGAAAGGTATCGTCTATGTCGACGATGGCGCGCGCCGGGCCTTGCTGGAACAGGGCCGCAGTCTGCTCGCCGCGGGCGTTACGGGCGTGGACGGATCGTTTGGTATGGGTGCGGCGGTGCGCATTATCGATGGATCGGGCAAGGATGTAGCGCGCGGGCTTGTAAACTACTCGAGCGATGACATCCAGCGCATCAAGGGTTGCAAAAGCGCGAATATTCAGTCCATTCTAGGTCGCAAGGATTTTGACGAGGTTATTCATCGGGACAATCTGGTGATCCTGTAGTGTAGTAAATTCGAAATTCGCGGGGTCGAGTTCTTGTACTGAGGGAACATCCCCCTAAATCCCCCTTCAAAGGGGGACTTTAAGCAACTGGAGCACGAGGCCCCTTCAAAAGGGGGACTTCAAACATCACGTTGCGCAAGATCCTCGCGATCGATCAGGATATCGCGCATTCGAGCGATTCAGGCAGTTTGGGAGACGCACATCGTGGCTACCATTGACACCGTGGATATGGAACTCGCGGAACAGGTCCAACAGATCGGCAAACGCGCGAGGGCTGCGTCCGCGGCGCTTCGTTCCACGTCTTCGGCGGTGAAGGACGCGGCGCTGCGCGAGATCGCCGGCCGTCTGCGGAACGCGCGCGCGGAGCTGAAAAGCGAGAACACGAAGGATCTCGCCGCGGGCCGCGAAAAGGGTTTGTCGGGCGCTATGCTCGACCGGCTTGAATTGACCGACAAACGCATCGACGCCATGGCGGAAGGCCTGGAGCAGGTTGCGGCGCTTCCCGATCCGGTGGGCGATATTGTGAGCCAGACGGTTCGCCCCAACGGCCTCCGCATCGCGCAGATTCGCCAGCCTCTTGGTGTCGTGGGCATCATCTATGAGAGCCGTCCCAACGTCACCGCGGACGCGGCAGCGCTCTGTTTGAAATCCGGCAACGCGTGCATCCTTCGCGGCGGTTCTGAGGCCATCCATTCCAATGTGGCCATCGCAAAGGTTTTTCAGGAGGGCGCGACCGCGGCGGGCGTACCCGAGGACGCAGTGCAGATCATCACGACAACCGACCGCAACGCCGTGGGCGCGATGTTGAAGCTGGACAAGTACATCGACGTAATCGTGCCGCGCGGCGGGAAGGCGTTGATCGCGCGGATTTACGACGAGTCGCGCATTCCCGTGGTTGCTCACCTTGACGGCGTCTGCCACACCTACGTGCACGAAGACGCCGATCTGGAAATGGCCCAGTCGATCTGCGTGAACGCGAAACTCCAACGTCCCGGCGTGTGCAACGCCATGGAGACGATGCTGGTACACAGCGCCATCGCGGCGGCATTTTTACCCTCGGTCAGCAAGGCGCTTCAAGAAGGCGGCTGTGAATTGCGCGGGTGCGAGCGCACCCAGGCGATCGTATCGTGCGCCCCGGCAACGGAGGAGGACTGGTCCACGGAATACCTGGACAAGATCCTGGCGATCCGGGTCGTGGATTCGCTCGACGAGGCTATCGGCCACATCAACGAATACGGTTCCCACCACTCGGATGCAATCGTGACCCGCGGTTACGATGCCGCGGAGCAGTTCTTGAACGACGTGGACAGCGCAACGGTCTACGTGAACGCATCGACGCGATTCACGGATGGATTTCAGTTCGGGCTTGGCGCGGAGATCGGCATCAGCACCAACAAGCTCCACTGCCGCGGGCCGATGGCGTTGAAGGAACTAACCTCGCTGAAATACGTCATCCGGGGCGCGGGCCAGATCCTTGCGTAATGCGCAACGCATAGGCGTGTTCGGCGGCACCTTCGATCCGATCCACAACGCGCACCTGGACATCGGCCGCGCCGCCGTCGCGCAGGCAGGACTGGACCGGCTACTCTTTGTCGTGGCGGGTGAACCGCCGCACAAGCGCGATGCCACCTTCGCCCCCGCGGAGGACCGTTACCGGCTGGTGGAGGCGGCACTGGAAGGCGAAGCGCACATGGAAGCGAGCCGCATCGAGCTGGACCGGTCCGGTCCCTCCTACACGACGGACACGCTGAGCCAGTTGCACGAGCAGTACCCCGAAGCGGACCTGTTTCTCGTGCTCGGTATGGATGCGCTGATCGACCTCCCCCGTTGGCGGCACCCGAAGCGCATTCTGGATCTGGCCGAGTTGCTGGTAGTCCCCCGCCCGGGTGAGTGGGAGATTCCGGATGCAGTGAAAGGACGGTTCCACATGCTGGAATTCGCGCGCACCGACATCTCGTCCACCGAAGTTCGCCGGCGAATCGCAGACGGCGAATCGTTGGAGGGCCTGGTTCCGCCGGCGGTAGCGAACCTGATCGTGGAGAGCGGCGTTTATCGTTCCGGTCCGGTAGACGCATAGGGAGAGCGTTCTTGTGGCTGATACGCGTTTAGCCCGGCTCAATGGCGAATGGCGGAGAGTTCCCCGCGCGCTCGAGTTCGCGGAATTCGCCCGGCAACGCGTGGGACTGCGCCGCTACCAGCACACCATCTCCGTGACGCAAACCCTCTATGTCATCGCACAGGATCTGGAACTCAGTTTAACGTCTGCCGTTGCGGCCGGACTGCTCCACGATTCCTGCAAGGGCCTGAAGAATGATGTCATGCTGGCGGAGGCGGAACGCTACGGGATTCCCGTCACGGACCTGCAGCGGGAACGCCCCAGCCTCCTGCATGGGCATGTGGCGGCGGAAGTGAGCCGGATCGAACTGGCCTTGGACGATGCCGACGCCTTCGAGGCCATTTACTGGCACGTTACCGGGCGTCCCGGACTGGGGTTGATCGGGCGCGCGCTTTTCCTGGCCGATTTCTCCGAGCCGCTCCGAAACCATCCCGCCTCTGCGGCCGCGCGGGAGGTCTATGACGCGCAGGGGTTCGACGCCGCGTTGGTCTACGCTGCGGAAGCGAAATTGACCTTCGTGGAGAACAAAGGCGCGACGGTCGATCCGCGCACCCGCGCCTTTCACGAATGGCTGCTGGCGGGCGTGCCGTCGTGAGTACCGCGGATTCCTTCGCGGAACTTGCTCGCTTCTATGATCCCATCATGCGGCACGTGGACTACGACCGCTGGTACCTGGTCGCCGACGCGATCACCGGACTCCTGCCGCGGCCATTCCGGCATTTGGACGCAGCCTGCGGCACCGGTGTCTTGCTTCACAAACTGCTCCGGGATGGATGGAACACCTGCGGGGTGGACTTGTCCGTTTCGATGGTAAGGGCGGGAAAACCCGCAAGTGGCAAATGGCCGGTCGCGGTAGGCGATCTCCGCGCCCTCCCCTATGCGGGATCCTTCGACTACGTGACCTGCCTGTTCGACAGCGTGAATTTTCTGCTGTCTCACGACGAACTCGCCGCGGGGATTCGCTCGCTGGCGGACTGCCTGAGACCAGAGGGCGTGCTCTACTTCGACGTTGTGACGGAACGAATGGTCCTGGATCATTTTGCAGACCAGGAGTGGACCGAGCGTAACGGCAAGTTTTCGACGCGTTGGAAGTGCGACTACGACCGGACGACGCGCACCGTGGAAACACGCATCCAGGTGAACAGCGGCGAGAGCTATACCCTGTACGAACGGGTGTACGAACTCGACGAGATCGATGACGCCGTCCGCCGCGCCGGCCTGGAGTTGATTGGCGCCTTCGATGCGGAATCCTGGCGAAGTCCTCGCCGAAAGACCGTGCGAGTCGACTACGTGGTCACGAAGGGCGACCCGAAGCGCTTCGGGTCGGCCTTCCGGAACATCGAGAAGCATGTTCAGTCCCTGCTGCGCTGACGACTCGTGGTTCACCGTCTATACAAACCGGTAGCGCAACAGGTATGATCGCGAACGCGGGATGCTGCATCCCTAACCAATGACGGATATTGATTGAGTAAGGTGAACGAATCGTGCGGAAACACATCGTAGCTGGATTCGGGTTGTTGCTGGGGACCGCAATCGGCTATCTGTCCGTAAGCGCGAATGCGCAGGCGCCGAAATTGACGGAGCCCGTTTCGCTGTTCGACGCCGAAACGCTTGACGAAACCTGGCGCGAACCGCTTGGCGATTGGACGGTTGTGGGCGATACCTTTGTGGACCCCGATGACGAGAAGCGGCTTGCTTCGTCGCCCGGAGGCGGCACCGCGCTCAATGGCGACTTGGGCCATACGAATCACCTCGTGAGCAAGCTCGAACATGGCGACGTCAATCTGCATATCGAGTTCATGGTCCCGAAGGGATCGAATTCCGGCGTGTATTTGCAGGGACGCTACGAGATTCAGGTTCTGGACAGTTGGGGGGTCGAGTCGCCCACGTACAGCGACTGCGGAGGCATTTACCAGCGTTGGAACGACGCGCCCGGCATCGAGGACGATGCGCGGGGATTTGAAGGCCGGCCGCCACGGGTCAATGCCGCGAAAAAACCTGGCGAGTGGCAAAGCTTCGACATCGTGTTCCGGGCGCCGCGCTTTGACGAGAACGGCGTTAAGACCGCTGATGCGGAGTTTGTGCGCGTCGAGCATAACGGCGTTGTTATCCATGAGAATGAGAAGGTATCCGGTCCAACCCGGTCCGCCATGTTCAACGACGAACAGCCCGCGGGCCCTTTGATGTTGCAGGGGGATCATGGGCCTGTGGCCTACCGGAATCTTCGGTTGGAACCCTTGTCCGAGTAGTACCGAACCTTAACCGCATGCCCGCCGCGAAGGACGATTTCCGATCCAACCGCGCGGCAGCACTACCAACGGGGATCATGCAGTGCGATTTCCACGCTCCAGCGGCATCTTGTTGCATCCAACATCATTGCCCAGCCGTTTCGGCATTGGCGACCTGGGCCAAGACGCGTACCGGTTTGTCGATTTCCTGGAACGGACCGGCCAACGCGTCTGGCAAGTGCTTCCGCTGGGTCCAACCGGATACGGCGACTCCCCGTACCAATGTTTCTCGGCTTTCGCCGGAAATTCCCTGTTGGTGAGCCCGGACCGGCTTGTGCAGGACGGCTTGCTGTCCGAAGAAGACGTGTCCGGTTCGGAGAAGTTCCCGAAAGACCGGGTGGATTTTGGCGCGGTCATTCAATTCAAGCGGAGCGTACTTGAAACCGCCGGCAATCGATTCCGCGAGGACGCGAATCATCCTGATCGGCCGGCGTTCGAGGCGTTCTGCAAACAAGAGAACCACTGGCTCAGCGATTACACGCTGTTCATGGCAATGAAGCAACATGAAGACTGGAAGCCCTGGAACCAGTGGAACAAGGACATTGCATCCCGTTACGACGATGCGCTGCGCCAGTGGGGCGAGACGCTGGCGGACCCTATCTTCACGCTGAAGTTCACGCAGTTCCAGTTCTTCAAGCAATGGCGCGAACTCAAGGCCTATGCGAACGAGCGCGGCATCCGGATCATGGGAGACATCCCGATCTACGTGGCCCACGACAGCGCCGACGTGTGGTCGCACCCCGATCTGTATTACCTTGACGACGAGGGCAATCCTACGGCCGTCGCGGGAGTCCCGCCGGATTACTTCAGTTCAACTGGACAGCTGTGGGGAAACCCCATTTACCGGTGGGACGTGATGGAGCAGCGCGGCTACCACTGGTGGGCCGAGCGCATGCGTGCGACGCTGCGCCTCGTGGACCTCGTCCGCATCGACCACTTCCGCGGATTCGAGGCTTTCTGGCGCGTACCCGCGGGAGAGAAGACCGCGGAGAATGGGCATTGGGTGCCTGGCCCGGGCGACAATCTGTTTCACGCGCTCGCGAACGCCTTGGGCGAACTCCCCATCGTTGCCGAGAACCTGGGACTGATCACCGACGAAGTCGAGAATCTGCGGCACCGGCACGACTTCCCCGGAATGGCCGTGTTGCATTTCGCGTTCGGGAAGGACGCGGCCAATAGCGGATTGCTCCCGCACAAGTGGGAACACAATACCGTTGCCTATACCGGCACGGCGGACAACGACACGACCGTGGGCTGGTGGAAAGCGACGGGCGCGAGCACGGAGAGCAAAGCCGACATCAAGGCCTCGCGCGACTATGCGAAGCGCTATCTCAACGCGACGGGCAAAGACATCCACTGGACGTGTATTCGCGCGCTGATGGCGTCCGTGGCAGACACGGTCATCTTCCCCTTGCAGGACATCCTGGGTTTGGGGACGGAAGCCCGCATGAACCAGCCGGGCAGTTCGGGCGGCAAGAACTGGTGCTGGCGCTATACGGAAGACATGCTGACCGGCGACATGGCGGATCGACTGCGCGACCTGACCGAGATCTACGGGCGCCTTCCTGAGTAGCCCGCCAGAAGACGGGTTCTGCGAAACTTTGGCGTGGGGGGCGGGATCTAGCAGAAGAGATGTCGCTGCGTCAGGCCGGAGCTTTTCCCTCATGGGACGTGTGCATATGAGTGTTCCGCTACTCAAATTTGCCGCTTTCGCATTGGCGATTCCCGTCGCGGCGTTTGCCGGACTTGCGATGGATGTCTGGACCTACGGCGGCAACAAAGGCCCTGCCCAGGCCGACGTGGCCGTGGTGTTGGGCGCCGCGGTCTGGACGGACCGGCCTTCGCCGGTATTCGCCGAACGCATCAATCACGCCATCCAACTCTATAACGAAGCCAAGATTCGGCACATCATCTTCACGGGGGGCGTCGGCCAGCCGGGGGAAGCCGCCGAGTCTGTCGTGGCGCGGGACTACGCAGTCGCCCGGGGCGTGCCCGAGAAGAGCATTTCTTGCGACACCGCATCCACCATTACGTGGGAGAACCTTGTGGAAGCGAAGAAGCTCTTGCAGCAACGAGACGCCGGCCTAGTCGTGATCGTGAGCGATCCGCTGCACATGCGACGCGCCATGTTGATGGCGCACGATGTGGGGATGGGCAACGCGTCCCCCTCCCCCACGCCCACGACGCGCTACACGGGTGCCGCGAGCCAGCTCCGTTTCCTGATTCGCGAAACGTATTACTACGCGCTCTACCTGTTGCAGCGGCCCTTTCGCTAGTGTGACGAATTTGAAATTCGTTTCCTTTTTGTACCGGTATCTGAGGGAACATCCCCCTAAATCCCCCTTCGAAGGGGGACTTTTAGCGACACGTCACACAAGATCTTTGAGAAGGAGCTTAGGGTTCAGGACACTCGAAGCCAGATGCTCGGTAGCCAGACGCAAGTCGACTTATTCCACACACGAGCATCCCACTCGTTCGATTTCTCTGGCGCGCAGAGACTCCTCACTCATCTACGCGCGGAAGAGGCTGCGCCCGATCCCCATTGCTTCGCGGCAGGATTCGACGGTTTCGAGGCCGACGGGCGTCACCTTCTTGGCGTTCTCGTGCAGAAAATCCTTAATGGAGTCGGGCGTGTTGTCGGGCGCGTTGAACCCTTCGATGATTGGCTCGTTGAATTTGGACACGTACTCGGCCAAGGTCGTTTTGAGCGTGCCGTAGAACTTCTCGCCGCGCCGGTACTTGCCCACGAAATCCAGATACACATCCTCGGGCGCGAGCAATGCCAACAGACGATACAACGCGCCGACGCTGTTCGGCATCTTCGGAATGACCATGTCCGGATCGTTGCTCTCCGTGTCCAGCGGTTCCGGGTCCGTCGTGGTTTGGACGCCTTTGATCTTTTTCAACACCGTCTTGGGATCGTCCAGCAAGTCCAGCGTGTTGTTGTCGCTCTTGCCCATCTTGGCGGCGCCGTCCAGGCCCGGCAGGCGCAGGGCGTTGCGTTCCACCGCGCGAGGGATTGCCAAGGTTTCGCCGAAACGATGGTTGAACTTCTGAGCGATGTCGATGGCCATTTCGACGTGCTGCCGCTGGTCGTCGCCGACAGGCACCTGGTTGGCGCGCACGATCAGGATGTCCGCCGCCATGAGCACCGGATACCCGAGCAACCCGTAGGAGAGCGGATTCCCCTCTCCCCCCTGGCTCGATTCGGCCAGTTTGCTCATCTTGTCCTTGTACGTCGTGCCGCGTTCCAAATGGCCGATATTGGTGATCATGCCCAGGAGGAGAGCAAGCTCCGCCGTACAGGGCAGGTCGCTTTGGCGGTAAATCACGGACCGCACGGGGTCCAGACCGCAGGCCACATACGTGCGCAGCATATCAATGGTCTGTTGAAAGATGTCGACGCGCTCGGAAACCGTGGTCAGCGCGTGATAATCGGCGATGAAGTAGAAGCACTGATGCCCCCGCTCCTGAAGATCGATGAAGCTCTTCATTGCGCCGAAGTAGTTGCCGTAATGCAGACGCCCCGTCGGGCGAATGCCGGAAAGGATCACTTCCTGTTTCGAAGTCATGTCATACCTTCTTGTTACACAAACCTCCGGCGCGCATCCTCAGGCGAAAAGAGCGACCGGCGGGCCACAACGCGGGGATTCCGGGGAAGAATACCGAAAACCAGCGAGACACTTCCAACCCGCGATTGGCAATACGTGATCGTTTCGGTATCAATCCGCCATTTTGTACACGCCGGGGCCGGGACCGGAATGCGGATCGGCATGTGTTGACGGGTGCGTGCCACAGGGCTATGCTAGTCGCAAGGAGACCATGTATGCGCCGCTGGGGAAAATGCGGGTTCAGTCTTGTCGAGACGCTAGTCGTCGTGGCCATCATCGCCATCCTGATGGCGCTGTACCTTCCGGTATTGTCCAAGGTGATGCGCAAGGCCGAGGAAGTGGCCGTCAAGGAGGGATTCCGCCAGGAGAAGATTGGGCGGATGGCGGATTCGGCCAACAGCGCGGGGAAAGATTTGGGACCCGCGCCGGACCGTGATGAGTGCCGGGCGGCCTTTCGCAAGAAGGTGAACGATGTAATCGCGACGGAGGTGCTTTACATCGTCGAGTCCGACGCGGAGTTCAATGCCTATTGGCAAACCATGATCAACCCGGCGGCGAACACACCGCTGGAGTATTCCGGCTCGGGAAACCTGCTCGCGCGCGATGAGTTTGGCGATGTGTACGAACTGCTGCGCGTCGACAAGTTTCTGGATGAGGGTCCGCCCTTCCCTTTGGGGTGGGAATTCATTTCAACGGACCTCTCTGACACCTCGTCGGGGACGATTGGCACGAACGTGATTTACAGCGACGGCCACGTCGTGTACGTGCGATACCCCGGAGAGTTTCCGGCCACCCGGACGGTGGCGGAGCTGTCCCACCGTTTTGTGGAAGAGTATCTGTAGCCGCTGGATTCCGTCCGACTGTTGCAGTACGATACGGACCATTCCCCGGGCCTGCTTCCGGTCGCGCCGCGATCGTGACTCTTCACTGCCAATTCCACTAGAATATCCCTTCACGTTCAAGCCGTTTCCGGCGAATCGGGGGATTCGTCCGGGTATCGCATCAGGGGTGCCGCACTCATGTGCGCGAGGGCTCTCGCGAGAAAAAGCGGAAGAAATCGAGGGTAGAGGTTCTATGTCGTACGCACAAGAAGTTATGGATCTGGTCAAACGGCGCGATCCGTCGGAACTGGAGTTTCATCAAGCGGTCGCGGAGGTTCTCGAATCGCTCGAGCCGGCCCTGGCGCAGCATCCCGAGTACAAGGAACACCGAATTCTGGAACGCCTTGTCGAGCCGGAGCGGGTCATCATGTTTCGCGTGCCGTGGATGGACGATCGCAACAGGGTTCAGGTCAATCGCGGGTTCCGCGTCGAGTTCAACAGCGCCATCGGGCCGTACAAGGGCGGCTTGCGGTTCCATCCGACCGTGAATGTGGGAATTCTGAAGTTCCTCGGTTTTGAGCAGATCTTTAAGAACGCGTTGACGACACTGCCCATGGGTGGGGGCAAAGGCGGATCGGATTTTGATCCGAAGGGCAAATCGGACAACGAGGTGATGCGGTTCTGCCAATCGTTCATGACCGAGTTGAGCCGCCACATCGGCCCAGATACCGACGTGCCGGCCGGGGACATCGGCGTGGGCTTTCGCGAAATTGGGTATATGTTCGGACAATACAAGCGCATCCGCAATGAGTTCACCGGGGTCCTCACGGGCAAAGGACTGAACTGGGGCGGATCGCTCATCCGTCCGGAGGCGACCGGGTTCGGTGCGGTATACTTCGCCCAGAATATGCTGGAAACGCAGCACGACAGCCTGGAAGGCAAGACCTGCACCGTGTCCGGCTCCGGTAACGTGGCGCAATATACCGTCCGCAAAGTGTCGCAGTTGGGGGGAGCATCCGTGACGTTGTCCGATTCCGGAGGATTCATCCATGACCCGGACGGCATCGACGAAGAGAAGCTGGGATACGTAATGGAACTCAAGAACGTTCGCCGCGGGCGGATCAGCGAGTACACGGAGAAGTTCAAGCACGCTTCGTACCACGAGGGCCAGCGCCCCTGGAATGTGCCGTGTGATTGCGCGTTCCCAAGTGCCACGCAGAATGAGGTCTCCCTGGAAGACGCGGAAACGCTCGTGAAAAACGGGTGCATCCTCGTCAGCGAGGGCGCCAACATGCCAACGGCCCCGGACGCGGTCGATGTGTTCCTGAACAACAACGTGCTCTACGGATTGGGCAAGGCCGCGAACGCCGGCGGAGTTGCCGTTTCGGGGCTCGAAATGGCACAGAACGCGCAGCACGTCACCTGGACTCGCGACGAGGTTGACGCCCGGCTTCGGGACATTATGAAGACCATTCACGACACGGCCCACGCCGTCGCGGAAGCGTACGGTGCTCCGGGGAACTACGTCGTCGGCGCGAACATTGCCGGGTTCCGGAAGGTGGCGGATGCGATGCTGGATCAGGGACTCGTCTGATTCCGATTCGCCGCGCGCAACCCGAGTCGCAGCCGTACCCAGCTCCGGGAGTTCGAGGAATGGAAAAGCTCCGAGACGTGACTACCGGCATTCCGGCTCTGGACGGACTACTCCGCGGCATCGAGTCCGGCGATAACGTCGTCTGGCAGGTAGGCCGGGCCGAGGACTACCTGCCTTTCGCGCGTGCCTTCGCGGAACATTCCATGGCCAGCGGACGGCGTACCGTGTACGTGCGCTTTGGGCGTCATGAGCCCATCTGCGCCGCGGATGAACGGCTGACGGTCCTCGAGGTCGATCCCCAGTCCGGGTTTGAATCCTTTATCGATGCGATTCATGCCAAGATTTCAGAGGCAGGCCGCGGCGCGTTTTATGTCTTCGACTGCCTTTCCGACCTGGTTGCCGACTGGTACAGCGACCAGATGCTCGGCAATTTCTTCATGCTGACCTGTCCCTATTTATTCGACATGGAAACGGTCGCGTACTTCGCATTGTTGCGCCATCACCACGGTGACGCCGCATCGGTTCCGATACGCAATACGACGCAGTTGTTTGTCGACGTATACCGCCACGCGGGCGCAACGTACCTGCGCCCCATCAAAGTCCGGCAGCGGGCAATTCCGACCATGCACCACCTTCACATGCTGGAGGGCGACCGCTGCGAAGCGGTCACGGAAAGTCACGTGCTGTCGGAGGTGCTTGGCCGCAGCGCGCAAGTGGCAACGGATAAACCGTACCGGCTTGACCTGTGGGAACAGGCATTCCTGGAAGCCCAGCGGTGCGCCCAAACCGGGACGCCTGCAACGGACAACGGCGATCGGGAGCATCTGCTGAGGCGGCTATTGCGGATGGCGGTGTCGAGAGACGCCCGCGTGTTGGCGCTTGCGGAACAGTACTTTCGGCTGGACGACGTGGCCGCCATCGGACAACGCATCGTGGGGACCGGCCTGATCGGAGGCAAGGCCGTTGGTATGTTGCTCGCGCAGGCGATAATGCGCCGATCGACGGGCACCTGGACCGACCGCCTCGAAACCCATGATTCCTTTTACATCGCGTCAGATTCGTTCTACACGTTTCTGGTGGAGAACGGCTGTTGGTGGATACGCAAGAAGCAGCGGAATCTCGAATCGATCCAGGAGAGCGCAAGCGAAGCCCGAAGACGCATCCTGACAGGAACATTCTCGCCGCACATGGTCGAACGGTTCCGCGACATGTTGGAGTATTTCGGACGTTCGCCCATTATCGTGCGGTCCAGCAGCCTCCTGGAAGACAACTTTGGCAACGCATTCGCCGGGAAGTATGAGAGCGTATTCTGCGCCAACCAGGGATCGCCGGATCAGCGGCTCGAAGAATTCCTGAACGCGGTCAAGACCGTCTACGCATCGAGCATGAGCGAGGAAGCCCTGGCGTACCGGGCGCGTCACAACCTTCTGCAGCACGACGAGCAAATGGCCCTGTTGGTACAACGCGTGTCCGGTTCCCAGCACGGCCGGTATTTCTACCCTCATCTGGCGGGCGTCGGCTACTCCTTCAACCCGTACGCATGGTCGCCGGATATCGATCCCCAAGCGGGAATTGTCCGATTGGTATTTGGCCTGGGAACGCGGGCCGTCGACCGAAGCGATGACGACTACACGCGGATCATGGCGCTGAACGCCCCCGATCTACGGCCGGAGGGGCAAACGGCAAGCGACGTGCCGTACGCACAACACAAGGTGGACGTCATCGATCTTCGGGAGAACACGCTCCGGACCATCGATTTCGAGGAAGCTATCTCCCAGAGCGTCAATCTCCCCCTCGACCGGCTCGCCCCGGTCAATGCCGCGGTTGCACGGCGCCGGCGCGAAGGGGGCGATCTGCGTTCGGCTCCGCGGTTTCTTACGTTCGACGGGGTCGTCACGGACACCGTTCTGATCCACGACCTGCGGCATATCCTTTCCACCCTGGAAGCCGCCTACCAGTATCCGATCGACATCGAATTCTCTGTCCACCTGCTGCCGGATGACTCGTACCGGTTGAACCTGTTGCAGTGCCGCCCCCTTCAGGTGGCGCCGAGCACGGTCGCGAAGGAGCTTCCAGAGTCTCTTGCGCCGGAAGATATCCTGCTCGAGAATCGCGGGCCGCTGATCGGCCGAAACCGGGTCGAGCCCGTAGGACGGATCATCTACGTAGTGCCGGATCGGTACTCGACCCTTCGGATTCAAGACCGCTATGCTGTGGCACGGCTTGTGGGCCAACTCACGCATCTGCCTCTCAAAGCGGGCAGTGGGAGCCTGCTGCTGGCGGGGCCCGGACGTTGGGGAACGCGTTCGCCGGAACTCGGGGTCCCCGTGTCGTTTGCGGAGATCAGCACCGTCGGCATCCTGTGCGAGATCGTCGCCATGCGGCAGGATTTGACGCCGGACGTATCCATGGGAACGCATTTTCTCAGCGATCTCGTGGAGACCGACATCCTTTATCTCGCCGTATTTCCGTCACATGCCGACAACCGTCTCGACTTCGAATCCTTTGTTCATCGTGAGCTGACACCCCTGGCATTCGAGACTCCAGATGCGGCGCTGGATGGGGTGGTCCATGTCTACGACAGCGAGAACGTACAGATTTTCGCTGACACCCTCCGCCAGAGGGCCGTGTGCTATCGTGGGCTGCCGAAATCCTGACGGGCCGGTAACCTGCGACCGCAGGCCCGCAAGATCGCCGAAAAGCCCGAGGGTGGTGACAAAAAACGTCGCGCGATACCGAACTGAGGCGCGATATCTTCCCGAGTTCGGCACGCGTTCAACTTCATAATCCACCTCAACTACCCTTCATTGCACGAGTTATTTCTCTCGATGCACCTTTGGCACAGCAGTTGCCTTTCTCTCCGCGTAGTGAATCGGAATCGGCACTACGCACGGAGCCGATGGTGGAAACAGTAACGCAAATCGAGTTGGTTCGTTGGAGGGTATGAGAATGAAAGCATCGAAGAAATCCGGTTTCACGCTGATCGAGTTGATGATCGTG
>BTVY01000075.1:0-20734 GCA_045863335.1 Candidatus Hydrogenedentota bacterium | reverse complement strand
CAGCCTCGCAATGCTTTACAACGTAACACCAGAATCTTAACCGGACACCAGTGATTGGGCATGCAAAATCAGAGTCGCGTCACCGTAACGGACTGAGACGGGCTTGACACCCCGTCGGTAGTCAAGGAACCTCCATTCGGGATACAGGGGCTACATGCCATTGCGCTTTTGAGTAGGCAATCGAGTCCATAAACGAGCAGAAGTTCCGTTTGGCGTCGTACCGTGAAATTGCCTCCTGCATTCGCAATGCCGACCCCCGGAATCTCACATCATGAAGCAACCGCTCAATGGACTGGGCAACCTCGATCCGCCGAAGTCGCCGGGCGCGAAGGGCGATTCCGGCACCCTGTTCGACTACGGGCCACATCGTGAAATACTGGTCGATGTTCGAGGTGACGCCGAGCACCGGTGTCCCGGCGTTGAGCGACTGGTAAACGGTACCTTTCCCCCCGTTGCAGAGGATTAGGTTCGCCCGCTTGCATGCATCGTGGCCCGGCAGGTATTCCGCGGCAAACAGATTCGACGGCAACGGCAGGTCGATGGGATTGCCTGCGGACGAGAAGATAACCGAAACCGGAAAATCAGATAGGACGTTCAAGAGGTCCGGCAAAACCGAATCTTCCCCCGAATAGCCCAAGGTGAGGTACACGACGGGCTTGTCCGGCGGCAGATCACCCCACCACGAGGGAAGCGGCACATTCGGCGACCACATATCCGGGCCGATATAGTGGTGATTTGCGGGCAGTGGGTTGGTGGGAGAGAGTTCCGGTACGTCCAGATACAGGTACCAACTCTGGCACTTCTTGGGCCAGTCAATCCATTGGCGGATATTATCGAGGGGCTCGAGGCCGTACGCCTGTCTCGCCTGGTTCAACGGCCGTGCATGGATTCTCTTCACCAGCGGCAATACCCGGTGAAAGAACGCGGCATCGAGGCGCTTGCCAAGCAGCGGCCGCAACGGGGTGTCCAACACGGGCAGCGGTTGCGTGGAATACGAGCCGTAGTGCGCGTTCAACAGGAAGATTAGTGGCGTATCCGTAATCTCAGCGCTGATGGTCGCCGAGGCGCGGAAGTCACACACGACGAAATCAGGGCGAAGCTCCTTGAAAATCCTCAGATCGTCCTCTACCGAACGGCAAAGTTCATCCCCGCGAAAGATGGGTTTATCTTTCTTGGCGCGCGCCATGAAGATTTCCGACGGGACAGTCTCGATTTCGACGTATGCGAGTTCACCCGCCTTCACGTGATGTTCGCTGTTCTTCCCGGTCGCGAAACACACGTCATAGCGCGCGGCATCCAGCGACTGCGCGAGTAGAAGAGGGCGTACCACATGCGATTGCGATACATCCTCGGCCATGAACAGGACGCGAGGTTTCTTACGGTTCTCCATAGACCTTCTCGATCCGATGCGGGCATCGCGATACGACGGCGCGACTCCGGACATATGGGATAGAATCCTAGCTCGACAGCAGTATATACCCACCCCCTGCAATTGGCAAGGAAAAACGGCCTTGGCGTGACCGATTTCAGTCGCGCGCACGGTTTCGGAGAGAGTCTCCAAATGGCTCGTTGAGCCTCTGAATTGTCAGGGCCAGGCTTTGTTTGATGAGAAGTTTTTTTGGTATACTGCGTCTCGATTTTGCAGTCTCGGGGGCCAACGAGGGACCTATGGATATGTTAACGCTCCAAAAGATTCTGACGTACGCCGTAAAGAACGGCGCTTCTGACGTTCACCTGACTGTGGGAAGCCCTCCCGCCGTACGGATTGACGGCATCATTCGATTTATTCGTGAGGCAGAGCCGCTCAATCCCGAAGATACAATCCGGTTCCTGGACGAGATCATGACGGAAACGCAAAAAGAGCGCTTTCTGGAGTCGGGCGACGCGGACCAGGCGCTGGGGGTGCCGGGGCTGGGGCGATTTCGCGTGAATTGCATGATGCAGCGCGGATCGGTTGGTATTGTCATGCGTCACGTGAAAGGGAAGATTCTCAGTTTCAGCGATCTGAACTTGCCGCCTTCCCTGGAAGCGATTACCCGTATGCCGCGCGGACTGGTGCTCGTGACGGGTACCACGGGTAGCGGTAAATCAACGACCCTCGCTTCGATCATCGATCTCATCAACGAGAATCGGCGCTGTCACATTGTCACGCTCGAAGATCCGATCGAGTACCTCCACCACAACAAGAAGAGCATCATCAGTCAGCGCGAGATCAATATTGATACGAAGAATTTCGCGACAGCCCTTCGCGCGGCCATGCGCGAGGACCCGGACGTGATACTCATCGGCGAAATGCGCGATGCCGAGACGTTCCAGGCTGCAATCTCCGCGGCGGAAACGGGACACCTGGTGTTCAGTACGCTTCACACAACGAACGCTATGCTCACGGTGGACCGTATCGTCGACTTGTTCCCGTCCAACCAGCATGCGCAGGTGCGTTCGCAGCTTTCCCTGCAGTTGCGGGCCTGCGTGGCACAGCGCCTGTTGATGTCTAAGGACGGGGAGGGTCGCGTGCCTTCCGTGGAGATCCTCTTCAATAGCCCGGCCATCGCATCGCTGATCAAGGAGAATAACCTCAAGCAAATCCCCAACGCCATTGCGGGCGGTAAGGAAGACGGGATGCAGACCTTCAACATGAGCCTCGTGGAACTCGTGAAGAAGGGCCTCGTGTCGCAGGAAGAGGCGGAGTGGAACAGCGACAACCCGGACGAACTCAAGATGAACCTCCAGGGGATTTTCCTGAGCCAGGGCCGCGGTGGTATCTTGAGGCGCTGATCCGGTCCATCGCGGCCGGATGAACGGGAGGGCCGCATGGATACGACCAATCGTAGACAGTTTCTCGCAGCGGCAGGCAAGACTTTGGCAAGCGCCAGTCTTGCCGCCGCTGTTTCGCATTCCGGCACGCGTGTGGAAGCGGCCGATCGGCCCAACGTCATTCTGATCATGACCGACGATCAGGGTTATGGCGATCTCGCGTGTCACGGCAATCCGCATATCAGGACGCCCAACCTCGACCGGCTCCATGATGAGAGCGCGCGGGTCGACTCTTTCTATGTGTCGCCCGTTTGCGCTCCAACCCGCGCGAGCCTGATGACGGGTCGCTACAACTACCGCACCGGCGCCATCGACACGTACCGTGGGCGCGCCATGATGTACCCCGACGAAACGACTGTGGCGGAGATTCTGTCGCAGGCCGGCTACTCGACCGGCATCTTCGGGAAGTGGCATCTCGGCGACAATTATCCGCTGCGTCCCATGGACCAGGGCTTTCAGACTTCGCTCGTGCATCAGGGCGGCGGCATTGGCCAGCCGTCGAATCCGCCGGGCAACGACTACTACGATCCCTTCCTGTTGGATAACGGCGAACTGAAACAGTTCACCGGATACTGCACGGACATCTACACCGATGCCGCGATGCAGTTCATCGAGCAGCATCAGAAGGAGCCGTTCTTCGTCTACCTTCCCACAAACGCGCCGCACACGCCGTTGACCATCAAGGACGAGTTGGTCGAGCCCTATCGCGCGATGGGACTCGATGACGACGTGGCGAAGGTCTACGCCATGATCACCAACATCGACGACAATGTCGGGCGTTTACTGGACAAGGTCGATGCGTTGGGTTTGGCCGACAACACCATGGTCATCTACCTGACCGACAACGGTCCGCAGGGGATGAAAGGTGGCGTGCGCTGGAACGCCGACTTGCGCGGCGCGAAAGGCTCGGTATACGAAGGCGGCATTCGCGTGCCCTTCTTCGTGCGGTGGCCGGCGCGATTGCAGGCGGGGCGCGTGGTCGATCGCGTCGGCGCGCACATCGACGTGATGCCGACTATTCTCGATGCCTGCGGCTTGGACGTCATGGAGTCAATGGACGTCGATGGACGTAGTCTGCTTCCGCTGCTTGCCGGAGAAAGCATGACATGGACAGACCGTTCGCTTTTTTTCCAATGGCATCGTGGCGACACGCCGGAACCGTACAACAGTTGCGCCATCCGCACGCAGCAGTACAAACTCGTCAACGGCGTCGAACTCTACGACATCGCGAGCGACCCCTATGAGACGAACGATATCGCGCTTGACCACCCCGACATCGTCGCGCGACTCCGCCGCGATTACGAAAACTGGTTCGAGGACGTTGTCGGCGAACGCGCCGCCATCCCGCCGCGCATCGCCATCGGTAGCCGCGCGGAGAACCCGGCGGTCCTCACGGTTCAGGATCAGCGCGAAGGCGATCCCGAATGGTATGGACTCGGCGGGTACTGGCTGGTCGAGGTGGCCCAGGCCGGGCAGTATGAAGTCACCTTGCGCTTTGACGAAAAGGCGCTTCCCGGACAAGCGCATTTCAGCCTCGGCGGCGTTCACGTGACGCATCCGCTGAAGGAAGGTGAACGCGAAACGACGCTTCCGATTATCAACCTACCCGCGGGTCCGGCAACCCTTCGCGGCTGGGTCGCATCTGAGGGGCAGAACAGAGGGGCGCTGTACGTAGAGATAAGACGTGTTGATTAGGTATCCGATCTCGGTCGAACGAAAGCGCCAATCCAAAGTGAATCCGCGTTTCGAAATATTGCAAAGGACTGAATAGATGGCACGTCGCAGGAGTTCAGACGCACTCGATATTCTTCAGCGCCGCTATTTCCGGGATAATCCGGAGCGGTTGGCCAGTCTCGAGGCGGAGCGGCAGAATGCTGCCATTGCACGGGCAATATACGATTTGCGCTCCAAATCCGGGATGACTCAGCGTGAACTTGCCGCGCAAGTCGGAACCACGACGTCTGTAATTTCCCGTTTGGAGAGCGCGGATTACGAAGGTCACTCATTGACGATGTTGCGACGAGTCGCGTCGGCTCTCGGCCGCGATGTGGAAGTGCGATTCGTCAAACCTCGGAAAGCAGCGGGGTGATCTTGAAAGGGCTGACGGTCCTAATTGTACGCAGCCCGGGTAGCCTGTCCTATTGACAGAGAGATCACTGTTGCGCTTTCCGGACGTTTCTTCGATGGTGCGCAATCGCCGCGCAATACTGCGGTAACCACTTCGCCTGCGCGGCGAGCATCTCGTCCACCATCGCCCACACTTCCGGCGGGTTGCACACTGCGCCCACGAGCGGATCGTGGAGCATGGCCTGCTTAAGCAAATTCACATCGCCATGCACTGCGGCCTCGACGGCCATGCGTTGTACTTGAACGCTGACGTTGCACGTAGCGGCGCAGGCGAGCGGCAGATCGCCAACCAAGGTCATGTTCAACCCCGTGCGGTCCACGTATCCCGGCGCTTCGATGACGCAGTCCGGCGGCAGGTTGGTGATGCAGCCGTTGTTGATGGTATTGAAGTGGCCGCGATAGATGCGGCCCGTTTCCATGGCCTCAACGATATAACTGCCATGCTCCGCGGAGCGGTTCTCCGGCGAGTACACCGGCGCGGGCTTCTTCATCCACGTCGCGAAATCCTTCTTGAACTGATTGCGGGTTTCTGTGCAAATGCGCAGGTAGCCGCCGGTCTCGCCGTGAATCCAGTCGCGCCGGTCAATCCACTTCGCAATCTCCTTCGGCCGTTTGCGGTACCACGGCACATACTCTGACACGTGGCCGTTGCTTTCGGTCGTGTAGTAGCCGAAGCGGCGCAGCATGTCGATGCGCACCTTCTCGGTCTTGCTGTAAACGGGATGCTTTTCGAATCCCGCCAGCAACTTTCCCGTCATATCGCGGCCCTTGTGTTCCACCTTGATGAACCACGTCTGGTGGTTGATTCCCGCCGCGACCACGTCGACCTCACTCATGGGGAGGCCAAGGACGTCTGCAATCTGCTCCCAGGAATGGTGCACGCCATGGCACAGGCCGATGGTCTTTACGCCACCGTGCCGATTGCAGGCCCACGTGAGCATGGCCATGGGGTTCGAGTAGTTCATGAACACGCAGCCGGGCGCGGCTACCTCGCGAATGTCTTGGCAGAAATCCAGCAACACGGGAATGCCGCGCTGGCCATACATGATTCCGCCCGCGCAAATGGTGTCTCCCACACACTGGTCGATGCCATACTTGAGCGGGATCTCAACGTCGGTCTTGAACGCCTCCAGCCCGCCGACTCGCACCAGGCTGAACACGTAGTCAGCACCCTCGAGCGCGCGTCGCCGGTTGGTCGTGGCCGACACTTTCGCGGCGAGTCGATTAGCCTTGATGTCGCGCCGCGCGAGTTGCGCGACCATGTCAAGGTTCTGCCGGTTGATGTCCGTAAACGCGAACTCGGTGTCCTGAAGTTCCGGTACCGTCAAGATATCCTGGAGCAACCGGCGCGTGAATCCGATGCTTCCGGCGCCAATCATTGCTACTTTGATCGACATAGTAATTGCTCCCCCAAAACTCCGTACTTTGGATTCTACCCTTTCACCGCGATGCCTTTATACTGGTACCCCGCAAACTTGGGGATGCCGCGAAAACAGAAGTTCTCGTATTGCTCGAACCGAAAGCCGGCCCCCTCGATGAGCTCCTTGATATCGCGATTGAAGTGGCACCCGTCGCCGATCAGCTTCTGGAGGGGCGTGAGCTTGTGTTGCCACCACTGCGTACGCGGCGTATCGGCGAGGCCGTGCTCGACGAACAGCAGTTGCCCGTCGGATTTGAGTACCCGCCTCAGCTCGGATAGGGCCTGCTCGACCCCGGCAATGCTGCACAAGGTCCACGTGCTGACGACGGTGTCGAAGGTTTCATCGTCCATCGGCAGGTTTTCACCATGGAGTTGGTGCAATTCCACGTCGATGGGGCTGTCCGCAATTCGTTTTCGCGCAATCTTGTTGAGTCCCGGATTCGGATCTATCGTGGTCAGGTTCGTGATGTGTTCCGGGTAGTACGGCAGATTGTGTCCAGAGCCGAACCCAATCTCGAACACCTTTCCGCGAGCGTCCTCCAGCACCTCCGGCCGTGTATGGGCGAACTGTTTTCCGCCCATAACGACATCCAAAAGGCAGGGACACACCCGTGTGCTGTAGAAACCCATTGTCGACCGCTCCTTGCAGCATTCCGCCGTATTGGGAAACGTTAAGCATACCGCGAGACTGGCCTCGCGGTGAAATTGCTTGCATGCGACGGCGCCCCAAAGGCAACATACCGTGTCATTCAAACTTACGAGGGGCACTATGCGATCTGTAATCCTTTCTTGTGTAATGGCATGCGCAGTCGCGTCGCAGACACCAGACTTGGGCGATCTCGGCGCGCTTACTCGCCCGGTACCGGGTACAGCCCAGCGCGCCAGCAGTTCCAGTCCAGACTTGACGAGCAACGGGGATCTGCTGTCGATGAACGTGGGCGAAACGCTGACGCTCCTCGACGTCAACGGTCCTGGGGTCATTACGCATTTCTGGAACACCATCGCGGCGTTCGATCCGTTTTACGGCCGGTCCGTCGTGTTGCGAATCTACTACGATGGAAACACTGAGCCCAGCGTGCAGGCGCCGCTGGGCGACTTCTTCGGTGTGGGCCATGGCGTATCGAAGAACTTCACGTCGCTTCCCGTGGCCACGTCTTCGTACGGCCTGTCGCGCACGTGTTACTGGCAGATGCCCTTCCGGGAGCACGTCAAAGTTACGGTGACCAACGAGTCAACCGTTTACCCCGTGCCTTCTTTTTACTTCTACCTGGACTGGCGAAAGCTCGAAAGCCTGCCCGAGGATACCCTGTACTTCCACGCCGAATACCGGCAATCCATGCCCGCGCCACCGGGACATTACACCATCCTCGAAACAACCGGCCGCGGACACTACGTGGGCACCGTCTATTCCGTTCAGCAGGTGGAGATTGGGTGGTTCGGAGAAGGGGACGACTTCATCTACATCGATGGCGAGGAGTTGCCGCGACTCCGGGGAACGGGAACGGAGGATTACTTCAATGACGCTTGGGGATTTCGCGAATTCAACACGCCCTACCATGGTGTCTCCTTGTACGAGGGGGTCTTCGCGAGCGACCGGCTGACCGCCTATCGCTGGCACATCGCCGATCCCATTCCTTTCGACGAATCGATTCGTTTCACCATAGAGCATCGCGGCAGCGTCGTGGACGAAACGGCTGGGGCCGGTGCAGACAGCATCGGCAGTTCGAAGGAGCGTCCCGACTGGATCAGTTCCGTGGCGTATTGGTACCAGAATCCCGTCGTCACCATTGACGAAGCGCTCCCGCCGGCAGAGCAGCGCATCGCTCCGTACCGCATCATCCCCGTGTCGACGCTGGCGCATCAGGCTGAGCCGGAGGGCCGGATCGTCCCGGCCCACGTGGGAACGACCTATTACGCAAGCGTTGACAGTGCATCGATCGCCTTTGACTTCACGGTCGACGAGGCGGGTCGTTATCGAATTAGCGGTCTATTTGAAGACGCACAAACCGGGGCGATCTGGCAACCGGTCCTCGACGACAAGCCTATCGGCCTTCCTGTCGATATGGTGGTGACGGAATCGCAGTTTATCGTACATGATTTCGACTTGCATGACCTGTCCGCAGGCACGCATACGCTCAAGTTTGTGAAGACAAGCGATCGTTCGCCTCGCAAACGGTCCATCGAATTTGGAGAAACCCGCTTCTCAATGGAATACTTGATTCTGCTACGGCTGGAGGACATGGAAGGCTACCACCGACTGTACGACGCATTGAAAGCGAACCAGTAGAGCCAAAGTGAATAGGAGGGGATTCGTCGTGTTGTATGCGCACTTAGTTCTCGCGATCATGTTGGCGGCGGCGAACCAGACACAAACATCATCGGACGAACGGTGGAGCGTGGAATCGATAAACGCCTGGTACGCCGCACGTCCCTGGCTCGCGGGGTGCAACTACATCCCCAGTTCCGCCATCAACCAACTGGAAATGTGGCAGGCCGACACGTTTGATGCAGACATCAACGATCGCGAGCTGGGTTACGCGGCGGGGCTAGGTTTCAATACCGTTCGTGTGTATCTACACGATATTCCGTATCGCGACGACCCCGACGGTTTTCTGGATCGCATGGACCAGTTTCTCGCCATCGCCAACCGGCACGGCATCGCCCCGCTGTTTGTGCTGTTCGATTCGTGCTGGGACCCTCTGCCGCAGGCGGGCAAGCAACGCGATCCAAAACCACACCTGCACAATTCGGGATGGGTGCAAGGCCCATCGGTGGAGATCCTCAAGGATCCCGCACGTTACGCCGAGGTGGAACCGTACGTCACCGCCGTTCTGACGCGCTTCCGCGACGATGCGCGCGTTTTGGGCTGGGACCTCTATAACGAGCCCGGCAATAACAACGCGAACAGTTACGGCAGCTTGGACCTTCCGAACAAGGAAGCGATGTCGTTGTCATTTCTCGAACAGGTCTATCGTTGGGCGCGCGATGCGCAGCCGAGTCAGCCCTTGACGGTCGGCGTATGGACGGGTGACTGGGCCGACCCGCAGGCGCTGTCGCCGCTGAATAAGTTCATGCTGGATCATTCTGACTTCATCAGCTTCCACAGCTACGCGCCGATTGATGAGGTGCGCAGTCGGGTGGAATCCTTGGCGCAGTACGGCCGGCCCATCGTCTGTACGGAGTACATGGCCCGTACGGCAGGGAGCATATTCAATGACGTGATGCCGTATCTGAAGGACCAAAACATCGGCGCCTACAACTGGGGCCTTGTCTCGGGCAAGTCACAGACAATCTACCCCTGGGAATCGTGGACGAAGGAATTTGCCGAAGAGCCGCCGACCTGGTTCCACGACATCCTCCGGCCGGACGGCACGCCTTTCGACCCGGCGGAGGTTACATTGATTCGTAGTCTGACGGGAGAACGTTGAAATAGCGTCACTCGGCCGCGCGCAGTGCCAATAGCGCTTCCGGCACGTCGGTGTAGATGCGTTTTACGCCGAGCGCATCGAGACGTTTCAGTTCGGACTCGTCATTGACCGTCCAGGCACCGGGCTCGATTCCCGCGTCTGAAATGGCTGCGACTACTTCCGGGGTGATCCCTTTGCTATGCACAACCATGGCCTCGAAGCCGTGCGCGTGCGCGGTTTCGATGTCCGCGGCGACGTCCAAATCCTCCGGCCGGTCCCAGAACACGGGGAGTTCGGGGGCCACCGTTTTGACGCGGGCCATCTTGGCGAGGTCCATGTCGTTGAAACCGACCCACGGTTCGGCGCCCGTGCGCCGGACAAGCGCGATACACTCGTCCACAACGTCGGCCTTGGGTTGAATCGATAACCGCGTGCTGTGCTGATTCAGAATGAGAGCGAGCACATCAGACAGTAGCGGAATCTCCTGCCGTGGGCACTGCTCCACAGATAAGCCCCTCTCCGCGCGAAAGGCATGCGCTATATCGATGGACGCAAGTGCGTCGTAAACCGTTTGCGATACCACGACATTCGCGTCTCCCACACGCTCGGTCGTCTCGTCGTGAATGACCACGAGTCTATCGTCCTTCGTCGCAAACACGTCGCACTCAATCCAATCCACTCCAAGGGCGAGGGCGCTTTCAAAGGCGGGCATGGTGTTTTCCGGATGCGCGATGGAGTCTCCCCGATGGGCGGTCACGCCGTTTTCGAGGAATGGCGGGGGAGCGGGCGTCTTCAGCCACGCCAGGTTAAACGCGTAGTGTTGCCGGCTGCTGATGAGATGGATCGTACCATCCTGGCCTTGGCACACGGACAGGTATCCCTTGGGCTCTGCGTGGCTGCCATCCAGAGGAAACATCCTGCCGTCCATTGCTTCCACGTCGCGTCCCGCCCCGTCATCCGCGATCAGGCGCTTGATGGGCCAGGTTTCGCCGTCGTCAAAGGAAAGCGCGCCAAACAACCCGGTCCCGACTCGCTCGGCGCCGGTCGCGTCCGTGAACATCACCTCGGGCGCAAACGACGCGAAGAAGAGCGGGCCTTCCTGCAACCGCGTGAGGACCAGACGCTGGCCGCCGCCGATGGGTGGGAAGGGTGACGGCTCGTAAGTCCAGGTTTTGCCCAAGTCATCTGAAATGCTCCTCGGCATGCGTTCGTCGATGGTGTCGCCCCGTCCGAGTGCCATGAGCCGTCCGTCGGCCAACTGGGTGACGCCCGCGTGAATCCCGGCAATCGTGCCGCCCGGGTCGGTCCACGTAAGCCCGTCGTCGTAGCTGAGATGAATCGCCGTTCCCCCATTTCCGCCCGTGACCGCGTCGCATGGCAGCAGAATCGCGCCTTCCCGTGTGCGAAAAACCGACTCGATCGGCATATGGCGCAGGCTGTGTTCGGGAACGATCAAACGCGCATTCGACCAGGTCTTGCCACTGTCCGTCGAGGTCCGCATCACGGTTGCCAGATTGCCCCACGTGGCCGCAACGCTGAGCCCGTTAAAGTGGTAGAGCGTTTTGTCGCCGTCAAACCACAGGGCCGATGCGTGATCGTTCCGGTCCGGCGCGTCCCAGAACATCTCCGCCTCGTCCCATTCGTCCTGGCCGTAGCGCAAACGGCTGGCGACGATGCACAATTCCCTGCCTCGCTCTTCGTAGCAGGAGTACCAGATGGCGAGCAGATCGCCGTTCGGACATTCGACGATGGCCGGGCAGTGGTTGTGTTGTGAGAAGATGGGACCGTTCGAGCCCTCCGGTACGTGAACATACTTCTGTGGACCGCGAAAGAAGGGCACATCAGCAGTCGACTGCGACCCGTACTCATCAGGGCGGTCCGTGCGAACATCCTCCTGCCAGCGGGCTGGTTCAGGAACTGGCTGCGGTTCGGTGTCCGGCATCTCGCCAATCACCACGCGGAATCCGATTACCCAGTTCCGTTCGTCCGGCAAAGTCGCCGCGCGGTTGGCCGAACGCAAGTAGAACGGTTCCGTCGAATGGCTGCCTCCGCGCGCCACGCGAAAATCGCCACCCGCACGTCCCACGGGATCCTTTTGCGGCCCTTCCACGTAAGGCCCGTACCAGTCCAAACACCATTCCTCCACGTTGCCGTGCATATCGTGGAGTCCCCAGGCATTGGGCGGCGTCTTGCTCACATGCAAGGCGATAGCGGGTTCGTCGGACGAGCGTTCGGGGTCCGGATACCACGACACACCGGGGTTCTGCAGGTGGCCTTCCGGCAACGTGTCTCCCGTGTGGTAGTAGGAGGTCGAGCCCGCGCGGCACGCGTACTCCCACTCGGCCTCCGTCGGGAGCCGGTACGGCCGGGCCTCTTTTTCGGAAAGCCATTCGCAGAAAGCGACGGCGTCATTCCAACTGACGAAGACGACGGCCTCATCGTCTTCGCTGGAGTACTTCAGTTTGCCGCGCAAGTCCTTATGCGCGGGATCGAAGGCTTCGTATTGGGCGTTGGTCACTTCAGTCGTGCCCATGTAGAAGGGCTGGGAAATGGTGACGGAATGCACGGGCCTCTCATCCGCATCCCCCGTCGTGCGCCAGGGGCGCCCCGTGATTGCTTCCGGCAAGTCGCCTTCGAATCCCATCTCGAAGGAGCCGGACTCGATCCGCACGAGTTCCATGCCGATGGAGTTGGTATGAGTCGTGCCTTCGGGGATCTGCGCCGAGAAATCAACGCCAAGTACGAGGAGCAGTTCTAACATGTATCCCCCTATGGAGTGCGGCCGCTCGCGGCTGCTTTGCTTGTGAGAATTGAAGCCGGACCTAAGACGTTCCAATCACCTTGTCAAATCAATTGGACGCTCCGCCATCTTGAATGGTACCAAAATTCTTAGGACACACTGCCGATACAAAAGAGATAGCAGCCACGCTGGGGCGCGGCCGCACTTCAAAGTAACGCCATCCTTGGTTGTCGTGTTTGCGTAAGAAGTCCCGTACTACTCTGCCAACTCCCCGGCGTGTTCCTTGATCTTGGTGAAGATGTCGACGATGTCCTGCATATCTTGTTGCGTACCGAGCAGCAGGGGGTGAGTGAACCAGATGACGCTGCGGTCACACATGTCTTCCGCAACCGGACACGACACCTTCGTGTAGTCCGGTCCACCCTTGCGATTCAGGAAGACCGGCTGCTTGTGCAGGGGACGGATGTAGCCGCCGCCACAGGGAAGCCCTTCCGCCTTGGCCGCGTCGACGATCTGGTCGCGCGAGCAGCCGAACTTCTCCGGGTCGATTTTCATGCCATAGAGGTGGTAGGCGCGCCGCGTCATGCGGGAGTCGCCCGGCTGCGGCGTGATGCCCTCGATGGCGGATAGGTGCTCGTTGAGGAACGCGCCGTTCTTCTCGCGCAGAAGCGTCTGCGCTTCCAGGCGCGTCAATTGTGCGCTCAGAACCGCCGCGCCAAACTCGCCCATGCGCGCGTTCGTGCCCACTTCCGTGTGCTCGTACCACGCGGCGCCTTTGTGACGGCCGCAGTTCGAGATGGACCGGCACAAATCGCCGAAGTCTTCGTCATCCGTTGTGATTACTCCGCCCTCACCGGCCGTCATGTTCTTCGACATCTGGAAGCTGAATGCGCCACCTTTGCCGAGCGCGCCGGTGCCTTTGCCCTTCCACTTGGAGCCCCAGGAATGGCAAGCATCCTCGACGACCGCGAGACCGTGTTTCTCGGCGATGGCGTTGATCCGATCCATATCGGCGACGGCGCTCGCAAAATGCACCGGGATGATGGCTTTCGTGCGTTCCGTGATGGCGGCTTCGATGAGGTCCGGGTTCAGGTTCCAGGTTTCGTCCACGTCCACGAAGGTCACTTCCGCGCCCACGCGCAGGACCGCGCTCGCCGTTGCCACGAAGGTATACGGCGGCACAATGACTTCATCGCCGTGCCCCACGCCCAAGGCCTGGAGCATGATTTCCAGCGCCGCCGTGCCACTGTTCACCGCAACGCAGTATTTCGCGTCCTGGAACGCCGCGTACTCCTTCTCAAACTGGGCGACGCGGTCGCTGAGAAACCACTTCCCGCTTTCCAACACGTCCATTAGTGCTTGCCGCTCCAAGTCATCGAAGACTGGCCACTTCGGCCAGGCCTTCTCAGCGGAACGAACCGGGGCACCCCCTTTTAGCGCAAGCGGTGACGTGGATACGGTGGACATGAAACTTCTCCCATTGATGAAAAACCCCGGTGAAGTGTACTGGTTTGTGACGGGAAGGGTCAAAATTGGCCGGAAGCGGAGCACCGGCAAATTGACTGCGTGCATCGCTGCGATTAGAGTGGTACGATCCCGCGCGCGGTGCCCGGGGGGTGTAAGCCCGGTCCGCGTGTGCATGAAGCCAGTTCCTTTTGAAGGAGTCTTGTCGTTTCAGGCCAGTGTCACAGAACGTCCAAGGGCTTGCGCCCGGAGTTTGGGGAGAAGTATTGATGGCGAAGAAGATGGAACCGGGTCCGATTGCGTATTTCGAGGGGAATTATGTCCCCATCGAGAAGGCGAACGTCAGTATCCTGACCCATTCCTTTAATTATGGCACGGCCCTGTTCGAGGGCATCCGCGGGTATCACTGTCCCGATGACAACAACATCCTCATCTTTCGGTTGAAAGAGCACGTGGACCGGTTCGTCCGGAACTTTTCTATCCTGTGCATGAACGTGGCTGAGACCCGGGAACAGATCGAAAAAATCTGCGTCGAGCTGGTCAAACGGTCTGAGTTCCGCGAAGGCGTGTATATCCGGCCCATCGGATACAAGTGCGAACACTCGCTCGGTCCGAAGCTCCACGACGTGGACAGCCGGTTCTGCTGCTGGATCATGAAGCTGGGCGACTACGTGGACATTGCGTCGGGACTCGACGTGGTCGTTTCGTCGTGGCGGCGGCTTTCCGATAACGCCATCCCCAGCCGCGCCAAGACGGTCGGCAGCTACATCAACTCCTCGTTGGCATCGAGCGAAGCCAAGCAGGCGGGCTTTGACGAGGCCATCTTCCTGCGCGAAGACGGCAGCGTCGCCGAAGGCAGCGCCATGAACCTCTTCATCGTGCAGGATGGCAAACTCATCACCACACCGCCTACGGCGGACATCCTCGTGGGGATTACCCGCAACACCGTCATGGAGATCGCCGCGGAGGAGTTGGGCATTCCGGTCATCGAACGGGCCATCTCGCGGACCGAGCTGTACGTGTCCGACGAAGTCTTCTTCACCGGCACGGGCGCACAGGTCGCGCCGGTTCGATCCGTCGACCGCCGCAAGATCGGCAATGGCGAACCGGGTCCGATCTCGAAGAAGTTGCAGGATCTCTATTTCCAGATCGTCCTGGGGAAAGTCGCAAAGTACGCCCACTGGTGTACGCCCGTGTATTGATCGTGGGGATTCGCGAGTGACTTCGCTCGAATCGAAGAACATCCCCCTTGATCCCCCTTCAAAGGGGGAGTTTGCGCACGTCGAAGTTGACCAAAGCCAGTATCGTCTCGTTCGGGAAGTTGAGGCGTTCGTTCATGCTCAATGCAACGCGAAGCGTTGCGAATAGTTCCCCCTTTGAAGGGGGATCAAGGGGGATGTTCTTCGGCTTCTTGATTCCATCGCAAAGGGCGAGGGTCGTCGTAGTCGTATGTACTTGGGGTTTCGGTGGAGGTTATGGCGGAGTTACGCAGCTACATCATTCTCGACAGTTTGCAGGAGCAATTGGCGTCCTTCATGGCGTCCACGGTGCAGGGCTATATGCCTGTCGCGGGCATGTCCAACCTTTTCGTCGAAGTCGCGCCCGGTATGGAGATCGTCCGGCTCCTCGACATCGCCGTGAAGGCCACCGATGTGCGACCCGCCATCCAGGTGGTCGAACGCAGCTTCGGGACGCTCGAAGTCCACTCCGAATCCCAGGCCAACGTCCGCCAGGCGGGACAAGCGGTCCTCGACGCGCTTGGTTTGAAAGAGTCCGACCGGCAGAAGCCGCGCATTGCGTCCAGCACCGTCATCCGCAAGGTTGATCCGTATCACGCCTCTCTCATCAACAAGAACCGCAGCGGCTCCATGCTGCTCGCCGGACAGACCCTCTTCATTCTGGAGACGCAGCCCGCCCTTTACGCTATACTGGCAGCCAACGAGGCGGAGAAGGCGAGCCGGGTCACGCTGGTGGACATTCGGCCCTTCGGCAACTTCGGCCGCCTCTACCTGGGAGGCGAGGAAGCGGACGTGGTCGTCGGCAGCGAAGCGGCGATTCAGTCACTCGAAGGCCTCTCCGGACGGGACGCGTAAGTACTGGGGCGGATTAAATCGGCCCGAATGTTGCGGGCGAGACTGAAGAACATCCCCCGCCCCTGCGGGGCACCCCCTTCAAAGGGGGATTTGCTACCGATTTGCATTAGTGGACATAGCTGATTGTCTTTTCGCACGGGTATCACGAATCAAGCTCTGAAACCGTGACGCTCCCCATCCCCCTTTTAAGGGGGTCGCCCGGAGGGCGGGGGGATGTTAACGCCTCGGGAGTGAGTTTATAGAATGGCAAAGACCTCACGTTGGGGTTGAAGGGAGAAACGCAATGGCTGATGCACTGGGAATGGTGGAAACGCGGGGCTTCGCCGCGATGGTGGAGGCGTCCGACGCCATGGTCAAAGCGGCCAAGGTGGAGTTGGTCGGCTACGAGAAGATAGGCGGCGGTTACGTGACGGCAATCGTCCGCGGCGACGTAGCAGCGGTGAAGGCCGCCTGCGAAGCCGGGGAACGTGGTGCCCGCGCGGTCGGCGAAGTGGTGAGCGTCCACATCATCCCGCGTCCCCATGCGAACGTGGATACGGCGTTGCCCCTGGGCCGCAAAGACGAAGCTGCCAAGGAATCCAAGCGGTAGACTGCGCCCGAATAACATCCCCCTTGATCCCCCTTCAAAGGGGGAATTAGTTGCAACGCTTCGCGTTGCGGTTGGAATTGTGCAGACTTCGGTATCATGACAAGGGCATCGTGATTACCAATGGCATTTGCCGGGCGCAATTCCCCCTTCGAAGGGGGATCAAGGGGGATGTTCTTCCACAACAAGGAGCCCACATGCAGATTGGCCGAGTAGCCGGAACCGTCGTATCAACCGCGAAAGAGGCGACCCTCGAGGGCCGCAAATTCCTCGTCGTGCGCATCCTCGATCTCGACGCGAAGGACACCGGCGCTTACGTGGTAGCGGTGGATGCCGTTGGCGCAGGGGTCGGGGAAGTTGTTCTCGTCGCGTCCGGCAGTTCCGCGCGCTTGACCGAGGCCACCAAGGACCGCCCGAGCGACGCGGTGATCATGGCCATCGTCGACTCCTGGGACGTCGAAGGCCAGACCAAATGGCGCAAGCATGACGGATGAAAGCGTCGAAGAACAGGAAAACGCGGCTCAGAACGAGTTCGTCGAAGGCAGTGAGCCTAGTTCAGACTGGGCCGCTATCGCGCAAGTCCGCACCGAGCCAGGCTGGAAAGACCTTGCGACCGCTGTCGGCATCATCTGGGCAATCGAACTCGGGCTCTCGTTCCTGACGCTCGCGGTCTTGTTTGGCGTTTCCGGATTCAATCCGGCCGCATTGGAAATTCGAGTTCAGTACCTGCTGCCCGCCATGACCTTCTCCTGGCTGGGAACGCTCGTCGTCATATGGTACTTCGGTTCGAGGAAATACTGCATACCACTACGGGAAGCCTTTGCGTTACGCGCGGTTTCGTGGCGAAAGCTGGCGTATTGCGGCGCCGCTGGACTCGGACTCGCGGTGGTCGCGGGTATTCTGATGAGTTTCCTCTCCACGGGCGAAGGCGCCATCATGGACCTTGTTTTCGATCCCCCGTCGGAAGAGGGAGGCCAGCCGACCTTGTCGCCCTATTTCGCGTTGATTGCGGTTGCGCTCCCGGCACTTGAAGAGTTGTACTACCGTGGATTTCTCTACGGCGCGCTTAAGCGACTCGCGGGCACTTCCGTAGCCATAGTCGTAGTGGTCGTGTGGTTCGGAATTGTCCATGCGCCCCAATTGGTCGGCGATTGGACAGGCGTAATCGTCGTAACGATCATGGGCGGGATATTCACCGGCTTGCGTCAGTGGTTCGGCTCGATTTTCCCTTCCATGGTGGCGCACGTTTCGTATAATGCGGTGCTGGTTGTTGCGGGTTTAATTGGATCGTCCCAGTCATGAGCGACGTGTTAAAAGACACTTCACATCCCAATGTCGACGCCGCCGTTGCGCGAGCGCGGCGCGCCTTTGAGCAGATGGAGCAGTGCTCGCTTGATCTGCGGTACCGCATCGTCGATGCCATGCGCGCTGCCGCGAAGGCGCATGTGAAAGAGTTGTCCGTCCTTGCCGTGGAGGAGACCGGTCTCGGTCGTGCGGTGGACAAAGTAAAGAAGAACCTGTTGGTCACCATCAAGACCCCCGGCCCCGAGATGCTGGAACCGCGCGCGAAGAGCGGCGATCGCGGCCTCATGCTTATGGAGCGCGCGCCCCACGGCGTCATTGGGTCCATCATCCCTACGACGAATCCGACGGAAACCGTCATCAACAACTCCATCGCCATGCTTAGCGGCGGGAATGCCGTTGTGTTCAACGCCCACCCCGCGGCGAAACGGTGTTCGATGCTCTGCGTCGACGTGCTGAATGCGGCGGTGGTCGAGGCCGGAGGGCCTGATGGACTGGTGTCTGCTGTCTCCGATCCCGACATTGCGACGGCGCAAGCCTTGATGCGTCATCCCGGCATCGCCTTACTCTGCGTAACCGGCGGTCCCGGCGTTGTGCGTGAAGCCATGCTGTCGGGCAAGAAAGTGATCGCGGCGGGACCCGGCAATCCTCCGGCGGTGGTCGACGAGACCGCCGACATCCCGAAGGCCGCGAAGGCCATCGTGGATGGCGCGTCCCTCGACAACAACATCATCTGCACGGCGGAGAAGGAAGTCGTCGTGGTTGCGTCCGTGGCCGACGAATTGAAGCGCCACATGATTGCCAACGGTTGCGTGGAAGTCGCCGGACAGGACATCGAACGGCTCTGCGACGTCATCTTCGAATCGCGTCAGGGACGCCGCGGCGTCATCAACAAACGCTGGGTCGGCAAGAATGCCAACCTTATCCTGCGCGAAATCGGCATCGACGCGCCGGCGGAGACGCGCCTGGCGATTTGCGAGGTCGACCGCGACCACGCGCTGCCCTGGACCGAACAGCTCATGCCGGTCATGCCCATCGTGCGCGTCGCGAACGTGGACGAGGCCATCGACCTCGCCGTGGCCTACGAGGGCGGACGCCGCCACACGGCCACCATGCATTCCCGCAACATCGACAAGCTCAGCACTATGGCCCGGCGCATCAACTGCTCCATCTTCGTGAAGAACGGCCCCACCTTCGCGGGCCTCGGCATGGGCGGGGAAGGCTACACGTCCTTCACCATCGCCAGCCCCACTGGCGAAGGCATGACGTCGCCCATCAGTTTCACGCGCGAACGGCGGTGTACGCTGGTCGATTCGTTTCGGATTGTATGAGGGCTACGGCATGGTGATTTTAGTGACAGGTGGAATCGGACGGAAGGTGAGCCGCGCCTTCGATGTTTCGATGGGCTATAACCTATGAGCGAAGTCGATAGGCCAGTACCGAAGAACATCCCCCTTGATCCCCCTTCAAAGGGGGAATACCTTCGAACGGATTTTTTGGATCATCCCCGCCTGCACTCCATAGGGTTCGCCTCTTGGTTTGACGAGTTGCAAGGCAAAGCGTTGCGCCGCACTCCCCCTTCGAAGGGGGATCAAGGGGGATGTTCTTCGTCCGTGTTCTTGCCATGTTCAAGATCTGCTGAAAGTGCCGAGGTCTCATCATGTCCGTTTTAGGGATGGTCGAGTTTGACTCCATCGCCGTGGGCATCCGCGCGAGCGATGCCATGGTGAAGGCTGCGCCCGTGGACCTCATCGAGTCGCGGCCGATTACCCCCGGCAAATACATGTCGCTGGTCACCGGCGAGGTGGCTGCGGTCGAGGCGTCCGTTCGCGCCGGTGTGGAGGCGGCGGGGGCAGACCGCGTTGTCGAGTCCTTCGTCCTGGCGAATCTCCACGACCAAGTGCTCCCCGCCATCAGGGGCGAAGCGGCCATACCGTCCCTGGACGCCGTGGGAGTCCTCGAAACTCGGTCCGCCGCCATGATTGTCGAAGCGGCCGATGCTGCGTGCAAGGCCGCGCCGGTCCGGCTCATTACCCTGCACCTCGCCAACCATATCGGCGGCAAGGGCTACACGACCTTCGTGGGCGACGTGGCCGACGTGGAGGCCTCGGTCGACGCGGGAGCTGCCATCGCCGGTGCGGATCTCGTGGAACGCGTCGTGATCCCAAATCCCTACTCGGAACTTTACGACTTTCTGACAAAGAAACATGTATGGTAAGGCACCATGATACCCGGTAAGGTCATCGGACGCTTGGTCGCAAGCCAGCGGCTGGACGCGTTCAAAGGCGTGAAGTTCCTCGTCGTCCAGCCCATCGACGAACACAGCGAACCCGTCGGCCGGTCCGTCATCGCCTGCGACGCCATCGGCGTTAACGTCGGTGAGCGGGTCTTCATGGCCCAGGGCCGCGAGGCGACCTTTCCCTTGCCGGACAAGTTCAACCCGGCGGACCTGACGATTGTGGCAATCGTGGATGAGGTGACCCGATGACGCACTCGAAATCGAACACATGTCACTGATCCGGGGTTTCAAGCGTCTAATAAGAGGGGAGGCGGATGTCACCCTGCCCCCGAGAACAGGGTTTCTGGCGGTCTGATGGGTGGTGCAATCGTAATATTCGTGCTGTTCGCGATCATCTTCTTGTCGGCCGGCTATGGGGTACAACGCGTCCTGGGAAAGTGGGTGCGGCCGAAATCGCTGCGATATGCGATGAGTTTTGCAATAGTGCATCACTGGTGTCCGGTTAAGATTCTGGTGTTACGTTGTAAAGCATTGCGAGGCTG
>BTVY01000074.1:0-21530 GCA_045863335.1 Candidatus Hydrogenedentota bacterium | reverse complement strand
CGTTAGCACATGCTCCTCAACTTGTCTTCTGCACAGATTCTTGTGAGGAGCCAAAAATCATAGCACCCTCGCGCGAGCCGGCTCGTGCGAGGGTGCCTCGTTGTTTCGATCAGAATTTCAGCACGGTCATAAGGAACACGTAGTCCGCATCGTCCGTGTCGGACCCGCCGCTGAAGCCGGTCCCGTTGAACTGGATGTACGCGCCGTCGGTCAACCCGTCGTCCGGGAAGAGATGGCAGTAGTACAAGAGAATGGACAGGTCGTCCGTGTAGTTGTATTTGATCCAGCCCGAGGCTTCCCATCCGATATCGTCGCTGCCTTCACGCGTCCAGAAGGACAACGCTGGCGCCAGTGGAACCCGAAACCGTCCCAGGTTCGCGTAGGCCGGCGGGTCGAAGGGTTCATCAATCCACGCCCGCGCGAGTTGAACGTGCACTTTCACCACGTCCGTCGGCGTTACGTCCACCGCGCCGCCCACCATGTAGAAGTTCGACAGCCACCCGTTGTCGTTCACGACCGGCAGGTAGTTTTTGTCCGCGTACAGCCGGTTGAACGAGACGCTCGCCTCCGGCCGGTAGAAAGGATTGAGCCATTCGGCAAAACTCAGGTCGCGGTTGTCTTGTCCCTGGAAGTACCCGCCGATGATCGAGACCCGCGGGCTCCACTTCGTACCGAACGTGTATCCCGCATTCAGGTCGGCGCCCCAGTTGTCGTACTCCGCGTCGTCGTCCCCGTAGATCATGCCAATGGGCGCGAAGCGGGACCCGTGACTGTCTGCTTCCCCGAATTGGTACGCGACTTCCAGGTCGTAGTCCCAGGAGTCCCAACCGCCGTTCAGGCGAATGCCGACCGTGTGCAGGTTGGTCGCGTCGTAGTCGTCGAGTCCTGCGAATTCCTCGAGCCGTTCGATGGGCGCGATAAACGACGTGTCATTCCGGCTGCGCGCATCGCGAAGCCAATACCAGTACGCGGAGATATCGATGGCCTCCAGTGCCTTGTACGTGGCGTAGACGCCGTAGAAATCCACGTCGCCGTCCTGTTCGTTGATGCCGTTCTCGAAAACCTTCGCCGCGAAGGCGTCCACCGAAAACGCATCGACTTCATACGTCGCGCGGACCGCGTCGGAGGTCAGCCGCTGCGTCGGTGTGAGCATATCGTTGACCAACCAACCCTTGCCCATGATCAAGGCCTGCCGCCCAATCCGCAGACGCAACGGCGCGCCGAAGGCCTGGTCCATCTGCACGTAGGCCTGGTTGACCTCCAGGTCCTCGCCCGTGTCGGCCCGCGAGTCCAGACCCGTTACGTAATCCGATCGAAAGTCCTCGCCCCATTCGTGGTAGTCGTACAACTCGATGAACCCGGACACGTTATCGGTAAAGTCGGCATTCACGTTCAGCAACAGCGCCGTCTCCGCGAAATGCCAGTCCCCGCCGGTGCCGTCCCAGTCGAACAGCGAGATCACCCCCGGCGCGCCGATGGGCCGCTTTGGCAGAAAGAAATCCGGAATCCGAATGGTAGGGCTGAACTCTTCCTCGAATACGTTGCGGTAATACCGGTACCGCATCCGAAGTTCGCCGCCCACGTCGACGTTCTGCAAATCCGCAAAACAAAAGCTGGACCCGATGAGCGTCAGCAGGGCAAGGCCCAAAAACGTGGAGATCCCCCGAAACGAAATGTTCTTCATACGTCCCCCCTGTGCATCTTACGTAAGCGGCACGAACGTTCCCCCTGGAGCGGAAACCGATTGGGGGAAATCAGCATCCGCGTGTCATGCCCCCCGTAAGGAGACCCCTATTTTACGCCGGGTGAACAAGGCGATCAAAGCGGACATTTCTATTTTGCGTCGATAGGCGATCGAAGCGAAGCACGGAACAACCGCGCCTGTGCGCGGTGCAGGCCGATTGTGAGGGACCACACCCTCTCCGCCACCCCCGCGAAGGCGGGGGTCCATCTTTCCTTTCGCGGCGTGAACTGGTATCCCGCGCGGCGAGGGGGTAAACTCTCCCCATCCACGGTCTGCACAAAGACTTCGCGAAGTTTCCAAGGAGTACCCATTCCATGCGAACCATCGTCCCCCTCGTTCTGCTATCAACATTCGCATTCATTCCGGCGTCCGCGAACGCGGACCCCGAACCCGTCGCGCTCTGGGAATTCGACACGGCCAATCCGCTCAAAGCCGCCATCGGCGCCGACCTGACGCTGCAGGGCGATCATCAACCCGTCGCCGGCGTCAACGAAGCAGACGGTGCCTGCACCATCGGTGATGGAAGCTTCTACAAAGCGCAACACGGGATCGCCGTCCAGCCGGGACAGAAGCGCGTCAACGCGTATACCTTCGTCGTCGATTTCAAAACCCCGGTTGATACCGACAGCCACGCGCTGTTTCAGACCAACCTCGCCAATGACGATGACAACGATATGGAAACCCTCAACCGCGAGGGCGTCCTCGGCGCGGGCTTTGTTGGGTTCTCGTCCCAATGGGCCTTCACACCCGGCGAGTGGCATCGTTTGATCGTCTGCGCGGACTTGCCGAGCGGACGTTACGATGTCTATCTCAATGGCAAGCACGCCATCCACGGCGCGCCCCAGGACCTCGACCGGCGGTACTCCCTCGATCCCGAAGGCGTACTCTTCTTCGCCGACGATGAGGGCGATGACGCGGAAGTCACGGTGTCGCGAATCGCGATCTACGACCACGCGCTTAGCGCAAAAGAAGTGATGTCCATCGCGTACCTGACCCCGCCCGATCCCAAGAACACCGCCTCGGCCTTCGAAGGCAACGTCGCCGAGATTGCAGTCAAGACCGGTGAGCCCGTTTCCTTCACCATCCCCGTGTCCGATCCCGAAGGCGACCGTATCCGCTACCGGTTGTACGCGGGAAGCTGGAAAGCGCTGACTCCCTGGTCCGAACTGCAATCCTCGGACGAACCGATCAGCGCGAGCCACGTCTTTCACGCGGCGGGACGTTATCCCGTCTCCATCGAAATCCGCGACGAGTACGGCGCGGAGACTTCACCGCAACTTTGCGCAACGGTCGAAGTATCAGGCGATCCCTCGGCCGAATTCGTGACGCCCCCCTATCTGATGAGCGTCGCCCAGGACGGCATCACGATCATGTGGGAAGCGAACGACGCCCTCAACGGCACGGTGCAGATTGACGGAAAACCTCACTCGGCCACCTGCGAGCCCTCCGGATTCGGCACCTACATCTACAAGACCGAACTCACCGGCCTGAAACCCGGAACCGACTACACGGCGACCGTCGACCTGACCCAGGATGGCCTCAGCGATTTCGATCTCACCCAATCCGTGCAGTTCACGACGTCCCCCGCGGAGGCCGATCCCTTCACGTTTTCCGTGTGGAGCGACAGCCAGGGACACAACCGCGGCGCCTACGAGGCCGACATCTACGAGCCCACCAACCGCATGTTCGATCACATGGTGGCACAGGACGTTGCATTCGGCGTGGCCTGCGGCGACATGGCGGAAGACGGCGGCGCGTACGAGGACACGCGCAACTACTTCCTCAATCGTGTGAGCGTGCACCTCGGCGCGCACAAACCCTTCTTCGTCGCCTGGGGCAACCATGACGACTACCGCGACGCGGCCTTGCGCAAGTTCGCTTCCTTTCCCAAGCGCGATGTGCCAGGGTATACGAACAGCTACGGCAGCTACTCCTTCGACTACTCCGGCTGCCACTTCGTCTGCATCGACTATGCCACGCAATGGCCGGACATCTTCCACTGGGTCGAGCAGGATTTGAAGGCACACCAGGACGCCAAGTTCACCTTCTTCTTCATCCACGAGCCGCCCTACTGCGAACTCTGGATCGACGGCGAATCCACCATGCGAGCGCAGCTCGTGCCGCTGCTGGAGCGCTACAGCGTCGACGCGGTGTTCAGCGGGCACACCCACGAATACGAGCGGGGCTACCGTAACGGCGTCTACTACTGCATCACCGGCGGCGCCAGCTGGCTCGACCACGGCGAACCGGTGGTGAAGGATTGGCCGCATATGACCGTAGGCGGCGCACAGGATATCCCCGGTTTCAAAAACGGCTTGGTCAACGAGTACGTGCGCGTGTCGGTTGGCGAGGATTCCTGGAAGGCCGAGGCCATCGGCTTCACAGCCGACGGCACGGAGATCGGCGTCATTGATACCTTCTCTTCCGACGACCCGCCCGCGAAAGACGAGCGCGCGGACCAGCCCGTCGTGCACACGGTCCTCTTCTGGCTCAGCCACGAACTCACCGACGAACAAGTCGCCGCGCTGATCGACGGCCTCGAAACCTTGCGCGCCATCGACGGCGTCGAAGCGTTGCACTACGGCCGTCCCCTCGCCGCGAACCGGCCCATCGAAGACGACAGCTACGCCTTCGGCGTGACCCTCGTCTTCCGCGACGAAGCCGCCCTCGAAAGTTATCTGCCCGACCCCGTCCACCAGGCCTTCGTGAAAGAGTTCTCCCCCTACTGGATCAGAGCGCAAGTCTACGACTTCCGGCAAGAATAGGGGACAAATCCGAAATCCGAATTTCGAAATCCGAAACAAATTCGAATGTTCTAATAACCAAACGAAGATGGCGAATCGGCCTGAAACGTTCTGTAGCGCCCGGCTTCCACGCCGGGCGTCTTCGCTGGTCGGTTGCGGGATCACCCCCCCGCATTTTTCTTTTTGACGGTTCAAGGGGGTGTAACCAGGGTGCGGCGCTTACGGTGCTCCGGGAAGTTCTGCCCTTAAACTGCGTTTTTCCACATAGTTACGCTGGATTCGGGTACGGACCGGCTTTCTGGTGAAGCAGGGGTGCACCCCACGTTCCCTTTTGTCGATTCAAGGGGTGGCAAGGGGATTTCAATTCCAAGAGTCTCCGTTTGCCACGAGGACGAGGACGTCGCGCGAGTCGCGGAGTAAGCGTGCGGCGCTGGCTTGGGTGATTGGCATGGACAGAATGCTCCCTATAAGTATGGTCTGGGAAGTTGCAGTTCGGAATTACGAATTACGAATCACGAATTGGGGATGGAGATTGCGGGACGGGAAGCACGTTCCGGGTTTGGCCCGCACCTCCGATTTGGCCATAATGCGCGGTCGTGAGCAGGAGACGTAGAAAACCAAGACGGCCGCGGAAGAGGCTGGTCGCTATCGCGTTCGTTGTGGCGATCGTGCTCGTCGCCATCGTAATTGCGCGGTCCGGAGTCGATCTGCGGCGGCTGAGCCGCGACTTCGTGGAAACCACCGGCCGCGCCTTTCAACGCGCGCGCCAGACCCAGCACATCCCCGATGGCCGCGTCACCGAACATATCGCCGTCTATTTCGCGCCCGCGTCCCCCGTTGCTACCAACGACATGGACGACCAGTTCCTCGCTTTCCTGGGCTCCGCCGAGACGAGCATCTTCTGCGCCATCTATGAACTCGAATGGATGCCCGCGGCCCAGGCGCTTATCCGAAAACACCACGCGGGCGTTACGGTCCGGATCGTTTCCGATTCCGACTACGACGGGGGAGACGCCGTGAAGCAATGCATCGCCGCCGGGATTCCCGTCGTCTTCGACAAGCGCAGCGCCTTCATGCACGACAAGTTCTGCATCGTCGACGGCAAGACCGTCTGGACCGGCTCCACCAACATCACCGAGAACGGCCTCTTCCGCAACGACAACAACGCCATCGTCGTCGCGTCGCCCGAACTGGCCGCGAACTTCACCGGCGAGTTCAACGAAATGTTCGCGGAACAGCAGTTTGGCCCCCGGTCGCCCCGCGGCGCGCCCTATCCAGTGGTCGTACTCGATGGCGTGACGTTCGAGACTTACTTCGCGCCAGAAGACAACGTCCGCCGTGAGATTCTCGACGAGATCGGCGACGCCGGCCGCACCATCGACTTCATGGCCTTCTCCTTCACCTCCGACGACATCGCCAAGGCCATGGCTGGCCGCATCGAGACCGGCGTCGCAGTGCGCGGCATCTTCGAAACCCGCAACGCCGGGTCCCGCTACACCGACGACGAATTCCTCGCCCGCCACGGCGCCGCGACCCGCCTCGACCGGAACCCCCACGCCATGCACAACAAAGTCATCATCATCGATACCGAAACCGTCATTACCGGCAGCTACAACTTCAGCAACAACGCAGAAGACAGCAACGACGAAAACGTTCTCATCATCCATTCCCCCGCCATCGCGGAACGGTACACCCGGCGATTTGAGGCCCTGTACAACTGATCCCTCATGCTGCGGTCTGTCCTCGGCCGAAGACGAAAACAGGAACGCGGCCTTTCGATATGTCTTCGCAAGTTCCAATTGCTTCGGGCAAGCGCTCCCCCCGTCACCCTCGCGAAAGCGGGGGTCCATCTTATGTTTCGGGGCGGTTTACCACAGATGAATCTAAACACTTGTAGTAAACCACTGTTGCGGGTAGTATAAGGATGGAGGGTTAGAAGCAATGGGTTCCGCGGCGTCAAGTGAACAGCCCTGGGAGGGATGGGAATATCCGGCAGGAGCCGCGTCTCTTACCGGTTCGATGCTCCATTCCGAGCGGCGGCAGGTCTGGCGCGTCCTCGAATCGTACTCGGACTTCGAAGAAGATCGGCCGGATATTCATTTCATTCGACCGGGTATGGGGCGTCATATCCAAGGGCCCGCACACGTGAATTTCGCGCCCGGCGAACTCGGAGTTTCGGGGACTTTACAGTCGACAAATGACTTATTCCTTCCAGCAGTCTGTATTGCGGCTGTCTTGGGGGCTTGGGCGGCGAAAGGGCTCCTGAATCAAACTTGGTGGTGGATTCCTGTGACAATTCTGCTCTGGGCAACAGGTCTGGGCCTCTCGTACTGGACGGATCGACGAGTTGCGAGCAAGATGGAGTCCGCACCTCAACCCTACGTCTTTCGCCATGCCGACCTGCGCCGCGCTCAGTTCTACGGCCCCATCATGAAGCTCTGGTTCCGCCAAAGCCCGCTGCCGGGCATCAAGATGCTGTGCCTCTACGTGCCGCCCCATTTTCGAGAAACGTTCTACGCGGAGTTCGACCGGGCGTTTCCCAGTGTGTTGCCGCAAGCCTATAGCCGAGCTTTAGAATGAACGCCACTCACAAGAATATCGGATCGATCGCGCCTTGGGATGAGGAGTCCATCGGCATGCCGTACGAAGCAAGTTGCCTGGTGGCGTTCTTGTGGTTGTTGCTGGCCTGCGTCCTGGGGATGGTGTCCTTGTTCTTCGTAATCCCCAGTCTTGACGAAGTGATCACGGGAAGCGAGGTAACGCCCGCGCAAATCAGTCCGTACGTGATGTTGGCAATCGGTCTCGTTCTGGCTTACACCGCTTGGCGGGCACTCAGGCGAATGTCGCGAACGGCCGAGTTGAGGCGGGCACACGTGCTGCGGGACACGACTCCATCAAGTGATGGGGAACGGGATATCAAGGTTGTGTTGGTACCGGTAGGGGTTTCGGTCAGTCTTCAAGGAAGGGCAACGGCGTCCTTCAGAGACGACTGCATGTCGCTGAGCGGCGTCATTCAAACCATCCACCCCTTGTACAATCTGGCATCACTGCCCCTGATTCCCGCCGGTTGGTATCTGGGTACGCGTTACGCGGACGATACCGTAATGCGGGGCGTTATTATCGCACTTGTGCTGGTCATTCCGTACGTTTCGATCTTTCTCTACTATCGATACTACTGCGGAGCGCTCGCGGCTGATTCCACCTTGCAGATTCGGCCCGAGGCTATTCGCTGGTCGAGGTGCCTTGGTCCCTACGTGCGCCTCAAGGTTCGCCATTCCGTCCTGCGCGGACTATCTTCTATCTACATCTTCGTCCCCTCCGGGTATCGGCAGGAGTTCTTTCGGAAGTTCGACTGTACCTTCCCCGGCACGCTACCGTCAGCGTATCAGCGCGCTCTGGCCGTGGCGCGCCAAGTCGATTCGCAACGAACATCGCAAACAGAGGAATAGAGAAAACGTACAGACGCGACACATCGCGCTTCTGGAGGTTGACGTAACGTGACGGAGACTACGGCCATGTCCGATGCTCCTTGGGACTGTGAGTTCCGGCACACCCGTTCGATTCGCAATAAGATCGAGACGAAACGCCATAAACCCAACGTATGGGCGATGCCCAGCGGTAGCGCACGATCGGTGCTGGGTCCGGGGTGGCTAGAGTTCACCTCCGATGGCGCGATTGCTCTCAGCGGCAGTTTCCAGTTCTCGCCTCCGCGTGAACTGATGGCGTTCAACATCGTGTTTATGACTGGTGTTCTCGCCGTCGCCAGCGGTCTGGATCTGACTCTTGCGCAGGCATTGACCGTTCTGGTCATCGGCGGCGCTTTGGGACTCGTGCTCTCGGTTCTTTACTCGAATTGGCGCGGCTATTCGAAGTCGATCGTCATGCCATTCAAGTTTCGTCCCGAGGATATACAAGGGGTTGGCGTGAAGGGTCCCGAATTGATCTTTCGATTCAGGCATTGTTTCATTCCCGGTTGCAAGGTGCTGAAGCTATACGTTGCACCGCATTGCCGCCGTGAGTTCTTCGCCGAATTCGACGAAGCCCTTCCCGGCGTCCTTCCTCAGTCCTATCGCGACGCCCTGGCCCGACAGTCTGCGGACGGTGACCGCGACCGCTCGTTCGTCTATCTGAGTTCACCGCCCCCGCTGGGGTGAAAATTGGGGTGAAAATTGGGGACAGGCACCATTTATCTACTGAGGCGCTTTGCAGAGTAACCCAATTACTTGGTAGATAAATGGTGCCTGTTCCCAATTTTCTTTTCATCGAATCGAAATCTCCCAACAATTCAATGTTTGTTACGACATGAGTACTCAGAAATGTAGCGCAGGCGTCCCCGCCTGCAAATCGTGCAGTTCCGAATAGAATGCAGGCGGGGACGCCTGCGCTACATCCCACATTGCATCGTTTATGAAACTTGCTCAGAAGCTTCTGTCGACCTCCCCGGAATCTGCTATGATGGTTCGCACATAGAGGGGGTGCGAGTATGGACCGGCGCGAATTCTTGCGCGCCGCCGGGCTGGGCGGCGTGGGGTTGTGGTCTGCGGTATCGGGGATGGCGGCGCCCGGATTGCTTCCGGGTTCGCCGAACATCGTAATCATCCTTGCGGACGACCTGGGCTACGGCGACCTCGGGTGCTACGGCAACACGGCGATCTCGACGCCCAACATCGACGCGCTCGCCGCAGCGGGGTTGCGCTTCACCGACTTTCATTCCAACGGCGCCGTGTGCAGTCCCACGCGCGCGTCGTTGTTGACGGGTTTCTACCCCCAGCGCTGGGGCATCGAGCATGTGCTGACCCCTGGAGAGCATCGCGATAAGCCAGGGCTCCCGCCTAGGGCGGTCACCTTCGCCGAGATGCTCCAGGAAACCGGCTACAAGTCCGCCATGACCGGCAAATGGCACCTGGGATATCCCGAGCCGTTCCGCCCGACCAAGCAGGGTTTTGGCGAGTTCAAGGGCTACCTCAGCGGCAACATCGACTACCACTCGCACATCGACAATTCCGGCGTGCACGACTGGTGGTCCAACGACGAGCCATTGCGCGCCGAAGGCTATTCGACGGATTTGATAACGCAGAGCGCTGTGGAATTCATCGAATTGCAGAGCAGCGAAACGCCCTTCTGTCTTTACGTTGCCCACGAGGCGCCTCATGCCCCCTTCCAGGGGAGAACCGATCCCGCGGAGCGCGCGGAAGGCACGCCGGACAAAGGCCATCCGGACCGGACCGACGCTGCACGGCCCTATCGGGAAATGGTGGAGGCGCTTGACGAAAGCGTGGGGAAGATCATGGATGCGTTGCATCGCACCGGAAACTTGGAGAATACCTTCGTGTTCTTCTGCTCCGACAATGGCGCGACTGCGCCGGGGTCCAATGCACCGTTCACCGGTACCAAAGGCACACTCTGGGAAGGCGGCCATCGCGTGCCCGCCATCGCGTGGTGGCCGGGTACGATCGCGCCCGGTGTGACGCATCAGACGGCCATGACCATGGATATCTTCCCGACCTTGGTCGAACTTGGGGGGCGCAAAGCCTGGACCCGAATCCCCATGGACGGTATCAGTCTGGTTCCTCTGCTGACGACTGGCGCGGCGCTCCCGGATCGCACCTTATTCTGGCGTACTCCGGGCGAGCAGGGCCAGAAGGCCGTTCGACAGGGGACGTGGAAGTTGCTCATCACGCCCGATTCCACGTCACTGTACAACCTGGAGGAGGACCCCGGCGAGCAGGCGAATCGCATGCTCGACGTGCCCGGCCAAGCCAACTCGCTCGCCATGGCCTTGTCGGCCTGGGAAGACAGCCTCGCGGGAATCCCGCCCATCGCGTAGCGTGGCGAATTGGAAAATCGTTCGTCGAACACATCGAGACTGTATGGGCGAAATGGACTGTATGGACATTATGGACGAAGGAATACGACGCACAATCGGTCCATAACGTCCATAGCGTCCGTAACGTCCATATTGTCCATACGAGTCAGTGGAACGAAAATGGAAAGGCGCCCTCCGGGTCTGGGAGGGCGCCTAACCACTGCTGTCACGTGGGTAATGACAGGAGGGGTGAGGAGCGTAATTGGGTGTTTTGGTGTGGGGCGCAGTCCTAGACGGCGGCGCACACAGTGGGATGATGGTTCCCGTCGAAATAGTTTGAGAGGGAACCCCGCTCGTCTTCCGATAGATCCACGAAGCGCACGCCGAAGGTGTGCAGCCGGTTCGGCTGACTGGCGGTCCAGCAGACGCGTCCCTTGCACTCGATCGCGCCGACCGTGCGATCCAACTGCATCCGGATCAGCACCCCATCACCGACGTTGACCGGGCGCATGCTGCTGAAGCGCGCGCCTTCCAGCGAGAGATCTTCCGAGACGGTTCCCCGCGTGGTTTTCTCGTGGTGGAAGTCGAGCCACGCACACACCGCGACCCTGTGACGGCAGTGCCTGCGCGCTTCCTGATGCTGTGTTCGTGCGTTCATCAATCCTACTCCGACTTTGGCGCCGGAAACCCCGAACAGACTGAGGTTGCAGCGTATCCCTTTCACTCTTCTATCCCCTGCGATGGGTTGCGGGTTCCATGTACTCCGAGCGACCCCGCAACAACTGGCCTTGCGTCCCTTACTGCTGTCTGAGACACCAACCGCACGAGAAAGGTTTACCGAATGATTTGCCGCTACTCTATTATACACCCGTGACCCGTTCCCGGTTCCGGTTATTCAAAAGAAATGCGCCCTGCTATATGGAAGATGGGAAGTATGCGCACTGCTCAATGTGCTGCTGCTAAGAACTTGGTCCGCAAGTCGTTTGGAATGAATAGCCATGGTTTGTCGCTATCGATATCGCTATCGGGATCGGAATCGAAGCGGGAAGCGAATAACGATTTCGATACCGATTCCGATAGCGATATCGACATAGTGGTCGGGAATGTTCCATGCCGTTTCGCCATGCCTCTGGCGTGGTCCTTCGCTCGGAAGGAGCGTCCCGATCAAAACAGGCGGGACTGGGGATCCTGAGGCGGAGTCTTGCCCAGGTGTTTGTAGGCAAGTGGCGTCGCCACACGGCCTTGCGGGGTTCGCTTCATGAAGCCGATCTGGATCAAGTACGGCTCGTGGACCTCTTCGAGGGTCTGGGCCTCCTCGCCCACGGCGACGGCCAGCGAGGATAGTCCGACGGGACCCCCGCCGAACTTGTCGATCACCGTGTGGAGGATGGACTTATCCATATCGTCCAGGCCCAATCCGTCGATGCGTTGCAGCCGCAGCGCCGCATCGGCCTGTGCCTGCGTAATCGTGCCGTCGCCTTTGACTTGCGCATAGTCCCGCACGCGCCGCAGGAGCCGGTTGGCCACGCGCGCGGTGCCCCGGCTGCGGGCGGCGATTTCCAGCGCGCCGTCGGGATCGATTTCCACGCCCAGGATGCGGGCGGAGCGGGTCACGATAGCCTCTAATTCCTCGGGGGAATAGAATTCGAACCGGCACGTGTCGCCGAAGCGCGCCCGCAAGGGTGGCGTGAGCAAACCCGAGCGTGTGGTTGCGCCGACCAACGTGAAGGGCTTCAAGCCAATCTTCATCGACCGCGCCGTGGGCCCTTTGCCAAGCATGATGTCGACTTCGAAATCTTCCATCGCGGAATAGAGCGTCTCTTCGACGGCGTGGTTCAGGCGATGGATTTCGTCGATAAAGAGCACGTCGAATTCTTCCAGGCTCGTGAGGATCGCGCTCAAATCCGCTTGCCGCTCGATCACCGGGCCGGAAGTCGATTTAATGTCCACGCCCATTTCCTGCGCGAGAATGCGGGCCAGGGTCGTCTTGCCCAATCCCGGCGGGCCCGACAACAGCATATGATCCAGGGGTTCCCTGCGGGCTTTCGCGGCGGCGATGGATATGCGGAGTTTTTCCTTGATGGCTTCCTGGCCGGGGAAGTCATCGAGCCGCTCCGGCCGTATGCGATCGTCATACTCCCGATCCTCGCCGATGGGCCGTCCGTCCAGTACTTCTTCTTCCGCCATTCCCTACACCTTCGCCATGGACTGCAACGCCGCGCGCACGAGGTCTTCGTCCTTCGCATCGTCGCCCAGTTTCTTTCGCGCGGCCGCCGCGGCTTTCTTCGCTTCACCGATCGTGCACCCCAGCGAGCACAACGCCGCGATGACGTCGTCCGAATCGGGCGTGGCTTCCTCCGCCTCGCCGAGGATCGCGTTCAGGTCGGCATCCTGTTTCAATTTGGCTTTCATCTCGAGGATGATGCGTTGCGCGCCTTTCTTGCCGATTCCGCTGACTTTGGTAAAGGCGTTGAGATCGTTTTCGAGGATGGCGCGGCCAAACTCCTGGACCGACATGGCCGACAAGACCGCCAGGGCCACCTTAGGACCGACCCCCGTGACGCTCAGCAGCGTCGTGAACATGGCCCGCTCTTCCTCGCGAAGGAAGCCGTAGATGTTGAAGGCGTCTTCCCGGATGTAGCAGTACGTCAGGAGCGTCGCGTTCGATTCCGGCACCAGCTTCCGGTGGACCCGGTCCGACACGAAGACCTGGTACCCGACGCCGTTGACGTCGAGTTCGATATGGGTAAGCCCTTTGCGGACAACCGTCCCTCGCAGAAATGCAAACATGCCGCCCATGGTATTCGGATTGGGCGCGGTTTTCCAGCGTGGGGCGAGGTTTGCTTGGGTTCACACGCCGTGCTAGCCTTTTGATTGATGGAGGTGGCAATGGACCAACTGATAACAACCGACCCCGATGTCATGCTCGGAAAACCGGTCGTGCGTGGTACCCGGATTACCGTAGAGCACATCCTCGAACGCTTGGGCGCGGGCGAGTCCTTTGAAGATCTTCTCGCGGCCCACCCCAGGCTGACAAGGGAAGGTATCGAGGCGGCGTTGCGTACGCGCGTGCATTAGCGGTCCAGTAAGAATCGTGCGCCCTATGGAGTGCGGCCCCTTGGGGCTGCTTTGACTAAGCAGGCTTGCCTGCGGGTCGTCGGCAGGCAAGAATGCAGTTCCAGAATAACCGGTCAACGCTCCAACGTCTTAGGTCCACCAGAACGATCTCAATCAAAGCAGCCCCAAGGGGCCGCACTCCATAGAATCACACAGATTCGTTCTACTTTCCCGCGTCTTGCTGGGCAAACTCGCTTAAAAAGAATCAGTGCGCTATTCCGCATCCACAATCACCATCGGGCCGGTGACGTGGCCTGCCACGACTTCAATCGGCTGCGACACTGCGTCGCCTGAGACGCCGACCACGTAGGTCCCCGTCGGCAGGTGGTTGATCGTGAATGCGCCGGTCTCGTCGGTCTGCGCGCCTTGGGCTAGGCTGGTGGCGAGGTTCATCCAGTGGGTCACGTGAATGTTGCTGACCAGTGCGAGTTCCCACAGGGCCACCGGCAACACGCCGATCTCGTGGTTCGCCACCGGCATGCCTTCGGCATCCACCAGGGCCCCTTCGACGCTTCCGCCATCCTCGATCTCCACTTCCATCAGCAGTTGTTTCTGCTTGTAGGTTTCAAAGTCCGATTCGGAGACCTCGACCGGTATGATCCCCGCCGTGTGTCCCTGATTGACGAAGAGCAGCAGATACGGACCCGGTTCCGTCACCACGGTTCCGCTCAACAGATGGGACTGGAGATCGCTGCCCTCCGCGGAGGACAAGGGCACGACGTAGGTCTTGGCACCGTCACCGTGAATCGGGACTTTCTGACCATCTCCAATCCGGTAGGGAGCCGCACCGAGAAACAAAGAAGGAGATGAGGGCTTGTCGGGTTTGGGACCGCTTTCTTCGCGCACGACGAATACTCCGGCATGCGGTACCTCGACTTCCCCGCTGGACGAGCCCCGGTCAACCCGGTACAGTCCCATGGCAAGCCCGGCAAACGCGTATTGTCCCTTCGCGTCCGTGCGGACGTTCGCGATTTGATCGGTGTTCTCGCCGTGGCTTCCCATGCCGTCGTCCCACGCGAGAATCCGGTGGAGATTGAAATAGTAGTTCGCTTGCGGCGCGCCGTCCGCGTCTTCGAGCCGGATGGTCAGGTCTGTTTGCTCCAGTTCCAGCCGGACGTAATAAGGGCCCGCGGATTGGCCGACCGCGACTTTCACACGATCCAGTTCGAGCGCGTCCAGTCCATCGGCGCGCGCGTCAATGTGATACTCGCCCGCCTCGATGTAGTTGAACTGATACACGCCGTCCTCGGATGACAACTCGGAGTATTGGTTGGTCCTGCGGCCGGTGGCAAGGTCAATCACGTTCACATCTTTCAGTGTCGTGACCGGTTCGTCCGATGCATTGGTTGCGTTCAGCAGAATGGAGCCGGCAGGAGGCAGCACGAAATCTGCCGTTCCCGTTTCCTGGGGCGCCAAATGGAGTGTGATGCGTTCTGTCCACAACTTGCCGACGCTCGCGCTGAGCGTGACCGGCCCGCCGTCGTGCCCGAGACAGTACCGTCCGTCGGCGTCGGTCGTCGCCGCACCGCGGCCGGAATCGCCGCTCCATCGCAAGATGCTGACGTCCGGCGCCGGTTTCCCGTCGAAGGTGGTTACCGATCCGCAGACGAGCGTCTGTGTTGTTAGCTCGACGGATTGGCGTTCCGTTTGAACGCCGAGTACTCGCTCTTGTGAAAACTCCACGGGCTGGTAATTATTCGCCGTGACGCGTACGTGCAGTGTTCCATATCCGACGCGTTGGGGTGTGATCCAATATTGACCTTCGGCATTCGTGTGCGTGTAGTCCTCTTCGCCGGGCACATCCAGCGACACCACCTCGACGCGGGCTTTTTCGATAGGTTCTCCCGTTGCCGCGTCGATCACGGTTCCCGTGAACCGGCTTCGCTCGTCGTCGATCAGGACCGTTACTTGTTGAGGTTCGACGCCCCCGATTGCGGTTTCCATCATGCCCGTGCCTGTCGTGTCCATCGACTGCAACAGCGAAACGTCGTCCGGCTTCGGCGCTGGCCACTTGGGTGCAACTTCCGGGTCGAGCGCCGCGACGAAATACCGGCCTGGCGCAAGTCCGGCGATGGTCACGCTGCCGCTTTCGTCCGTGGCTTCCTCGACCCATTCCGATTGCGGTGCGGGTGCGAACAGTAGACTCATAATATCTTCGTTGGGGTTTTCGGACTCGCTCAAGGCCTGTTGCAGTTGGTTCATCGCGTCTTGCATGTCCGCTTCTGAGACGCCCGACTCGGCCATGATTAATGCGGCGTTCGTGCGCTCGGATTCAGAAGCGGCTCCATGGATCATTCCCAGGCGCGACTCATAGATAGCGGATATGGCCTTCACGACGCGCTTCGCAAGCTCGGGATCGACTTCGGTGCGGGCGAAGAGGCTTTCAATTCGCGTCGCCTTAAACTGCATGGGTATCACCCGCACGATGGCACGCGGTACGGCTTGTCCCGAGTCGACGGGTGGTTGGTAGACGAGTTGCTTCACCACCGCGCCGGAATCGGTGCGTTCGGCGGGGTGTGGGTCCTTCCGTTTCAGATTGACCTGCACGGTGAGTGCGCCCGTCGCGGCGGAACTTGCGGCATCGACTTCAGCGGAATCGGATTCTTTCTCCTGCGCCGGCAGTGCGACTGACGAAACGTCACGTGTGGCCGCTTCCGTATCAATCGGAACATTCACGTTCGAGATCTCGGAACGGTCACGCGAAGCATTCCATGCCAGTGCCGCGGCGATCACGATTGCCGCGCCAAGGCCGATCTTGGCCAAGCCGCCGAATCCGAGCGAGCCAAGCAATCCCGTCGCAGCGGCTGCTTTACCGCCGTCCATGAGCCACGGCGCCGCGGCGAGCGGCAGGGCTTTGAGCACGCGACGTTTGGCGGCTTCGGTATCGGGCTTTGCCGCCGCCCGCTGGGGCTCGACTTCCTTCCATAGCGTTTCTCCGACGAGTTGCCGGCCGTACTGGAGGCGCTTGCGGACGGCGGTTTCGCGGATGCCGGTTTGCGCGGCGACATCGGTCGTGGACAGGCCTTCGACGTAGTGCAACACCATGGCTTCGCGGGTCTTGTCCGGGAGCTTGTCGATAGCGCGATGGACCCACCCGTACAACTCGCGGCGTTGCGCGATGGCTTCCGGCGTATCCGCGTGGCCGTTCGGTTCCTTCGCCGCGCGTTCCACCATCGCCGAGCGCCGCGTGACGCTGCGGAGGTGGGAGGTGCAGGTATTCCGAGCGATCGTGGCGAGCCACGGGCCGAACCGCGCCGGGTTGCGCAGTTTGTTCAGGTTGCGGAACCCGGTGATGAAGGTATCCTGCGTCAGGTCGTCGACGGTCGCGGGATCGCGAAAGCGGCTCGCGCACACGCCCCGTACCAGCGGCAGGTAGCGGTCCACGAGTTGTTCAAAAAGGGTCGTCTGCCCACGCAGAATCTGGGTAATCAGTTCAGTGTCGGTCATTACGTGTACATCCCAAGGTTCAGTTTGGCCCACGGTGAGGGGTGTTTTCATCCCTAAAGTGTCCGGAAGGGGACGAAGTGTGAGAAACGGATTGCGGATCGGATTGATGTATATCGTCGAATGGGTCGTGCAAAATCGATGAGTTGATATGGAGTGCGGTCGCTTGCGGCTGCTTTTCTTTGGTTGATCGCGAGCGACCTAACCAATCCTCAGGGTTTCGCTGTCCACAGTAGAATCGACTTCGACAAGCTTGGAAAGTTCCTCCGGTTTTTGCTCAGAAACCATCGACACTTTGAAGTTAGGGCTGCCGCGCCACACCGAAGAAAAGCAGCCGCAAGCGACCGCACTCCAAAATTTACGCTCGCGTGTTTTGGGGACATGTGGAGAGGGGGGAAGAATTGCGCATCCTGCATCGCAAACGCTATCGTTGGGTTATGTCCGACACCTTTCGCAGAAACGCCTTCTGGTTCATCGTGGCCGGTGTGGCGCTGGGCATCGCGTTCCTGGTGCAGGCGCCGTACATGGCTTTTGCCGTTTACGCGTTTCTGCTGCTGGTCGCAGTGGCCAACTTTTCCTCGATGGCGTGGTTGTCCGGGTTGGACTGCACGCGGTCCATCACGCAGACCACGCTCCAGCAGGGCGAAGAGACCGACGTGGAGGTCGTGCTCACCAACCGGCGCGGCTGGCCGATTCCGTGGATCTTTATCGAAGACCTGGTGCCGTCCGATTTCGCGCGCATGGGCGACAACACCCGCCTCGCCGTGCTCATGCCGGGGCGCTCGGTCACGCTGCGTTATACCCTGACTTGTCCGCGGCGCGGGTACCACCGCATCGGGCCGCTCCTCATGGAGTCGGGCGATCTCTTCGGGCTCCAGAAGCGTTTCCGCACGGGCGAGCAGCAGCATTATGTCTCCGTGCTGCCGACGGTCGCCTATATCGATACCTTCAACATCGGCGCGCGGCGTCCGCAGGGGCCGGTGCGGATCAGCAATCGCGTGTACGAAGATCCGACCCGCATCTCCGGCTTGCGCGAATATGTGCGGGGCGACCCCATGAACCGCATCCACTGGAAGGCCTCCGCGCGCACGGGCGAGCTCTTCGTTAAGCAGACCGAGCCGTCGAACGTGCTCGGCGGCACGGTCATCCTCGATCTGTTCGGCGCCTGGTACCAGGGCGAGGACGGGGAAGAGCGCATGGAACTGGCGATTACCACTGCCGCGTCCATTGCCTACCTGCTCCAGGCGTCCGGGGAACAGGTTGGGCTCCTGACCAATGCGCGCGACGCGGCGGAGGTCGCAAAGTACGAGGTCGAATCGCGGCAATCCCTGTCGCGCGGCGATGCGGAAGGAAACGTGGTAGGGGAGGGGGAGTCCGACCGGCTCAGCCCGCTTACGGTGCCCACGCGGCGCAGCCCGGTTCAGGCCTTGATGATTGTGGAGAATCTCGCGCGCGTGCTCCCGACCGACGGACTCGACGCGGGTCAACTCATCCTGTCGACCTACAACCGGCTGCCGCGCGATGCGGCGCTATTGCCCATCGTGCCGCAGGTGACTGAAGATTTCGCCCTGATCCTCGGCCAGATGAAGCTGGCGGGATTTGCGGTGACGGTATTCCTTATTAAGAACGCCGCTGCCTACGAAAAGGCGGCGGGATTGTTGCTGAACCACGAGATCAACTGCATCCACATCGAACATGAACGGCAACTCCACGAGATTTCGCCCGCCCGAATCGGACGGTAAGAAACACGACCAGCGGCAAGAGTCTGGGACCGACTTCGCCTCGCTCATGGCCGCGGAAGCGGAGGAGTTTGCCTCGCTGGCGGAAGAAGCCGCCGCGACGAAGCGCAAGGAGAAGGCGCCCGTCGCGACCGATTTTCAGTCGCTGAAAGGCGTGGTCGGTTCCGGCGCGCCCAAGCCCTACCAGCGTCGATCGGGCACCGACCTGTTGCTCGACTTCCTGACGCCCTTGATGATTCTGATCATGGTGGCGTCGGTCGTCTTCTTTCTGCTCGATGTGCGGTTTGTGTACACGGAAGTGCACGATCTCAATTTGCGCATCGTCGCCTTTTGTTTCATTTTGGGTGTCGTCGCCCTCAACCGGCTCATCGCCCGCGACGGCAAGGACGAGTCCATCATGTACATCGTCGGCCTCGCGCTCGCTATCGGTCTGTACACTCTTGCGACGACGACGGCCTACGAGGTGGGATCGGTCGCCGCGCAGTTCATGGGGCAGCCCGGCGTGGCGCTCGGTTTCAATATGACCGTCGTGATCTTTGTCTGGTGGCTGGTGAACCGGCTGACCCATGAATGTTGTGTGGACGAAAACTACACGGCCGGCGACATCGGCATCCTCACTGGCACCGCGCGCCGCTTCAAGGAAGCCGTCGAGCGCAAGCCTGCGGCAAGTCTGTCGGATGCAACCCTCGAGGCCATCGACCCCTCAGAATGGAAGAAGCCGGAGAAGAAACGGCCCAAACCGATTCTAGATTCGACGGAACGGCTGTCGAAACGCCACCCCGGTATTTCGATCTTCTACTTCTCGATCCCCGTCATGATCGCCTTCGCTTTGGGACAGCGCGTCATTCAGCATGGCGGCCCGCCCATGCTCCTGGCGGGGCACTTCTACATCGCCTGTTACACCGTCGCCGCACTGTCGCTGCTCATGCTGTCCAGTCTGGCCGGTTTGCGCGAGTATTTCCGCGCCCGCCGCGTGAGACTGCCCGGCCGCCTGGGGCCCTTCTGGATTGGGCTCGGCTCCGTGATGGTGCTCATGGTGTTGTTCGCGGCGGCGGTGATACCCGGGCCATCGCTGCCGCCCATCGCCCACGTCGCCGAACACGAGTACGACCCCTGGAACCGGGGATCGACGTTTCAGTTGCAGTCCGTCGTGACCCCGGCTGTTGATGTGATCCAGCAGAATCACGTAGTCGATTTCATCGGTTACGGGGTGCTGCTGTGCTTTGGGCTATTCTTTCTTTACGGGCTACTGCGCGCCGCCGGGGCCATCGCGGTCCGCATCGGGCGCAACCGGGATCGCTATCCGCGCTTCGTGGTTCGATTCTTCAACGCCCTCGACGCGTTTCTCGAACGCATCACCCGCATGCCCGAACTCCCGAAGCTGCGCCGCAAGCGCATACGAGTGGATCGAAACATCGCGACCTGCGCGCGCATCGAGAACCCCATGGCGCAAGGCCCCGCGCTAAACACCGAGCAACGCATCGAACGCTGTTACGACGCCCTCTGCGCGCTCGCCTACGACCTCGGCGTCCCCCGCCGCATCGACCAGACCCCCAACGAGTTCATCGAAGCATTCCCGGTGGAACTCAACTCCCTGCGGGAGGAAGCCTACGAACTCACCGACCTTTACGTCCGCTCCGCCTACGCCAACACAAAGTTCGACGAACGCACCGAAGACCGCCTCCGCCGCTTCTGGATCACCTACGAACGCGCCCGGAACCGGGTGCTGCGTTAAACCGCGAAAGGCACGGACCTACACGGACGTGTACGGATGGGTGCTAAAGCGCGGGCTCCAAGACTGCCGCCTCGGCTTGCCGCTGAAATGAGAGCACTCCGACGCCGTTCCACCACATGGCGAGGTCGCCGTTGCAACGGGCGGGGAGGTTATAGAGGAGTTGCCAGGCGTGGCTGGATTCCCGTGCCGCGCGGAGGGTGCCACGTTCGGCGTAGGACCTGGAGTCGGGGGCGAAGCGCCAGTCGTCCACGAGGACGAGCGCCTCGTCGGCCAGGAAAGGTTCGATTTGTTTGATGGCGAGGTATTGGCTTTCCTCGTCGTGGGCGCCGTCGTAGAAGTAGAGGCCGATGGGCACGGGCAACCGGTCCGGCGTGAGGATCTCGCGGAAGTCGCAATCGTAGAAGGTCACCGCGTCGGCGAAGCCATATTTCCGCAGATTGGCCTGCGTGATGGCGAGGGAATTGACGTCGAATTCCGAGAAGTTTTCGCAGGCGAAGGTGGGCCGGAATGGGTTCCCGATGAGGGCCGACAAGAGGCTCTTGCCGTGGTAAGTGCCGATTTCCAGGTAGGCCTCGTTCTCGGGGAGCAAACGGTATGCGAGATTCAGCAACTGCTGTTTTTTGAGCGAGAGCTTTCCTTCGACGTCCGGACACAGGTCCAGGGACCGGCTGGTTTCGGCGTCCCAGAGTTCCTGATTGGGCTCGTTGCGTTGACTGCCATTGAAATGGGTCCAGAAAGCCTTGCGGAATCTCTTGACATCCATCGCGGTATTCTCCGGGGGAAACACACTCCACATGATATATCGGCCACAGGAGCGGAGAAGTTTAGCGCGAAATCCTTGAAGACGGTGAAAGGGATTTGGAAGCAAATGTCCGATAGTGAGCAACCGCATCTTACCGCGTTGCTGCTTACATAGCTATTTATTTAAGAAGTGAAGCGTTTCCTGCGCCCCACCGTCACCCCCGCGCAGGCGGGGGTCCATCTTTGTTGGCGGTGTGGGTGAGGCGCGGCTGCTGACCGGCTGTCCGTCGCGCTTGGTTAACCAAAGATGGGTCCCCGCCTGCGCGGGGATGACGGTGGGGGGAGATTACGCAGGTCTCGGCGTTTCGATAAATGCCACGATATCCGGCTAAACAGTTACCTAATTTTTTGGGCTCCTCACAAGAATCTGTGCAGAAGACAAGTTGAGGAGCATGTGCTA
>BTVY01000073.1:0-21892 GCA_045863335.1 Candidatus Hydrogenedentota bacterium | reverse complement strand
TAAGAGGACATTTCTAATGAGTTCAAAAGAGGACATTATCAGCAAGTTTTGACACTCAACAGCCTGATTCGCAGTAGCCCTAAGAAAAAGGGCGACCTCCGAAGAGAACACCCTACACTCGCCCTGCACGGGCGATCCACCTCCAAACAATTGGATTATCTAGAGTATACACGACGGTAGCTTATTTGAAAAGCCGTCCGTGTACCGCCGCCGGTGGCCCATAAGTCGCAACTCCCCCTCTATCTTGTGTTCCCGTTTCCGGCTCGAAACGGAGTACTATCCTTGGAGCTGGCGCAAGTTGGTGCGCCGTGATAAGCGAAGGAGAAGGGACCATGAAGCGAGGGTTAGTGTGGGGATTGATTGTTGGGTTGGCAATTGCTGGGTTCGCGCCCGGCGCGTACGCGAAGTGGGATAAGCCGAAGATCAAAGAATGGTCGAAGATGGAGATGAACGAGAAGGGGGAGATGAAGGAGGTCTGGTACATGACCATCGACGGGGTGATGGTGCATGAGGAAGACCCCGCGAAGTGCCCGCCGCCGCCCATCGTTGCTCCCGGCACGGCGAGCACACAGGACACGCCGGGGACCGCGCCTTCCGACGCGATCGTGTTGTTCGATGGGACGGACCTCTCGAACTGGACGTCGACGAAGGAAGGCGAGGCGACGAAGTGGATCCTGAGCGACGGCGCCATGTCGCCCACCGAAGATTCGGGAATGATCCAATCCAAGCAGGAATTCGGATCGTGCCAGTTGCATGTGGAGTTTGCCACGCCGGCGGTACCGGAGGGCGAGGGCCAGGGCCGCGGCAACAGCGGCGTGTTTCTCATGGGCCGGTACGAAATCCAGGTGCTCGATTCGTACGACAACACGACCTATTTTGACGGCCAGTGCGCCGCGTTGTACGGCCGGGCCAAGCCGTTGGTGAACGCCTGCCGCAAACCGGGCGAATGGCAGACCTACGACATCATTTTCCACCGGCCCGAGTTCAAGCGGAAGAAAGTCGTGAAGCCCGCCACGTTCACCGTGTTTCATAACGGGGTGCTGGTCCACGACAACGTGGAGTTGAGCGGCGGTACGGGTTGGCGCGGGCCCCATTCCGTAACGGATTACGTCCCTCATGGGGACAAAGGGCCGATCTCGTTGCAGGACCACGGCAATCCGGTGCTGTTCCGGAACATCTGGGTCCGGGAATTGGAAGACTGAAGCGGTTCGTCGCGCAGGGGTTCCGCGCCGAGGTCGACCTATGCGGAGTTGGCATTTGCGACGCGCGAACGGGGACACGGGGCTCTTGGGGGCAGGACAACATCCCCCTTGATCCCCCTTCAAAGGGGGAATTGCGCACAACGTTTTGCGTTGTGGATTGGAGATAGTGGTAACCTGCTTTGAGACTCGCTACACACGTAAAGTGTGACAGTCGAAGATCCGTTGAATTCCCCCTTTGAAGGGGGATCAAGGGGGATGTTCTTCGGGCCAAGATGGGACTCGATACGATATCCTCAACGGTAGTGGCTCGCGTGTCGTGTGGTTCGTGATGTGTTGCGGCCTTCGCCCTCGGGGAGGGGGGGAAGGCCGCGCAACGTACATTTCCGAATACTCCGGGCATAGCATTCGGTCGAGGGAGCCAGTCGTACGTTGCGCGGCCGGAGTCCAAGGTGGCGGAGTCAGCAACCAAAGCGGGAGCAGAGCGCTCACGCTGTAGAGGGGCTAATCAGACCCAGCCGAATCGGACCTGTTCGGCGACGTGGAGGGCGCGCAGTGCCCGCTCCATGAGCGGATTCGCTTCCTCCGTCGAGCCGGGGACGTTAGCCTCGCCCGCGGTGAACCGCCGGTCCGGAAACGCCCCAAGGCCCACTTCGGCCTCGCAGGCAAGTCGCGCGCTTTCGGCAACGCGACTGCTATGTGCTTGTCTTCGATTCGTCATTGCGATTCAACTCTTGTTTTGCGCTTGACCCATCCGTTCGGGTCCCGCGTCGTGCCAGACACTAGAGCAACCTGTGTGCCAACTACTGCAACAAAGCACACATATTGCAACAAAAGCCTATTTAGCAGCCACTTACAAAACCGATTCCACACCGCGCCCGACTCGCAGCACCTTGCAAAATCCCACATTCCGGTAGCTTTATTTTCATTCAAATACAGAAACGTACCCAACGGCACGGGCTGCCCTCGATTACAGGGTAGAAAACGGCGATGACCATATCCAACCGCAAACCTGGGAATTCTGGATCCAGACCCGTGGGTTAAATGAGATCGGACTGGATATGATTTGCCGCAAGAGAACGCAAAGAGCGCGAAAGTGGGACAGGTCAATACTCCACACCCGGTCTCTTTTGTTGCGTTCTTTCGTGGCCAATCGAAACTCAACTCATCTCGTCCTTAGTTCGTCCAGACGAGTCGCCAATACCTTCGCTCTTGCAAAGTAATTCTGGTATGCTCGGACCACTCATGTAACACGCCCGGAGCAGCACAAACGCTTTCCGGTGAAGGAGAGGAAATTCATGATTCAGGTTACGCTGGCTCTTGCAACGGCTTTCATCGGATTCGCGGAGGACGGGGCTTCGCTCCGGTTTGAGCGGGAGCGCATTGGCGACGTGATCTATGAGGCGTGCTCGGCCTTCGACGTCAACAATGACGGCGCCATCGACATCGTTTCGGGCGAGTATTGGTTCGAGGGTCCGGACTTCCAGGCGGCGCACAAGATCTGCACGATCCGGCGCGAGGTCGATTACTACGACGATTTCTCCGATTATCCGATGGACGTGAACGGCGACGGCTATACGGACATCATCACCGGCGCGTGGTGGGGTGAAAGCCTCTCGTGGCGGGAGAATCCCAAGGGCCAACCCGTCGAATGGACCACGCACGTCATTGCCAAGACGGGCAATATCGAGCGTCCTTGCTTCTACGACATTGACAAGGACGGCGAAGTCGAAGTCATCCCCAATACCAAGGGGGTATCGATCTTCAAACTCATTCGCGATGCGGATGGCAAGGGTACGGGTGAGTTCAAGGAAACCAAGATCCTCGAAGAAGGCGCCGGGCACGGTATCGGATTTGGCGACCTCAACGGTGATGGCAATGAAGATATCGTGCTGAGCTGGGGATGGCTCGAAGCGCCGGAGAATCCCTACGAGGGTGAGTGGAAAGAGCACCGCGATTTCGCTTTCGCGCAGGCGAGTTGTCCCATCATTGTTATCGACGTCAATAAGGATGGCATGAACGACATCATCGTGGGCCAAGGGCACAACTACGGCCTGCACTGGTGGGAGCAGTCCAAGGACGCCGACGGCAAGCAAACGTGGACGCAACACGACATCGAGCCGAACCGTTCCCAGTTCCACGACATGCAACTTGCGGACATTGATAACGACGGCGAACCCGAGTTAGTGACCGGCAAACGCTACCGCGCACATAACGGCGCCGATCCCGGCTCGGGCGACCCGCTGGGCGTTTATTACTACGAAATCAACGGCGGCAGCTTCGTTCGAAATACGGTCGACTACGGGCCGGCGGGACAAGCGAGCGGCACGGGCATTTACCTCTGGGTGGAAGACATCAACGGCAACGGCTGGAAAGACATCATTGCGCCGGGAAAAGAGGGGCTGTACCTATTCCGGAATCTTGGGCCCGCATAGGCTGTTGCATGGAGTAAGCTCCGGCCTCAGGCATTGCGGCCGGCTCCGCACGGGGCGGGGAGACGAATCAACGAGCGGAATCTGGCGCATCACTGCGCGCCACCACGCCTCGCAGGAGAAGTAGCGCGTTGCGAGGTTGATCATGGAATTCGACGTTCTCACCCTATCCCGCCTGCAATTCGCCTTTACCATCATGTTCCACTACCTCTTCCCGCCCTTGTCCATCGGGCTCGGGTGGCTCCTCGTCGTGCTGGAATGGCGTTGGTTGCGCACCGGGGACCCGGAAGACGAGGCCGTGGCGAAGTTCTGGACCGGCATCTTCGCGGTCATCTTTGCCATGGGCGTCGCGACCGGTATCGTCATGGAGTTCGAGTTCGGCACGAACTGGGCCACCTACTCCCGCTTCGTGGGCGATGTGTTCGGCTCCGCCTTGGCGGCCGAAGGCATCTTCGCGTTCTTCCTTGAATCGGGTTTCCTCGCAGTGCTGGTGTTCGGCTGGAACCGCGTTGGACCCAAAATGCATTTCTTCTCAACGTGCATGGTCGCTCTTGGCGCGTTGTTTTCATCCGTCTGGATTACCGTCGCCAATTCCTGGCAACAGACGCCCGCGGGCTACCACATCGTGGGAGAAGGGATGGATGCCCGCGCTGAAATCCTGGATTTCTGGGCCATGGTCTTCAATCCTTCCAGCGTCCATCGCCTGACGCATGTCTGGATCGGCTGCGGAATTCTTGGCGGGCTTTTCGTGATGAGCGTGAGCGCCTGGTACCTGCTGCGCGGTCGGCACGTGAGCGCCGCGAAGAAGATGTTCCGGCCCGCCCTGTGGCTGGTCTTGATCATGTCCATCATCGCTCCGGTTTCGGGCCACTTTCAGGCGCGGATGGTCGCCGAACATCAACCGTCAAAACTGGCGGCATTTGAAGGACACTTCCATACCGGTGACGACGGTTCGCCCATGTACCTTTGGGGCATTCCGGACGAAGAGAATGAAACGGTGCGGTACGGCTTTGCGATCCCCTATCTCTTTTCGTTTCTGGTTTACGACAATTTCACGACCCCGGTGCCCGGACTCGACCAGGTGCCGCGCGACGAGTGGCCGCCGGTCAACCTGTCTTTCCAGAGTTATCACCTTATGGTCGCGTTGGGAATGTATTTCATCGCCCTCTCGCTGACCTGCGCATTCTTCTTATGGAAGGGTACGCTTTGGGAAAAGCGCTGGTTGCTGTGGGTATGCGTATTCAGCGTGGTGGGTGGTTTCATCGCGAATCAAGCCGGCTGGGTGGCGGCGGAGGTTGGCCGGCAACCCTGGATCGTCTGGGGCGAGTTGAAAACCAGTGAAGGCTTGTCGAAGGCCGTAACAGCGAATATGGTCCTTTCCTCGATCATAATGTTTGGCTTCATCTACTTTTTGCTTTTCCTCGTTTGGGTTTCGGTACTCCATACCAAAATTCTAAAAGGACCCGAGATACCGGAGGAAAAGAAGAGGCAACCCTTCGTGGAAGTCGCGGCGGCACTGTACGCGCCGGGCGGACCTTCCTACACCGGCACGGCCGAACGTGACGAGGAGCGGAAGTGATGGGCGAATGGCTTGATCTCAACACGCTCTGGTTCTTCCTGCTGGGCGTTCTGCTGACGGGCTACGCCATCCTCGACGGGTTCGACCTGGGCGTCGGCACCCTGCATCTCGTCGCGCGGAAAGACGAGGATCGGCGGGTCTTCATGAATTCCATCGGCCCGCTCTGGGACGGTAACGAGGTCTGGCTGGTGACCTTCGGCGGCGCGCTCTTTGCCGCGTTTCCCGATGTGTACGCGACGGCATTCTCCGGGTTCTACATTGCCTTCATGCTGTTGTTGTGCGCCTTGATCTTCCGGGCGGTGTCCATGGAGTTCCGCAGCAAAATGAATTTCGGCTGGTGGCGGTCGCTATGGGATACGGCGTTTTGCGTTTCCAGTACGGCGGCGGGGCTCTTGTTCGGCGTGGCCGTCGGCAATGCCATTATGGGGATGCCCATCGGCGCCGACGGCGAATACCAGGGCACCTTGATGGACCAATTGCGGCCCTATCCCCTGCTCATCGGCCTTCTGGTGGTGGCCATGTTCGCCATGCACGGTTCCATCTACCTGTATCTGAAAACCGCGGGAGCACTTCAGGAACGGGTGCATCACTGGATCTGGCGCACCTTTGGCGTGTTCCTGGTGCTGTATCTTTTCGCCACGATCTACACGCTGCAGGCTGTGCCCGATGCCACTCGCAATCTGGAGCGCTATCCCGCGGCCTGGATTATCGTGGGGCTCAACGTGCTCGCCATCGCCAACATCCCTCGCGCCATCTACCAGAACCGGCCGCTGTACGCGTTCGTGTCGTCGTGCTGCACCATTGCGGCGTTCAACTTCCTCTTCGCGGTGGCACTCTTCCCGAACTTGTTGGTGTCGAACATGGACCCGGCATATAGCCTGACCATCTACAACGCCGCGTCTTCGCAGAAGACTCTCGCCATCATGCGCAACATCGCGTTCCTTGGCATGCCCTTCGTGATCACGTATACGGTCGTCATCTACTGGACCTTCAAAGGCAAGACCGAGCTGGACAAGCACAGCTATTGATTCCGCTGAAAGGAACGGGTGCGCGCGCGTCAGTCAAAATACGCTGCGAACAGGTGTTCGATTTCGCTCAGGTTTTCGTCGATGGACTGGGGCAGCGCGAGCGTGAAGAGATCGAGGATTACGAGCGCGTTCAGGTGGGCGTCGCCCGTTGGAATGGTGCGCATTCGCTCGGCCAGTTGCACGTTGACCTGGTGAATCTCTTCATAGAGCGCGCTGAGCCCATCCAAATCCCAATCGGCTTTGCCGCCGCGTCGCCGCAGAAAATACTGCGCGAGAAGGTACGCGCCCGCAGCTCGATAGACCGTTTCCTCCGTGGAGGAAAAAGGTAGATGGAAACGCGCCATGGGTTTGAATTTTGCCAGGATGGGGCACCCGCAGGTCGCCATGCGTAGTCCGACGAGCGAGCTGAGCGCCTTTTGCGCGGTCGTACGGATGGTCACGGTGCGTTCGCCGGTGGTGACGGTGGCGTTGACCAGCCGGTAAGAGAGAATCTCGCCGAACTCCTGGAGGATCTCCACGAACGACAAGGCCGCCGGGCAGTAGGCATGCTTGGACAGGTCGAGCGGACACATGTCGCACTGCTTTACCTCGAGGCGCGTCCAATCGGGTGGCGCCGGCTTCAGGGGATGGCGGGTCTCCAGGGTATCTGGGTCCAACTGCACGACGCAGTGCTTTTCGACCGGCTGATCCGCTTCTCCGTCGCATACGAAGTGATACCGAATTTCGATCGGCTTCTTTGACATGGCGCCTCGCATCGTTCCAACCCAGGTTTGGTAGCGGGATAGAGTATACCCTGTCCGCGCGGAATTGGATCAGTCGGAAATTCCGGCGTAGGTCGACCAATGACCGGCGAGAGCGACCGCGTCCTTCTGCGAACCGTGCACGTACAACCGGTATCGGAGCGTCAGCGGCTGGCCGGTTTCGAGGATCACGGGCGCGTCTTTCGAGAAGCACGGCGAAATCCAACCTTCGTCGCGCACGTGAAACGGCGGCGGATGCCCCGGGTTCTTGGGATGGTCAAACAGGGTGATGCCGTTTACAGCGTCCGCGGTGACCTGCCCGGAGAAGTCGATCCACTCGGTGGGTTGCCAGTGGACCTCGGCCTCGTTGACTTTTCCTTGGGCGTTGAGAATCGTACCGCCGCCCACGGCCACCGTCATAGTCGGCGCGACGCGCACGCCGAGGAGGCCGTATGGTGTTGCGCCGAACGTCACGGGGTGCTCGATGGGTTCGAAGACCAGCTTCAGGTCGAGGTAGTACTCGCCGCCTTCGAGTTTCCGCAAGGTCCACGTGCGCGTGTCGCGCAGGAGGTCAGTCCCCTCCCCGGTCCGCCACAGGTGCGCCACCGTGAACGACGCCGAGTCCGCCCCGCTCTCGAAGTTCACCAGCTTTTCGAAGACGACGCGGTTGTCATTGTTCTCCGCCCAGAAGTCGTGCCCATTTACGTCCGCATGCCCGATCCACACGGACCGGTGGTGCCGGTGCCCGTGCGGGTCCACCGGGTGCGCCATGGACGTCAACCGCTTCCCGCTCGGACCGATCACGGGAAACAGGTAGGGCTTCAGCGCATCCGGAGCGGCGTAGTACCGCGCGACTTCTTCGCCGTCGATCTCAAACCCAATTTGATGCCCCGGCAACGGCACCGCCTGAACGGAGGGGAAGTCGGCTCCGTTGGCGCTCGTCGCATTAGCGAAGACCACGATAGCAAACGCGGCACTATACACAGGAGAAGCTGGCGATCTTAAGGACATCAGAGAGTCTGGGCATCTTCGTCTCCCAACCAATCAGAAATCTCTCGAATGAACATTACCGCTCCTACACCACCTCGGGCATCTGGAACGGCTCGCGGCCGACGCGTTTGATCATGGCGTTGGCTTCGTCGTCATCGATGAAGGTCTCGGTTTCGGCGTCGATGTGGAGTTTGCGGCCCGTGCGGTACGCGGCGTTGCCGTAGTGGCTGAGGCTGGTGGAGAGATGGCCTTCCAGAATGTCGCCGTTCGGACGCTTGCGCGTGCGGATGCAGTCGACAAAGTTTTCCATGTGCTCCGCGTTCGCGAAATTGCCGTGTTGCGTGAAGGCGACCTCGCCGTCGGCGTTGTACGCCTGCCAGCCGCCGCCGTGACGGCCGAAGTACATGAACTGTTTCGTCCCGTAGACCTCGAAGCGCGTTCCGCTGAAGGGCCAGTTCGGCAGCACGTCCTGGTCGCGGATTTCCATCGGCGTCTTGAGCATGTACGGCGCCCAGAGCACCTGTTCGAAGACCATGGTGATGCCGTCGAAATCCCAGTTCACGACATGCGTGTCGGGCGTCTCCTGATCGTCATTGAAGAACAGCATGCCGCCCGTGGAGTACACGGACTTCGGGCACGTCAATCCGGTAATCCAGCGCGCGATGTCGATCTGGTGAGTGCCGTCGTTGGCGATGTCGCCTGCGCCGAATTCCCAGAACCAGTTCCACGCGTAGTGGAAGCGGTTATCGTTGAATGGTAGCTTCGGCGCTGGACCCAGCCACAGGTCGTAATCCACACCCTCCGGCGGTTCGCTGTCCTCTTTCTTCCCGATCGTGCCGCGCACTTTGCTGTTCACCACGCGCACGAAGTGGACGTCGCCGAACTCTTCGGACTCGATGTACTCCTTCGCCTGCCAGCAATACTGGGAACTGCGGTTCTGATATCCCACCTGCACGACGCGGTCGTATTTCCGCGCCGCCTCGACCATCTTACGGCCTTCCCAGATGTTGTGGCAGGTCGGCTTTTCGACGTACACATCCTTTCCCGCCTGACAGGCCAGCACCGTCCCCAGGGCATGCCAGTGGTTCGGCGTTGCCATGATGACGCCGTCCAGCTCCGGGTCATCGAGGATCTGTCGAAAGTCCTGCACGCATTGCGGCGCGGTCCCGCAGGCGTCTTCGATGCCTTTCGAGCGGATCGGGAACAGGCGGCTGTCGGGGTCGGCGATGTATTTCAGGATCACGTCGTCCCGCTTGGCGAATTCAGGACCGAGATAGCTGCCGCGACCGCGCACCCCCATAATCCCGAGGACGACCTTCTCATTCGCACCCTGGGCGTTGATCGAAAACGAACCAGCCAAGCTCGCAGCCGCCGCCGTGGTCGTTGCCGCGCGCAGAAAATCTCGACGATTGATTCCACTCATGATGGTCTCCCTAGTCACGTCGCCGGGATTCGCCCCGAGCGACCCTAACAGCTTTCAATACCCTTGCGCATGGCCTCGTATCGAATCAAATCGAGTCGGCAACGCCATCGCCATCCGCGTCGGGGAAATCGCAAACGAAAATCTGATACGGGTCTTCGCCCGCATAGGTCTTGAACGGCTTGCCGTCCGAATCCGTTGTCGCCACTTGCTTGCCGTACGCCAGCACGCCGCCGTCTGGCGACCAGACCAAGTCAATGCGCTCCGTGTCGCCTTCCGGCGTCAGGAACACAGACTTTCCGAAATCCGGGCCTGGCTTCACGCAGGTCACCGCCACGCCGCCGTCGCTGATGCATGCGATGGAGTTTCCGCTTGGGTGCCACCGCAACCCCGAATCGGTGCCTTCTGGAAAACGCGTCGCCTGCACGGGATGCTTCTTCGGATCGGGATCGCGATCGGAGCCGTCCGACGGGATGATGAAGATCTGCGAGGTGCCGTCCGCCGCTTCGCCATAGTAGGCGATTCGATCGCCTTCCACCGTTCCGCGGATGGTGCCTTTGGCTTTACCGTGGGTCAGCCGTCGGATGGAGACGCCTTCCGGGGGTGACGGATAGCGGGTCGCGGAGCCAGCGTCGGCGGTAGTGATATCGACGTCAGAAGGCACGTCGATTACGTAAAGCGATTCTTCGTACGACTCCCCGTCTTCCGCGCGGACCTTCCCGATGAACGCGCGCATGGTGCCGTGGAGCCCGATCCAGGAATCCCCGGAAGCGATTTCGATCTCCCCCGGTTTCGACTCGCCCAAGGGCACAACCGGGACCAACAGCGCGAAGTAGTGACTCGCATTTCCGGGCGCATCGTCGCGCGGCTCCATGTAGCCGACAGTCCGCCCATATTGCGGGAGCAGGAAATCATCGTACGTAAACCCGATCCGTTTTCCGTCCAGCGAATACTCGTGCCGGTGCGTGCCGCCACGGTGCGCGCCAGGCAACGTATCGCGCGAGGTATCGACATCCCGGAAGTCCAGCCAGGTCCGCGCTTGGCTTCCGTCGGCGACGACTTCCGCGCCATTGCGGTTCGGCTTGTCGTAGTAGCCCCGCGTGTCGACTTCGTTGACCGGAGGTCCATGGATGAACGCCACCTTGTTGGCCACCGGCGACCACGTGCACGCGCCAATGCCGGGCGCGGCGTCCTTGCCGATAATCGTTTCCTCGGGGGCGTATAACACGGTCTCTTCCCCCGTCGCAATCTCCACCTTCTCGATGGACTGTGAATTGCCGATTCCCTCGCCCACCGTCTCCCGCGTGTCAAAACACAGGAATCTCCCGTCGGGAGAAAAGTTGTCGTTGTTGTCCAGGTTGTGGTTCTTGGGCGAATCCGTAACTTGCCGCTCCTGCGCGTATCCAAAACCGGCCATAACCGTAATCCCCACGACCGCAGCCACCGCGCGGCAAACAAAACTCCCGGTCCGCATGCACCGCTTCATCTCTGCTCCCTTCATTCGTGTTCCAATGAATCCGCTCCATCCGCACCTCGCCCCAGTGTACAACCCGGCCAAGGGGAAATCTAACCCTCCTATAGGCTTCACCGCCCGGTGAAGATGCGCATGGCTGAGCAGGTCGTAAATGAATCGTTTGATTGCAGCACCGCCAAAGTCTATAATCGCCCTTTTATTTGGGAGGCCGGAATTGATACGCGTAGGTATAGTTGGAGCCACAGGTTACGGCGGACGGGAACTGATCCGCCTTCTGTCGATGCATCCGGAGACTGAACTGGTCGCCGCCGCATCGACCAGCGTTGCGGGACAACCACTTGCGGAGGTGCTGCCCGCATTTCGCAAGCTTAGCAACGTCGTATTCGAGACATTTGAGCCGGTTTCTTTGGCGAAAAAGTGCGACGCCGTGTTTATCGCCGTGCCGGGACGGGAATCCATGCCCATCGGCACCGAACTCCGGAAGGCCGGCGCGCGCGTGCTCGATCTGGGCGGGGACTTCCGAATCAAGGACCATCTCGCCTACGCCAAGTACTACAAGACCGAGCACACGGCCACGCATCTACTCCAGGAATGCGTGTACGGCTTGCCACCCTGGTACCGGGATGCCCTGAAAGACGCGCAACTCGTGTCCGTGCCCGGGTGTTATCCGATCAGTATCATCCTCCCCCTCCGCCCAATTCTCGACCACGTTAAGACCGATGTCCCCATTGTCGTCGACTCCATCTCTGGAATCTCCGGCGCAGGCCGGACACCGAGCGAGGCCTATCATTTCCCCGAGATGAATGAGAATTTGAAGGCCTACAAGCTGGGCGTGCACCAGCACATCCCGGAGATCGAACAGGAAATCGGAAACAAGGCGATCATTCAGTTTACGCCCCATGTTGCGCCGCTCACGCGCGGCATCCTCTCCACCATCACCTTCCGCCCGGCCGGTCCCATTGACGTGGCCGCGGCGCTCCAATGCTATGAGAACGAACCCTTCGTGCGGGTGCTTCCCGAAGGCGAGCTGCCCGAGGTGCGGTTTGTGCGCGCATCCAACTTCTGCGACATCGGATGGACCATGGACCAGCGCACCGGAAACCTCCTCATCGTGAGCGCCATCGACAACATGATGGGCGGCACCGCGGGCATGGCGCTGCAATGCCTGAACATCATGTTTGGCCTTCCCGAGACCACGGGTCTCGCCTACGGAGGGATGGTTCCATGACGCGCGTCGATGGCGGCGTGACCGCGCCCAAAGGCTATTCCGCGTCAGGCGTGATTGCGGGGATCAAACCCAGCGGCAAGAAGAAGGACTGCGCGTTGATCGTCAGCGAGACCACTGCGTCGGCCGCCGGCATGTTCACGCAGAACGTGATGAAAGCGCCGCCGGTCATGTGGAACGCGGCCGTCTGCGCCGCGGGCAAGGCCCGCGCCATCTTCATCAACAGCGGCAACGCCAACGCCGCCACAGGGGAAAAGGGCGTTGAAGACGTCTGCACCACCGCCGAACTTCTCGCAAAGGCGCTGGAAGCATCCCCGCAAGAAATCTGTATTTGCAGTACGGGCGTCATCGGCGTTCCCCTTCCCATGGATCGCATCGCGAAGGGTATCGAGGGATGCGCGGCCCAACTGTCACCCACGGGAAGTCCGGACGCCGCCACCGCGATCATGACCACCGACACGGTCCCGAAAGAAGTGGCTTTCGAGATCCCGCTGTCCCGCGGTTCGATCCGAATGGGCGCGATTGCCAAAGGTTCTGGCATGATTGCGCCCAACATGGCGACCATGATCTGCGCGATTACCACGGACGCGGCCATTGCCCCCGGTCTCCTCCAGTCCGCCCTTCGCGATGCCGTCGAGGCGTCGTTCAACTGCATCTGCATCGACAATGACATGAGCACGAGCGATACGGTGCTATGCCTGGCGAACGGAATGGCCGACGCGGCCGAGATCGCGCCCGCCTCGGAGGATTACACGACCTTCGCAACCGCCTTGACCGACCTATGCAAGCACATGGCGCGGGAACTGGTGATGGACGGCGAGGGCGCCACCAAGTTCGTGGAGATCGCGGTGGAAGGAACCGCTACGGACGATCAGGCCAAGACCGTCGCCCGCTCGATCGCCTTTTCCCAGTTGTGCAAGACCGCGTTTTTCGGCCAAGACCCGAACTGGGGACGGTTTGTGTGCGCCGCAGGCTATGCCGGCGTACAATTCGAACCTGCGGACCTGGCCCTGTGGCTTGACGACCTCCAGCTTGTGGAGGGGGGAACCCCGACGGGCTACCGGGAAGAAGACGCCGCGGCGGTGATGAAACAGCGGGAATTCCGCATTCGCTTGCGGCTGGGCAACGGCCCCGGCAAGGCCGTATTCTGGACCAGCGATCTCAGCGACGGCTACGTCCGTATCAACGCCGATTACCGTTCATAAGACTGGCCGCAGCCAGGCGAGGAGACCGGATTGAAGTCCTTCGAAGAGTTTATCCAGAAAGCCGCAGTGCTCGTAGAGGCGCTGCCTTACATCCGCGAGTTCGAGGGCAAAACCGTCGTCATCAAGTACGGCGGCGCGGCCATGGAGAATCCCAGCCTGCGCCGAAGCACGACCGAAGACATCGTGCTCATGAAATACGTGGGCATGAACCCCGTCGTCGTGCATGGGGGCGGACCGGAAATCAACCGCACCTTGAACCGCCTGGGCGTGGAAGCGAAGTTTCACAACGGCTTGCGCGTTACCGACGAGGAGACCATCGGGGTTGTCGAGATGGTCCTGGCGGGCCGGATCAACAAGGAAATCGTCACCCTCATCAGCAAAGCCGGCGGCAATCCCGTCGGACTTTCTGGAAAAGACGGGAACCTCCTGCACGCCCGGCGGATTCACATGGATGACGGTAGCGACATCGGGTACGTGGGCGAGATTACCGGCGTCCACTATAAGATTATCAACGTGATCTGCGACGCGGGCATGATCCCCGTCATTGCGCCTATTGCGACGGACGTCAAGGGGCAGACGTGGAACGTCAACGCCGACACTGCCGCCGGCGAGATTGCCGCTGCATTGCAGGCGGAGAAGCTGGTCTTCTTGACGGATACGCCGGGACTCCTGCGCGACCCGGAGGATCCGGACAGCCTGATCCACCAGTTGTGTCATAAGGAAATCATCAAGTTGACGCAAGATGGCGTGATCGCCGGAGGTATGATTCCGAAAGTTGAGGCCTGCTTGAAGGCCCTTGATTACGGCGTTGTGAAGACGCATATCATCGATGGGCGCGTCCCTCACTCCTTGTTGTTGGAGATCTTCACGGATCGGGGGATGGGGACGCTGGTCACGCATTAGTGCCTTCTGGCGCTTGCGGTTGACCATCAGTCAAGGTATTGTCATGACATTGCGGCGGCCACGGTGGGTCAGGCGCGCCGCGAAGTCGCCACACGAAACGACACCAAGGTTGGAGGACGTACGTCCGTGAATGAACCGATTACCGAACGCATGCTGAACATCTTCTGGGAAGGCGGCGTGTTGATGTTCCCGATAATGGCCGTGTCCATTATCGCAGTCGCCATTACCATCGAGCGCTTCTGGACCCTTCGGCGGGCGACCATCGACACCCGCGAGTTTATGGACGCCATGCGGACGGTCCTTCGGCAGAACCGCGTGCAGGAAGCCATCGCCATCTGCGACGAAACCGACGCGCCGGTCGCCCGTATCATGAAGGCGGGGATCCTCAAGCACAACCGCAGCAAGGAGGACATCCGGGAAGCCATCGAAGACGCCGGACATCTGGAAATCCCGCGGCTCGAGCGCTACATGTCCGCCCTGGCGACCTGCGCCAATATCGCCCCGCTGCTGGGCCTGCTGGGTACCGTACAGGGTATGATCAAGGCCTTTGCCCAGATCCAGCACAAGCAGGGACAGGTCAACCCTTCGGATCTCGCCGAAGGTATCGGCAACGCGCTCATCACCACCGCGGCGGGATTGACGGTCGCCATTCCCACACTGGTCGTGTACAACTACTTTGTCACCCGCGTGGAGAATATGATTCTGGAAATGGAAATCAGTTCTTCGGAACTCGTGGAACTGCTCACCAAGAACCGCGGCGAACGCGAGATTTAGGGCGGAGGCGAAACCATGAAGTTTCGTGTCGCAACCGTCGACAAGCGAAAGGTCCGGGCGAACCTTGATATGACGCCATTAATCGACGTCGTGTTCCAGCTCCTCGTGTTCTTCATGCTCTCTTCGACCTTCGTGGTCCAGAGCAGCATTCAAATCGAAACGCCCGTGGCCGAGGGTTCGGAGGCGCTGGAGCAAAAGGACCTCTCCATTACCTTGCAGTACGGCGAGGGCGGCCCCGACGGCAACGGCCGGGTGTACGTGGACAACGATGAGATCTCAAGTTGGGCGGAACTCTCCCGCATCATCGCGGACGAAATGGCGGCCCGGCCGGAAACGATGGTCCTGATCCGTCCGGACGCCCGAATCGAAACGGGACGGCTCGTGCAGGTGCTCGGCATTGCCACGAGCGTGGGGGTCGAGCGCTACGGTATTGCCGCGGAACCGCCCCCTGAAGAATAGCGAGTAAGCATCTATGGCCCGCGACCGCGCGTTCAAAATATCGCTGGGCGTTTCCATCCTCTTCCATTTGTCCATGGTGACGCTGTTCTCGATCTACATCTGGATTCCGGTCCGGGAGCTGGAGTACTACACTTTCGACCTCGTCGACCCCGTCACGCACGAGTCCGTCATTCGAGGTCCGCGCAATGAATTGCAGGTCCCGTCCATCGAAGAAGCGCTGAATCCGGTAATCACCGAGGTCCCACCGGAGCTGGAGGCGCTGGCGTTGTCCGCTCCCGAAAACCTCGACCCCGCCTTGCCTCAGATCAGCCTGCCGCGCCTCGAAGTGGCGGAACTGGAGCGGTTGCAGGTGCGCGAGGAAGGGCTGCGCATTCGATCCCATTTCGAACAGGAAGGACCGCAAGATCCCTGGGCGCGTTTCGGACGCGAGGTTGGCCGGTTGCAGGACGCGCTGCGCCAGTTGACCGTCTTCGACGCACCGGAAGAGGAGGATGCGTCGGGCCTGCAGCCGGTATCCCGGCCGGTCGAAGGGTTGGCGCTCTACATCGACTGGATGAGCGCGCCCGAAGATCGCGAACTGATCTTCTCGCCGCCCATCGATGCGTTGTGGAGGCTCGACCCGAAAACACTGACCGAACCCATCGCGATCATGTTCAAGGTGAACCCGGCCGGCCAGGTCATTGAAGTCATGACACCAATCGAGGACGAGGATGGCGTTGTCGCGTCCGCGGGCAAGGCGTTGATCAAATACCAATTCGCCCCTATGGAAGGGGACATTGCGGACGATCAATATGGCACACTGCTGATCGCGCCGGACGAGGGGCCATCGTTATGATCGCCATGGAACTGAAGTGGGCCCTGGTCTTGTACTCCAGCGTGCTGGGCGCCATGGCCCTGTTCATCTGGCTGTACACGGAGATCACCGTGCGCCGCCCCCATCGCTACCTGGGCAAACAATATCTGTGGCGCTGCGCGTTCTGCGGGTACAACTATCTGGACGAATCCGACGACGAATTGTCCAAGTGCCCGCGATGCGAAAGCTTCAACTCCGCCACGGAAGAACGCGCGCGCTTCGTGCCGGCCCAACGCAAACCCGCAGCGCAACCGGCACACGCGCTCGAATCCGAACTGCCCCGCAAAAACCCATCCCGGCGCAAACGACCCCACCAACGCCGCCGCGGCCCCCGGAAACGGTAGGCAAGCGCGGGCATCCTCCAAGGAGAACGGGCATCCTGCCCGTTTAAGAACACAGGTCACGCGGATCGCGTGATGCTCCTTGACATCACACGAAGAACGGATTGTACCGGCTCTCGATCGCCACGGTGCTGGATGGCCCGTGTCCCACATGCACCTGTGTCTCCGGCGGCAGGGTAAAGATGTACTTGCGTATCGCATCCAACTGGCGCTGCTTGTCCGCCTCGGACGCGGTACCGCCCACCGAACCAGCGAACAACGCGTCACCCGTGAAGACGCAGCCCGGAAACGCCAGGCTCACCCCTTCCGGCGTGTGCCCGGGCGTCTCGTAGACGGTTCCCGTGAGATTCCCCACCCGCACCGTATCCCCGTGCTTCACCTGCATGGCAACTTTATGGCCTTGGACCTTCGGGATGCTCGCAATGACATCCGCCGAATAACGCGAGACGTATTCGTCAAGGCCGTCCGTATGGTCGTAGTGGTCGTGCGTAATGAACACCATCTTCAGCGTCAGCCCCTGCTCCTTCAAGAACTGCGCTACGGCGTCGTCATAGGCTCCCGCGTCGATGAGCATGGCCTCCTTCGTTTCGGGGCATCCCACGACGAACGCATTCACTTCGTTCACGTCCAACAGAAAGTGACGTACAATCATTGCTGCGCGCCCTCCAGGTTGGCCCGATCGAAGTTTGCCTGCCCGGTCGCGCCGCGCAAATCGGCATTGGCAAGATTGGCCCGGCGAAAGATCGCGCGCTGGATATCAGCATTCCGGAAACTGGCCCCCTGGAAATCGCCGTTGCCGGGCCGCGAGTAATAGAGCTTCGCTCCATCGAATCGGGCTTCACGCGCGCGTGTCCCCACGAGATTTGCGCGTTGAAGATTCGCTCCTGTCAGGTTGGCGTTATTCAGGTTTGCTGCGCCGAGCACGGCGAACTCGAGGTTTGCGCCGGAAAGATCGGCGTCCTCCAGGTTGGCGCCGTCCAGGAACGCGTGATGGAGATTCGCGCCGCTCAGATTGCACCCCGAGAGCTTCGCGCAGGAAAGCCGCGTGTTGGAAAGATCGGCTCCCGAAAGATCGCAACCGGACAAATCCACCGCGCCAAGCTCCGAACCGGCACATTCACCGGACTTGATTCGTTGCACCAGGGTCTCTCGATCCATGCCGCAGACTCCTCGTCGGTCTAAAACTCATCTTGCTGGGAAAGTTTGCTCTCCATCCAGTCGCCGTAGTAGGCAGTTTCCTTGATCGCGGCCTTCATCTCCCAACGTGTGACGTGCTCGGCGATGAACGATGTCGTCAAGACGAACTGTTCATCGTCGCCGTTTTTCGTCAACGCAATCGCGCCCTGCACCAGTTTCATGTTGGCGCGCAACGCCCACGCATATGCGCTGGGGTCGGCCTTGCCGCAAATCGTGAACACCTGGATCAGGTCGACGCCGTCTTTGCGCTGGAACTTGCGAATGTGAACGGACTGCTTGCGGCCGTTCTTCTGGCTCACTTCCATGAGATATTCGTTTTCGTTGACCATGGTGAGCGTTCGTTCGCCGGGCTTCTCGCTGGATCGAACGAGTTCTTCCAGGGTAAAGGACCGCTCCACGGGACGAGGCTTAACGCCTTCCAGGGCTGCCGCCGCCTGGCCCAACGCCTGGTCGACCGCGCGGCGGACGTCCACGTCCTGTTCGTCGCTGGCCTCGTGCAAGGCGCCGAGCGCGCGGATGGCGAGCTTTCCCAACAGGTCTGCGCCATCCCGCCGGGTAACCCATCCCGCGTCCCGGTTTCGAAGGTTTTCGGCTGCACCATCAATCGTTTCAAACATTGCCCAGGTCTCCTTTGCGGGCCATTCTAACAACGAATTCCGGCGAGGGACAACTGGCGGAGACTTTGCGCGGTATCGAATGGTAAGATCGTTTGTACAGTGGTCATCGGGTAATGACGAAAGAGGACTATGCTGCCGGTTCGTTTCATAGCCAGGATTGCGTGCGTTCTTGCAGTGCTCGCCATTTCCGTTTCGGCCCAGCAGGCATTGGATCGCGAAACGTACCTGGCCCGCATTGCGGAGTTGCAGCAAGAGGGCCCGGAAATTGCCCGCACCCAGGGCAAACAGGCGCTCATCAACGAATACCGCACACTCATCGATGAGAATCCCGGCTACGCGAACAACATTCAGCTCGAAACGCAAATCGGGTTGATCTACGAGTCCGATCTCTCGGAGACCGGCGAGCCGCCTGACATGGAGGCTGCGTACAATCAATACCTCACCACCATGGAAACCTACGATCCCTCCCACCCGTACATGAAGCAGGTCCACAAAATGGCCGCGAACCAGGCGTTGACCGTGGACCCCGAAGCGGCCGAGAGCCTCTACTGGGACATGATCGAATCGTATCCAGATGACCCCGATATCGTAACCGCCAGTTACTACAACCTCGCCAAGCTCGCCGAGCAGAATGGCGATCTCGCCGCGGCCAAGGAGTATTACGAGCAGGTGCTGAAGAGCGTTCCGCCGGACGACACCATGTCCGAGGCCGAGCGTCTCACGGTCGAGCAATACGAAGCGAACGCGGTACTCAATCTCATGGCGGACGCCATCGCCTCGGCACAGACGCCGGAGCAGCGCCTCGCGGCCTTAGAGGAATTCATTCAGCAGTATCCCGATCTGCCGTATTCGCATGAGGACCTCATCAATGAATTACTGCGGAGCATCGAGTCCATGGGCGAACGCGCGGAAAGCCGATCGGAACTGAGGGACGCTGTCCGGACGCTGGTGCGGTTGCTTCAGGAGCGCCGCGCGGAAGAGGAGTCCTTAAGCGTGGAGACGCGCGCGCAGCGTCGCGAAAACCGGAGGAGACTCGCTCAAGGCGAAGATACCAGCGCGGCCCCTACGGGCAAGTCTGGGGAGGAAGGCGACGGGGAGGGTGTCGCGCAAACGGGGTCCAGGGGTGATCGCGCGTCAATGGCCCCGGAGATTGCGGACGACGAACTCCACGATACCGCGGATCGAAACGACGTCGAGGCAACGGATTCCGCGTCTGGTAGTCAGCGATGGCTCGTACCGTTGATTACCGGAGTGGTCGTCTTGGTAATCGGCGCGGTTTGGTTCAAGAAGTCGCGATAGCGCGGATTTTACCTCCCGGCAAGCACGCCTCCCGCCTCACCGTATTTCGTCGCGACATAGTCGTCAACGATCTGCCGGAACTCTTTCGCCAACTGATCGGGTGTGCCGGTGAGGGTCTTGTACTTCTGACCGTCGATATACACCGGACAACTCGGCGATTCGCCGGTGCCAGGCAGGCTGATGCCGATGTTCGCGGCCTTGGATTCGCCGGGGCCGTTTACGACACACCCCATCACCGCGAGTTTCAAGTCCTCAAACCCATGGTACTGCCGCTTCCACTCCGGCATCTTGCCTCGGATGTACTGCTGCGTCTGCTCGGCTAATTCTTGAAACACGGTGCTCGTCGTGCGGCCGCAACCGGGGCACGCCGTAATGCTCGGTGCGAAAGAACGCAGGCCCAGCGATTGTAGGATCTCGCACGCGGCGTACACTTCCTCGCACCGGTCGCCGCCGGGTCGCGGCGTGAGCGATACGCGGATGGTATCGCCGATGCCTTCGGCAAGCAGCACACCCAAGGCCGACGCCGACCATGCCACGCCTTTCGTGCCCATGCCAGCCTCGGTCAGGCCGAGGTGCAAGGGCTGGTCGGTCTTGGATGCGAGATCGCGATAGACCTGGATCAGGTGCAGCGGCGTTGAACTCTTGCAGGAAATGATGATCTGGTCCTTGCGCAATCCGCACTCGAGCGCAAGTTCGGTGGATTGCAGCGCCGAAATCACCATGCACTCGTTGATGATGTCTTCGGAATCCTTGCCCAGTTCCTGGTCGGTGTTCTCCTGCATCTTCTGCATGACCAGTTCCTGGTTCAGCGATCCCACGTTGACGCCGATGCGCACCGGCTTGCCGTGGTCCACGGCGACCTTGCAGATCGTGGAGAACTGAACGTCGCGTTTGGACCCTCGGCCCACGTTGCCGGGGTTGATGCGGTACTTGTCCAACGCGTCCGCGCAATCGGGATGTTCTGTCAGCAGCTTGTGCCCGTTGAAGTGAAAGTCGCCGATGATGGGTGCGCCGCACCCGGCGTCGCGCACGCGCTGCCGAATCTCGGCGACCGCAGCCGCCGCTTCGGAGGTGTTCACGGTGATGCGCACCAGTTCCGATCCGGCGTTCGCCAGATCGATAATCTGTTTGGCCGTGGAAACCGGGTCCTCGGTGTCCGTATTGGTCATGGACTGGACCACGACCGGCGCGCCGCCGCCCACCTGAATGCCGCCGACCATCACGCCAACCGTGTTCCGGCGCTCCGCTAACACCATGGGAAAATCACTCCTGGATCAAGGGTTTAATTAACATCGACGGGATATGCCGCGAACAATTGCGTCAAGCATCCCCGGAAAGAAACCTCGCAAATTGTATCACAGCCGCCGACTCGGACGCGCCTGACTCACACCGCTCGAGATCGCCGCCACACCCGCGAAGGTCCTATAGGTCCCATTCGTCCTATGCGTCCTATTGCCGCCTAGTTGAACACGACCTTCGGCTTCTTGGACTTCCCGCAACCACGGCAACCGCCGCAGGACTTGATCTTCTCGGTCACGAGGTCTACCTCAATCTGGCCATCAATGACCAGTTGGCCGTCCTCGTACGAGATCTCCGCGGCGGCACAGGGGTCGCCTTTCCCGCCGGGCTCTTTCCCGACCAGCACCTCCAGCACGGACTGAATCGCAAAGAAATGTTTCAAGCCGAGGAACTCTTCCAGCTCGTCCTCGACGGGAAACTCTGCGAGGTACCGCTCCGCGTCATAGGCAAGCAGTTCGTCGACAGTCTTGCCTTTGAACTGTTCGATGAGGAGGTTGCCCGCGCCGACGCCCTGGCCGCAGGTGCGTTTTGAAAAGAAATAGTCCACCAGCCGCTCGTCGTTGTCGAGCGTGACCTGGATAATCTCGGTTACATCACTGCAAGGCATTTTATCTAACCTGATTTCTCGCGTTTTGCTAGGCGTTTATGGCGACTGTTTCGCACTTTCAGCGCTCTGTCCTTTTGTCGTCACTCGAACCCGGGGCGTTGCCCCGGGCTGTTATGTTTGGGCCTTTCAGGCCCTACGACTGAACATTGTAGCCTACTCGAATCTCCGGCGGAATCACGAATCATCTTGTCAGATTTGTCAAGACTCTTTAGAAATGTCCTCTGGCTTAACTCGTTAGAAATGTCCTCTGT
>BTVY01000072.1:0-21993 GCA_045863335.1 Candidatus Hydrogenedentota bacterium | reverse complement strand
AACTGTATTGCCGTTTTCGGAGTGCATGACCGGTATTGTCAGAACTGCACCCCTTCGAAGGGGGAATTAGCCGCAACGCTTTGCGTTGCGGCACGTGGCTGTTCGATATCTAATTTCGGAGCCAATCGCCGTGTAATTACGTCGGGCGATGATGCGCGAAATTCCCCCTTCGAAGGGGGATTCAAGGGGGATGTTCTTCGGGCTAAAGTAACGCTCCGTGTCGCGCTCGCATGTCTTATTCGCTGAACGGCGCCACGTACGCCAGCAGCGTTTCCATGTTGCGCACGAAGGTCCGCGTGCTGATCCCGCGGAACGCGCGGCGCGGTTTGAACTTCCAGTCCGTGTAGTCCACGACTTCGAGATCCTCGACCCACGCGCCCCGTTCGTCCATGCGCGCAATCACTTCTTCTACGGCCTCTGTAGAAACATCCGGCCACAGACTCGCCGAATTCTTGGCTTCGCGATACTCCGTCATCGCCTCCTCCGGCGACAACGCGTTTACACGCTCATACTCCTTGCGCAACGCGTCCACGTCGATGTTGGTCTGCATCCCGTAATGCCCCGGGAAGTCCTTCGGCTCGTAGTCCACCCAATAGCGCCCGTGGTCGATGTCCGTGCCTTCCCGGTGCGCGTAGAGCGGCTTGCCCGTGCCCGCTTCGACAAACTGCGCATGCGTATGGTTTTCGGAATGCCCCTTCGGCAGCCGCTCGCGGTCCAGCCATTCGATGGCATCCGGGATGCCGCGCAGAAACCGCCGGTCGCCGGTGTAGCCGTAGTAACGCATAAGATTCTGAATGCAACCCACGGTCTCACTCGGCGACAATGACGCCGGCTCAAAATTCCGGGCTTGCGCAGGTTTCAGGTCCATGGCGTATTGCTGCGCCCAACCCGCCTGCGGGGTTCCCAATTGCGCAAGTTGCACGAAGAACATCCCCCGCAATGCCGCATCGTGGTACCGCGCGTCGCCCATTTTCTCGTAGGCATCGAGGAGCAATTGGATGTTCCCCGCGATCACGTTGTCGTTGAAGGTGTAGTACGACGTGTAGTCCGGACGTCCTTCGACCCCGTGCTCGTAATTCAGAGGATACCGTTGCGGCCAGCCCCCCAGCGGATACTGCGATTCCAAAACGAAATTCAGCGCACGTTCCAACGGTGGCCTATATTCCGGGTCCAGCGTCGTTGTATAGAGGTCCAATAGAAATCGCGTCGCCCCGGCCGTCGTGTCGTCGTCAAAAGTCGCATTGCCGGACCAATGGTAAAACTCCTCCCACCCCCAAGCTTTCGACAACACCCCCTCGTACCACTGCTCCGTCCCTTCCGGATCGAAGTCGAAGAAGTAATGCCACCCGCCGCAGGGCAGTTGTCCATAAACGACTGCGTTCGCGACCCTCTTGCAGTGTTCGAGAAAAACCGGTTCGCCCGTCCTCCGATACGCGTCGAGAAAGAAACTGCCCACCGTCACCGTGCCCGGGTCCTGGATCCAGATCATCGACCTACGCGCCGGAACTTCTCCCCAACGTTCAGAGAGGTCTTCCGTATACTTGTCGACAAACCCGCCCCGAAACGAAACTTCGTCCATCATGAATTCGGACGCGCGAAACATCGCATCCAGCGCCACCTCGCGAGACGGTTCGGCAGCGGCCGGCACCGCTGCGGCGAACACGACCGTGAAGAGTCCGGCATAGATTCGAGTTCGAATCATCCCAATACCTTTCCCGGGTAACATCGCCCGCATAAGTGGTCTATATAGCGCAGGCGTCCCGCCTGCTCTGCCGGCAATGCAGGCGAGGACGCCTGCGCTACATGCCGTACCGATTCTCGGCATCGCCAGTAATCAAGTCAAGAGCCTGCCAATTCGCCCGCCACGATTGACTCGCCATTCCACCCCGCCTAAGATGTCTTCGCCCTTGGCGCATGATCGACTTAAGAAGGGGGGATGTTTATGTCTCGCCTACCATCGCGCTTCTACCCAATGCCGCTGACTTTCCTTGCGGCGCTCTTCGTGCTGGCAATTGCGCTTCCCGCACTCACTCAAACCGCAACAAGGCATCTCGGCTTTGAGAACGAGTCCGATCTCCTCTCCGATTTCGTCTCGCAAGCCGACCGCTACAAAACCCTCGGCCGCGCAAGCCTCGACCAGCGCGAGTTGGCCATCGAACCGGGACGTTTCGGCAATGCCGTCCACATCAAGAACGGTTGGCCCGTTTCCCAGGGTACCTGGAACGAGTCCGGGCTCGACTGCGATCTCATCGTCGCCGTGATCTGGGGAGAATGGCACACGAAACCGCACTACTGGGGCGCCGGCGCCTTTCACGGCAACCAGGGCACCGTCGCCTTCTGGGTCAAGCGTGATACGTTGCATCCCGGCATCGTCTTCATGCAAGGCAGTATCGCCTGGGGCCGTAAAGAGCGCGATCTTCTTACTGTGGAGGTTGACAAGGAGGGCCGCTTCTCCGCGCACATCCGCGATGTCGCCTACCGCTACCACCGCGTCGACGCAGACTCGCCCACCTGGCAGAACGGCGAGTGGCAGCATATCGCCGTCGTCTACGACAACGCCTACGGCATGAAGCTCTATCACAACGGCAAACTCGCCGGTTCGACGTGGGGGACCGACGCCTGGTGGCAGACCACCCAGCCGGGCTTGTTCAGTCCCTTTCTCCCCGAGTCCTACTACGACGAAATCGCTTTCTTCGACGCGCCGCTGACCGATGCGCAGATCGAATCGCTGTATTCGCGCAACGACGTGGAACCCTCAGTAATGGAAGCCGTTCCGCTCCCCGAAGACGCGCAAGCGCGTTTGCTCGCCGAGTACGGTGATCCCGCAGAGCAGGAGTTACCCACCGTCGATGCCGCGTCGACCGGCCTCGTGCTCCGGCAGAGTCTCATCAAGTCGTGCAGCGACGAGTTAATCCCCGCGTGGTGGCTGTTGGACGGCCGCTACGAACTCGCGTGGCCGCACCCGTATCGCCTGTTTACCTTCGTCCTCGGCGATGCCGACTTTCACGGCACGAAGATCGACCTCGTGCTCGAACCCGGCGAGAAACCGGACTTCGTATCCTTTGAGGGTGTCCTCGATGAATTAAGTCTCCAAAGTGGGAACGAGAATGAACTCAACGACGCGAACGAGATCTTCGCACTGGGTGACGCGCAACCCTTCCACGTTTCTCGGGCGCTCAATCTCGGCAACTCTAACGCGCTGCGCGTCCCCCTGACGAAACGCTATGGCTCGCCCCCTGACCTCGAAGGCAGCGCGCACATTCCCCTCAGCGGCCCCACGCGCATCCACGAGATGACGCTCTGGGAAACGAAACTGTCAGACACCTACGCTCAAGCCGGCGACCGGCGGATTACATGGCCGCTGTCCGCGGAGCCAGTTTCCCTCGACCGGTACGGGCCTGCCGTCCAGAAGCTCACTGCGCACCGGGATCGCACCATCGTTCCCGCCGTTGGCAACGCGGCGAAGATGGGCGACGTGCCCATTCACCCGCTAAGCTCTGTGAATCTGTTCGGACCCGACCTGCATACGGATATGGCCGTTGACGCCGTTACGATTCAACTCCTGGTCAGGCCCGCGCGTGAAACCGATTACCTGCGTATCCGATTTCGCGATCCGGCAAATCCGTCGCGCATTTGGGCCCAGAACTGGGTAAAAGTCGAGTTTCCCGATGCAAGGACACCGCAGTCCGTGAACGTGACGTTGGACATCATCGACCTCATGCTCGCCAGCGAAGACCGTCTCTGGGTGGAACTGATGTGGCGATACGGTGGCAGGCTCATCATGGGAGACGCGGCGCGGCCATCCGCGTTGGCCGTCATCCAGTCCGCCGACCGCGCGGTGTCCGTCGTTCAGTACGCGCAGCACGAAATGCTCCCCGGCCGTTCGCAATACATCAAGGAATACAACTACCGGCCCTGGCGCTTCACCGGCGAAACGGTGACGACCCAGAACTGGAGCAACTTCGGCGGCCCCTACGACATGGCCTATTCGCCCCTCGCCGTCCTGCGCCATATCCCGCGCCATCCGGTAGCAGCCATCTACAAGGAACTTGTACTCGACCGCGTATGGCCCGGTGCCAAAGACGACGGCGACGTGCGTGATGCACAGGCCATCCTCGCGCCGGCAAACGCGCCTCCGTGGGCGGTCTGGGAGCGGGAACTTTACAAACTGAATCGCCAGGTCGTCGATTGGATCGTTTCACGACAACGGGACGACGGTATGTTTTGGGGCGGCTCCAACGACGACTGTTTCATCCCGCTGGGCTACGCCGGTATACCCTTCCTGGGCGAAGAGGAAGCACGCGCCTCGTGGTTGCGCTATTACGACGGCCTCGAAGCGATGCACATTTTCTACGATGGCTACTGCGACATCTGGCCCATCGACCCCCTCCACATCACGGACTTCATTGGCAGCCGGGGCCTCATGCTTTCCTACGCCCTCGGCGATCCCCGCGTCCTGGAACGCGAACTGCGCACGGCGGAGCGCTATACGGAAAAGGTCCGGCAAACCAACGCGGCACGCGCGTCGAAAGGCCTCGCCGCATTGACCGGCGATCGTGCGGACCGCGAGAAGAACGAGGCGTCTCTCGTCGAGCAGGTCGAAGCGGAGATCATGGACTACTCGCTCACGCATCTCCGTGCCTATTGGGGCCTGACGCCGAAACCCGAGCCCCACGCAATCGCCGACCGGGAAGGCATCGCCCGCCAAATGATGCACGCCGTGCAGCAAACGGACCAGGCCGCCGTCTTCGCCCTGACGGAAGGCATGATCCATACCGACAACCAACGCGGCATCGGACGAGACGTATTGATCAACGCCGCCTTGGGCGGACGCGTGCAGGGTCGTGTGGAACCGTACCCCATCGGGATCGCCGCGAGTTGGGAGGACGTGGAGTCGGTGGACCTCGCGCGCCTCGTGAGTTACGCCGACGACAAGCGGCTGGTGGTCAACCTATACAACTTCGCGGAAACGCCTGTCGCGGCAACCATGCGCGTGTGGCGGCTTTCCTCGGGTATCTACAAAGTTTCGCAAGGCCCAGATCAGAATGACGACGGCGAGATTGATGCTGTGGCGCAGGAGGATTCGCTTCAGTTATCCCGCTTTGCGACCCTGCCTGTCACCGTGCCGCCGCAAACGAATTGGCTGCTGCAACTCGAACAGACGTCGCCTGTGGATGTCCCCGACGCACTACCCGATCTGGCCATCGGCCCGGACGACGTGAGTATGACGAACGACGGCACGGTGCACGCCACAATTCACAACATCGGCGCCGCTCCCGCCGAGGCAATTGCCGTGGCTCTGATTGCAGACGACGGTACCGAAATCGAAACAACGCAGATCGAATCCCTCGATGCTCCCCATCCAGCACTCCAAGCGCAACGTATGGACGTGACGTTCAAAACGACAAACGTCCCCGCGAACAGCCAGGTCGTACTCGATCCCGAGAACACGATCCAGGAGATCTTCGAAGAAAACAACAAGCAGGGGATACCTGCCGTTACGAAATAAACACCGGCGCTCCGGTGCGAATGCTCTCTTCCGCGGCGCACGCAATCTGCGTGATCGCGAGACCATCCTGCCCCGACGGGTACAACCCCTCCAACGCGTCGATCGTTCCGCCCTTCTCGATGAACAGCAGGTTCTCGGCAAAGTCCGCGATGGAATCTCGGAAGTAGCCCCGCCACCGCACCTGATTCTTCTTGTCCCGCTCGCGATACTTGATGCCGAGGTTCCACGTCCGCATCTTCTCGTCGCGCAGACAACCCCGGCCTCCGCGATACTGGGAATCGCACTCGAAAATCCCCTCGGTTCCGACCAGTTTCACGCCCTGGTGAACCACCGCCTCAAACGCATCCGGCAGAATCCAGGAGTTCTGAAAGGTAATGCAGGCGCCGTTCGTGAATTCCACGTGAGCCTGCACCGAATCGAAGGTGTCAATGCCAAGCCCCGCGAGTTTCTTTTTCGCGCCCGTGGCGTACACCTTCACCGGACTCGGATTGTTCATGATCCACCGCACGAGGTCGTACATGTGCACCCCGAGAAACCAGACCGGCGAACTCTTCTCCGACCACGCGCGCAGCATCTTCATCGGCACCCAAATCTGGTCTTCCATCCAGGCATAGCCGTATTCGACATTCCCGAACTTGCCCTCGAGAAACGCCTCCCGCATCTCCATGTGGTAGGGATCGTACCGCTTGTGGAAGTCCACCTGAAGCAGCACGGCTTTGGATGCCGCCTGGTCGATCATCGCGCGACAGCCTTCCACTGTCACGTCCAACGGCTTCTCCACAAAACAATGGATACCGCGCGACAACACGTCCATCGCAACCTGAAGGTGAAGATGATCCGGCGTGGCAATCGTCACACCGTCGAGCGTTTCTCTTTCCAGCATCTCCGCATGCGACTCATAAACCGCAACGCCGAACTGATTCGCCCGTTCCGCCCGCCGCTCCGCATTGGTGTCCGCCAGCGCAACCAGCTTCACGCGCCCCTGTTCTTCCATCTCTTTGAAAACAGTCAAGTGGCTTTCCCCATACGTGCCGCCACCAACCACACCAAGTCGAATCACGGGAATTCTCCTTTCGATCACTTTGAACACCAGTCCCGTTCGCAGGAGAACTTAGCGTCCACTGTTTCAAGTCCCCCTTCGCAGGGGGATTCAGGGGGATGTTCTTCCGGGCAATGCGGCGACTTTCACCGTTTCCCCCGTATCGGCGGAACGGTGCATGGCCTCCAATACCGCCGTCACGCGCCACCCATCCAGCGCCGTCACGAAGGGTTCGCGATCCTCGCGCACGGCGTCAATGAAACTATTGATGCACGACGGAAACGCGCCCACCCAGCGGTCGAACACCTTCGCATTCAGAAACGACCGAGGCCAACTGAATCGGTCCGGGTCGCTCATCTCAATCGCCTCGTCCTTGCGATTGATCTGCAAATGCCCCTGCTCGCACACCACTGACATAAACGAATCCGGCATCGCGGGATGCGTCGGCGGATACACCCACGCGGCCTCGAAGGTCGCAACACCGCCTCGCGCGAAGGTCACGAGCCCCTGGAGTCCATCGTAGGTGTCCCAGCCGAACCGCTCCTTCAGCACCTTCTTGACGCCGCGGCAGGTGACCTCGACCGGCGTGTCGTCAAACCACCAGCACATGAGATCGATGTCGTGCGACGATTGAAACCATAGCGGGGAACTCTCTTTCGCCCAGGACGCGAGCATCTCCGTCGGAACCGTGATGGGATTGTTCTTTCGCGCGTAGCCGATGAGCGGGCTGCCCAGATTTCCGCTGCGGATCTTCTCGAAGGTCGTGTAGTACGGCGCCAACCAGCGATGATTGTACGAGACCTGGAGTTTCAGTCCCGTCCTCCGCACTTCCGCAACGATCTCCGCGGCTTCGCCTTCGTCCGTGGTCAGCGGTTTCTCCACATGCACGTGAATCCCGCGGGCCAGGCAGTCCATTGCCGGGTCGCGATGGGCCCAGTCCGGCGTGGCGATGAACGCAACCTCCGGTTTGCACTCGTCCAGCATCCGCCGGTAATCGGTGAAACATTTCACGTCGGGGAACTCTTCGGCAAAGGTCTTCAGAGTATCCTCGGACAGATCGGAAACAGCGCATAGCTTGACATCGGGATTGTGCCGCAGCGACCGCGCCACGGCCTTGCCCATGATCCCCACGCCGATGATACTTGCCTCAATGCTCATGCGCCCCTACCTGCTTTCGTTGAGAAAGTTGATCAACCGGTACATCCGGCCAATGTACCCGCCGGTGCTGTACCCCTCAAACTCCCGCGGCGGTTTCGTAAACGGCGAGAACGGGTCCATGATCGTGATCGTTTCGCGCCAACCGCCGCGGTCATCCAGCGATTCGACAATCGCCGCGATACCGTCCGCATCCTGCGAAGTTGCGCTCAACGCGTTCGCCAGATAGCCGCCCTTCACCTCATGCGGCAGCCGATCGCTCGTCAGCGAAGCCTCGTACTCCGCCCGTGCCTGCGCAGTCGTGAGGCTCTTCACCCGTTCGTACTCCCGCCGCATGGATTTGACATCCAACGAGAACTTGTTCCCATATGGATAACTTCCCTCGACCTCGTCCGTCACCGTGTATTGGACATCCTCGATGGTTTCTCCGGTCTGGCGGATATACAACGGACGGTTCGTGCCGAGTTCGTAGTAGTACGTGTGCGTGTAGCCTTCGACACCGGGGATGATTGAACGTCCCAGCCAGTCCAGCGCAGACGGAATGGCGTCCAGATACCGGCCGTCGCCGGTGATTTTGTAGAAGAGTATGAGGTCCTGAATGCACGAGGCCGTCTCGCCCGCGCACACTGTGCCGATCTCGAAGGGACGGCCCCACGCCGGTCGCATGTCGAAATCATACTGCTGCGCCCACCCCGCCTGCGGTTCCGGCAATTGGGCGATCAGATAGAAGTCCATTCCCCGCCGTGCCGCCGCTTCGAATCGTGGATCGCCGAGCACCGTGTGCGCTTCCAGCAGCACTTTGATCGTGTCCAGCATGACCCCGTCGTTAAACGTGTAAAACGGCGTGTAATCGGGGTGATCGTCGCGCGGGAACAGCTTGCCCGTCGGATACCGTTGCGGCCACGCGCCGTTCGGATATTGCGCCCGCAGGATGTGCCCCAGCGCCCGGTCCAGCGGCTCACGGTACTTCGGCTCCTGCGTCACTTCGTAGAGATGCAGCAGGAATCGAGTCGGTTCTGACGTGCTGAAATCGTCAAAGGTGCAGTTGCCGTAATAATGGAGATACTCCTGCCAACCCCAGCACTGCGAGAAGAACTTTTCGTAGTAGTCAGGCAAGGTTTCTGGTTCGAAATCGATGAAGTAGTGCCATCCCCCGGACGGATGCTGTCCCCAAATCAGCGGTTCGGCCATGCGCTTGGCGGCCTCCAGATAGGACTTGTCATCGGTCGCGCGATACGCTTCCAGCAGCATCAGCCCCACCGAAGGCGTCCCCGGAGGCTCCACCCAGATCATGCTCGCGCGTGCGGGCAATTCCCCAAACGGTTCCAGATCGAGACTGTACGCCCAGACGAATCCGCCCCGATTGGACACCGTGTTCATCATGAAACCTGTGGCCTTTGCCATGGTATCCAGAACGGCCTGACGCGACGGCGCGTCCCCGCGCACGCCGTGCGAGAAGTAACTTGCGATGACAAGTGCAGCCGCCGCAGTCCCGGTTCTGAATGAAAAGATGCGCAAGTGAATAGGTCCTCCTGCGTTAGCGATAGCGAATCCTGCTGCACTCTACGAGCCGCGTCGCAGGCTGTCAAGATCCGCCGCGTCGTGGTACGATGTCATCCGAACTGCTGCGGCCCCCCAAGTCCCGCAGGCGCACCGATTGAGGAGACGACTCCAATGCGATCCTTTCTTGCCGTGTTGCTTACCTGCCTGGCTCTTCCCCTTGTCCAGGCCTCGGAGCCCAAGACCATCGAGGCCGCCACAGACATGCCGGCTTTGGAGGCCTATGAGTGGGGATTCGCCTTTGATGTCATGCGTGGCGAAGCGGGGGTCGTCCTGAACGACCTCGTGTTGCTCGAGGACGACGGCCCCGGCGCGGGGCACAGCGAGAAAGGAACCTTCAAGGAGAGCATTCATGCGGGCGTACTGGCGAAGAAGACCTTTGAGTTGGACGACCCGACGGCCGCGGACGCGCACGTCGTGCTTTACATGGAACCCGCGGGCCGCGAAGACCAGCCGCCGTATTACCTCATCGTCAACGGCCATCGCATCGAGGGCAATCCCATCTCCTGGCACGATCCGAACTGGCATTGGGTGAAGGTGCCGGTGGAGTACTTGCGGGCGGGCGCAAACGAAGTCGTCGTCGGCAGCGACGCTCCCAGGGACAAGGCCTATCAACTCCTGATAGCCCGGGACGACGAGTACGAAGCGGGCGGCGGAAAGTTCGTGTACCAGGGCAACACGGCCCTTATCAGTTCCGGACAAATTCGCGGTGACGCGAACAGCGCGGAGTATGGATTCGAGCCGATCAATGTGGGCGAGCATTCCGGCAAGTCCACCGACGGCGGGAAGTCCTGGAACCAGTACTCGCTCGGTTCCACGAACGACGTCTCCGGCGAGTACGTCATCCGACTCAATCTCACCCGCAGAAAACCGCTTGGCGTCCTCCGGTCGCCGGCCATCGATCTATGGGAAGGTTCCACGCCGGACGCGCGATCGATTATGCCGCAGTGCGAGGTCACGGCGCTCCGTTTCGAGGGCCAGGGGTCGACCCCGAAAGGCACGACCATCCGCTGGGCCATCCGGTTTGCGGACACGCCCGACCTGGAAGACGCGGTTTGGGGTGAGTTCTCGAACGCATCGGAAGGCGACGCTGCGACGATCCAAATTGATCGCGTGGATAAACGCTACATACAATGGGAGGCGCGCCTCGAAACGACGAACCCGCTCGCGACACCCGTGGTGACGGGCGCAAGCGTGACGCGCACGCTCCAGTTCGATTCCCCGCAACCCAATACCTTCTTCGTGACCGAGTGCGAGAACCCGCGCCTGCGCTATTCGAGCTACCGATTCCAGTACGAAGACGCCGCCACCCTGCAACTCGCCGAACTTCGCAACCGGCTCAAGCTCGACGAACTCCTCGCAGATACCCATGGCGACTTCGAGAAGATCAACCGTCTTCGCCACTTCGTGTCGCAACAGTGGTATCACGGATCGCCGCTGCCGAATTACCCCGAATGGAACGCCCTCGACATCCTCGACCGGCGCGACGCCTGCGGAAAGGGGGGGATGTGCATCCAGTTTTCCATTGTGTTTATTCAATCGTTGGCGTCGCTCGGCTACCAGGCGCGGCACATGAATATCTTCAACCACGAATCCGTCGAGGTATACATCGACGATCTCGGCAAATGGGTGCACGCCGATCCGGAGAGTGTCTTCGACTCCTACGAGTTCAACACCGAAACCGGCGAGCCCGTGAACATTCACGAGCAGCACGAATTCTTTCTCGCCAAGTACGGCCTGTCCGCGTCGAATCCCATCGACTGGATGAGCCCGGAGCCGTGGTGCAATCATCCCGATTCCGGGCTTCCGGAAAACAAACCGCCCCTCGAGATTTCGACCTTCACGCCCTGGCTGAACAGCCCGGACCCAGGCAAACGGCCACCGCAACACAACCTGACCGGCTTCTTCCGCATGATGCCGCGAAACAACTACTTTTCCCAGCCCACGCCCCGGCCCTTGTCGCAAGGCAGCACCTGGTGGCCCTGGAACGGCTACTTGAATTGGTACGACGAAGCCACGCCGCGGAAACTGCAATACGCGCTGCACAGCGATCGCATCGCGGACTTCTACCCGACGCTCAATCAAGTCGCCTTCACCGCGACGCACGGAGAGCGGGAGGGAGACGTCCGGGTGCAGATGCATAGCATCACCCCGAACTTTGAGTCCTACGAGATCAACGTGGACGATACCGGCTGGCGCGACGCGGATGCAGAGTTCGTCTGGCAGCTAAACCGCAGCGCAGTGAACACGCTCGAAATGCGCACCCGCAATGTCCTCGGCGTGACCGGAATACCGTCGCGCATGGAAGTGCTCTACCACTACCGCGAACCCTACCGCCCTCGGGAAGCGCGCGTTCGAGAGTAGAAGCGATCACGCGTAGACGCGAACCTCGCAAATCCGTGCATGATCCAAACCGTTCGTTGTCTGCACCTCAACCCGAATCTTCGCAACGGGGCGCGCAACCTCAATTGCGTGTACGCGCCTGCGCAGGTAGTTGTCACGCACCGTAACGAACGGAACCCACTCACCGTCCACATAGGCGCTCACGGTGTAATCGCGAACGGTTTCCGGTTGGGGCCGCCCCCACATCATGGTAGCGGTATATCCATCGTGGTGGCTAAGCGTCAGGTGGCGGTGCATGCCCGTATCAAAAATGAGTTGAACTTCGCGAAGCAGAATGGGGGAGTCCCACGCAAGTTCCAACGTCGCCGGAAAACCCGCGCCCGGATCGGACATCCACCGCTGTGTGCCGGCGGCGCGACGATCCGGCGGCGCGCCCCGCTCGCCGTGCGTCGCACGCGTAGGCCCTTGCACAGCCTGCCGCGCCGGACCTTCGAGCTGCTCGCTGGTTGCGGTGACCATTGCGATTCGCGCAAGGTCTTCGGAACCGGCGTTCGACCGCCCCACCAGATAACAGTCATCGCGCAAGAGCCGCTGCTGAATCGCATCTATTGCTTCTGAGTCGCTTGCCAAATCGCGAGGTGCAATTCCCCGGGCAACCGCAATCGCGGCCGCCGTTCCGGCGCCTTGCCCCACAACGCCGCAGGTCGCCATAACACGCGTGGACGCGAACGCAACATGCGTCGCCGAAATGTTGCGTCCCGCAAACATGAGATTGCGAATCGTGCTCGACACGCAGGCTCGCAACGGAATGTCGTACAGGTACGGCACGGCATGCTGAACGCATGGTTCCTCGTTCGGCGCGTCGACGCCTTCGGCGGGATGAATATCGATGGGCCAACCGCCATACGCAATGGCGTCGTCGAACGGTGTCGAGTTCATCACATCCTGCTGCGTCAGGACGTGTTGACCGATGAACCGACGGCTCTCCCGCTTCCCCGGAAGAAAGCCAATCCACTCCAGTGCCCAGTGCGATGCGTCGAAACCATCAGCGCCACGCGCCTCGGGCGGTCCGTTCTTCACGTGGTCCCAAATCCCAAGCACAACGGCCAACAACTCGTCCCGAATCCGCTCGTTGTCCTTGATGGTGTCCAGCGTCCCGCCCCATTCTGCCCACCAGTAGCCGTACTCATGCGTCGGCGCTTCGTCGCCGGGCATCGCATACAGCCGCAACCGCAGGTCGTCCTTGCTGAACGTTCGCGCCCACGCCGGTGCCACGAAGGGCATGGGCCGGTCGTGCTTCCGCGCCTGCATCATGATCGATGAGCCGAGCCGCGCCTGGTCCGCCACCTCGCGAGCCAGCGATTCGCCGAACTGCTGCCTGTCCTCCCGCCCTTCCATGAACGGCGCGCCCGCCTCGACGCCCAGCCGCCCGTCACCGGTGCAATCGATGAAAACCTTCGCCGCGATGCGAAACCGGTCTTCCGTGCTGATGCGCTCGGCAATCGCGGACTCGATGGTATCGCCCCGCATCGCGACACCGGTGATTGCCGTGTTCAGCAAGAGCGTGAGATTGGGCTCAGCCCGGCACAGGTCGTACAGGATCAGATCAAACATGGAAGCCGACCGCTGCGGATTGCGCACACAATTGGTCAGCCGGATCTCCTCGACGATGCCACCTTCCCGGGCTTCGGTCTCACGTTCCGCGCCCCGGTCGTTCCGGCCCACGCCGTTCGCGCCGACGATGTGCATGCGAACTTCGCTCGAAGCATTGCCGCCAAGCACGCTCCGGTCCTGGCAAAGAATGACACGCGCGCCGCACCGCGCCGCCGCCAGAGCGCACGGCACCCCCGCCGCGCCGCCTCCCGCGACCAACACGTCGCACGCCAATTCATGTTCCGTAACCACGCTCACGAGTTAACACCCCGTTGCCGCCGCGGCAACAACCAATGGACGAGCAGGCCGCTCCCGAGATTTGCCAGTAACGCGGCCGGAGCGATCCACTGAAAGCTGATCGGATCATACCCTGTCTCCGGGTTGTATCCGAAGATGGCGCCCGAGAACCCGACCAGCACCGCCGTCGTTACGCCGAAGAACCAGCCTACCCACACACTCGCAGTCCGCACATTCGGGACGAACATGGCAAAGAAAAACAGCCCGAAGATCGGAGTGACAAGAAGATTGGCCGTTTTCCCCGTAATCGACGTGATATTGCCGGGAATTGCGTCCATGAATGAACTTCCAATCATCGCCGCCGCACCAATACCGAACGCAAGACACCGCGCGGCAAACACGTGCCCTTTCTCGGTCTTCGGGTGAAATCCGAAGCGCTCCATCAGATCGGTCATCACGACCGCCGTGATGGAATTCACGCCCGAATCGATGCTCGACATGGCCGCGGCAAACATGGCCGCCACCACGAACCCCGAAACGCCCGCGGGCAGATGAAAGGAAATGAATCGCGGATAAATATCGTCGGCGTTCTCTTCAATACCCATGCCTTCGGGAAGCAAGCCGGGATGGGCCTGAAAATATCCGAGTAACGCCAGGCCCACAACGCTCAACGTCGTCGTGACAACCGCCGCGACGCAGAGCTGCGTCAGGAACGCCCGGCGCGCGGCAGCCGCGTCCCGCGTGGACATGAACCGCTGTATCGAAACCTGGTCGCCGCCCGCAGTGCACACGTACATGAGGAAGATGCTGGCGAGCGTCCCAAGCACCGTGACCCGCGTCCCGGGGTTTAGCGAGAACACGGGCTGCCTGTCCCAATGCGCCTGCCATTCCGTTGGAAACCAGCCGAAACCGCCCTGGTCCACACAGACCACCAGGATGACCAGCAATGCCCCGCCAAATAGGAGACACACTTGGACCAGATCCGTAATCACTACGGCCCGTAGTCCGCCCATCGACGTGTAGATGACCGACACGAATCCGGTCACAAGCACCACCGCCGGTATCCATTCGTCGCCGATCCCCATCATCACGACCATCGCCTTGGACGCGAGATATACCAGTAGCGACATCCACGTCAGCCGCAGTGCCAGAAACATCACGACCCCCAGCAACCGCACGCTCAGGCCCAGCCGCATCTCCAACAATTCATACGCACTCGTCACGCGGACCCGCATGTACGCGGGAAGCAGCACATAACCCACCACCGGAAATGCCAACGGCAGCGCCAGCAGGCTGGTCATATACATCGGGCCTTTCCCCAATACTTCCCCCGGTAGTGATAGGTACGTGATCGTGCTCAGCAGTGTGGCGAACAAAGAGACGCCAATCAGGAATGACGGCATGTTCCCGCTGCCGACGAAATACTCCTTCGTGGAGCCTTGCCGGCGGCTGTAGTACCAGCCCAACGCGATCATCGACACCGCGTATGCCGCGATGATCAACCAGTCGACGGCCTTCAAACCTCCGGCTGTCTGATGGGTCGCGGCAGACGCCCGCGCCGCATCCACGAACGCCAGGAAGGCCAGCGCGCACGTGGTTCGTGGCCAAGTTTGATCGAACGAAGAGAAGGTCTCGCGTAGACGTGTTGAAATGGCAACGTACTCCCGCCGTATGTGCTACGATTGGCACCGGTGATGGAACCAGAAACCGCCGCCGGGTTCAAGGAACGGCGAGACCCGGAACTCGCGGCGAGACCGAATAAAGGAGCATCTCCATGACCACGATCAGCCGCCGCGGATTCCTTTCCCGTACGACAATCGGCAGCGCCGCCGCGTTGGGCGCCTTTCACATCGCCCGCGCACAAAACGCCAACGAAAAGCTGAACATCGCGGGGGTCGGCATCGGCGGCATGGGCGGGTCGAACCTGCGCAACCTGTCCGGCGAGAACATCGTTGCCCTGTGCGATGTGGACCACGATTACGCCGCCAAAGTATTCGAAGCCTTCCCTGACGCAAAGCGGTACACGGATTACCGCGAGATGCTCGCCGCGCAGGACGACATCGACGCCGTGCTCATTGCCACGCCCGATCACACCCACGCAGTCATCGCCAAGGCCTGCATGGATGCCGGCAAGCATGTCTACTGTCAGAAACCCTTGACTCACGAAGTCTACGAATCCCGCGTCCTCGCCCAGGCCGCACAGCAAACTGGCGTGGTCACGCAGATGGGAATCCAGGGCCACTCTGGCGAGGGCATCCGGCAGGTCCGCGAATGGATCCAGGCCGGTCTCATCGGCGAAGTCCGCGAAGTGGATGCGTGGTGCAGCCTCACCTATTACCCCTGGGGACACGCCAACTGGAGTTCCCCGCGCGGCACCCGCCCGGAAGAAACGCCGCCCGTTCCCGAAACGCTCGATTGGGACCTCTGGCTCGGCCCCGCGCCGGAACGGCCCTATCATCCCTGCTATCACCCGCGCACCTGGCGCAGTTGGTGGGATTTCGGTTGCGGCATGATGGGCGACCGCGGCGCCCACACCTTTGATCCCATCTTCTGGGCCCTCGATCTGGGACAACCCACCAGCATCGACGGTTCCTGCACCGATCTGAACGAAGAGACTCATCCCATCGCTTGCCTCGTGCGCTACGAGTTCCCCGCCCGCGGCGTCATGCCGCCCGTGACCCTAACGTGGTATGACGGATTGCGCGTGCCCCGCCCGCGCGAACTCGACGACCAGGACGAACTCGGCCATCCCGAAGGCGGCGCATTGTTCAAAGGCTCGGAAGGCATGCTGACCTGCGGCGTCTACGGTGAAAATCCGCGCCTGCTTCCCGCGTCTCGCATGAAGAACTTCACGCCGCCGGAGCCCTCCATCCCTCGAATCGAAGGGACCCACGAAGACGACTGGGTTCGCGCCATCAAGTCCGGCGGCAAAGCCGGCGCCGATTTCGCTTACTCCGGCCCGCTGACCGAAGTCTGCCTGCTCGGCAACATCGCCAAACGATTCGGTACCAAGTTGGAGTGGGATCCGGATACCATGGAGTTCACCAATATCCCGGATGCGACGCAGTACGTTCGCCGCGCCTGGCGCGAGGGCTGGTCGCTGTGACATGCAGTTTTGGGGGAGCGCGGTGATCGCGCGAGATAGACCGTGAATAAGCATCGAGAAGCAACCGAATCGCCCGTGCCTGAATCGCCGTGGAACCGCTACGGTACCCGCGTTACCGTGACCACCGTGAGCCTCGTAGTGCTCGTCTCCGTCCTGCTGGGCACGATCTTATCCATCAGTTCCGTGCGCGCTTTGCGCGATACCATGCGACAGACCGGCACGGCCTTCGTCTTGTTGCTCGCAACGGAACTCGAACAAAAATCCAAGATTAGCGAACGCCTCCTCAGCCGCGACCGCAGACCTCCGCCGTGGCTCATGGCCTTTCCTGGTCTGGACGTGCCGCCGCCTGTAGACGACGGCCCCGGAGATCGTGAGCGTCCCGGAATGGCGCCGCCACCGCGAGATACAGGTCCGCCCAGTGGGCCGCCCTTCCTCGCCCAGGACTTGCTGCAGATCGCCAACCTCATCGGCGCGTCGAGAATCGCTATCCTGGAAGATGACGACGTCTTCATCGACGTCGCCACCGGTGGTGAATCGGCCGAAGCCTTTGACAAGGAAACCGCGTTGGTCCTGCTGAATCGCTTGAAGGCCAATCCCGACGAACACGTACTGCAGGAAAGAACCGGCAACACGCTAAGCATCATCACAACCTTCGTTCCCGCGCAACCGCAAAAAGAAGGCGCGCTTATCGTACAGTTCCCGTTCCGGACCGCGCGCGCCGTTGTTCTTCCCCAGATTCTGCATCTCACGACATCGACGCTGATCGTGCTGCTGCTCGCCGTATGGATTGCCTTGCGCATGAGCCGCAGCGTTTCCCGGCCCTTGTCCGATCTCGTGGACGTCGCGAGCACGTACGCGACCGGTGACCTGACGAAACGCGCCGAGGAGGAAGGGCCTGTCGAGGTGGCCACCTTGGGCCGTGCCTTCAATCGCATGGCCGCGTCAATCGAAGACCAGATCGAAAAACTCAAAACCGAGACCGCGCGGCGCGAACAACTCGAGGGCGAACTCCGTATCGCTGCCGAGCTGCAGCAGTCCTTATTGCCCGAGGCCGCCCGAACCACCTACGGCCCCGTGGAGATCGTCGGAACCTGCGAGGCCGCGCGCGAAGTGGGGGGGGACTTCTACGACTTCTGGCCCGTAGGCGAGAATCGCCTGGCCCTGGTTATCGGCGACGCCACCGGCAAAGGCCTGCCGGCCGCGTTGCTCGCCGCCAAGTGTCTCAGCATCATTCAGGCTATGGCCGTCTCAGGCGCGGAACCGTCGGAGGTCTTGTCCCGCGCCAACAACCTGCTGAGCCGGCAATTCAAACAGGATGGTTTTTTTGTCACCGCGCTCTTGCTGATTATCGACGTAGGAAAAGGGGAAATCGCCTATTCCGCAGCCGGTCACAATCCCGGTTTCGCGAAGCGGAAAGGCGACGGCGCTCTCGAACTTCTCGGAAGCCGCCTCGGGTTGCCCTTGGGAATCGATCCCAACGTGGAGTTTGAAACCCGCCACGTGGACGTCCAATCCGATCTCCGCGTACTGCTCTACACCGACGGCGTAACGGAAACCTTCAACGGCTCCCACGCATGCTACGGACAACAACGCCTGGAGCAACTCTTCCGCGACCACGCCGATGACAATCCCGGCGGATTCCTCGACACGGTGAAGGCCCAACTCCACGAGTTCAGCGGCGGCTGCCCCATGGACGACGACCGAACCCTCGTCGTCCTCACATTCAACGGCACAAACGAGTAAGCGGCTTGTACGAGGTGGCACGGCCTTCCAGGCCGTGATTTGAGGTGCCTATGAGGTGCCTATGAGGTGCCTTGGGCTTCCAGCCCAAGATTGTCTTCGAGGTGTCTTGGGCTTCTAGCCCAAGGTGTTCAAACCATGCCCGAAACCGTTCCCGTACGAATTTCGATCATTCGAATTTGAATTTGTTTTTGAACTGCAGCCCCTACCGCACTGCATCAAACACCACGCACACCGGCGTCGCCACCTCCACCTCAACCCCCGTCGGCGTCAACGTCCCCGTCTCCGGATCGATTCGCAGCACCACCACATTGTCCGTCGCCTGATTCGCCGCCAGTAGATACCGCCCGCTCGGGTCCACATTAAAATTGCGTGGCGTTTTACCGCCCGTGGAAGTGTGCCCGATAGCCGTCAGCATGCCTGTTTCCGGATTCAGCGCAAAGGCAGCAATGCTGTCGTCCCCGCGATTGGACGCATACAAGAACGTGCCGGAAGGGTGCACCCGAATCTCCGCGGTCGTATTCTCGCCCTCGAAACTACCCGGCAACGTCCCAATCGTCTGCACTTCCGTCAGCGTCGCCGAATCCGCATCGTACGCGAACGCCGTCACCGTACTGAGCAGCTCATTCACGGAATAGATGAACTTCCCGGACGGGTGCACCGCCACATGCCGCGGACCCGCCCCCGGCGCAAGCGATGCAAACGGCGGATCGCCCGGCGTCAACATGCCCGACTCCTCATACCGGTACAGCATGAGTTTGTCGGTGCCAAGATCGGCCGCGATCAGGATGCGCCCCGTCGGATCAAAATTGACCGAGTGGGCATGGGGCCCTTCCTGACGCCCCGGATTCACGCTGCTGCCCTCATGCTGAATGAAGCTGCTCGCTTCGCCCAGCCGTCCGTCTTCCAGCACCGGCAACAGCACTGTACTCCCGCCGCCGTAGTTCGCCGCCGCCACATGCTTCCCCGAAGGCGCTACACAAACATGACACGGCCCTTTCCCGACCGTCGACTCCTGATTGAGCAAGGTCAGCAGCCCCGTCTCGTCGTCGATGGAGAATGCGCTGATCGCACCTCCCGGACGTCCCGCGTCCTTCGACATCTCGCCGACGGCATACAACACACGCATCGTCGGATGAAGCGCGAGGAACGAAGGATTCCCCGTCTCCGCCGCCAGCCCCACCACCTCCAACGCGCCCGACGACGCATCGAAGTCCAGCAGATAGATGCCTTCGCTCTCACCGCCCGTATACGTTCCAATGTAGACCCGGTACCGATCCGCCATCGTTTCCTCCTGCGCAACGGCACTCGATCCGCCAATCCCCGCAGCTAGCAAGAGCCCTATCGCCACCAGTCGAATCCCAGCCATCCGGGTATGCTCCCTTTTCGTCGTTAGAAGGTTCATGGAAAACTGTGGTGCAGGCTTCCAGCCTGCGACCGACTCCTGCAATCGGACGTCCTACTGTCCATACGATCTCAGCGCGAATTGTGGTGCGGGCTTCCAGCCTGCCAACGTCCCCAATGTCCCGAACTCCACGTACTTTCGCTAAGTCCCTGTACACCGCAATCCGGAAAGTCCCCCTTCGACGGGGGATTTAGGGGGATGTTCCCTCTACAACTTAACCTTCACCACGGCCTTCCGCACCGTGCACTGCGTCTCATGCGTGATACACGGTGCATGCGCATCGTCCGGCATGAACACGCAAAACTGCCCCGGACGCAGCACCAGATCCGTCGCCCCCGGTATCAACGAATAAAATTCGATATCCGGCTTATACGGTTTCGTAACGGCCAATCCTTCCCGTGGCGTCCACAGGATCGATTCCTTCCCCGCCAGCAGGACCTGAATGTCCGCATACTCCCGGTGCGCCTCAAACTCCTGCTCATCCTGCGGCTTGGTTTCATAGGCCTGCACCATACAGAACAGGTTGTCCCCGTCCAACTCGTACCGCCCATCCGCCACACCCGCCTCCAACGACTGCAAATACGCAAACCCCTGCCCAAATCGCCCATTCGGCCAAGCGTATTGTTCCCAGTTCTTCAACAGGTCCATAATCATGTCAGTATTTCCCCTCTCTTCGCTGCGAACTCCTCCGCCAAGTATGCCAGATTCGCCAGCAAACTGTATTTTGACGCTGCGGTCAATGTGGAATACAATAATCCGAGAGCGGCTAGGGGGAGTCGCGGAACGTAGAATTGAGATTCCGGTTTCGGCCGGGATTCGAACCCGGGGGATTATTGCCATGTCCACGCACGCTCACCACTCCAAACCCAGCCGCCGCAGCTTCTTGAAAACCGCCGGTGCCCTCAGTGCCGGGTTCTATGCCGGTTGCGCCACGACCGCCCAACAGGCTGCGAGCAGCCCGGCGAAACTGGAAACCCTCGCGCTCAGTGGCGGACCCAAGGCCGTGACCGCGGCCGCCGACACCGCCACGAAATGGCCGCTCTATGGCGATGAAGAAATCGCCACCGTCAGCGAACTTCTCCGCGCGCCGGACTATGCGCCCGTGGCCGTCTTCGAGGACGCGTGGAAGGCCTATTTTGGTTGCCCCTACGCCAAGGCCCACTGTAACGGCACCAGCGCCCTGACCTCCATGCTCTTCGCGCTGCAACTGCCGCCGGGCAGCGAAGTGCTCGTGCCCGCCTACAGCACCTGGTTCCCCGTGGTGCCTATGCGGTTTTTTGACCTCGTTCCGGTATTCGTCGACTCGAATCCGAAAACCATGAACATCGACATCGAGGACTGCAAACGCCGCCTCACGGACAAGACCAAAGCCATCATGCCCGTCCACTGGTACGGGCTGCCCTGTGAAATGCCGGAGATTTGTGCCTTCGCCGAGGAGCACGGACTATCCGTGGTTGAAGACGCGAGCCATGCCCACGGCGCGCGCGTCGGCGGCGAACTCATCGGAAACTGGGGCCGCATGGCAGGGTTCAGTTTGCAGGGCACGAAGCCGCTGCCGTCCATCGAAGGCGGCATCGGCATGTACAAAGACCAGGGCGATTTCGAACGCGCGACCACCTACGGCAACTACGATCTCCCGAACACCTTCCCGGAAGGCAGTCCCTACCGTAAGTACCAGGGCACCGCATTTGGATCAAAACTCCGCATTCACCCCGTCTCGGCGATTCTCGCGCGCATTCAACTCGGCAAACTCGACGCCATGAACGCCGCCGGCAAGGCGCAGGTCCGCCAATTGAACGATCGCATCACCCAATTGCCGGGTCTCGCGGAGCAATACGCCCGGCCCGACATGGACCGCGTCTACTACTCCAAGAACATCCTGTTCCTCGACGAGAAAGCCGCCGGCATGTCCCGCGCCAAGTGTGTCGAAGCGCTGAAGACCGAAGGGGTGGACGTCATCGAAAACAAGTGGACCCTGCTCCACGAATACCCGATCTTCTCCGAGTCCCAATGGTGGCGTCATATGCCCGTGCTGCCCAACCCGGATACTCTGCCAGGCGCCACCGAGGCGAACGGGACCGCAATCCAGGTCGCCTACTTCACGTCCGATCAGCCCGATTTGGTCCAGCAATACGGCGATGCCTTCGAAAAGGTCTGGGCCCACCGAGGCGAATTGGCATAACTACAACCTAAACTCAACATCCAAATCGCTATCGCTATCGCTATCGGTATCGGTATCGGTATCG
>BTVY01000071.1:0-22864 GCA_045863335.1 Candidatus Hydrogenedentota bacterium | reverse complement strand
GTCCGTCCAATCTCCGCCAAGCATGCTCAAGCTTCACGATTTTTGCAACAGAGCCCTCAGAAGTGCAGGGACCGCTTCCAGGTGGCCCGCCAGTCTTACCAAGTTAGCGAGTTCACTGCCGTGATGGCCGACAGCGAACAGAAATGATACTCTTTCCAACCGACACATCCGGTCAAGGAGGGGATAGATTTCGTCGCAGAGGATCCCCTGGTTGGCGTCAGCATTTCGGTCCAAATCCTCTAGGATCACCAGGAACCGCAAACCTGCGCGCTCAAGAAGATCGTCAAAGCGAAGTAGAATCGCCTCTGGATCTTCTGGTCGACTCAGCCATCCCGTCGCCACTCGACTGAAACCACTTGGAATCTCTCGAAGAACCGCTACATATTCATTAGGAAGCTTAGCAAGACTGATACAATCCACTTCACAGGAAAGTCGGCTGACCATGGACTTCAAAATGTGCAGCGCCGCTGAACCTTCGCGAAACCCCCAACCCTCCACACGACAGATGATCGGCAGTTTCCTGGCGTTCGAGGTTTGATTACCGTCACTGGAATTCTTTGTATCCGGATTCAGAAGAAACCCACAAACGAGGTCGCAAATGCTACTCTTACCGGAGCCGAAAGGACCAATAAGGCCAACGTTCTTCGGCGGACTTTGAACAAGTAACCGGCTAATCCGACGCGCAACTGTCGCGGCATCAAAGAAGTCGTATTTTACCTCTGAAATCGGATTCTCGCTTTCTAGCCACGAGTGATATTCCTCATCCTTGAGCACCGCGGGTTTAGCGACAGCGGCTGGTGTAAGCTGTTTTCGATGCGTCGGATTCGATTTGGTAGGGTGTGTGATCCATCGCAACACATATGCAAGAGCAGGTCCGCAAAGCGCAACAAACGCGAAACTTGTCCAAATATCGCCTGCTTCAGGGGCAGAAATGCTGGAGACCGCACGTGCGGGCGCTACGGGTAGATAGATTACACACCCTACCAATGCCAAAACCCATATGGGCGGAACCTTCCAGCAATGGCGAAACTGCCGCATATAGAAACCACCGGGCAACGTCGCCACGTGCCAAGTGGTCGCGCTGGCTATTGCCACAGCAAAGATTTTGATGAACAAGACATGTGGTTCCAGCAGCTCCGCAACGTACTCGGCGGCTCTAGAAAGCAGTGGTTCAGCGACGAGACAGACGACCAATCCGGTGACCAGCAAGATAAACCGATCAGCCCAAAACGCAATCACTTTCCAAGTTAGGCGCGATATCACCGGAGAATATGTACCATCTTCGCTCATGTTGCAATGATAGCACGCTGGGATCTTTACTTGCACGGCATGACAGTATGAATTTCATTGCTTATTAATGCCAAGGGACTCATCTCCCCCCCTCACCGCCCCCCCGATTGAACCGCCCCCCTCTTCGCGCGACCTTTATATGTATGGACCAGCGGGACAAGCTGTACGACGAATGGCTCGTGGCGGCTAGCCAGGCGGGGGACGCGGGGGCGTTGGACGAATTGGTGCGGCGCTGGCATCCCCGGCTGGTGCGGCAGGCATGTGCCTTGACCGGCGACGGGGAAGCGGCGCGGGACGTGGCCCAGGACGCCTGGATGGCCATGGTCCGCAACCTGGGCCACTTGGACGACCCGGTGGCGTTCCCGGCGTGGGCCTTTCGGATTCTGCACGGCAAGGCCATCGACTGGATCCGCAAGCAGCAGCGGCGCAGGAAACGGGATCGGACCTTTGAGGAGATAGCCAACGCGCCGCCGCCGCGCACGCGCGCGGATGGACAAGACGCCGCATTGGAGACGGCGCTTACCGTATTGACGCCGGAACAGCGCGCGCTGGTCAGCCTTTATTACTACGAACAGTTGAGCGTGGCGGAGATTGCGGACGTGCTGGGGATATCCCCGGGCACGGTGAAGTCCCGCCTGTACCATTGCCGGCAACACTTGCGCCGGCGCCTGGAGGAAACGACGCCATGAAAAACGGAGAACGGCGGTTGCACGACTTCATCTGGGGCGTCATGGAGTTGGACGACGCGCCCGACGAAGACGCGCGGCGCAAGGTGGTCGAGGAGTTCGACTACCAGCGCAAAAAGATGATGGTCCGGCTGACGCTGTCGTTGTTGGTCTGCACCGGATTTCTCTACTTCGGCGCATGGTGGATTGCCCACGCAGGCGACACCCGGGAAATGCTCTTGGGCTTTTTCCTGCTGATGATCGGCCTGGAATCTAGCGTCCTGTTGAAACTCTGGTATTGGGTCGTCGACAGCCGCATGGCCACATCAAAAGAGATCAAGCAAGTGCAACTGCAGTTGTCCCAAATCGCCGCGCGCTTGGACGCAATGTCGCCCACCGCGAGCGAAGGCGAGGGAGGTACCGACCATGTCGATGCGTAGCCTGTTAAATCGTGTTTCCATGAAAACGCTGGGGTATCTTTGCTCGGCGGCTATTGCCATTCCCGCCGTCGGGGCCGCGGAATTCTGGGTCTGGCAAAACGCCCGCAAGGTCTTCGACGGCCGCGCGGAGGCGACCTACTGGTTCGCCGAAGACTCCTCGGTAACCAGCGCGTTCCACGTGGAGCAGAAGAACTGGCAAGACGTTCCGGTCCGGACGGTTCACCTATACGACGGCTTTGAACTGGGCCGGGACCAGATGCAGTGGTATGACGAATACGGCAATGAACTGGATTGGCAGGCGGTGAAAGCCGGGGATCGCCTGTGGCGCTACGAAGCCAAACTGCGCACGCCCGTCGATCGGCGGGACTGGATTAGGTACACCGTCTGGGTCCGCAATCTGCATCCGGAAACGATGGCCCACGAAGGACAGCAATGGGGTATCTACAAAGAGGAAAACGGCGATTGGGTCTTCCACAACAACACCGCGCTCGGACCAGAAAACACGGTGTCCATGGTGTTCCCGCCCAACACCGAGATCCTCCTCGCTGAACCAGCAAACCGCGCCACGGTCAAAAGCGGCGGGTACTGCCCCACGGTGCGGTTCGACGACCTCCGCGAACCCCACAACGTCAAATGGCGGTTGCAGGAACAGGCGGAGTCGAACAGCGACTGAGCTTCCGCGAAGGAGCGCTACCAGCGGGGCTATTCCGCGGGCAACGACTCCCACTCCGGGATTTCGACGTGGAACACATCCGCGTTGCCGAACTTGCTGGAAGTAAAGACGATCCCCTTGCTGTCCGGCGTGAAGGACGCGTGGGGATGGGTGTCGACGCCCTTGGTGTTATGGCCTTGCGTGAGCAAACGGCGTTCACCCGTGCGGGGATCGATGAGCCAGAGGTTGCGGTCGAAATCGTCGGCCATGACCCAGCGGCGATCCGGACTTCCCGCCGTGTGCCACGCGGGCATCTGGTACACGATGCGATGATCGCCGGACGGATAGTCCACCACCGCGACGCCGTGAGGCTGGGTTTTGTGGGCATCGTCGTAGGGCCATATCGTGAAGAGCATCTGGTTCGGTCCCCACCAGACCTCGTGGGTGACCCACTCCTCGTAGGTTTCTTGATAGATCGGTCGCGGCTCGCCCTCTTTCGCATCGACAGTCCACATGCGTTGCGGCGCATCGCCGCCGGTTTCCCAACAGAAACTGACCAGGCCGGGGATCTCGGGATGGGCCTGGACGTGGCCTACGAGAAAGTCCACCTCGACCACGGTCCGCCAGGTTCCGCGCGGGAGATCCAGCGCGACGATTCCCCACCGCTTCTCCGGCTCGAACGTCGCGCCGCCGTACAAGACCCGCTCAGTCGCGTCCAACGAAAACATGCCTTGATGCCCGACGCCCGCGGGCCAATCGGCCACCCATTTGCCTGGCGCGCCTTCATGAAAGGCACGCAACGCGTCAAACGCGTAGATCGCATTGTCACGAAGGGCATAGATCGCGGGGCTCTTCCGCGCCACCACGTTATCACCGATAGGATGGCCGGCCAACGGGCGGACGGTACCCGTGCGCGACTCCAGGACGTGCGGTTGCATGCCCCCGCCGCTCCGATCGGAATAGAACACGAGATACTCCATTCCCTCCGCCCACATGGGGTGGGTCTGGTAGATCACTTCGTCCCGTGCCGCATCGCTGGTTAGACAGCGCACCAGGGCGCCGGTTCTCTCATCGCGATACGTTTCAAGCGTGGGGCTCCAGGAGAATGGCCCCAAGACCTCTACCGGGGCCGTGACGCAACCGGCCGCGGCAAAAGCAACGCCCAATGCGGAAGACTTCAAAAAGGCGCGGCGTGAAATGTGATGATTCAAGATTCATTTCCCCCATGATCGTTCCGCGCTCCGCCTCCATTCGGCATCCCGAACGAAGGTGCATAGGAGGGCGGGTTTTCCAACCCGCCACGCCAATGATTGCGTGTCAGTACGCGGATCCCTTACCGGAAGCGGGTCATGGTAACCGGTCCCGCTTTCTCGTTTAGATTCCCAATTGAGTGGCGACTGTGGCGGGTTGGAAAACCCGCCCTCCTACCGAAACGGATACTCGAAACGTAGGATTCTGGATACGCACTCGTGCGATCGCCACCAAAGCCACAGTCTATTCCTTGGAGCCGGTTTCATCCAGTTCGGGAATCTCGTCGGAGGGTATCTCGACGACTTTCCCATCGCGCAGCACCACAATGGGATGCCCCGCGCGCTTGTGCTTCATGATCGCGGCGCGGATGCCCTTGCGAACACCCCGATCGATCGCCTGAAACACGGAATCTTCTTCCGAACGAATCAAAGTGGCTTTTTCTGAATCAAGCACCATGTTGCGTCATCCTCAACATTCACCAAGCGACCGGCCCGCTTAAAGGCAACGCGTCTCGATGCGAATTGTGAGTTGTCGTACAAAACCCATCGCTCCACAATCGGCATGTACAATCGAAACAAATTGTCCAAGCTCCGAACGTAGCGTCGCCGCACGACCGCCTCGGGAACATCGTGCCCTCCGAGGCGAACCCTGCGCGCAACGCGTTGGAGCGCGATGTCCACATTCTCCAACCACAAGTATATCAAATCGACCTCATAACCCGACGCGTTCCACTTACGAATCATAGGGACAAAACTGCGGGCCGCGAGCGTCGTCTCGAAAGCGAAGTCGACGCGCTTGGTTGCCAGTTCATCAATTCGCTCGAGCATTATCCTTCCGGCTTGAATCGCAGCGCCATCCGGATCGAACGGCGACAAACCTGCCGCGATCGAGTCCGCATTGACAAACTCACGGCAATCGACTTCTTCCGGAAGCAGCCTCTCCGCGGAAGATGATTTCCCAGCGCCGTTCGGACCAGCAATAATAAAGATTCGCGGCATTCTCTCCGCCCAGTAACATTCAGGCACTATTGGAATCTGGACCTGAAGAATACAGGGAATGTTCCACAAGAGCCAAGAAGGTGCATCGTCCGCAGCCATCGATTTGGGCTTCGGCCCACGCGGAGGGTACTATACCCACCGGGGGCGAGTGCCCGCTGCCGGCGCGCGGCCGCGTGCCAGCGCACAGCAACCACAAATTTCTACCGAGTGGAGTTCTACGACATGTCGCCAAATCCGGGCGTTCTGGAAGCGCAACTGAACGACTTTGACCCGCGGATGCGCTGGGCCGCGCTGGAGCAACTCTGGGACCTGGCGCGCGCGGGGACCATCGAACTCCCCGAGACCCGGAAAGCGGTCAATCTGCATTGCCATTCCTTCTTCTCCTTCAACGGCTACGGCTACTCTCCCGCCTGCGTCGCCTGGAAGGCTCGAACCGCCGGTCTCGCCGCCGTCGGCCTCGTCGATTTCGACGTGCTGGATGGCGTTGACGAGTTCCTGGACGCCTGCCGCCTGCTGGGGCTGCGCGGCTGCGCCGGACTCGAATCCCGGATATTCCTCCCCGAGTTTTCGACGCGCGAAATCAACTCCCCGGGTGAACCCGGCATCGCCTATTACATGGGCGCGGGTTTTACTGCGTCTGGACTTACGAATCCCGGCCTCCTGCCCCAACTCAAAGAAACTGCCCAGCAACGCAACCAAACGATGCTCGCGAGGATTAACCCCTACATGGGGCCCGTGCAATTGGACTATGAGGGGGACGTTTTGCCGCTGACGCCAAACGGAAACGCGACGGAACGCCATTTGTGTATCGCCTTTGACCGCAAGTCGCGCGAAGTCTTTCCCGATTCAGACGAACGCGCCAAGTTCTGGGCTACGACGCTGAGCGGCGACTCGGAACAGGTCAAGAGGATGTTCGACGAACCGCCAGTGTTCCACGCCTTTTTCCGGTCCAAAGTGATGAAAGCAGGAGGCGTGGGGTACGTGAAGCCTGAAGGACCCGACTTTCCGGAATTCAAGGAAGTGACGGCGTTTCTCCTCGACGCGGGCGCCATACCGACGTACGCGTGGCTCGACGGCACCAGCACCGGCGAACAGGACATTGAGGAATTACTGGACCTCGCGATGAGCCACGGCGTTGCCGCCATCAACATCATTCCCGACCGGAATTGGAACATCAAGGATCCGGACGCCAAAACCAGGAAGGTTGCAGAACTGCACCGAATCATCGATTTGGCGCGGGTGCGGGATCTCCCGGTGCTGGTGGGCACTGAAATGAACGCCCACGGCCAACGCCACGTGGACGATTTCGACGCGCCGGAGATGGAGCCGTTGGTAGAGCCCGCAATCAAGGGCGCGATGGTCATGTACGGCCATACCGCGATGCAGGCCCGCTGCGGCATGGGGTATACGAGCGCATGGTCGCGCGGCCATTTTTCCGGCGCCGCGGAGCGGAACGACTTCTTTGAAACGATTGGAAAACGTATTGCACCGGACGATTGGAATCGACTCGATTCGATGGGTCCGGAAATGTCGCCCGCCGCGATCATCGAATGCACAACGGAATGCGACGTCTGAGGTTATGACAGAAGCACGTAACGGAAGCCTGTTTTGAGTATAGTGTTAAGGGAATCGGCACGCGTTGGAATGCGGCGCCGATATCTCTGCGCCTGAAAGCAGGGGGTCGTTGGAAAGGCGAAAGCCAGTCCACCAGGGAGAGTAGTCCATGAAACGGTTTAGCGTTGTGGTTGGCATTGCGGCGATGGTCCTGGCCCAGTTCGCGACGGCGGGCGTCGGCAGCCTGTCACTGGTGGACGCGTCGGGGCTGGAGTATTTCATCAACTCCGATATCACGTTTTCCACAAGCACCATGGCTTCGGGTGCGGTAAGCGACGCCTCCTATACCACCTCGGTGACCGCGACCACCAGCGCCGGAGGTTCGACGGTGGCTCCCTTGCTCAACGCCTTTGACGGCTACGGCAACATGTTCGTCAACGGCGTCGTATACAACATGAACGGCGGCACGGCTCCGGATGGCGATTGCTCGAACCGGCAATTCCTGTTCGCGCCGCAGATGATTGGCGACATCGAGGTGAGCCGCCGGGTTTTCGTGCCGGACAACGACGAGTTCTGCCGCTGGATCAATGTGTTTACGAATACCGGCGGCACAAACCAGAACGTGATGGTCACGATTTTCAACGACCTGGGTTCGGATACAGATACCGTTCTGGTCGAGACCTCTACGCCACCGGCAGCTGCGACGACGTCCGACAACTGGGCTGTCAGCTTTGAGGACTACACGGGCGGCGTCTCGCCCTCGCCGCGCCTCGGCCACGTGTTCCAGGGTCCGAACCGTCAGATCGGCATCACCGACATCGACTTTCTCACGGGCAACGACCAGCCCTTCTGGGAGTACACGTTGACCCTGGCGCCGGGCGAAACCTGCGCGGTGATGAATTACGTCACGGGGCAGCCGAGCAAAGTCGAAGCGCGCGTCAAATGCCAGCAACTCGCCGCCTTACAAGGCAACGCGCTGGCCTGCATCGCGGAGGCGGATCGGCAGTACATCAAGAATTTCGACCTCGTTCGCCCGACCGTCACAATCGCGTCAACCGCAGACAACCCCACGAACATCACCCCCATCCCCGTAACGGTCACTTTTAGCGAGTCGGTCACCGGATTCGTAGAGGCCGACGTCGTTGTTACCAACGCCACCATCGAGAACTTCGACGGCACCGGCTCGTCGTACTCTTTTGACCTCGTTCCGGCGACCGTCGGCATCGTCGAGGCAGACATCGCGGCGGATGTGGCCGTGGACGGGGCCGGCAACGGAAACGAGGAAGCCCAGACCTTCAGCCGCAGTTTTGACGATGTCGGCCCTACCGTCACGATGACATCCACGGTGCCCGATCCAACGAACATCATCACCGTGATTCCCGTCACCGTCACGTTCAGCAATGAAGTGACCGGATTCGAGGTCGCGGACATCACGCCGTTGAACGCGGAGCTAGGAGGATTCTCCGGCTCGGGGAACACCTATTACTTCACCCTCACCCCGCTTCGCGTTTCCGGAACGATCGGCGCGGATATCCGGGCCAACGTGTGCACGGACCTGGCGGGAAATCCAAACCAGGCAGCGGCCTTCCGGAGGGAAGTGCGTCCCGCCCAATCCTGCTTTAACCGCGTGACTCCGAAACAAGGGGAAACTGCGCAAGCGGGATATGGAGACTCGGCGGTGCTTGGTTTCGCACTGGCCGCACTGCTGGGGCTGGGTTTGCTCAAACGGCAGCGTCGCCAAGCGAAATAACATTCTCAAGGCTTGACCGCCAAGGGAATCCGACTGCCCCCGTTTCGCACATAGATCGCCGTTCCGCGAGTTGGATGCCCCATTGCCAGCTGCGTCTCACCTCTTGCGTCTCCGCGATGCTCAGCGGCGGAAAAGTTTATGCCGTGCCCATGCCGACGCGAACTCGCCAGGACCTTTCCAATTCAGGTACAGTTTACCCCAGGCGGTTGGATTGTAGGGGTAAGTGAATGACGCGGAAGCAGCTTTCAGCAGAATTGGGGCTTGCCGAGGAACTCCATCCAGATCCCATACTCGTGGTGGATACTGAGAACCGGCTCATCGGCGGGAACGCTGCGGCACGACACACGTTCGCCGTGACCGAGGGAGCGCCACTATCCTCTCTCCTATCGTCCGCCAAACATCTGGATCTGAAAACCCTTATTGAACATGGAAACCAACTCTCGCTCTGCGCGCAGATCGAGAGCCGTCTATTCCGGTTTGTACTTCAGGGCGTTCCGCAATCCCAATGCTGCTACCTGTACGTTCGGGATATATCTGACGTCCATCTCGCTCACACCGATTTGCGCGCAATGCTGGAAGTCACGCGCGCCCTCACGCAAGACAACCTGTTCAACGCCCTGGTCCGCAACCTCGCACAATCGTGTGGGATGGCCTATGCCACCGTCGCGACGTATACGGAAGCCCGTGGCGGGCATGCCGTGCCCATCGCCACATGGAGCGACGGTTTGTTCATCGACGAACCCGAGTTCCCCCTGAACGGAACTCCGTTTCAAGATGTGCTGGAGTCGACACCTGCCGTGCACACCGTTCGATCCGGTGTTTCCCGGAAGTACCCTGGATGCCCCTTATCCAAGCGATTGAAAGCCCAAAGTTTCATCGGAATCACCGTGCAGCATGGAGAGGGAGAGCGAATCGCGTTTCTGGGCGGGTTTCACCGCAATCCGCTGGAGAACACCGCTTCGCGAGACACCATGCTTCGTCTGTTTGCGTCCTGCGCGGCCGGAGAACTGCAACGCAGACAGGCGGAGTCCCGATTCCAGCGCGTCCTCGTCACCTTCGAGCAACAACTGAAAGAGCTTTCGTGCATCTATGGATTGGCCGAGTCACTCCGCACTCGAGAAACCGTGGCGGAGATTTGTGAAGATCTCGTGATGCTCATTCCTCCGGCATGGCGGTTCCCGGATATCGCGCGCGCGCGCATCCTCCTCGACGGAGTCGAGTACACGAGCAAGCGCTTTGAGGAAACGCAGTGGGGGCAATCCGCGGCGGTTATCGTGGACGGCAAGGCGCGCGGGATGGTGCAGGTGTTCTACGTGGAAGACGTCCATGCCACCGTTCTGAGCGAACCCTTTCTCGCCTCCGAACGAAAACTGCTCGACGCCGTCGCGCGCACGCTCGGCGAGGCCGTGGAACGGCGCGAAATTGAAGCCGACAACCGCCGCAAAGCCGTAATTCTTGCACAGGAGCGCAATCGGTTGGAGACAATCTTGCGCGGCATCGGCGAGGGCGTTGTCGTCACCGATACACGGGACCGCGTGCTCATGATGAATCATACCGCGCAACGGCTCCTTGGATTCGCCGAACGCGAGCCCCTGGCCACGGATTTCCTGGCCCTTTTGGAAGACGACGCGTTTCGCGCGATGTGGCGCGAAACTGCCGAATCCGGCAAAGATATCGCCAAGGCCGACGTCCATCTGGAAGAGCCTATCAACCGCACCTTGTCAGTTACGCGCTCGCGTATCCCCGAACTGATCCAAGGCGAAGACTGCTACGTCACCATTCTCCACGATGTGACCAAGGAACGCGAAATCGATCAGATGAAAACGGATTTCGTGTCGGGTGTATCGCACGAGTTGCGAACGCCGATGACGTCCATCAAGGGATTCGCCAACACCCTGCTGCGCAACCCCCATATGCCGCGCGAAAAGCGCGAACACTTCCTCCATATCATTGACGAAGAGGCCGAACGCCTCATGGCGCTGATCGAGGAAGTGCTGGAGATTGGCTCCATTGAATCGGGCCGCCAGGTCCTGAATCGGGCCATGGTCGATGTTTCCGCGCAGATCGCCGCGGCGGCGGCCTCGTTGGCGTCGGCGCTGGAGTCAAAACAGATCCAGTACACCCAAACCGTCGCAGAAAACCTGCCGCAACTCTACGCGGACCCGACCAAGCTCCACACCATCGTCTGCAATCTTCTCGAGAATGCCATTAAGTTCACAAATCCGGGAGGAAGCATCTCCATTGCAGCCTATGAAGATTTTGACGATGTGGTTATCGAGGTGACCGATACGGGAATCGGCATTCCGCCCGAGCATATCGACAACATCTTCCAGCGCTTCTACCAGGTAAAGGGGGGCACGCGAAAATCGGCGGGCGCCGGGTTGGGATTGTTCCTGGTCAAGGAAATGGTTACACTCCATGGCGGCACGGTGGCCGTCCGAAGTGAGATGGATAGGGGAACGACGTTTGTCGTTCGTTTGCCCCTGAAAACGCCTGCGCAAACTGACGGTGGGGGATCCTGATCCGAATGGAGAACTCGGTAGCAGAAGAGCCCAAGACGTACTCGGTCCTTGTCGTCGAAGACGATCCGCATACGGCCGAGCTGCTCACGTACAACCTTTCCGAGGCCGGCTTTCAGGTGTTCAATGCGGAAGACGGGCTCAGCGCTCTTCACAAGCTCGACATCGTCGTCGTCGATCTCATTATTTGCGATGTCATGATGCCCGAGATGGACGGATTCGCCCTGCGCGATCGCATCAACCAAGACCTCGTCATGCGCGAAATTCCTTTCATATTCCTCACCGCCAAATCCACCGCGGAGGACCAGATTCTCGGCTTGGGAATGGGCGTCGACGAGTACGTAACCAAGCCATTCGATCCGGAGGTGCTGCTGGCTCGCGTGCACGCGGTCTTGCGCAGGCACGAGAACTATTCGCGGGTGGCGCGGCTCGACCCGCTCACCAAGCTACTGAACCGGCAGACGCTGCAACGCGAGATCGAACGCGAGCTCGCCCGAATCAAGCGCTATCCCGCGGTTGCTACTCTTGTCTTTCTAGACATTGACGAATTCAAACAAGTGAACGACAAGTATGGCCACGCCGCCGGAGACCACGCGCTGGGTCATTTGGCGAGTGCCCTGACCAAGGACATCCGCACGGTCGACATCGTGGGCCGGTACGGCGGCGAAGAGTTCATTCTCTACTTTCCCGAAACACCGGAAGACATCGGCCGCCGGATCATCGAGCGTATGCACTCCACATTCCAGCAACTCTCGGAATCTGACGGTGCGGGACCGCTGACTTTCAGCGCGGGACTCGTGGAGGCCCCACGCGATGGCGAAGACTTCACCACGTTGTGCAACCGCGCCGATGCCGCCATGTATCGCGCAAAAAAGCAAGGCAAAGCGCAAGTGCTCGTGTGGCGCCCCGAAATGGCACAGCAATCAGAGGCGGGCTAGCGTCAGCAAACTGGCTTCGGGCGGACAATTATACCGGATGGGCAGGTCCGTGGTCCCGATACCGGCGGTGGTGTAACCCAACATCCCCTCACTTTCCCACCTTCCCATACAGAAACGGGATGGGCATCGCGAGTTATAGGTTAACGCGCCCAACACCGGAAACCGGATCTGTCCCCAATGGGTGTGCCCGCACAAATAGAGATCGATTCCAAATTCCGGCGCGCGCGTCGCCAGTTCAGGGGAATGGGCAAGCAACAGCCTGAAGTCACCTGGTGGAATTCCTTCCGTGGCCAACGGCAAACTCTCGCAGTGGAATCGATGCTGATCGTCCACGCCCGCAACCCAGAACGATCCTTCATCGGCGTCAATCCGCCGGTTTTCGTTGACCAGGATGTCAATACCCAGCGATTGGAATGGCTCTACGAAATCGGAGAGATCGTGGTTTCCCAGGATCGCATGTACTCCGTGACGGGCGTTGACCCCCTCCAGAACAACAGCCATATCGCGAAACACATGAGCGAAATCGCCATCGTGGGCGAAGTGGTAGTCTCCACCGAAGAGACAAATCTCACTTTCGACAGTAGCCAACAAGTCGCGGACGAGCGGTGCAAACTCCGGAAACCGATCGTTAAAGTGAAAGTCCGCTACGTACAGGATGCGATAGCCAATGAGGAAGTCTGGCAGTTTCGGCAAGCGCAAAGTGTGCTGTACTAAACGAAGATGTTGGGCGTTTCGAATTCCACGCTTCCAAAGTCCGATCGACCGTAACCCCCATTCGGGTACGCGGGATCGGGACAGCCTGTCCCCGATGTCCCCCTCTCCCACTTGACGCTCGCGTCGAAATCTCTCCTCAAGCCGCAGTCTCCTTTGCCACAAAGCCTGACGAGTATGTTCCGGCCCCGGACGCGGTGTCGATGGCGTGCCGGCGTCCGTCATTTGCGATGCTTCCGTGGGGATGTCGAAGGGTCCCGTGGCTGGACCATGGCGCGCAAATCTTCGACTTCTTCTCTCGTCAGATGCCGCCAAGTGCCGGGCGAAATTCCTTGCACCGAAAGACCCGCGAAGGCGACGCGCGTCAATTCTCTTACCGGGTGGCCCACGGCCTTGCACATGCGCTTCACTTCTCTGTTCCGCCCTTCGTGGATTACGAGTTCAATCCGGGTACGGCCGCGAGCGCGACTCAGTATCTTCACGCGGGCGGGTGCCGTCATTCCGTCGTCCAACTGCACGCCCCGTGCAAGGCGGGCCGCCGTTTCGAGAGACACCTCCCCCCTGACCCATGCGTGATACGTCTTCTTCACCTCAAAGCGGGGATGGGTCAAGGCATGCGCGAGATCACCGTCGTTGGTCAGCAACAGCGCGCCGTCCACGTCCAAATCAAGACGCCCAACGGGAAACACGCGCGCGTCCAGATCATCGAAACAATCGAGCACCGTGCCTCGTCCATGGGTGTCTTTCACGGTCGTAACGACACCGCGAGGTTTGTTGAGAAGCAGGTAGACTTTTTGCTCGAACGTGAGCAACCGTCCGTCCACGTGAACGGTATCGACACCGGGATCGATCGTTGCGCCAATTTGGGCGGTCGCGCCATTGACCGTCACGCGGCCCTCGCAGATGAGTGTTTCGGCCGCACGTCGGGATGCGACACCGCAGGAGGCTATAAACTGCTGGAGGCGCATGGGAGCTTATCCCGTCTCGCGCAGTTCCTCGATGGAGGGAAGCTCTTTCAGGCTCTTGATGCCGAAATGCACGAGAAACTCTTCCGTGGTGCGATACAGTCGGGGACGGCCCGGCACCTCCGCGACGCCGGCCACTTTGATCAATCGTTTTTCCTGAAGGATATCGAAGGCGTGCGATACGCTGACGCCCCGCACCGCTTCCACTTCCGACCGGGTGACCGGCTGTTTGTACGCGATGATGGCAAGCGTCTCCAATACTGCGCGCGACAATCGGTTGCTCTTCTTTATCTGAAGCAAGCGGCGGATGTAGGGTGCGTAATCGCCTTTGGTCGTGAGCTGATACCCTCCCGCGATTTCGCGGAGCAGGTAGGGTGCCCCCAGCGCATCCAGTTCCTCGCGCAGCTCGTCCAGCAAGGTCGCCACCACATCGCGGTCGATGTCGCCCATCGCTTCGGCCAGGCGTTCGGCGCTCAAGGGGCGGTCGCTGACAAACAATAGCGCGTGCAGTGCCTTGCGCGTTTCGTCCCGTCCCAGCGACTCTACAGGCTCATCAAGTGAGTCATCGTTCAGTTCTTCGACTTCTTGCTCCGCCATCGTTACCCCAACGTCTTACCGGCCAATTCGAGATAAGGCCGGATGCCTTCCATTAGTTCCCGGAATCGTTTTGGTTTCAGCGATTGCGCCCCGTCAGAAAACGCTTCGACGGGCCGCGGATGCACCTCGACCATCAACCCGTCGGCCCCCGCCGCGACGGCCGCCTTGGCCATTGGGATCACCAAGTCCCAGTGTCCCGTTGCATGGCTCGGATCGACGACCACCGGCAGGTGGGTCAGTTTCTTGAGCACCGGGACGGCGGAAATATCGAAGGTGTTCCGCGTCTCGGTTTCAAAGGTCCGGATGCCCCGTTCGCACAACACGACGTTCGGATTGCCTTCGGACATGACATACTCCGCCGACATGAGCAGCTCGTTGATTGTCGACATCATGCCGCGCTTGAGGAAGACCGGCTTGCGCGTCTTGCCCACCGCCTTCAGCAATCCGAAATTCTGCATGTTGCGCGCGCCGATCTGCAGCATGTCCGCGTACGACTCCACCAACGGCACCTGCTCCGGCGTCATCACCTCGGTCACGAAGGGGAGCCCGGATTCACGGCTCGCTTCCTGAAGGAGTTTCAGCCCTTCCTCTTCCAGCCCCTGAAAACTGTATGGCGATGTGCGCGGCTTATACGCGCCGCCCCGCAGCATGTTGCCGCCGCATTCCTTCACCGCCTGGGCGGTCTCGCGGATCTGCTCCCGGCTTTCCACGGAACAGGGCCCGGCCATCACACAGAAGTAGGCCCCGCCGATCTTCACACCGTTCACATTCACCACGCTATCTTCATGGCGAAGTTCACGGCCGGCCAACTTGAAGGGCTTGAGGATAGGGACGACTGCCTCAACTCCCTGCATGGATTCGAGGGACAGGAGCCGCTGCTTGGTGCGCTCGTCACCCACAGCGCCGATTACCGTGCGTTCCACGCCCTCGATCAAATGGGCCTGGTAGCCGAACTCCTCGACCTTGCGGACGACCCGCTCGATGTCCTCCCGGTCGCGAGAGGCCATTACAATAATCATGGTATATGGATCCTCACCAGCCTTTTGAAATCGATTGCAGCAGTATACCAGCAGAAAAGCGAAGACAAAACGCGGGCCAAAACGCCGGAAAGCGTAACCGCTACGCCCAAACGATTAGTGCCGTCTCGTGTTTGTCATGGAGATCCGGATGTGTCGGCACGGCGCGGACGGTGAATCCCTGCTGACCGGTCTTGTCGCAATAGATCTCGCCTTCAAACTGGAAGATCCCGCCTTCCAATTTCCCCGTGCACTTCATCTCCGTGGCGCGGCCGTTCGTGATCCGGCCGTAGGGATCGACATCGCCATAGTAAATCTCGACCGTAACGTCCGTATCCTTCAATTTGTCGAGCTGGAGACTCGCCTTCACCGGGAGCGACGTGCTGTAGAGCAGGCCTTCCGTGGGACCGGACTCGACTTCGAGGAAATGCACTTTCGACCAGGAGGAATGCACCTTCATCTTCCACTTGGTCAAGGCGATGGAACGTGCCCGCTTGTTGTCCTTCAAGCTGTTGCGCCGAACCGTGCATGGCAGGTAAAAGCGCTCGGCATACTCTTGCACCATCCGATGGGTGCTGAATACCGGGGAAATCGTGCGAATCGCGGACTTCATCCGCCGGATCCATTCGCGCGGCAAACCGTCCCGGCTGCGATCGTAGAAAATCGGTACGACTTCCCGCTCCAGAAGCTCATAGAGCATCTGGCTCTCCACCATATCCTGTTCGTCGGGATTCGCGTAGGATTCACCATGACCGATGGTCCAACCGTTCTCGCCAAGTTCTTCTGCTTCACACCACCAGCCGTCGGAAATACTGATGTTCAGCACACCGTTGACTGCCGCCTTCATTCCGCTGGTTCCGCTCGCCTCCATCGGACGCCGAGGTGTGTTTAACCAACAGTCCACGCCTTGCACCATGTACCGGGCGACGTTGATGTCGTAGTCCTCCAGAAAGACGATCTGATTTCGGCAATCAAATCGCCGCACGAAGTGGATAATATTGCGGATAAGTTCCTTGCCCTGATTGTCCTGGGGATGCGCCTTGCCCGCGACGATCATTTGAATCGGGCGGCCGTCATTTTTCAAAAGACGCAACAGACGCTCCGGCTCGGTCAAGAATAAGTTCGCCCGTTTGTACGTGGCGAAGCGCCGCGCAAAACCAATGATGAGCGCCTCGGGATCCAGCACTTCCGACGCTGCCGCAATCTCTGCGTTTGAGGCGCCGCGCTTACTCAATTGCGCGGCGAGACGGCGCCGGGCAAACGTAACCAGGCGTTCACGGCGGCGCTCGTGCGTTCGCCACAGTTCCGCGTCCGGAACGTCGTCAATCCGAGACCAGATCGCGTTGTCCGCCGGATTGCTCACCCAGCCGGGCCCCAAATAGCGATCATACAGTCCCGCCATGTCGCGGGACACCCAAAACCGGGTATGCACTCCATTCGTGATTGAAGTAATCGGCACTTCGTCATCGGGGATCTCGTGCCACGTGCGCGACCACATGCTTCGCGCCGTTTCGCCGTGCAGTTTGCTGACGCCATTCGCGGCGGCGGACACCTTCAAGGCCAACACGGTCATGCAGAACGGCTCGCGGGCGTCGTTAGGATCCTGGCGGCCGAGCGCCAGGAGTTGATTCATCTCGATCCCGATCTCGTCACAATACCGGTGGAAATAGTGCTCAATCATCTCCGGGGAAAACATGTCGTTGCCGGCCGATACGGGAGTGTGAGTCGTGAACACACTGGCTGCCTTAACCGCATCGACGGCTTGCTCGTAAGTAAGCCCGTCCTGCAGCATCAACTCTTTGATCCGCTGCAGTGTCATGAACGCCGAGTGCCCTTCGTTCATGTGATACACCGTGGGATACACGTTGATCGCGTGCAGCATCTTTACGGCGCCGATGCCCAGAAGAATCTCCTGGCGAATACGCATATCGCGGTCGCCGCCGTACAGGCGCGCCGTGATCTCCCGATCGTCAGGGTCGTTCCCGTCAAAATCGGTATCCAGCAGGTAAAGAGGAACCCGGCCAACATTGCATTGCCATACGCGCGCTTTCACCAAACGCTCCGGAAACTCCACCTCGACCAGCAGCGGGCTCCCCTCTTTATCGCGCACGAGCGTGACCGGCATCTTGTATACATCGTTGTGGGGATAGCGCTCTTGTTGCCAGCCATCCGCATTGAGATACTGGCGATGGTAGCCTTCCCGGTAGAGCATTCCAACGCCCACCAAGGGAATGCCGAGGTCGCTGGCACTCTTCAGATGATCGCCCGAGAGCAGACCTAAACCGCCCGAGTAAATCGAGATGGACTCATGCAAGCCGAACTCGGCGGAAAGGTATGCAACGCTAAACTCCTCCGGCGCGTCGGGATACCGCTCCCGCCACGGGCTGGATGCAAGGTATTCGTCCAACCGGGCCGCCACACGATCGAGTTGCGCCAGGTACCCTTCGTCGTGCTCGAGTTCTTCGAGACGCGCCTGCGTTACCTCGCCGAGGGTCCATACCGGGTTCTGAACCGTCCGGTCCCACAATTCCCGATCCATTCGAAAGAACAACTCGATGGCTTCGTGATCCCAGCACCACCAGACGTTGTTGGCGATGTCGCGGAGCCGTTCGAGGCGAGCCGGGATCTTGGGAACTACGGTATAGGTACTTACTTTCGGCATCGTACATTCCTTGCAGTGCGTCTTGCGCCCGTTCAAGTCGCACCGGGGCCAGACCGTCTGGCCGTTTGGTGATTCAATTCGTCACATGTTTCCAGGGATCGCCGTGGACTGACTGCATACCCCTGGAATCCCCAATAGTCAGGCATAGTATCAGATGGCCCGCCCGGATTTCGACTGAACGCAGACGTAATCGACGACCGATAAACCGGGGTTTTACAGGAAGTAACGCTTGAAGAACCGCATCAAACGCCGGGATACCGACACGACTGGACCGCGCGGCTCGATACGTCCGTTACGAGCGGCATCACGATAGTCCAACGCGTGGCGAACGATGCCGATGGCCGCGGAAAACTCGGGCGTCTGCACGGCCGCGGGCCGGATCTCAACCGAGTTCGGCAGTCCGACTCGGCAAGGCACTTGAAAGACCGCCTCCGCCAATGCGGTGTAATTCTTGATCCGGCTTGCGCCCCCCGTGAGCACGACGCCGCGGACGAGGTGTTTGCTCAATCCGCGCGCGTGGAGGTATTGGCGCACTTTGATGAGCAGCTCCTTGGCCCGTTCGAAGATAATCATTTCCAGATCGCCGCGATCGACAACCGGCGGCGCTCCGGGGACTGCCGTCTTGAGCTTGACGCGCGCCCCGCGCTCTTCGTTCACCTGCATGGCGAGGGCCATGGATTCGGCAAATTCCTCGTTGATACAGGCCTCCGAAATCCCATATTCCAGGATCAACTCGTCGGCTTCCTCGAAACTGACCTGGAGTCCAGCCGCCACGTCGCGCGTAATGTGATACCCGCCCCACTCGAAACAGTTGGTCCCGAGAATGCGAAAATCGCGATAGACGGCCAACCCGCAAACGCTTCGGCCCAGGTCGAGCACCGCCACACCCAGCTCCATATCCTCCGGCGTAAGGCAACCCAGCGCCGACGCAACGGGAATGAAGATCATGTCTTCGAGTTCGCGGCTCTGCGACTCGATACATGCGACGAGGTTGTCTTCGATAACGCCGGGCAGCCGCGCGAAGTGGACCCGCGTCTTCAGCACCTGGCCCCGTATTCCCACGGGATCGATAACGCGCATGTCGTCCACATACCATTCCTGCGCGCTGATGGACGAGGTGATGCGTTTCCCTGCCGCCAGGATGTCCCGCGAGGCAATGTCCCGCGCTTCGGCAATATGCGTCAACTCAACGACCTCGCGCTCAACCTTCACATTGCCTTCCCGAATGAAGGTGTCCACGTTCTTGCCATTGACACCGCAGAACAGGGACTTCACACGCACGCGCGCCTCCCGTTCTGCATCGGCAAGGGCGCGTTTCAGCGCTACCTGAGCGGCATTCCGATCCTGAATGACGCCCTGAGATACGCAGCCGTGGCCGGGGGCCGTGCCGTGGCCGATGATCTGGACAGTGCCGTCCGGCTCGCGCCGGGCAATGAGAACGCGAATGGCGCGGGACCCGAAGTCGACTACCCCTACGATTTCCCCTCGATTCCGCACACTGGGTCCCTGTGGTTGGTGGCGTGTCGCCTGATTTCAGCGGGTGCTGAAGTCGAACTGCCAATAGTCCTGCGCGGATATCGCGCCATCACTGGAGAGCTAGAAGAGCAGGTCGTCGTTCTCCAGCGCCGCACTCGTTTCCGCATTCCGAATCAATTCGATCGTCCGGTCAATGTCCGCCATGGATTCGCGGAATTTGGTCAAGCTGTCGCGGGCCCGCTCCATGAGCGCCTCGATTTCGCCTTGTTTCCGCTGCAAGAGCTTTACCTGCCCTCGGGAGTCTTCCAGCTGGACTCGCGCCATCTGCTCGGCATTCTTCAACTCGTCAAGCTGGGATTTCACATCGCTCTCTTGCTGGCGCGCTTCATTGAGGGCGTCTTCCGCGGCTGACTGCTGGCGCGTGGCTTCGTCGCGCTGCGCCTGCAGTTCCTGAATCCGGCGGTCGAGGTCCGCGATCCGGGATCGAATCCCTTCGAGACTCCCCAACACACCGTGCGTATGGCGACCGCGATCGGCAAGCTGTTCTTTCCCTTCTTCGACGCGCGTCTCCGCCTGCTCCACTTGGGCTTCGGCAATCTTCACCTGTTCCCGCGCGCTCTCGATGGACTTGACCGTTTCTTGCAGCCTGATCTCCGCCTGGCGAACCCGGGACTCCGCTTCTTTGGCCTGCGCCTGCGCGATACTGGCGGCCGCCTGCATGGCGAACAGCTTGGCGTCGGCCGTCGCGCCGGAACCGATGGCCTGCCTCGCGGTTTCCAGAAAATGAGCGGCAGGATCGTCTTCCGGCGACTTCGCGGTGGGGGGCGGCACGGCGGACGATATTTCGACAAACTGCTCGTCCGAACCCGACGCAGCGGCCGTGCTCGGCGTGTTCTCCGCTGTGACCGCCTCGGAATCCGATTCCACCGGAAGTTCCGGCGGCAGAGGAGGCGGTGATTCTGCCTGCACGTCGTTCTCCAACGATGGAACCTCCATCTCGAGGTTCACGTCTTCGGTGGCTTCCGTCGACGCGGGAATCTCGAACGGGATCTCCTCACTGGAATCGGCCGGCAGTTCGGTCTGCGACTCTGCTTCCGAGGGCTCGCCCGACAATTCGCCAATCAACGTATCGCATTCGACAATCCAACTGCGAAGGCTTTCGTCGTCGATTTGGTCCTGGACTTCGCCGTATACGCCGCCAAAGGCGTAAGCGGTCTCGAAGAACCGGTCGCCAAGGGGCGCAGCCTGGTTCGCCCCAGCCTGGCACAAGCGGGACATGGCCTCGCATGCCGCCAGAGAACCACTCCAACCTTGTTGCCCGGCCCACTCACGCAGGGAAGCAAGCCCGTCCTCGATCGCGAGAAACACGGTCCCGCGCGCGCCATTTGGGTCGCCCTCGATACGCGCCAAGCCGTCGCACAACATGTCCAGCGTTTCGGCGACGCCTGCGCCGAGTCCGTGCCCGGCATCGGAATTGGGTGCCTCGGAGACCGTGGCATCCAGTTCCGCATCTCGCGATGCGTAGAACTCCTCCGTCGCATCCGCACCGGGTTCCAGGGGGACGTCAAATTCGGGCGGCGCCAAATCGGTTGCGTCGAAGGGCTCTTCGTCCATCACAAGCTCGCCAAACGGAGACTCCATTTCCTCGGCGTCGTCTGACGAGAAGGGCATCTCCGGCGTTTCAGGGGTCAAGCCCGAATCGAGGGGAGTCAACGGGGGCAACTCCTCCAAGTTCCCGAAACTCGACGGTGCTAAGTCAGACGCCAGGTCCGGCGAATCAAAATCTTCGTCGGCGTATGTCTCGGGCGTTCCTGCCGCCGGTGCCTGCGCATCCGCGGTACCATGACTGTGGAATCGGCTTGAATCGTCGTCCTGAACTAGCTGCAAACCCGCCACGGACAGGTCTTCCAGGGCGTTTTGATAGCAGTCTCGCCATTTTCGAAGCACCCCCGGCCGAACCTTGTCCACGATAAGGTCCCCGACCATCAGGCACATGATCTCGTAGCTTTCCGCCAGAAAGGGCACGCACTCGTTGGCACGCCCCGCATCCTCGTAAGACTGTAGAATCCTGCCCGTTTCGGTGAGCGATTCGACGAGATCGGTCCAGCCCTGTTCCAACGCGATTTCCACGCCGTGAATCAAGTGGTTCATACACTCGTCGGACCACTGGGCCTGGGGTGCTCCCTCCCGAGCCTTCATGAAGTGGCGTTGGAAACGTCCCAGAGAAGTGAGTAGGCGTTGCGTGGGATCACTGGTCACGACGTGGTCTCCCGTTCCGGACCGGGCCATGGTTGTGGGGACTTCTGGGCTGTGTATCGCAAGTTTCTGGATCGGCTGGACTTCGGTTGACTCTCTGGAGGAAACATCGGTCTCTTCAGGTAACGGTGCTTCGACGACGCTCGCTCCACGCCAACCCCACGAGAGTGGATTCTTACTACGCTTGCCGAATCGCATAGTGCTTGCCCCTGTTTAGGGGTCGATTGTAGCACAACGCCATGCTGCACGCAATATATTGTGGCTGAGCGGTGCAAATTTGAACCCACCCCCAAGGGGATGGGTTCAAAATCCGCAAATACCGGAGATCTCCTCAAGTAAAATCCGCGACTGGATGAACCTATTCGATAATACCCCGTTCCCGTAGTGCCGCGAGGACGGATTCGGCGGATTCCTGGAGCGTCTGTGCACCTGTATCCACTACAAGTTCAGCATGGTCGGGTTCTTCGTAGGGCGCCGAGATTCCCGTGAATTCCTTGATCTCGCCGGCGCGCGCCTTCTTGTACAGCCCCTTCGGGTCGCGTTCTTCGCAAACGTCCAGCGCGCATTTCACATACACCTCGACGAAATTTCCCTCCCCCGCAATGGCGCGGGCCTTGTCGCGGTCGGCGCGATAGGGGGAAATGAACGCGGTCATGGCGATCACGCCTGCTTGCGTAAACAGGCTGGCCACCTCGCCGATACGGCGGATGTTCTCCTCGCGGTCTTCCGGCGAGAATCCCAGATCCTTGTTCAAACCGTGGCGGATGTTATCCCCGTCGAGCACAAAGGTGCGGCAGCCCGCCTCGTGCAGCGCGTTTTCCACCGCATGGGCCAGCGTGGACTTGCCCGAACCGGAGAGCCCCGTGAACCAAATCACGACCGCCTTGTGGCCGTTCTGCTTTTCGCGGTCTTCCTTCGTGATATCCGCCTGATGCCACGTGATATTCGTCGCTTTTACTTTGTCAGCCATTCCTCACTCCATACAAATTGGGTTGTGGATTCAAGAAAATCGGGAAAGAAGGCGGATTATAGCACGTGATTTAAGCGATTGGTAGGTTCGGATAGATACTTTGTCAAGACTCGTTAGAAATGTCCTCTGGCTTAACTCGTTAGAAATGTCCTCT
>BTVY01000070.1:0-23071 GCA_045863335.1 Candidatus Hydrogenedentota bacterium | reverse complement strand
TGAATACCTTTCAAGAACAATAAGTTGCCTTAATTATGATGCAATGCACTAGCGAAGGGCGTCGATTCGGGCCTTCAGCGGCGCGTCCGGCCAGTGCGTTCGCCGAACAGGCCGGGCGGCGACCTTCGGCCGGGCTGGGGTGGGGTTGGCTCCGCCGCCGGTTCTTCCTCCGGAATGGGAACATCCACCACCTGCGGCCCCGTGCGGACGCTCAGGGGCGCGACGGTGAAGGTGATGTCGCCTTCGTTCCACCACTGCTCCATTTCGACACCTCGGTCGTCTTCCACGTCCGGACCTACACTGTACACCACGTAGGATGCATCCCCGAATTGACGGTAGCGCAGCGGCTCACGGTAATCGGCGTAGTAGTCCATCGGGACTTCGGGGAGAAAGGCCGGCACCAGTTGCTGCAAGGTGTCAGGTAGAACCCCGCTCGCGAGCCGGTATCGTTCGACGGCGATGGCCGTGCGTGCGATGTCGAATTGGGTGCGAATACGCCATTCCGCATCGTAGGCGCGTCCCAGGGCCGGTAACGTGATTGCGGCCATCGGCGTGAAGAGGGCGGTCTCATGGTCAAACCAATCATCACCAATCGAACTCCACGCGGTGTGGCCGGATACGTCGCTTTCGGGTCCACTGAGTAACTTGTGATAATGGCGCAACATCGCCATGCGTTCCGCTTCCGCCGGACCTGCCAGTTGCCAGAAGAGCGTGCTTGAACCGGACAGCGTTCCGCCTCTCTTGAAAGCGGTTCCGGCTAGCAAATCGGTGGACGCAACAGATCGGAGGCCTATTGTCGCCTCCCCAATCATCGCCCGGTCCAGAATCATGCCGTCTTCGGGAACCGGCATAGCGTTTTGGAAAGCTCTGTCGAGTTCGGCGAGTTCGTCACCGGGAAGCACCGATCGGTTCATGAGTCGTTCGGTTGTATTGTAGGCAATCCCAAACACGGCAATCCGTACCAACTGGGAAATCAACATCGGTTCTACCGCCAGGGAATCGGCGAGTACGAACTGCGCGTTGATGGAATCGACCGCCTCATCGGGTTCGCCCGTGAGGGTCCAGTAGAGCGCGTCGACCGACAGCTCGCGGCCCAACGCGCGCACCTTAGCCAATTGCGGCAGTTCAGCAACGAAACCGTTTCGCAGATCTACGGGATACCGGCTCTTCGTTGGCGTATCGTCGGCAAGTTGTTTGAGTTCGGGCGCAATTTCGGACGTGACCCCGTGCCAGTACGCTTCGGTTTCTTCCCACGTCTGCATGTCCAAAGGCTTGCCGCGTTCATCTTCGCCACTGCCCACGAAGAGCACAAGGTCTTCGGTGTCTGAGTCGGGGTCTGCGGCAGGCAGCTTGCTTGGATGCTCAGCCCAGAATTCCGCCGACAACCTATCCGTTTCCTCAGCGACATTCAGATAGGCCAACGCGCGGTTCTCATCATCCGGCACTGCGGGATACCACGCGTCCAGTTCTTCGAGGGTCACGGGGTAGCCGTGGGCGCGCCAGTAGGATTCGTAGGCGGGGCGCATGGGCCAGCCGAGCCAGACGAACAAGAGGACTACGATGGCGAGCATCGCGTACGCGACGGTGCGCGGCGCGCCGGTCAACAACGTGGCGTCCGCGGACACGTGTTGCGCGGGGTCCTGGGCGGCCGCGGCGGAATGGCGTCGACGCCGCATTTCGAGGGCCACGCCCGCGAAGGGCAAGGGGATCAACGCGGCCCAACCGAGGCACGTAATCAAGGCCTCTGCAAAGGCGATGCCCTGGTAACCGGACGAAGGCGCCGCAGTATGCAAGGGGTGGTACAAGACCAGCGCGGCCACGGCCCACACGCCGGCGGCGATGAGAACGGAACGCGCCGAGAGCACACCGCTCCGCCACGCGCGGATGTACGTGGCCACGGCGTAGGCGATGGCAACCGCGGGCAGGAGGATGCGCGTGTCCTGCCAATCCAGAAGCCGCTCGTCAGAGAGCGAGAACAGACATCCCGTCAGCAACCCTTCCAGCACCAGCAGCCCGGCGATGGTGCGGTTGCCGCCGTTCATCAAGGGCCACGCAATGAGACCAACGAGAATTCCGCGGCTTAGCAGCACCCAGAGCACTTCGCGGTACGAGGTCACGCCGATCGCCAGGGCATCCGGGACGACCGTCGTGACAAAGTATTCGCCCGCCACAACGAAATGAAAGACGAGCGCTGCCAGAATGACGGGGACGAGCACCGTCGCACTGCACACGATGCGCGCGAACGCGAATTGCGCGCTGGTCAACGGGTGCAGAAGTTGAGGCATCGACTTGCTGGTTCCGCGGCGGAGTTGTCCCAGTCCGGTGGTCGCGCCGTAGATGACCGCACCGAAGGCTACGCCTGCGAAGGCCGGCAGCGTGAGCATCAGGCGGTATAACTGATTAAAACCGTTGTCGCGGTCAGCGATGAGCCAGGCCAGAGGTATGACGCTGCTTACGACCGCTGTCACGAGGGGCAGCACCCACCAGGACCGCCGCAGGTCGAACCAGACTTGCGCGGCCAGGGGCGTGCTGAAGGGGCGGCTGCGCCCGGGCAAGGGTGCGGAAATGTAGCGCGGCCATTCCCAGAACTCGGGAATGCCCATGCCGCGCCCTACGCGGGCGGCATGCACCGCCGCAACACCGATGCCGTAGGCCGGAGCGAGCGAAAGCACCAACAGCATTCCCAGGAATCCGCTTTCAACCGCTACGCCGCGAAGGACGTCGTGGATGTGTTCGCTACGCGTCAGGTAATAGAAGGCCGCAAGGATGATGAACAGGCACAAGAGCGTCGTCAACCCCGAGATGGGTTTCCGCAACCAGTCAACGGTCTGCGCGGCGACGTACACGAGGGTTACGGCGAGCACGCTGCCGAATCCCGGACTTTCGCCGAAGATGACTTCGCACGCGCCCATAAACAGCAGCGCGGTTACAAACACGAACGCGGTCCGCGCGGCAAATGCGACGCCAACGGCCGCCGACACCGGTACGGGCAAGTGCAGGATGCGTTCCGAGAATCCGCCCACAAGATGGCCCGAGTAGTCCGTGCTCAAGATGAGCAACAGCGCCGTCAACATGGGGGCGCCGACCACGAAGAGCAGGGTGAACTCGCGATAGTTTTTCCAGGCGGCCCCGCCCATTTGGATCCATAGGAACGCCAGGCAGAGCAGGCCCACGATGACGCACCATCCCGCGATGATGCCCGCGACGCGGCATTCCTCCCAGGCGAGGGCTTTGATCATTCCGCCAAGGCCGCTGCGTTCGCGGCGCAGGGCGGCGTCTGCATACGTAGAGTTGGTGTTCATGGTTACGCGACCGCCTGCATGGTTTGGCTTCCGACGACCCGGGCAACAAAGATGGAATCGAGGGACGGCGACGTTTCATCGAGGATGCGCGCGCCGGCCTGTTCCAGTTGCGCCCGCGTGGCGTCTGCCGCGCCGTGGGTGATTACCGCCCATTCGCGGCCTTCGCCTTCCACGTGCAACACGCAAGGGATATGCGGGAAGGAGGCCACCGGTTGATCGAAGGAGACCACGCGCCGGTGGTGCGTGGCTTTCAGTTCGTCCATGGGCATGTGGAGCGCGAGCTTGCCCTGGTGAATCATCGCCACGTCGTCGACAACCCGTTCGACTTCGTCCAGCAGGTGCGACGAGAAGATCACCGTGCGCCCTTCTTCGGCGACGGACCGCACCACCACGGCGAGAATGTCGCGCCGGGCGACGGCGTCTAACCCGGACGAGGGCTCGTCGAGCAAGAGGAGCGGTGGACGATGCGCCAGGGCGAGCAACAGACCCGCCTTGGCTTTCTCCCCGCGGGAAAGGTTGCGGATGCGTGTGTCCGGCGACAGGCGGAACTGCTCGCGGAGCCGTTCCGCGTAGCTCTCGTCCCAATCCGGGTAAAAGGCCTGCGTGTATCGCAGCGCTTCCTTGACCCGCATCCAGCGCGGCAAATCGCGGTCTTCGGAGAGATACCCGATTCGCGAAAGTACCGCTGGCGGATTCCGCGTGGGGTCGACGCCAAAGACCCGGACCTCCCCCTGCTTCGGAGTCAGCGCGCCGAGGATGTGCTTCATGAGCGTCGTCTTGCCCGCGCCGTTCTCGCCCATGAGTCCGAAAACGCGTCCCCTGGTGACGTCGATGCTGACGTTGTCCAGCGCGAGCTTCTTTCCGAAGCGGCAGGTGAGGTTGCGCACCGTGACCAAGGATTCCGACTGCTGTTCTGTCATGACTTATACCCCTTCTGCCTTCGGTGTTTGCCCGTTCAGTGCTTTGTCGCGGTCGCGGACGAGCGTGATGAGATCTTCCACGCCATATCCCAGGTTGCGTCCTTCAACGATGAGGGTGTCCGCGCGCTGGGACAGGATGCGTTTGCACTCGTCGTCCGTATAGGGTGTGGTTGCGGCGCCCACGTAGGTGCCCGCGCCGCGTTTCTTGTAGATGAGCCCAGCGGTCTCCAGTTCCCGGTAGGCCCGGACGACTGTATTGGGATTGATGAGAAGCTGTTCCGACAGGGCGCGCACGGAGGGTAACTCGGTATCCGCAGGGAGCCGCCCGGTGGCGATAAGGTGCTTAATCTGTTGGACCAGTTGGAGATAGAGCGGAAGTCCGTCGCCCTGATTCACGGTAAGATGTAGCATGATGCCCGTCACTCCATGGGAGGTGGTACAGTTTCACTGTGTCGAAAGTGTAACACACTTTATGGGGGCCGTCAAGGGGGCTATAGGACCTATAGGACGTATAGGACCAATAGGACCGGAGACTGCTCGCGCGCGGGCGATCTGATCGGTGGATGATTGCCGGCGCAGGTGTGGTCCGACTGATAGGACCGATCAGTCGGAACAGTCGGATCGGTCCGATCAATGCTCCCGCCGCATTCACCGCTTGAATGCGGTCCCATGCGGTAGTACCATCCACGCGTACACTTCCTGAGAGTAATCATGGAAACCACCCGCAATTTAACGATGATGGACGGCGCGTCGCGCAGGGCATTTGAACCTGAGGATGCCAACACGCCGTACCATTCTTGCGGGGCCATTCCCAGGCCATCCCGGCCGCAACCGAACGAATCGCCGACGGCGCAACGCTCGCTTCAACGGCCGCTCCGCGTTTCGCGGGAAGTGCACTCCTGATGGTTCACCACGGCGCGCGCATTATTGACGTGTTCGTCCAGCCGGATATCCGGCGGAAACGTCTGGTCGCGGTGGTTACCACTTCCGAACCGGGTCTTATCAAGCTCCGCATTGCGGACACGGCCTGTGCCACCGAGGGCGAACCGGGCAAGCTGGCCTTCGAGTTTCCGGACTGTACCTTTTGGTCACCGGAATCGCCGGTGTTGTACACGCTGGAGTGCGAGCTACTCGTTGACGGCGCAATGGCGGACTCCAGGGCAATCCGCTTCGGCATGCGCGAATTTACGGTGAAAGACAACCGGTTCTGCCTGAACAACAAGCCCTTCGCGGTTCGCGGGGTGAACTGCCGCGGGTCTGGTGGCGATATCCGCAGAGACCTTGAACTCGCCAAATCGGCGGGGTTCAACCTCGTTGCGTTCAGTCGCCACTCGCCCGCACCGGAAACGCTGGACGCCGCGGACGAACTCGGACTCCTCGTTCTTGCAGATATCACGTGCGAGACGAACGGCGCAGCGCTTTCGGGGGGAAAATTCGAAAACGCCGTGTTGCGGGATTGTAACCATCCCTCGCTCGTTATTTGGAGAATTCCAAGGCCGGAAGGCGAGGACGCGGATGCGAATCTCAAAGCCGTGCGCGACCTGGATCCGAGCCGGGTCATTCTGGACGGAGCGCGCTGCACACGGCCGTACCGCGACGAGGCAGAGACCTACGACGACCTTCGCATCTACCATCGTGGTCCCGTGGATCGCGTCATCGCGTTGCATCTCGAACACAGCGGCGATTCGGATCGGCTTACGCTTCTTTCGGGCTTTGGCTTCGGGGGACTCGAAGACCTGTCCGGCTCCGCCTCGACACTTCCCGAAACGGCGCAGACCGGTTTTACCGTCCGCGAGCTGGATCGCGTGTTTGGAGACATGGCAGGAATGGCCACCGCCGCGCGGGATGTACATACCTCGGCGATCAAACAGCAGGTCGAAGCGCTACGCTTGAACGGCAAGCTCGCCGGCTATTGCCTGGACCAACTGCGCGACGACGACACGTTGCCGGGTACCGGCGTGCTCGACCGCGCTTCGCGTCCAAAACCGATCCATGGAATACTCAAGTCGCTGCAAGCGCCGCTGCTTCCCGTGATTCTGATACCGAAGACCAATCTCGTCCCCCGGGAAGAGGTGAACGTCAGCGTGTCGCTCGTGAACGACGAGCGGAGCGAGGCCCGCGCCGATCTGTCGCTCCAGGTCGTCGGCCCCACGAACCAGGTGTTGTGGAAGAAGAAACGCAACATCAAGCTGCCGCGGGGCGGGAAGGAAATCTGGAGCGGGACCATCTCCGCCTCCGGGTCCGTCGGTAACCATCAGTTTGTTGTACGTCTGATGCAGGGGCATAGGGTGATCGCGCAGAACGCGGTCAATCTTCATGTCGTTGAATCCGTGCAGGCTTGTGACGTGGACGTTCACGTCGTCGACCCGAACAAGGAGTGGCGCGAAGCGTGTCTCCGGCTTGCGAAGCCGGGGGAATCGAAGGCTGCGATTCACATCGTGCCGCCTCTTGGCAATACGGTTCGCGCCTATCCGGAAAGCGAACTGGGGCACGTCCTCGCGGAAGTGCGGGGCGGCGCGGTGGCATTGGTGTTCGGGCCTCCAGATGATTGGAACCTGTTCGCGGAGCGCGTGGACGACGCAATCGCCGCAACGGGCCGGGACGCGACTGGCGGTCCCATCGGCGTTTTCCATTACGTCAAGATCCATCCCGTGTTTGACGGATTGCCCGCCCGGTGTTTCATGGGGCAACCGTATCGCAATGTCGTTCCGCCCCGGACGTTCGCCGAATCCGGCGACGAGGACATCGCGGGCGCCTTCGATATGCGGTCCGTGCAGTTGCAGGACGATTCCGCCGAGTCGGCATGGTGGGGCACAGACCTTCTCGTGCGCCGGTACGGCAGCGGCCGCATCGTGTTCACGCACCTGCGGATTATGGACAACCTCGGCCGGGACCCCGTGGCGGACCGCATCTTCGTGAACATGCTCCGCCATTTCTCGCGCCGCTCTGTTCCCTCGGAAGAAACCTTGCCCGCGCCGCAGGAAGCCATTGACTGGTTGCGCCGCGAGAAGCTACACCGCCTGCGCCAGTGGCTGGTTATCGGCATGTTTCCCAACTGGGGCGGCAAAGGGCATGAAACCGTGTATCCACCCGAAAAGAGCGTGGACCTTGCCGCGACCTATCCCGGCTGGTACACGGCCCTCGAGTGGAAGCGATGGTACTCGCTCGCGGACTTCGGCCATTGCATCGACCTGCAGGAGGCCTTCAGTCCGGTCCACGCGAAGACGCCGCAGTGCGACTACGGCACCGGGTACGCCTACGCGGAATTCAATTCCGCGGCGCGCCAGGCGGCCACGGTTCATTTGCAGGTGCAACACGCCACCAAGGTTTGGCTGAACGGCGCGCTCGTGCACGAGAGCAAGGAGCATTTGCCTGCGGGCGCTTTCGCGGATCACCGCGAATCAGTCAACGTCAAACAAGGGCGCAATACGGTTCTGGTGAAGGTCTCGAAAACGCCGGGCGAGTTTCAATTTTCCTTCGACCTCGAATCGGCTACCCGAGATCCCTTGCACTTGAACTGGTGGCGATAGCGAAGTACTTCCGAGGAGGTTATGTTATGGACCGCTGCCGCATGCCTTTGATGACCCTTGCGGCCTTTGCGTACCTGACTCTGACACCGGCCGTGCCGGCCGAACTCGAACCCATCCCTGACAAGACGGTTGTGCTCACCTTTGACGACGCGGTGAAATCGCATCTCACCGTCGTGGCGCCGCTCCTCAAGGAGCATGGGTTCGGCGCAACCTTCTTCATCACCGAATGCTGGATGTCCGACACGGAGAATTTCCTCTCGTGGGAAGACGTGGGCGAACTGCACAAGATGGGCTTCGAGATCGGCAACCATACCTGGAACCACGCGGGCATGAACACGCCGAAACACACCGCCCACCTCGCGGGGCAATTGGCGCTGGTCGAGTCGGCATTGAAAAAGGTGGGCGTGCCGAAGCCAGTAAGTTTTGGATGGCCCGGCAACGGGTTCTCGCCGGAAGGTCTGGGAATTCTGAAGGCGAACGGGTATCTGTGGGCGCGGCGCGGCATGCAACCGGAAGTGTACTACGGCAAGCTCGAACCCGGACCCCTGTACGACCCGGCGCGGCACGATCCCCTGTTGATTCCGTCGGCGGGAGACGCGTATCCGCAATGGACCCTCGAGCATTTCAAAGCGGCAGTCGATCGCGCCGGGGGCGGGAAAATCGCCATCGTGCAATTTCACGGCGTGCCGGACATCGCGCACCCGTGGGTCCACACGCCGCCGGAACGGTTTGCGGAGTACATGGACTACTTGAAGGATGGCGGCTTCAACGTCATCGCCATGCGCGACCTCGGGCGATACGTGGACCCGGCCGCGCAACCCGATGACGCCATGCGGCTGGTCCGGTACAGCGGCCGCACGGTGGAGTATCCGGCCGAGGCGGCGTCGACGCGCGAGAATCTCAGCTTTTGGGCACCTATCATGCTTCACGATCACGGCTACTCCATCGAAGAGGCCGCTGCCGTCTGCTGGTACCCCGCGGACTTGATGCAGGCCAAGATCGACGCGCTCGAGATCGAACCGAGGCCGTACGACGAAGGAACCGTCAACGTGCTTCCCTACCCCGGTGGCCGCCATCCGCGCATCGGGTTCCTCGAAGGCGCAGTCGATCCCATGCGCGGCACAAAGCTCAGCGTGTTCCCGCCGTGGGAGAACGGCGGCTACGTGGTGGTTGATTTGCCGGAAGCCATCTTCAGCAATCTCGGCTTGACCTATCTCGCGCACACGCACATCCCCACCATCTGGGACGAGCAACATGTGTTCATCGACAACGTGGACTGGAAATCGCGCGAGGGCGGCGGCTGGGAGAACGCGTGGCGATTGCCTAATGACATCCGGTTCGGCGGGTCCGCCGTCTCCGATACTAACGGTGTGGACTTCAGTTTGTGGCTTGAGAATGGCACCACGGAAGTGTTGACGGGCCTGCGCACGCAGGTCTGCCTTATGTTGAAGGGCGCGGAAGGGTTCAACGGACAGCGCGAAGAGGGACGGCGTTTTGAGGACGGCGTTGCGGCGATTCAGTCTGATGATGGCAAGCGGTGGATCCTGGTCGCCTTCGACCACTACCGCCGCGTCTGGGGCAACCCGCCGGTGCCGTGCATCCATTCCGATCCGGTATTGCCCGACTGCGCGCCCGGCGAACGCGTGGAGGTGAAGGGCCGCATGTGGTTCTACGAAGGCGATGATGCGGACGGTGAGATCGCCCGGGCGCAGGCTTCGATTCACCCCGCGGAAGAGGGATAGCCGTACGCCCATAATCGCTCCCCAAAGAACGCCACACGATTGGAGAGGACGATGACGTTGCCAATGATTGCGATTGTGTTGAGCCAACTCGTGCATGGCGCGGAAGCGGTTGAACCATTGCCCAGCACGGCGCCGTTGACCATTACGGGCGAACCTGTCGAGGCCATGGTCGCGGGGATCGATGCCCATCTGATGAGCTTGATCGACGCGAGCGTCGCGAATCGCGAAAGGTATTGGCAACGGGATTTTTCATCGCCCGACGCCTATGCGCAATCGGTTGAACCCAATCGGCAGCGGCTTGCCCGCATCATCGGCGCTCATGAGGAGCGCGAATCGCGTCCGATGGAGTTGATCGCAACGACCGGTTCGCCGGCGCTCATTGCGGAGAGCGACGTTTACCGCGTGTATGCCGTTCGCTGGCGCGTGTTGCGCGCGATCTATGGCGAAGGATTGCTGATTGAGCCGAAGGAAAAGGCCGTCGCAAACGTTGTGGCCCTTCCCGATTGCGACTGGTCGCCGGAAGCGTTGCTTGGCTTGGTCGAGGACGTACCAGCGGACGCGCAATTCGCGCGGCGGCTTGCGCAAAGCGGGTGCCGCGTGATCGTTCCCACATTGCTCGATCGACGCGATACGTACTCCGGCAACCCGGACATTCGCATGACCAACCAGCCCCATCGCGAGTTCGTGTACCGCGCGGCGTATGAATTGGGACGTCACACCATTGGCTACGAAGTGCAGAAAGCGCGCGCGGCCATTGATTGGTTCGAGGCGGAACATGGCGACGCACCAATTGGCGTCATCGGTTACGGCGAAGGCGGGTCGATTGCGTTCTACACCGCGGCGGTGGATATGCGCGTCGATGCTGCCGTGGTGTCGGGTTATTTCAAACCGCGCAGCGATGTGTGGAGCGAACCCATCTACCGCAACGTGTGGTCCCTGTTGCACGAATTCGGTGATGCCGAGATCGCGAGTCTCATCGCGCCCCGCACGCTGATCGTAGAGGCCAGCGATCATCCGCAGATCGACGGACCACCGGAGCCATCTTCCGGGCGTACCGGCGCGGCGCCGGGCCGCATCGGCACGCCACCCTTTGCAGATGTGAACGGCGAACTGGATCGTGCCCGCGCGCTCGCGGGATCTCTGGACGCGCCCGAGGCGATTCAACTCACGGGCAACGGCAGCGGATTGCCCGGAAGCGACGATGCGCTGTCCTCCTTCATGTCTGCGATTGGTGGCGTGTTGCGTGACGGCGAACGGCCGAGGGTTGTTGCAGGGACACCCGATGCCGAGGCGCGCATGAAGCGGCAAGTCGAACAACTTATCGACGACACGCAACACCTCATGCGAATGAGCCAAAAGGTGCGCGATGCGTTCTGGAAGCGCGCGGACTATTCGTCGGCGGAAGCGTGGACCGAAAGCGCGAAATGGTATCGCGACTACTTTTCCAAGGAAGTCATCGGTGAACTGCCGCCCGCATCCGTTCCGATCAATCCGCGCACGCGGCTGGTTTTCGACGAGCCTGCGTACCGCGGATACGAAGTGCAGTTGGACGTCTATCCCGACGTATTCGCTTTCGGCATTCTGCTCGTGCCCAAGAACATTCCCGAGGGCGAACGGCGTCCCGTCGTCGTCTGCCAGCATGGCCTCGAGGGGTATGCGCGCGAAGTGGCGGACCCCGGCATTCAAAGCGACTACTACCATCAGTTCGCGTGCAAGCTTGCTGAACAGGGGTTTGTCACCTACGCGCCGCAGAACCCCTACGTGGGCGGCGATGCTTTTCGCGTGCTCCAGCGGAAAGCGAACCCGCTGAAGCTTTCGCTCTTCTCTTACATCGTGCGCCAACACGAGCGGACCCTGGAATGGCTTGGACAGCAACCCTTCGTCGATCCCGAGCGCATCGCCTTCTACGGGCTCAGCTACGGCGGCAAGACGGCCATGCGCGTCCCGGCGATCCTGGAAGGCTACTGCCTGTCGATCTGCTCCGGCGATTTCAACGAATGGATCAAGAAAAACGTCACGGTGGACTACCCGCTCAGCTACATGTTCACCGGCGAGTACGAGATGTTCGAGTGGGATCTCGGCAGCACCTTCGATTACGGCGAGATGGCGGCGCTGATCTTCCCGCGGCCTTTCATGGTGGAACGGGGCCACCGGGACGGCGTGTCCTACGACGAATGGGTCGCCCATGAATACGCCAAAGTGCGGCGCATGTACGACGAACTCGGCCTCGGCGAGCGGACCACCATCGAGTACTTCAACGGGCCCCACACGATCCACGGCGTAGGCACCTTCGAGTTCCTCCACGAGCAGATGGACTTCTGATCGAGAACTTTCAGCGCGAAACGGGGTCCAAGTTGCGGAGGGATTGCATCTATGAAGAACCGTAAGACCCTGCGCAATGTCTTGGCTGTGCTCGTCTTGCTACTGTTTCTACAAACCGTGACCTTCTTGCTGTGGGCGCCGGAAGCGCGGGGGCGATTGTTGGTATTGAAGAGCCTCGGCGGGTTTGAAGGCGGCCCTCCGGTCAATTCCTACATCGTGATTGACAACGGCTCCCTTCGCCAACTGTCGTCCCGAGAATACCGCGGCATGGAGGAATTGCTGCAAGAGCGGGGGACGACGATGGTCGTCTACCGCGACCAGTTGCCCCCGGAGAACCTCCAACGCTACGAAGAGGGCGGCCAGGAGTACATTCAATACGTGGACGCAAGCCAGAATTCCTGGGCCATCAAGTACCGTGGGCCGTTCTTCTTTCACGCCAGCTTCGGAAATGCCACGGGGCCCTTGGGCGCCTACGGCAGTTCAGGCCTGTTCGTCTGGGTCTTTGGGAAATGGATTCAAGTCTGGTACGGGACAACCTACATGGCGTGATGCGGCCGGCACGGTGGGTTCCCGTACACGTTATGCAAAGAACCCTCGCAGGAAGGCGAGCAACTGCTGTAGGATCGCGAACAAGGCGGCGAAGATCCCCATAAGATTCGGGCCAGTGTCGCCTTTGTCGATGATGACCTTCACACGGGCAGAGTTGTTGGTCTCGTCCTTTTCGAGGATGACGTTTCCGGCGTCGGTCTCCGATTCGAGCCAATACTCCCCATCTGGAACGTCGGTTATATCGATCCACTGGTCCGGCAGTTCTTTGCTGTAGAGGTCTTCGTATCCCACGGAGATCCCCTGAGTGCCCTGATCGCAATCCCGGAATACGGAAGACGGCGGCGCGCCGGGCAGGGTCTTGTCGTAGACTCGACTGTCCAACAGGCAAAACGAAGTTTTGTCGCCCTCCGCGACCACATCGCCGACGCCGTCGTTTGGCAGAATTTCCCGTAAGCGATACCGGGACCAATCCTGCAAGTGGGTGTGATGGTGTTCCGGGTGGTATTCGAAGAACCCTGCTTCCCGGTCGTAATAGGAGTCGTCGGACCGGTAGATGCGCTGGTTGACCGGCTGTGTGGCGTCGCCTTCGCCGTCATGCTTGGGCTCCACGCCGTAGACTTCCAGTGGGCCATCGCCAATATTGGGGGTGGAATTGGACAGGCGGAGGTGAATACGGCCGGAGACCACGTTGTCGACGATTTCCGTATCCGTGAGCGTCGCTGGATTCGTGATGATATCCGGCAACAGATCCACCGGCTCCGGGTCGCCGGCCAGGGCCATCAACGGAAACGCAATTGCCGCGGACGCGAGGGAAAAGAACCGCACAACACGCATGATACAACATACCTCCACGAATGATCTCCTCGCTGCAACCGATGCCGGAATGGCTGAAGTACTCTACCATAGCTTCGGATTCCGCGCCACGGCTAGGCCCCGCAACCACTACACCGGCCCAGCCCCCTGTGCAGCCGCAGCCCGGCGGGCTTCGACGCGGGCGGGCAAGAGCCAGAGCGGCGTGCGTGCGAAGCGGGACATGACGTGCTGGAGCAAGACTCCGGCAAGAACGACGTAGAAGGGGTCGGTCTCGAAGCGGAACCGGCTGGTTTCGTTCAACTCCATGGTATTCCCGACGATCGCGACGTATACGATAATCCCGCACAGGTAAAGGATGACCATTCGCTGCTCCCGCGTGAGCCGGTGCCGGGACCGGCCCAGACCAAGGCCGCACCAGAACCCATATGCGAGGAGCGTGGGCAGGCCTGCGAGGAGGAAAACGTATTGGCGGTTGCCCCAGTCGTGGTGTTCGAGCAAGGGGTGGCTCTCTTCCAGTGGGATGTTTACTTCTCCATACAGCAACCGGTCGTAGATGCGCGTCAACGGTTTGAGTAGCGGATAGTTTGTCGAATCGGCGGCGCGGGAACTTCCTGGCGTGACGTAATTCAGCCAAGCCTGGATGTTCGTGGCGACGAAGACTTTCGGATACTGAGTAAGACCGTAGCGCGCATCGGCGCCGTAGGCCCGAGAGATCGCAAGTTGCGACGCGTGGTTGTAGTTGATTTCTCCCGTCGACTTGGCCTCTTCCCGCAGCACCGGCACGTTCGGCATGTCGCCAATCTGGCGAAACGATTCGGGGTACGACGCCACCGCTTCAAACCGGTTGACCAGCGACACCGGCGAGAGCTTACCTTCCTCGACAAGGCGAACCTTGTCCTCCCAGCGCAGGTTCCCCACGGTCTTGATCCACAGGTTTTTCCCGGCAAACGAGCAGGTGGAAAACTCGCCGAAAAGAACTGCGTTCTTTGCGTAAAGGCTGACCAGCAACATGGCAGGCACCGCAACCATCCACACGAGCTTTCGTCGAGGCGGCCGCATCACCGCGAGAACAAAGCCCGCCACCAGCGCGAAGAAGACAAGATGGTACGTCGCCCGAATGCCTCCGAGCAGGATGATCGTGAGAAAGAAAAGCCAGCCGTATCGCGCGTTGCCGGCTCGGAGGTGCGCATCCAGGAAGACAGCGGATCCTGCGAGCAGGGCCGCGCACGGAAAGGTGTATGCCAGGAGGTGTTCGTACAGCAGGTATGACGGGCTGATGACAAAGACCATGGCCACGGCCGCCGCCACCACGCGAGAGACTCCGAGGCGAGTCTGAATCATCACGATCGCTATGAACAGTGAAAAGCCGAGCGCCAAATAGATTACGTTGAAGGCCAGGCCAAAGGTATTCGGGAATAACTTCAGGACGATGCCCAGAAAAAGGTTGAACAAGGGCGGCTGAATGTGGAGGTACCAGCAGGTTTCGATCAGCCGGGTTTGCAGGAGTTCCGGGTCCGCGTATTGCATGAACACGCCCAGTGGGCTGGTGTCCATCCGCACGCCCGCGGCGTAGAGCATGACGTGCGCACCCGCGTAGAATACCGCCAGTACCGCCGCGAATCGCCGCGCGGGCATGGTCTCGGTCTCTGGCAACGGTTGCGTCATACCGAGTCCAAATTACCTCACCCGCCAATCAAAATCGAATGAGATCCTTGGCTCGAAATACGAAAGTTGTGGAAGGGCGCGGACTTGCGGGTTCGGGCAGACTCAGCAGGCGCCGCCCGCGGCCATGGCCCCGATCAATCCGCGCTGCTTGTCGAGACGGGTCTCAATCCCGCTGATGACCGATGCATCGACCGAGAGATGCCTTGCGACAACCGGCGAAACTTCATAGTCGGTTTCGGCGTTGATGGCGCGAATACCCACGCGGTTGCAGACGCAGTCCGCCAGATGGGTCGTATAGGTCAGGATCCGTTCCGGAGCGACCGATTCCGGCGTGTGGTGGTTGGCAATGCTTTCCACCAGTTCTTCCGGCAGTTCCCAGCGTTCGGCGAGCCACGACCCAATGTCCGAATGGCAATACCCATCCAGAATCTCGCGCTCGGCATCGCACACGGACACGTTGTCCTCCTGTACGAGCCGCGAAATCGGCGTTACCGCCTCGGGGAAGTACTGGGTAATAACCGCTTTTCCTACATCGTGAAGCAGGCCCGCAATGTGCGCGCCGGAGATGGCGGGAATATGGGATCGGTAGTGGGTCTCCAGGCAACCCGCGACCACAGAAACGGCGAGACTGTGCCGCCAGAGCATATGGAGCGCGCGCGAGCTTTCCCGGTCGCGTCCAAACAGGTTAATCACCGAGATGGCGAGCGCAAGCCGTTCCACCTCGTCGAACCCCAGGATAACAACGGCATCGGGGATGCTTGCAATCTGCCGGTGAAAACCGTAGTAACTTGAGTTCACGGTGCCGAGGATCTTCATCGTCAGGGCTGGATCTGTGGTGATTTCCGCCGCAAGATCGAGGGCCGTGGTTGATTCATCTTGAACGACGGACAAGATGCGAACGAGAGTGGACGGAAGGGTGGAGATTTCGTCAAGCGCGTTGACCCGCTCGCGGACATCCGTTACGCAGCCCTGTGCCATGGACTCCATTGACTCCCCGATGTTTTGTTGCGTCCCGGTCAGCGCTGGTGCTTCCGCAAGCTAGCTAATAAACTATAGAATAATTCCCGAAACCTGTCAATCATAATCGGTCGATATCGCTTGATGGTAGACACGAAGGTCGCGGGAGCAGGATGGTAATCCACGCTTCCTTTTTGGGTACGGGGTGTCTGATTGGATACGAAAGTCAATTGATGAACGTACTTACACACGGCACCCCGTTTTTTTGCTCCTACGCCCCAGTCGAATGTTATGAGGGGAAGCATGTTATCCGAACGTTGGGCAACTTCCCGGAAGCGCGCTATCGCTACAATCCGCTGACCGAGTCGACGCCGGAAGTGTTGGAGCGAATCGGGCGCGCGTGGCAGCCGGATATATTGTTGTGCTGGATGCCGGAGATTCATCCGCCGCCGAGGTTTGTCGAGGAATCGCCGATCCCCACCGTGGCCCTCGTGTCCGACTGGAACGTCTTTTACTCCATCCTCCAGGTCAACCTGGCACGGTATGACGTGGTGCTGTGCGACACCCCCGGCACGTACACCTTGGAGAGCGATCTCGTCTCTCCAGTCCACCTCTTCCCGTTGTACTCGCAGATTACGCCCATTCACCGGCCCTACGATCGCCCCAAGGATATCGATGTCGTCTTCGTCGGCAATTTGAACCACGGTTCGCATCCCATCCGGGCGCGTTACCTCGAGCGCCTGGCCAAACTATCGGATCGGTACCGCGTTGTCATCGCTACCGACGTTCAAGGCGAGGCGTACGGCCGTCTGCTGAGCCGCGCCCACATTGTGTTCAACCACTCGATCCGTGGCGAACTGAACCTCCGGGTATTCGAAACAATGGCCTGTGGATCGCTGGCGTTCCTGGAGGAATCCAACCTGGAGGTGCGGCGCTGGTTCGACGTGGACCGCGATCTGGTCCTGTACAACACGGAGAACTTTGAAGTCCGGCTCGAACACTTCCTTCAACATCCGGACGAAGCCCGGACGATCGCCGAGCGGGGCAGGGAGAAGGTCCAGGGGTATGCCGGCGAGCGCCGGTTCGACGCGTTGATTGACCGCGTGCTGGAACTGCCCCGAAGCGGCCGGCGTTTCCGGTCGCTGCCTGCCACGGAGCGGCTGTATCAGGATTTCCTGATGTACGGGTTCTCCCAGTGGTCCGTTTACCGCACCATGGAAGCGGAGATGCTGCCCCGATTGTTGCGGGAACTTCCGGACGACCCTCGGGTGTGGTCCTCGCTCGGCCAGCATCTGGTCAATCCGTACGTGGAGGCGGAAGGCGAAGAGCAGCGCAAATCCCGTTGCCTCAAAGCGTTCGTGCAGGCGCACCGGCTGGCGCCGGACTCGGCGGTCTATGCGCTCAACGCCGCGACCGTCTTTCGTTCCTGGGGTATGGAATCCCAGGAGGCCGACTACCTGAATCTCGCCCTGCTTGCGGAGGGTATGGAAGGCGCGCCGTCGCTTGTGGGGTCTGTATCCAGCCCATTCTACATTCGATGGCACCGCGCGGTGGCGGAAAAGCATGCGGATGCAGCCATGCTTCGCGCAGAAGCACACATCCGTATGGCGGTCATCCTGGCCCGGCGTGGCGAGCCTGTTCTTGCGGAAGAACACCTGCGAAAAGCCGTGGATTTGGACCCTCTCAACATGGGCGGTCATGCGCTTCTGGCGGAAATCCAATGGGCGCAGGGGCGCCGCTCCGAAGCGGTCGATACACTCCAAACCGCGCTTCCTGACATGCCCATGGACCCGGGGGTCCGGGACCGGCTTTGCGAGATGCTGGTAGAACTGGGCCGCAAACAGGACGCGCGGGTATTGGCCGAAGAAACGATGCGGATATTCCAGGCCTGTCCTGAGCATCCGCCGGAATGAGGAGATCACACCGGCAAGTCGGCGTCCGCGTGAGTCCGTGTCTGTCTGTGCGGGTCGGTGTACCTGTTTGACAGTCTCTTTGGGGCTGGGATAATGTGCGGCAACGGTTTCGGTCCCCCGGCGGGAGCGGCCTATCTGCCTCCGGAACCGTTCCGGATTTCACCAACACGAGGTACACCCACACCGATGAATCTCCGGCGCAACCGTGTCTGCGGTTTTCTCGCTTTGATTGCGTTCGCTTCAGTACTGCCTTCGTGCAACCGCGGGCCGGTCTCCAAGGAAACCGTCGACGATCCGGCTCTCACTACGCCCATCGTGGCCGAGCCCCTGACCACGCCCGACGGCGCTGCCAAAACCTACCGGCTCACCCAAGACGCCTTCGCCAAGCGTCGCGACGCGCGATTCGAGCCGCTGGTGGTATCTCTTGATTCGCTTCGCGTGATGTTGGGGGTCCGCAATGGAGCCGAGGTGGATAAGTCCACAACGGATGCCATGATCGAGAAGACCAGCGAGTCCATTCGGGTTGCGGCGGGAGACCGGTTCAGCAGCGTCGAAACCAACCTGACCTTTCCTGCAAGTCACTACAACGTGCTCGAAGTGACGATGCGGGCCGACGCGGGGTCCCGGTGTATTCTGAGCTGGTCCAGCGACTTAGAACCATCCGTGCTACGGAATGACGGCGTGGGCACCCCCATTTTCCCGGACAACGAATTGCACACCTACCGCATGTCGCTGGACCCGTATTCCGCGGAAACGTGGACGGGACAGATCCGCAGCATCGCGTTTTACCCCTCCGATCGACCGGCCAACGTGGAGGTTCATGAGATCAGATTTCTCTACGAGCCGCCGGAAGGCCCGCCGCGCGTGTCACTGGATACGCAGACCCACGAGGCGCTGTACGGGTCGCAACCACCCTGGACGTTGACCGTGCCGGAGCATGGCGCCCTCGACTTGCACATTGGAATGCTGCCGCGGTCGTGGCAGGACAACCGGGCCGGCGAATCGCGCTTTGTCATCGACATGGAAACCCCCGCCGGTACGGTCAATCTCACGGACGAAATCCTGCGGCCGGGCGAAGACAAGGCGCACCGTTTCTGGTTGCCGATCCACCGGGACCTGTCGGAGTACGCAGGCCAGGAGGTGACCCTGAATCTCCGGACCGAACCGGGCGAGTCGTCCCACGCGGACTACGCGTTCTGGGGCAACCCGGTCGTGTACAGCAAACAGAGCGCGACCGCCGCGACGCCGGTGGTTCTGATCGTGTGCGACACGCTGCGGGTCGATCATTTGTCCTGTTACGGCTATCTTCGCGAGACCTCGCCACACCTGGACGCCTTCGCACAGGAAGCCGTGCTGTTCGAGAACGCGATCTCCAACGAAACGTGGACCCTTCCGTCCCACGCGACGATGTTTACCGGCCTGTATCCCAAGAACCACGGGTTAACTGCGAACGCCAATCTGCCCGAATCGACGGTCACCCTCGCGGAAGCCCTGCGCGACGCGGGGTATCAGTCAGCCGGCTACACAGGGTTCAGTTTCTGGCTCTATCCGTGGCGGGGGTTTGCCCACGGCTTCGACCTGTACAACGTTCCCGAGTGGCGGTTCCGTACCGTGTATGATTCACGGGCACTACTTGAAAGCTGGCTTGATACCCACCCGATCCCGAACGTATTCCTCTTCTTCCACAACTTCGACGTTCATTCGAAACCGGCGCGGCAGTATGACGGTTTGCCCTACGGGCCGGACGATCCCAGTTTCCTCCACTTCGCCAAGGAGTTCGATTCTCCGCCTAGCTTTGAACGCGAGGGCCGGGACAAAGTCGACGGCGAAGATTTCCTGTTGGCCGCGAACCGGGGTGAAGTTACGCTGACGGACGACGAGCTGGCCTATTGCATCGCGTTGTACGACGACTGCATTCGCATGGTCGATTTCCACATCCACGAGTTCTTCAACAAGCTGAAGTCGCTCGATCTCTACGATCGCGCGCTGATCATTGTGACGTCGGACCACGGCGAGGAATTTGGCGAGCACGGCAGCTACGGCCACGGCAACGTGTACGAACCGAGCGCGCACATCCCGCTGCTCATCCGGTTTCCCGGTGGGAAGCATGGCGGAATGCGTTTTCCGCACGTGGTGCAACAGACGGACCTGTACCCGACCGTGCTCGGGGTACTGGGTTTGCCGCTGCCGCAGCCGGTGGACGGCCAGAACCTGCTTGCCCTGATCGAAGAACGGGAGGATCCTTTGGGGCAGGGCTACGTGCAACGGCTCCAGCAAAAGGCGATCCGTACGGACGAATGGAAATTCATCCACAACACCCGTGGCGACACGTATGAATTGTACGACATGCACGCGGATCGCGCGGAGAAGTCGAATCAGTACGATGCCAGGCCGGAAGGGCTGAATGCGCTGGAAGAAGATTTGCAGGCGTTTTACCAGGTGGATCCCGAAGGGTGGCATTTTGCGTACTCATCCAGGAACCCGGAATGGCGAGGCGACCTGGAGATTGCCGCGGACAGCGCACTCGACACGGCCGTGATGGTGAAAGGCCGGGACCGGCAGAACATGATTCTCAAAGGCCGCACCGTGGCGATCAAGATGGGCCGCGACGGCGACGATGAATTGATCCTGCGTACAACTGATCCACTCACGAAGCTGATCGTGACAGCCTCGGCGGATTCCGAGTTCACGCTGGCGGTCGGCAACCAGCCCGTCCAGACCGGCACCCGGTTCAGCATCGGCCTTGATCCTTCGGCGTCGGAGTATCCCGAACCGGCCGTATCGACGGAAGGCGCCGCCTTGCGGATCTGGTACGTGCCACCGGCGACAAAGCGGTCTGCGGCGAAACCACTCTCCGAAGACGTCGTCGAAGAGCTGCGCGCGTTGGGTTACACCGGAGACTGAGGCGCAATAGGAGGAGGCGAACCCGTGCCCCACGCTCGCGTAATGCCGATGGCGGACGCAGCCGCCGTAGATTCCTTCGCCCGCTCGTTCGCCGAAGACTATCCCTCGCTGCATTTCGGGCGCTTTGAACTGCGCGATGAGGCAACCACCCTGCGGCCCGATCGCGGCGGCATGAGGATCTTCTGGATCTATGAAGGGGATTGCCAGGTCTTTCTGCCGGCAGGTTTTCGCACGAAAGAAGGCGACGGCGGTTCCTTACCTTCCGAATACGAAGCGGAACCGATACCCATCGATCTCGCGGAAACCCTGGCGGTAATCCAAGGAGGGCGCAATTCGGTCGTCGAAGCCGCCCAGGTTCCGGTGGATGCTATCTTGAGCCGGTGGCAGGACGGAACGTACGTGGGCGATTGCGCGAACGACCTGTGGAAACTGGAACACCTGCCTGCGCCATGGTCGATCGATTCCGGTGTGGAAAAGGCATTGCGCGGTTTGTTCGCGCTCTGCATGGATTCAGGGTATTCGCAAAAACGGATAGATTCCTGGGAACGCATCATGGAAGGCGATCAACTCATCGTCGCTCCCGGAGTCGAACTTCAGGTGCGCGGATCGCTATCGTGTCTCACGTTGGAGAATGCCGAATGCAAAACGAGCCACGTGCCCGCCGTCATGCGGTTACGGTATCTCAAGGATACGGCGGGCGGATGCAACTTTGATTTCGAACCGTTCCGGCGTTTGCCGCTGACCTGGTACCTGCGCGCGCCAGGCGACTCAGAAGACGGACTCAACTTCGTCAACAGCCACGTCGTCAATATCGCCAGGGAGACTTCGCCGTCTCATTTTCATCCGCCTTTTGGGCTGGAGGGCAGCAGTCCGCAAAACGAATTCTACCTCGTGCTCGATCCGGCAGCCTACGGACTCGACACCCATGGACGGCAAGCGTCGCTGATCACCTATCCGGATCTACGAAACCTGAAGTGCTACGAGGAGCACCCGCTCAAGCCGGGCGACTTCGTCCATATCCCGCCGGGCACGGGGCACCGGGGTATCGACGTATTTGTGAATGTACTCACGGTGCCGGGGTTTAAGCCCCACAACGAATACTATATCGATGGCGACATTGAAGCGGCCGGAGGCATCGCGCCATTCAATCCGGAGTTGGTCAAGCTAAAGAATTACGGGAACATTGAGGATTTGCTGGGCACACGAATGGGTTCGAAGCCCTAGCTGAGGCGGATGTCGAACTCTCGTGGGTAACCACGCACCGTTTGCATCTTTTGCCCGCCGGTCCGTATGCTACCCGGATGTGTGGGTCGCGATTGACCCCGGGGTTAGGCGGATGGAGGATTTTCACTAATGGCGAAACCCAAGGGACAATACCGGTTTTCCTTCGGACCGTGGAACATCGACGAAGGAGCGGATCCGTTTGGGCCACCGGTTCGGGAGCCAATCCCGCTTCAGAATAAGATGAAAACGGCCAAGAAGCTCGGCTTCGACGGCATGCAGTTTCACGACGACGACGTGGTGCCCGATATCGACACCAAGTCGGCCTCGCAGGTCGCGAAAGAAGCAGCCAAGATCAAGAAGATGCTCGACAGCGAAGGCTTGGTGCCCGAGTTTGTGGCGCCGCGGCTCTGGTTCGCGCCGGAGACGATTGACGGCGCTTACACAAACAACAGTGCGCGTCTGCGGGCCTATGCCATCGACCGTACGAAGCAAGCCATCGACATCATGAACATCCTGGGGACGACATCGATGGTGATCTGGCTTGCACGGGAAGGCACATACATTCGCGAGAGCAAAGTCGCGCGCAAGCAAGTGTTGCAGATTCGCGACGCCATCAATGCCTTTCTCGCGTACGACCCGAAGATTCGCATTCTCATCGAGCCGAAGCCGAACGAACCCGTGGACAGCGCAATCATTTCGACCATCGGCCATGCGGTCGGTCTCAGCTATATGAGCGACGATCCCATGCGCGTGGGGTGTCTCGTCGAATCGGCGCACTCGGTGCTCGCCGGTCTCGATCCGTCGGACGACATGGCCTACGCCCTCGCCCACGACAAGTTGTGGAGCGTTCATCTGAACGATCAGGGCAACATGAAGTTCGATCAGGACAAGTCGTTCGGATCGTACAATCTCCGCCGCGCCTTCAACCAGGTGCGCGTGCTCGAAGAATACGCGTACGGCCGCAACGGCGAATGGGTGGGCCTGGACGTGAAGGCCATGCGCACTCAGAAGAAAGCGGTCGGCACGAAGCACATCTCAAACAGCAAGCAGACGTTCCTCTACCTTCTGGATAAGGTCACATCGCTCAATACGGATCTCGAGGCCGAACTGATCAAGGCCCGCGACTACGAAGAGTTGGATCGGTATATTCTTTGTCATTTGATGGGTAAGAAATACTAGTGCATTGCATCATAATTAAGGCAACTTATTGTTCTTGAAAGGTATTCATCT
>BTVY01000069.1:0-23703 GCA_045863335.1 Candidatus Hydrogenedentota bacterium | reverse complement strand
GTTAGCACATGCTCCTCAACTTGTCTTCTGCACAGATTCTTGTGAGGAGCCATATATGAACCAATGGGATCGCCTACGCATGACTTCATCCTCCTTTCGGGTTTCTTACCGGGTATCGAGCGAATCGATCCGGCCGCGGAGCCGGGTCAAGAGGTCTACCAGGGTTTGCCGTTCCTGCTTGATGAGGGCGCCCATGATGTCACCCACCTGTTCCATGTAGCGCGCGGCGACCTGGGCGTGGCGGGCGATTCCCGCGCGGGTGAGCTTGACGATGTTGTAGCGCCGGTCGTCGGGATCCGGAACCCGGACGACAAATCCGGCTTTTTCCATACGGTCGATGAGGGTGGTGATGTTGGCGCGGTTAACCAGCATCATCTCGCTCAATTCGATCTGGGTGAGACCGCCGCGCTCGCCGCTCTGATTCTTGAGCAACATCATGACGTTGAACTGCACGTCGGTGATGCCGTGGCCGCGAAAGAATTCGTCCGCCCGCTTCTTGGCTTTGGAGGCCGTGAAGTAGATGTTCAATAGGGTTTCATGGTCGCGGTTCTTGAAGTCCGCCCGCAGGCCGAGTTCGTTTTTGAGGGTCATGTCGTCAATACCTTAACTGTATATATCTTAACAATATGCCCGTAAGAGGAATTTGTCAAGGGTCGAGGGTGGAGACCGGAGGCTGGAGGAAGAAGTGTAACGCCGACTTTGGTCGATACGGATCGGACGGAACACGTCTCCAGCCTCCCGCCTCCAGTCTCCCGCCTCTAACAGTTGGACTTCCTATGAAAGAAGCCTATAATGTGGGACTACGTGTCTTTTGAGGGGAATCTCTTCGAGAATCGAGCGGAGCATCGCCATGAAAACCAAGACTACTAAGGGCGGTAAGAAGACTGCCAAGAACGGAAAATCGTTGCATCGGGTGTATTCGTCCCAGATTACCGAGACGGTCGAGCGGGCGCCGTCCCGGGCGATGCTGCATGCGGTGGGATTTGACCGGAAAGATTTCAAGAAGTCGCAGGTCGGCATTGCGTCCACGTGGAGCATGGTGACGCCGTGCAACATGCACATTAACGTGCTCACCAATATGGCGGCGGAAGGCGTGAACGATTCGGGCGGCAAAGCCATCGAGTTCGGCACGATCACCATTTCCGACGGCATCTCCATGGGCACGGAAGGAATGAAGTATTCGCTGGTGTCCCGCGAAGTGATTGCGGACTCCATTGAAACGGTCGCCGGGTGCGAATGGTTCGATGGTCTCATCGCCATCGGCGGTTGCGACAAGAATATGCCCGGCTGTCTCATGGCCATGGCGCGGCTGAACCGGCCTTCCGTCTTCGTTTACGGCGGCACCATCATGCCGGGCAAGCATAAGGGCAAGGATGTCGACATCGTGTCGGTGTTCGAGGCCGTGGGCGCACACGCGCGCGGCGACATCGGCGACAAGGAGCTTAAACAGATTGAAGCCTGTTCCATTCCTGGGGCCGGCTCTTGCGGCGGCATGTACACGGCCAACACGATGGCGTCCGCTATCGAGGCGCTCGGAATGAGCTTGCCGAATAGTTCCGCCCAGGCCGCGATCTCGAAGGAAAAGGCCCGCGACTGCCGCGATGCCGGCGCCGCGGTGTTGAACCTTATCAAGAAGGGTATCCGCCCCAGCGACATCATGACCCGCAAGGCTTTTGAGAACGCCATCGCGGTCGTGACGGCGCTTGGCGGTTCGACCAACGCGGTGTTGCACCTCCTTGCCATGGCCTACACCATGGGCGTGAAACTGAACATCGACGATTTCACCCGCATCGGGAAGAAGACGCCGGTGTTGGCTGACCTGAAACCGAGCGGCGCCCACGTCATGGCCGACCTGGTGGCCATCGGCGGTCTGACGCCCCTTATGAAGACGCTCCTCGACGCCGGACTGCTCCATGGCGATTGCCTGACGGTCACCGGCAAGACGGTCAAGGAGAACCTCAAGAACGTCAAGCCCTACCCCAAAAAGCAGACGGTCGTACGGCCCTTGTCGGACCCCATCAAGAAGGACGGCCACCTCGTGGTGCTCTACGGCAACCTGGCCCCCAAGGGTGCCGTCGCCAAGATTTCCGGCAAGGAAGGGCTGAAGTTTACCGGCAAGGCCCGCGTGTTCGGCTCGGAAGAGGAGGCCCTGAAGCGCATCCTCGACGGCACGATCAAGAAGGGCGACGTTATTGTGATCCGCTACGAAGGTCCCAAGGGCGGACCCGGCATGCGTGAAATGCTCGCGCCCACGTCGGCCGTCATGGGCAAAGGCCTCGGCAAGGACGTGGCGCTCATCACGGACGGACGTTTCTCGGGCGGCAGCCACGGATTTGTCGTGGGTCACATCACGCCGGAAGCGCAGGCCGGCGGGCCGCTGGCCATCGTGAAAGACGGCGACTCCATCACCATCGACGCCGTCAAGCGCCAAATCAATCTTGGCATCCCGGCGGCGGAGATTAAGAAACGCCTCGCCAAGTGGAAGGCGCCCAAACCGCGCTACACCAAGGGCGTGCTCGCCAAGTACGCGACGCTGGTCAACTCAGCCTCCGACGGCGCCGTCACGGACGCGAACCTGAAGCTTCCATAAGCACCCTGTAATAATCTCCACTGGGGCGCCGGTTGCGTTCGACGCAACCGAGCGCCCCGGTTTCGTTTGAGCAGCGGACCGTTGACGAAACTGCAATCCAGTGCTAAATTGGAGTCGTTGGGACTCCAAACACGTCCGAATCTGGGCAATTGGTTCGGACTTGGTCCTGGTGGGTCCGCCGGCGTTCGCAATCATTCGACGCCGGCGGTATGTGTTCCTGGCGTTGTGCGGCATATTCGGGTTTATGCCGGACCCATTCACGGCCGAATGGATCCTTTCTGGCGCCAATCATTGAAATCTCCACCGGACCCGCCTATCCTGACGCCAGTCCGTCGTACCCCTGCCTCGCACCGGACGACTCAGGAAAGGCATATCTCCCCATGACCAAGAAACGATTCGCGCCCGAGATCATCGGGGGCAAACCCGAGTTCAAACTGCCGAGTTTCAGCCCCCGGCTCATCGTGGCGCCGGTCATGCTTGTCGTGCTGGCCATCTGGTTCGTGATCGGCGGGCCTGCATACACGGTTGCTCCCGGTGAAGAAGGGCTGGTACTGACTTTCGGCAAATACACGAAGACGACCGAGCCCGGGTTCCATTTCAAGCTGCCTTGGCCGATCCAGACCGTTGAACTGGCCGACATTGGCGAGGTCAAGCGCCTCGAACTCGGATTCCGCTCCGAGCCGTACGGCGGCCAGACGAGCTACCGCGGCTTTGATACGGACCGGAGCCTGCTTCAGGAAGCTCAGATGTTGACCGGGGACGAGAACGTGGTCGATTGTTCCATGGCGGTTCAGTACCGTATCAAGAACTCGCGGGACTATGTTTTCAACTTTGAGCCCGGCGACGTACCCAACATGTTGCAGGCCATCGCGGAAGCGGCGCTGCGCCAGGCCGTCGGCGACCATCCCATCAACGACGTGCTCACAACCGGAAAGGTGCAGATCTCGAATGAGATCAAACAGAAGATGCAGGAACTCGCCGATCTGACCGGCGCGGGCGTCACCATCCACGACGTGTATCTGCAGGACGTGCAACCGCCGGCACAGGTCGCCAGCGCGTTCAAGGATGTCGCGAGTGCGCGCGAGGAACGGGAGAAGATTATCAACGAGGCCCACGCCTATCAGAGCGAACAGATCCCAAGGGCCGAGGGTGAGGCCGAGCGCCTGAAACAACAGGCCGAGGGCTACAAGGAAGCGCGCATTGCCGAGGCGCAAGGATCGGTCGCGCGTTTCGAGTCGATTGCTGAACAGTATCGGCTTTCGCCGGAGGTCACCCGGGCTCGACTATACCTCGAGACCATGGCGAACCTGCTGCCGAAATTGCAGATTACCGTCGTGGACGACGCGGCGGGTATTGTGAACCTGAAAACCATGGGACGGAACGGAATGGTGCTCATGCCGCCCCCTCCGGCTGACCAGGAAGGGGGTACCCCGTAATGTTCAAGACACTGGGAACCATTCTGAATATCCTCGCCATTCTGTTAATCGTGGGCGGCATTGTCCTGAATGCATGTACCTTCGTCGTGCACGAACGCGAACAGGCCGTGGTCACGCGTCTGGCCAAGCCCATCCACGTCATCGTAGGCGACATGCCAGAGGAGGAATTCGCGGCGATTCGCAAAGCCATTTTGCAGACTGCGGCGCGCTCGGAAACGGATGTCGACACCGAATCGCTGAACGTCAGCAAGGGCGCGGGCCTCTACTTCAAACTGCCCTTCGCGGATACCGTGGAACGGTTCCCCGACGTGCTCAAGACCTACGACGCCGACCCGGAAGAGGTCGTGCTTGCCGACAAGAAGACGCTGGTGGTCGACAACTTCGCGCGTTGGCGCATCGAAAACCCGCTGCTTTTCCGCATCAGCGTGCGCACCACCACGGCCGCCAAGGGCGCGCTGGATGACGTGATTTACTCCGCCGTGCGCGAGGAACTCGGCAAGAACAATCTGACCGAAGTCATCCGCACAACCAATGATTACGTGGATCGGCCCATGGACTCCCAGGAAGAGGACTTGCAGGACGTGGAAAACATGGTCATGGACAATCCCATGAAGGAACGCATCACCCGGGGCCGGGAGGAGATCATGAACGCGGTGACCGCGCAGGCGGATGCGCGCGCCAAGGCCCAGTACGGCATTCGCGTCATCGACGTGCGCATCAAGCGCGCGGACTTGCTGCAGGAGAATTTCGAGGCCGTGTTCGGCCGCATGCAGGCGGAGCGTTCGCGCATTTCCAAGGCCTACCGCAGCGAAGGGCAGAAGCAGGCGGATATCATCGAAGGCACCACCGACCGGCGCGTGCAGGTCATCCTGGCCAACGCCGAACGCGACGCCGCCAAACTCCGCGGCGAAGGCGACGCCCAGGCGATTCGCATCTTTGCCGAAGCCTTCGGTGCGAATCCTGACCTGTACGTGTTCATGCGGTCATTGGAAGTGATGGAAGAATCCACCCCGCCCGGCAGCGAAATGCTGATCGGCCTTGACTCCGGATTGTACAAGCTGCTGAAGACGGACGTGGCGCAATAGCCGCCGAGATTACATGCCGTACTCGCGCAACTTGTAGATGAAATTGCGGCGGCTGATATTGAGTAGCGCGGCGGCGCGGGTCTTGTTGCCGCCCGCCTTTTCCAGGGCTTCCAGGATAGCCCGGCGCTGGATCTCCTGCATGTCGCCGACCAGCACAGACCCGGGTTGCTCGATAGGCTTCGCCTGTTGCACCTGGGGCGGCAGGTCGGTCGGCAGGATGAGCGCCCCCGCCGACATGAGCGACGCTCGCTCCATCGCGTTGCGGAGTTCCCGCACGTTGCCGGGCCAGTCGTAGGTCATAAGCGCGCGCTCGGTGGCCGGCGCCAGCTTCTTCTTGCGGTCCTTCAGAAAACCTTCCGCCAGCGGAAGAATATCGTCCCGCCGATCGCGAAGCGGCGGCAGGGTCAGCGTAAACACATTGAGCCGGAAGTACAGGTCTTCGCGAAACGCGTTGGCCTTTACGTCGGCTTCCAGATCGCGGTTCGTGGCGGCCACGATCCGCACGTCGACCGGGATGTCTTCGCTTCCTCCCACGCGCCGAATAATGCCGCGTTCGAGTACGTGCAGCAGTTTGGGCTGCAAAGCGAGAGGTAGTTCGCCGATCTCGTCCAGGAAGAGTGTGCCGCCGTCGGCCTCTTCGAAGCGGCCACGCCGTTGTGTGTCGGCGCTAGTGAACGCACCCTTTTCATGGCCGAACAACTCGCTCTCCACGAGATGCTCGGGCAATGCCGCACAGTTCACGTTGACCAGCGGCTTTCCCGCGCGCGGGCTTCCCCTGTGGATGAACTCCGCAACGACCTGCTTCCCCGTCCCGCTCTCGCCCAGGATCAACACGCTCGCATCCGCGGGCGCGACACGTGCCGCCTGCGAGAAAACGTTTTGTATGGCGGTGCTTTCGGCCACGACTCCGTTGGGGAGATCCGGCAGACCCTCACTTCCCACCACCCGGCCCGCCGCGCCCAAAGCATCATCCACCGCGGCAATGAGTTCATCGAGGTCCACCGGCTTCTCGAGGTAGTCCAGCGCGCCGCTCTTGATGGCGGCGACCGCGTCGCGCACGTCGATAAACGCGGTGAGGAGGATGACAACGACTTCAGGGTACTCGCGCTTGACGCGTTCGAGGACTTCGAGGCCGCTCATGCCCGGCATGCGGACGTCGAGGAGCATGAGTGCGCAGTCCGGTGCGGCGGCAACACCTTCCTTTCCGTCTGCACAGATGCGGACGGCGTAGCCCGCGCGTTCCAATGCGTTGGCCAGTAGTTGGCGCTGCGCGGGATCGTCGTCAACAACTGCGATGCACGGCTGGTTCATGGCGCTTATCCTACCGCACGCAGGCCGCGGATGGACACGCGCGTGCCTATCCCTAGCGTCGAGTCGATGTGCAGCGTCCAGCCGTGAGCCCGCACGATGTGATCGACGATAGCCAGACCCAATCCAGTGCCGCCTTCGAAACGGCCAAAGTATGGTTCTGTGACGCGAGGCAAATCGTCCGGCGCGATGCCGCGGCCTGTGTCGGCCACGTAGAGTTCGACGTCGTCGCCATGGTGCGCCGCGCCAAGCGTAACGGTGCCTTCCCCGTCGATGGCGCGCATGGCGTTGATGGCGAGGTTCAGCACACAGCGGCGCAACAGGTTTTCATCGGCTGAGACGGACACTCCGACGGGCTCAATCTCGAACGCGACGGAATTGCCGGGAACTTCGCTTTTCAACAGCGGCACCAGCCCTTCGAACAGCGCATCCACGTCGACTGCGCCAAGCTGTGGCTCCGTTGGACGCGCGAGGTCGAGGAAGGAGTTGATCTGGCCGACGGTGCGATCCGCTTCGTCGACGATATCCCGCGCCATGCGTTTCGTATCCGGCGCCAAGTTGGGCGTGTCGTGGATGGACTGGGCCAGCCCGCGCACGATCCCGAGGGGATTCTTCGTCTCATGGGCAAGCCCGGCGCCGATGCGCGCCAGCTCTTCCTGCCGTTGCGCGCGCGCTTCAGCGAGGAGCAAGTCGGTTGTGAGTCGGCGGTGCCGTTCCCGCGCCCGGAGCATGGCCAACACGAGGGGGCAAACGAGTCCCACCCACACGACCGACGCCACAATCAGTTGACGCCGCTCGTGCTGTCGCGCCTCAGCGAGCCATTCGGTATTGACGGCCACGGCGAGCGTGTAACGCCCCGTCCCCCATTCGACACTGTCCGCATCGATCATGGCCCCGCGCATACGCCCGCGCCCCGCGCCCATACCCGGACCGTGCTCTTCAAACTCAATGGACCGCGCGAGGACGAGCAGATCGCCGCTCCACGCGGGCGCGCTATTCGGAGCGGCTTCGGGAAACTCGGAGTGTCCTCCCGCTGCGACCACGACGCCCTCGTCATCCGTCAACCGCACGCCCGCGATACGCTGGGAATCGGTCAACTCCTCGAAGATCGCCGTCAGATATTCCGGCCGGTATCGTCCCATCCGCGTGTTGCCCCGCAGCCCGGCCGCCAACGATTCCAGGACGGTCTCCCCACGTTCGAGGGCGACCTGCGTGTCGGCGGCGACTTGCGCGCGGTAGTCGCGGACAAACCAAAGCAGCCCGGCGGCCGCCACCAGGGCGACCACCGGGACGATCCATCGATTTCGATTTGGTGATGTCGGTTTCAATCGCGGTTACTTTACGGTTGGGCGCTGGTTGCCCGCGCGGCCCCTTAGCGTGTCATTTTCCACGGCTTCGGGCGTCGCCTCAAGCTTACTTGCCGCCTTTGCCCTTACCTTTGCCTTTGCCTTGACCCTTGCCGGTGCCGTCGCAGGTACCTTTGCCTTTGCCCTGGCCTTTGCCCTGGCCTTTGCCCGAACCGTCGCAAACGCCTTGGCCCTTGCCTTTGCCCTGACCCTTGCCGGTGCCATCGCACACGCCCTGGCCCTTGCCTTGGCCCTTGCCGCCTTGGCACCCGTTACAGGCCGACGTGCCGTAGTTGTCGCAAACGCCGTCGCCGTCCGCGTCGACATAGTTCACGCCCTTGCCCGAAGGCGTTCCCTGCTGCGCCATGACGGGACCCGCCGCCATTGCCAGCGCCAGAACCGCCGCCACCGCCGTCATCTTCATCCACGTGTTCCACACCATAAGACACCGTCCTTTCGATTTTTGAGCACCATAAGCGCGAAGCCCCAACCGTCGGGGCCTCCGCCCGCCTCGTTACCGGTTCAACTGTCGCCCGGTAAAGGGCAAGCGCCGTGCCAGCGTATTTGCAGGGATTTGGCCGGGAAAGGCTGCAAACCAGTCACGCTTCCCCCTGCAACCATGCACGCTTTGCAGGGGGAGACCCCCTCCGGCGCCGCGTCGATCCTGTCCGTGTCCGTCCGTGTAGGTCCGTGCCTTTCCGTGTCAAAAGCCACTAGACAGCATGGTGTATATATGCTATATATACACCTGATGACCAACGAACCGAACAAAAAACTCTTCCTCCGCCCCATTTCCGCGGCGGCGCCGGGGCCTCTGTACCAGCAGATCGTCGACGGCGTGAAACGGGAGATCAGCGAGGGGCGTCTCGCCCCCGGCGCGCCCTTGCCGTCGTTCCGGGCGCTGGCGGAGGAGTTGCTCGTCAGCCTCATCACCGTAAAACGGGCCTACGAAGAACTCGAACGCGAAGGGATCATCTACCGCAAACAAGGGCTCGGCACCTTCGTGTCCGAAGAAGGCGCCGCCCGCAGCCGGGAAGCCAAACGCGCGCAAGCCGCGTCGCTCATCGCCGAAGCCCTCCGCGAAGGCCGTGAAGCCGGTATGACGGACGAGGAGTTGCTGAAGCTCGTGCACCGGCTCCTCGAACAACCCGAAGCGCTGGCAAAAACCGCGGGGAAGAAATAGTGGGAAGAAAATCCGAAACAAATTCGACGGACCAAAATTCGAAAGGTTCGGCCATGTGGAGTGCGAAGGCTTGCCTTCGCCGTCACTGAGCAAGGCATTGACGTTGGGAGCAGAGCGTTGAAACCGAAATACACGATGCGCGGCGCGGCAACAAAGGAGGCGGTTTTGATGAATCGAACCGCGGGGAACATCCCCCTTGATCCCCCTTCGAAGGGGGAATTTGCCGAGCGTCGTCGATCGGATAGCGCGAGACGACGCGGCGCGAATCCAGGCGGACTGTTCAAGCGAACGCAACGCGAAGCGTTGCGTCATAAGTTGCTCGGTGCCCAGACTTGGATAGTGCACCTGACTTCCCCTGGAAAACTGCGCTTGACGAAATTCCCCCTTCGAAGGGGGATCAAGGGGGATGTTCTGTTGTTTGCACAGACCGCCGGCCAATCAAGCGATCAAGACGTTGTTGGACAAGTTTCCGTTTGGAACATTTCGTTATTGGGTCATTCGAATTTGTTTCGGATTTCGACATTCGGATTTCGAATTTGACGTTTGGGAGGACACACGCATGATGATAGCAACCGCTGACGCGATCCGTATCCGCGGCCTGGAGAAGACCTTTCCCGGGTTTCACCTCGGCCCGCTCGATCTCAACGTGCCCAAGGGCGCCATCTACGGCCTCATCGGCGCGAACGGCGCGGGCAAAACGACGACCATCGACCTCATCATGGGCATGGGCGCGAAGGAGGCCGGCGACATCCACGTGTTCGGGTTCGACCACATCCGCGACGAAGTCGAGATGAAGAAGCGCGTCGGCTACGTCAGCCCCGACCTCAACTTCAACGCCTGGGGCACCGTGCGCCGGCTCATCGGGTTCATCCGCGCCTTCTACGCGGATTGGGACGACACCTATTGCGCGGAACTGTTGGACCGCCTGAAGATCGGATGGACGGACAAGATCGCCACCTTGTCCTACGGGTCGCGCACGAAACTCGCGCTCATCGTCGCGCTCGCGCACCGGCCCGCCCTGCTCCTCCTCGATGAACCCACCGCCGGGCTCGACGCCATCTCGAAACGGGAACTCTTCACCGAACTCCTCGACGCCGTTCAGGACGAAGAACGCACCGTGCTGATCTCGTCTCACAACCTCGACGACCTCCAGCGCTTCACCGACCACATCGGCATCATCGACCGCGGCAAACTCCTTGTCGAAGGGTCCACCGCCGAGTTGGTCGAACGCTACCGCATGGTCGACTGCCTCTCCCCCAACGGCCAACAACCCAAGGCCACCGAAGGCCTCGTCGTCCAACGCCACGACGGCGACCGCTGGCGCCTCCTCGTCGACAGCACGAAACATCCCGTCGAGGACCTCGAAGCCCAAGGCCTGACGGATATCACGACGACGCCGGTAACGTTGGAGGAGTTGTTCGTCGGGCTGGTGAAGGATCGGTGATGTGCCATCCCAAACGAAAGGAACGCAACTGCCTAACGGCGCAGCCTGGACTTATGGGGCGGGACAGGTCGTTATGAATAGACACCTGGTCACATGGCTTGTGTCGATTTTCGGACCCATTCTTGCGTTATGTGTGGCAGCTGGCCTTGGGTCCTTTGGTGGGGAGTCATTCTTTCCGGCGGTTGCCGGCATTGTCGCGGTTGCCGCGTGGTGGCTCTCGCGTTCGCTCGATCAGCGGGCGCGCGCGTTGTTGGCGACGCCGGTTTCCGCGAAAACCTATGCCACGTTGTTTTGGGCGTTCGCCGTCTTGTCCCTGCCTTTGGTGCACACGATTCAAAAGTCCTTGCCGGGCATGGTGGGCCTGAGCGATGCCGATTGGGCTTGGATTCTGCGTCGCGCCATTCTGTTGACGGGCGCTGCGGCGAGCCTTTCTAAGGGCCAAGGCCTGCTGCATAAGTCCCCCACAACTACATCCTCGCTATCGTCGTTGAAGACCCTGGGGCGGAAATTCCTTCAACTCGCGTTCGGTGGCTCGTGGTTCTGGTTGGCGTGGCTGATGACGTTAGACCAGCCCGCTTGGACGCCGCTCATGGCAACGGGCCTGCTCACTTCGATCGGCGTGACGATCTGGTCGTATCTCGAACGTGAGGCCGCGTGGAGTCCCGCGTGCCGATTGGCACGGCGCGCGGTCGCAGATACGGCGGCCTCCAACGAGCCGGACACCATGCCCTCGGGGTTTTGGCCCGCGCAGTTCCTGTGGATGTGGCGCGGACATCTCTGGCTTGGCGTGAGCCTGGGTTTCCTCTTCCTCGTGATGAACGAAGTGGCTCATCGGATCGCGAACGTCCGTGTCGACGGGGTCTGGGTGTTCGCCTTGTTAGTCATCGGTTGCGCCGACGTGACCCGCGCGTTGGACGTACACACCGTTCGTTTCCTGCCCATCTCGCGTCTGCGGCAGACCGCCTTGTACTTGGCATATCCGGCGACGGCGTTCGTGCCGTCCACGCTCATGGTCCCCATCGCCAGCGCGTGGTACGGCTGGAACCCGTTGTACGCGCTCGGCATCGTCCTTGCGGCCATGAGCGTGCACGGCCTTTGCAGCGCCGCGCAGATCGTGACCGATGAGACTTTCTTTGTCTTGTTTGAAGGCGTGCTATTTCTCGGTGTCGTGCTGCTGTTCATCGCTCTGCCGTGGCCGACGGGGTTCTACTACGTGGTGACGGCAATCTTCGGCTCGATAACGCTGATTGCCGTGTACATCCTGCTCGGCTCCAGCAGCGCCTACCATCGCGGTAAATGGGACGCCGCGTTTACGGAGCGCGTCCGATGAACGCGCCGATCACATCCATGAGACCCATCGGTCCCATAAGTCCCATCGAGCATCGCACGTGCCTCAACGCAAAGACGCAAAGACGCAGAGTCGCAAAGGGATGCCGTAGACGTAAGCGCGTGGCAACCCGCAAACGACGAATCACAATGGCGGGTAGACGCGATATCCGTCCACCGACCGGAATCCCGGCGCTGAAGGCGCCGCGCAACCCTAGCCAGGGGCAGAACGAAGTGGCGCCCCTGGTAAGGTGCCGCGCCTTATTGGAGCCCTGTAAGGGCGAAAGAAGACGAATTGGCAAAGACGCTGTGAACCCGTACCTGGTTTCGCCCCTACAGGGCTTTGTGGTGGGGTGCGCGCGTGTTCCAGGGGCGTTGCCCCTGGCTAGGGTTGCTGCACGCCTTCAGCGTGCCGGAGCGGCGCGTGGGGGTGTTGCGTGGAAGTCGAGGCAAACGGGTAATGCGGTCGCGAGGGAGCAGTACGGGCAGGATGTGCCACGAAGGCACGAAGGACACGAAAGGAACGCAGGGAACGCACGGAAGGCCGGGGCCGTACGGAATCGCAGGGAACGCATGGAACGAAACTGCCGAATGCCGGTCGCGCGGATGCAGCGGATTGGCGCGGATGGTGCTTTCGCGACGGGGACAAGCATGTAAACAACGGCAGCATGTAGCGCTGGCGTCCCGCCTGCATCTTTGGGCGTACCACGTCACCCCCGCGAACCGTTGCAGGCGGGACGCCTGCGCCACATCGAAGAGCCCATGCACGGCGGTGGTTCGAACGCTCCTTTCCTTCATGCCTTCGCGATGGATGTCGAATTGTCTTGTCCAGGCGTTGGCGCGGGGGATAGACCATGAGAACTGATGCGACCCCAATCCCGGCGGGAACGCGTCCCAACAGCATGGAACCGTTCGACGCGCCGCCCGGCGAATGGCTGGCGTCGGGCCGGGCCATGTGGGAATTGGGGAAGTGGTTGGTGAGCCGGGAACGGCGAATGGCATCGATGCTCATCTTCTTCATTCATCCCGGTGCTGGCGGATTCATTGCCGTTCTTTGGTCCGTTCTGGTGCTCGACCGTATTTCGAAAAAGGAGGCCGGAGCGGGGCTTGCGATGCTCCCCCTATCGTCGCGGCAGAAGGCGAACCTCATCTGGTTCATGACCGTCTCACTCGCACCCCTGCTTTACGGAGCGATCCAGTTCGTAATTCGTCTAGGCGCCCTGTTGATAGGCGAAGGATCTTGGCAATGGGTTGCGCAGGTCGTTCCGGAATGCGTGATCGCGATGGGGCTGGCCACCGTGATCCCTTTCGCAAGATGGCTCTCACCTCACGAAGATTCACCAAGCGATGCATGGGCCAATCTTACTTCGATTCGAGGCTGGCTCAGCACCTTTGCCTTCGTTGGCGCTGCAGGGTGGGTCTTCATAGGAAGCGATAAGGGCTATCTCCCCGCGTACGTGGGGATGGTCTGTGTTTCGGCAGTACTCGTCGCGCTATCGTACTTCCTCGCTCCTCACGTTCTGGGAGTGGGTACGATGAAGTCGGCCCCGGAATTGGCTTTTCCAACCTTTGGCATCGGACGGGGCTCCTACAAGAGGCGGTCCGCCTTGACGTTTTACGGGTTATGGTTGGACTGTCTGGTTTTCGCGAGCCTGTGTGTGATTAGCGTCGCAGTGTTGATCCCCGTGTACGCCCATTTGACAGTCGCAGACGTCGATTCCGACACTCCGACTCTCGTTTTGGTTGTTCCCTTCGTCCTGGTCCTCACGTATTCAGTGCGATTCAAGGAAATGGATTACCGGGTCATTCGATGTTTGCCCTTGCACCGCTCGCAGCAGGCGCTGCTCGTACTCTCATTGGTCTTGCCACTTATCATGTCCGTGCTGGCGGCTCTAGTCGCGGCATCGTTCTATTTCGGTTGGCCGGTCGCGAACACGATCGCTTGTGTTTTGGGGCTCGGAGGGTGTTGTTCGGTCGCGCTGCCATTGAACAAGACGGTCGGACAGCCTTTCGGCGGAATCGCAGGCGGAATCCTGGCGATGCCCCTGGCGCTCGCCTTCTGGCACTGGCAATCACCTTGGGCTATTGGCCTCTACCTCCCATATGCCACCCTACTTTGGCTCGGTGCCTACGTGTATCTGTACCAGAATCTCTGCGGCGATGGGGCGTTGTTCGGAAAACGGGACGTTATCGCTGATACGGTCGGCGATATGTTCGGCAGGACAGGATAGCTTGCGCGATGTTGAGTACGGGTAGGAGTATTCCGCCCCTACAGGGCTATGTGGTGGGGTGCGCGCGCGTGGTCCAGGGGCGTTGCCCCTGGCTAGGGTTGCTGTACGCCTTCAGCGTGCCGGAGCGGCGCGTGGGGGTGGTGGGTGGAAGTCGAGGTAGAAGTCGGGTAATGCGGTCGCTAGGGAGCAGCATGGGCAGGATGTGCCACGAAGGCACGAAGGACACGAAAGGAACGCAGGGAACGCACGGAAGGCCGGGGCCGTACGGAATCGCAGGGAACGCAAGGAACGAAACTGCCGAATGCCGGTCGCGCGGATGCAGCGGATTGGCGCGAGAGGTTTTTCCGCGAAGGGGACGAGTATGGAAACAACGGCACCATGTAGCGCAGGCGTCTCGCCTGCATTCTTTGGCGTGCCACGACCCCGCCCCGAACCGTTGCAGGCGGGACGCCTGCGCTGCATCGAGCTGCCCATGCAAAGCGTTACTTCGAACGCTCGCTACCTTCGTGCACTTCGTGATTTGGTGGTGAACGTTCCAACGCAAAATCGCAAAGACGCGGAGTCGCACGTGAGGATCGCATGAATCAGGAAACATACCGCGAGATGGTGCTGACTTCCCCAAAGCACACATGGACGGAGGCACAGACGGTGCGGGCGCTGGTGCTGGCGTATGCGCGGTGGAACTGGGGGTTCCTGGTCATGTCGTATTTCAACGTGGCGTTTATGGCGCTCCTGAGCGGTCCGGTCCGAAACCCCAGTCCGTGGATCGGGATTTTGGGAATGACGTCCATCGGTGTCGCCATGATGATGCACGACCTGACAACGAATCGACGCCTCGCCACGGTATTGGGTTTAGGTGTGCCGTCTCGGACCGTCGCGCGGGCCATGTGGTATGAGGCCGTCGTATTGCCGGCGCTGGCGTTCTTCATTCTTGCGATTTTTCCCGCCGCGCTGTGGGGGCTCGGACTTCCCGACAATACGTTCCTGCCCCGGTTGTTCGCGAATGGTGTGAACGCGCTGGTCGTCGCGGCGTTTTGCAGCGTCATGGTTCATGCCGCGAAGCTACTCGGTCCGCCCGCGTCGAGATCATGGCGCGAGTTTCTGTTGCACGGCAGCGGACCGAGTTTCTATATGGTCATCATCGTGATTGCCGCGGTCGCATTCGGATACGTGTGCTATTTCAATTTTGACGTGCTCGTCCGCAACGAGATCGTTCGTCTGCCTTGGTATCTTGCCGCCATGCTGTTCGCTGCGGAAGGGGTGGTCGCGGTCGCGCTGGTCCTATCCGCACGCACGGCGGCGCAGCAGTTGTTGATTCGACACGTTTGCGCGCACAAGGTTGGTGTCACATTCTCTGTCCCGGATAGACTTCCGCCTCCCACACACGGGTCGCGGCGGCCAGCCTATTGGGAGTTGGTGTGCCGGGAAGCGGTGCGGCAGGGCGCATTGGCGCTTTCGATACCCATCGTAGGCGCGGTCCTCATCGCCATTTTCCTGGACCTGCGCGGATACGACCCCGGGCAGCGCGAACTCCTGGTCGCGATGGCCGGTTGGCTGCCTATCCTGGCCGTGTTTTGGACGGTTCGGCGGCTCGCCCAATGGTTGGCTTCGCTCGCCGCACTGCGGATGCTGCCTTGGCGAGCGGACCGGATCGTCGCGTTCATGCTCGCGACGCCCATCGCTACCGGCATCGTCGCTTGCGCGGCCGTGCTCGTCATGGCATTCGGGTTGGGTCTGCCCATTCATGCCGGTTGGGCGCTGCTGCTCATGTGGGTGCCGGCGCTGGGCTATCTCCTATTCCCGCGGTCTGGCGTCGGGGTCCTCGGCGGCGCGTTCTTCTTGTGGGGATTTGTCGTGACTACCGGATTGGGCAGTGGAGCAGCGATGCCCGTTTATGGTGTTTGCGCATTGGTGATCGCCATCGCCATGGCTCTCCAAACCCGCCGGCTCATCCGTTCCGACGCCATATACCGGCAACGCGATTTCGCCTTCCTCGGAGAAGAGCGGAATTGAGACGGATAGGAAATACGGAAGCAAGAGTAGCACGGGGGGGAATCATTCCCGTCTTACGGAGGTGTCCCTGCTGTCTCTCAGATCGAGTGGTCTTCTTCGAAGGTTTCGAGGTCTTCGAGGGGGCGGAGTTTTTCGAGGGCGCCGGTGACGGCGTCGTGGGCGGAGCGCATGGCGGCGTCGCCGGAGTCGTCATCGGTGTTGGGGTTGACGCTTTGGAGCGCGGCGACCAGGCCCGTGGCGATGTCGGCGAGGCTGCGAGCGGCGCCTTCGAGGCGTTGCCCGGCGTCGCTGCTGGCGCGGCGCATGGTATCCGAGGCGCGGCGCATCTCGGCCATGTCCGCTTCGAGGCGGTCGGCGCGCGCGGTGGCTTCCGCGATCTGTGTCTCAGCATCGCGGCGGGCCGCGGCCAATTCCTCCTCTTTCGCGCGAAGGGCTTCGCTCAGTTCGCCGGCACGTCCTTCGACCTCGGCGCGGACGCGGGCAAGTTCCGCTTCCTTTGCTTCGAGAGAGGATGCCAACTCGCCGGTGCGCGACTCGATTTCGTTTCGTAAGGACGCGAGTTCGCCATCCTTCGCCTGCAACGCGGATTCGAGATCGGAGATACGCGCCTGCATCGCGTCGTTCGCACCGGCCAATTCAGTGCGCGCGGCATCGACCTCGCGCTGGGCCTCGTCGACGCGGGATTGCCACTGGTCGCGTTCCAACGCGAACTCTTGCTGCACCCGATCGAGCGTGCCGTGCGTTTCGTCGAGTTGCGTCTGGACCGCTTCCCGTTCGCGAATGAGTTCCTGCCGGACCATGTCGAATTGATCGCGGTCCTCTTCCAAGGTGGCGACCCGCTCCTGCAAGCGGTCGCGTTCCGCGCCGATTTCCCGCAGTTGCGCGTTGAGCGTTTCCTGCGCGTTGGCCGTCTGATCGAGCACGCCGCGCAGTTCCGCGATCTCCCGTTCCGCGTCGCTCTTGGCCGCTTCGAAAGCGTTGCGCAATTCCTCGGCATCCCGCAACGCGCCGTCTTTTTCCGACGCCAACGTGGCGCGTTCCTGCTCCGCGCGTTGCAGTTTCTCACGCAAGTCCGCGGCCTGTTGCCGCAACTCCTCCGCTTCCGCGGCCGACGCCTGGCGCAGGGCATCCAACTCCGCGCCCGCCTGTTCCGCGAGGGCTTGAAGGCGGACCACTTCCTCCCGGTCGATGGCCTGCGCGGCCTGGGCTTCGATGGCCGCTTCCAACGCAGCGACGCGTGATTGCTGTTCATGCTCGACCGCGCGGTACTCCGCGCGAAGGCCGCCGATTTGTTCCAGCAAACCTTCCGCCCGCTGGACGACCTCGTCGCGCTCCGCTTCGGCGACGGACTTTTCGCGGCGCAAGGTATCGATTTGCGTGTTGAGTTCCGTTCGCGCTGACTCCAACTGTGCGCGCAGGTCGCCCGCCGCCGAGGCATGCGACCCGGCCTCTGATTCCGCCCGCTCGAAACGCTCCTGCAACTCGCGCGCTTTGCCCTGTTCCGCGCTGAGTTCCGTGCGGAGACGATTCAATTCGTCGCGAATTTCCTGTTCCGACTGGGAAATGCCTTCGGACGTTGCCCTGAGATCGGCGATCTCTTGCCGCGCCGAATCCAGCTCCGCCGCGCGTTGCGCCGATTCCGACTTGACTGTTTCGAGTTCGGTTTGGAGGGCCGATTCCGCTTCGGTGCGTTCCGCAAGTTGCGCCTCTAAGGCTTCCAAACGGGTCCGCAACGACGCAGCCGTCTCCGCTTCGCTCGACACCTGCTCCTGGACGGTTTCGTATTTCTCGTGCAGTCCGCGAGCGGCTTCCAGGTTCTCCGACGCTTCCGCCCTGGCTTCCGTCAGGTCCTGTTCGAGCGACGCGATGGCCGCCTTCAACGATTCAGACTGCGCCAGCTCCGATTTGAGCCGCTCGATTTCGCGATCCCGCTCGGCGGCGCCTGCCTGCGCGATGGTAAGCTGCTGCCGCGTTTCGTTCAGGTCCTGTTCGACCGCGGCGCGCGCTTTCGCTTCGGCTTCTTCGGCGCGCTTGCGCGCTGCGGAAATTTCGTCGCGGGCCGCGGCCAGCTCGTCCTGCACGCTCGCCGCGAGGTCCCGCGCGACCTCAAACTTGTTGACGACCTCGGCCTTCGCGATCCGTTCCGCGTCGAGTTCCTCGCGCAGCCCATTGATGGTCGCCGTGGTGTCGCGATCGAGGTCTTTTCCGACGCGGCTCAGGAGCGCGCGCAACTCTTCGATCTCTTCCTGCTTCTTCTGAAGCTGCGATTCGCTTTCTTCGCGAAGCTGGCGTTTGATCCGGTCGATCTGGGTTTCCGTACCCTTGGGCACAATCTGCGCCAACTGGCCGGAATCGAGCAGGGCCTTGAAACTCTCGCTGAGGTGATGCAGCCGGCCCGGATGCACGCTCGTGGCGATGACGACGTAGTGATTGTTGTCCAGAAATATCCGGACCACGGCTTCGAGTTCTTCGACGAGATCGCGAAACCGCTCGAACTGATCGACAAGCAAGATGGCCGACTGGGCACGCTCTACGGGAGACGGATCGTCGATGAGCGCGCGCACCTGGTCGGGGAAGTCATAGGCCGTCACGTATGCGAGCCCGGTTTTGGAAGATCCCGCGCGCACGCGATTTACGATGGAATAGAGGAGATGCGTCTTGCCGCAGCCCTCGTCGCCGAGGAGGACGACTGGCACGGGACTGACGGGTTTGAGGTCCGCCACGTCGCGGCAAAGCTGAAAGGCGTGGTCGTTCGACTCGTCTACCAGAAATGAGCCGAAGTTGAACCTTTTCATACGAAAAATGCTCCCCGCAGGCGGCTTGTCAACCAAGGGCGATTCTAGTCGCTTGGCCGAAGCCTGTCAACCCGTTTAGTGTCAAGGGGAAACAATCCGGCGCGGCCCCAGTGTTATGTCCGGAAAAGGTTGCCTGCGTCGGACGGTGTTTGCTACTGTTCCCCGAGTCAGCAGGAGGCAGTTCTGCATGCGTATTGACATAGCGGCGCAGACGGATATTGGGCGGCGCAAGAGAAACAACGAAGACTACTACGGGGTCTTCCGCGACGACACGGCCGGTCTGCAGCTTTTCCGTGAAGGCGCCTTGCTCTGTGTCGCCGACGGCTTGGGCGGGCACATGGGCGGCGAGATTGCCAGCAAGCTCGCCGTATCCATTGCCAAAGACATGCTGAAACAAGCGCCCCCACCTCCCCCGGCGGATCCGGATGAGGATGAGGGGTTCATTCCCGTCATTCGCGAAGCGATCAAACTGGCGAACGACAACGTCCACAGGACGAACACGGATCTCGTGACCAAGGGCCGCCCCATGGGTACGACGCTGTTGAGCGCGGTGGTCACGCCGCGGAAAGTCTACATCGGCAACGTGGGCGATTCGCGCTGCTACCACATTCGGGACGGCGAGATTATCGCCAAGACCGAAGACCATTCCTGGGTGGACGAACAGGTCAAGTTCGGCATGATGACGAAGGCCGAAGCGGAATCGGACAACCGCCGCCACATCGTTACCCGCAGCATCGGCACTCATCCCCAGGTGGATATCGACACCTACATCTGGCACATCGTGCCCGGCGACATGTTGCTCCTGTGCACGGACGGGCTGGTCAACATGTGCAAGGACGCCGAGATCATCCAGGAATTCCGCCGCAACGCCGCCCCCGCGGAGATTGTGGGCCGCCTCATCAACATGGCCAATGACAACGGCGGCAAAGACAACATCACGGTCATCGTGGCGGATATCAGCCCGAGTCTGGGCACGATCATCCGGCGCAACGTGCTCGCCTTCACGCGCAAGCGCGGCGCGGGCATCCTGATTTTCCTGCTGGCGATCCTGTATGGCGCGCTATGCGCCCTCGGTGGCTACTGGTTTGCAGGCGGATTCGCCGTCGAATGACCGCATCCGGAAGTCCGATCCGTCCCATTCCACGTAGGTCTGGTGAGCCAGCCAGTCGCCGGTATTGATGTACAGCCCCGCCCCATCGGGCACCGGATGTTCCTCGATCACCGGGTAGTGCGAATGCCCGCACATCACCACGTCCGCTTCTCCCCCTTCCAGTGCCCGCCGCGCGAAGTTCTGGAGGGGCTTCACCTCCGGACCCTGGCTGGGGTCGTCTACCGCCTTGAGATGACGGCTGCCGCGCGAAACGCCCTGGGCGATGGCCATGGCCCAATCGGGATGAATGAAGCGGAACAAGGCAACCACCAGGGGGAACCGGGCGATGCGCTTGTAGATGCGATAGCTCACGTCTTCCGGGTTAATGCCATCGCCATGGACGAAGAGCACACGTCTCCCGCCGAGATCCAGCAGGAACCGGTTTTCGTGGATCTGGAAATCCAGGTGATCGCGCAGGAAGCGCCCCGCCCAGAAGTCGTGGTTGCCGCACACGAAATCAAAGCGCACGCCCCCGTCGCGCAAGTCCGCAAAGGCGCGCAGCACATCGAAGTATCCGCTGAAGATGACGTGCCGGTACTCGAACCAGAAATCGAAGAGATCGCCCAGAATAACGACGCGCCCGGTTTCGGTAGGATCGATGGAGCGGAGGAATCGCACGAATTCGGCCATGCGCTCGCGACCGTCCGCCGCCACGTTGAGGTGGACGTCCGAGAAGATGACCGTGTTCATCGAAGGATACTGAACTTGCTCAGGGGCCAGAAGCGCAAGACGGCTTTACCGATAACCACGTCGTCGTTCACCGGCCCGAAACTGCGGCTGTCCTTGCTCACGTTACGGTTGTCGCCGAGCACATAGTACTGGCCTGCCCCCAGCTCCCGTTCCGGGTCCGAGGCGTCGAAGGTATCGCGGATTTCCTCAGGAAGATAGGGTTCCTCAACCAGATGGTGGTCCACGAAGAGCCGTCCCCGTTCCAGACTCACCGAAACGTCGCGGGGACCGTACGATCCTTCGCCCACGGCCGAAACCGTATTCCCCCCCTCGGGACGCGGCCCTTCGGCGACTACACGCTTCACGTAGCGCTTGTTGGCGTCGTCCGTACTGTCAAACACGACAATGTCGCCGGGTTCGATGCTGTCGAACCCAAGGGCATGAGGAAGTTTAAAGACCAGGATGCGCTCGCTGTTGTGCAGGGTGGGTTCCATGGAGGGACCTTGCACTTCATAACCTTCGATGACGAAGGTCTTGAGCACCAGGAACAAGACGAGAAAAAGCACGACCATTCGCACGAACTCAAAGACTTCGCGGCGAATGTTTTGCGCGGCGTCGTTGGCTCCCGTTGACGCCTGCGGGGTATTAGTCACCACCTGTAGTTTCCTCTCAGCGCGCTATGCCACTTGAAATCTACCATTTCGGAGGGCGCGTTGCAAATCTGCCGAGCTAAGTATTAAATCCTCGAATACCGTAGCATATCTTCCGACATCGCGGAGATCGTGAGCGTCACTGCTCGCCGTTGCGGGGAGCTTCAGCGTCTCGGAAAGAGAACGTGCGAGCCGCTGTTCATGTTCCTTCAGATTCACGCTGGCGACCTCCATGGCCGCGAGCGGCAAGGTTTCCAGGCGCTCGTCAAAGCCCAGTCCCGCCCGGGTGGGGTGGGCGGCCACACACACTCCGCCCAATTCCAGCACCATCTGGGCCGCGCGCTCAGGCGGCCAGCCGGGCCGAAACTCCTTGGCGGCCTCGGCGTCAAGACCGTAGACCAGCAAATCCCCTTGCGCCGAGGTGTATTCGAATCCGGCGAGGAGCAGGAACCCCGGATGTCCCGATCCTGCAACTAGTTGCGCGAGCTCATCATCGTTCCACTGGTGATGGTGCTCCGTGATCACCAAGCCGTCCATGCCCGCCCGCACCGCTTGCCCGACGAGATTCTCCGGGTCGATACGGCTGCACCTGGAGTAGCGCCGGGTATGGAGATGAAGATCAATGACGAGACCCATGGCGCGTGTACACTTTCATGGGTGGATTCAACTGTGGTCCGCGCGGGACCATGCTACGCATGCGCCGACGCGGGCGCCCCGGCGATCAGACCCAACTCCTTCGGCACGGGTGAATCGCTGCGGTAGCGCGGCACCACGATTTCCGTTTCGCCAACAATCTGGCGCGACAGAAACAGCACCGATGCTGGATGCTTGTAGGCCAACTCCTTGAGATACTGCCACCATTCGCCGTTCTCAATCGTCCGGCCGAGGAGGCTCGCAGGAATGGCCCGTGGATCTTCGCCGAGCATCGCTTCGATTTCCTCCGCCAACGAGGTCTTGGTTCCGGCCTCCTTCTTCGCGCGTTCGATACGCTTCTCGAAATCGCGCATCAGGTCGCAGGCTTCGCGATAACGGTGGACAAATTCCCGCCATTCGGGGTCGCGTTGCCGCACCAGTTCCGCCAGAAAAGCCAGCCGTTGCGGTACGGACCGCGACTCGAGACGGGCTGCCGCTCCGACGTCCAGCAACAGGTACGATAGCGCTGTCCGCAGGAACAACTCCGGCTCCTGCAAGGGTAGGGAATCCTCGACCTTTTCGGGGTAGACGCCATGCAGCATCAGCGCTCTCCGCTGAAAGTCAGGTACCATGGGCAAGGGCTCGGGGAAAGCCGCGTAGTCGTAGTCGAGCCCGGTCGCGATGATATAACCGCGCACGGCGCGCTTAAGATTGCCGTCATCCATTGCGGCATCGGCTTGCGCGAAAAACTCGTCCTGCATGCGGCGGCGGATGCGGAGCAGTTCGTAGGCCTGCGACGCGCTCGTATACTTGCCGAGGCGCACGGCATTGTCGCCCAACCGGATCACCAGTTCCCAGGGCAGTCGCGCAGGGCGGTTCGCGTCCAATTCCTGCTGAATGTGACGCCACGTGGCCTCCTGCCTGACACGGGCCAATTCGTCGCGGAAGTCATGCGACGCGCCTTCCTCGCGATCGGGCAATAGATAGGCGTACTTCTCGTCTTCGAGCCGTTCGCTGGAGTCCACCCGGATGGGCGAAAAGGGCGAGAAAAGGATGCGGAAGTTCACGATGTCGCCATCCGCCACGGCCTTGGCAAGCGCCTGCGCCGCGAGTTCCTGGTTGACGACCTTTTCCTGGGTCGAGGCGGCTTTTCCGCGTGCCATGGCTTAGACGCCTCCGTGGGCAAGCATCTGGCCTACCACCTGTTTGCGTTCGTCCCAGTCGATTTCCGGGCGAGTGATTTCCGCGTAAGGGAGCCGTTCCAGAATCTGCCGGTAGAGCCGTTGCCGGTAGTGCCGGAGAATCCGGAACGCGTGGCGCTCGTGGGCAGGGTCCCAATTGCTCGCCTCGACGCATTCCTTATCGCGGCCCGCCGCGAGCATGTAATCCTCCACATATTTGCCGAGGAAATCGCGGACCTTACCATCGTAGGCTTTACGAAAGCGGTCGGACTCGATCGGATCGCCCGAGTCGGCGGCGGCTTTCCAATTCTGCTCAAGATCGATGAGATCCTGGCGGGCGTGCCAGTACTCGTCCCGCGATTCCGTTTCCCGCAGAACAAACAACGCCGCGTTCAGTTTCGCCATTTCCAGAAGATAATGGGCGCGGCGCTCCTCGGTGATTTCCACCGCGGCGATCTCATTTACCAGATTCTTCATCTTCTGCCGGTACGACTTCCGAACCTCGCCCGGCTTGGCGCTTTCGTCCAAATCGAGAATCTCGAAGTAATTCACATACCCGCTGTCATCGGGTGCCACGATATCGCATCCTTTCCTGAGATTGGGTTGCGCAAGAGAAGTATTGTACCGTTCGATGGACCCGCGCACAAGACGGAGACCGTTGGC
>BTVY01000068.1:0-25047 GCA_045863335.1 Candidatus Hydrogenedentota bacterium | reverse complement strand
GATGAATACCTTTCAAGAACAATAAGTTGCCTTAATTATGATGCAATGCACTAGACTGTGGCCTTTTATTCTGTAGGCCCCGATCTATCGAATCATCTCAACCTATTGCGAAACAATAACTTACCATGATTCTTCCACGACTATTTGCCAGCGATCACCCCCGGACTCCTCGGCGACACGATAACGTGACGGCCTCATCACTCCCACGCCCGAAACGCTAGCCACCCGGTGCGAATTGTGTTAGGATGGATACTGGTTAATGGCAGCAATAATGGCAAGGCTGGCTGATGCTCATGCGACATTCTACTAGGGGATTGCTCTGTTTGTTGGCCGGGGTCATGACGCCGTTCGCGTTTGCTGCGGTGGACTTTGACGCCGAGGTCCGGCCCATCCTGGAATCGAATTGTTTCGGGTGCCACGGTCCGGAGAACCAGAAAGCGGAACTTCGGCTGGACCTCGAGGAAACGGCGTTGCGAGGCGGGAAGTCTGGCGCCGTCATTCTCATTGGCGATGCCGAAGGCAGCCGGTTGATTCAACTGGTATCCGGGCAGGATCCCAATTGCGTGATGCCGCCGAAGGGCGACCGCCTTACGGACGCGCAGGTCGCGACGTTGAAGCAGTGGATCGCCGAAGGCGCCGTCTGGAGTGCGGCAGCCCCCGCGCCGGAGACTCCGGCCCCCGCGGCCGAAGCAGCTACGGAGCCGAAGGCCGAGGCCGCGCCGCCTGCTGAGGCGCCGGCCGAAACGCCTCCCGCCGCCGAACCAAAGCCCGAACCCGAAGCAGTCCCTGCGACGGAGTCGCAACCGGAACCCGAGGCCGTTCCTGCGACCGGAACGTCCATGTTCGAAACCGACATTCAACCTATCCTGGCGGAGCGCTGCTTTACCTGCCACGGACCCGAGAAACAGAAGAGTGGATTGCGCCTCGACCTCCAGGAACCCGCCATGCACGGCGGCGACTCGGGACCCGCCATCGTCGCGGGCAACCCGGACAACAGCCTGTTGATTCAACTAGTATCCGGCGCGGAGCCGGACCGCCAGATGCCCCCCCAGGGCGACCCGCTGACGGCAGAGCAGATTGCGAAGCTGAAGGCGTGGATCGCCGCCGGAGCTGAATGGCCGCAGACCGCCAGCGACGCGCCGGTCCAGGTAGCGTCGGATCACTGGGCGTTCCAGACGCCAGTGCGTCCCGCGGCGCCGGAGGTTCAGAACGCGGACTGGCCGTCCAACGATATCGACCGGTTTATTCTCGCCAAACTCGAAAGCGAAGGCATCAGTCCCTCGCCCGAGGCGGACAAGGTCACACTCATTCGTCGACTCCATTTCGACCTGATTGGCATCCCGCCGACACCGGAAGAGGTGGATCAGTTTGTCGCCGATGACTCGCCGTCGGCCTACCAGCGTGTCGTCAACAAGCTGCTCGCATCCGAGCATTTTGGCGAACGCTGGGGCCGGTTCTGGCTGGACCTCGCCCGCTACGCCGACAGCGACGGTTACGAGAAGGACGGCGTACGGCCCTACGCCTACCGCTACCGTGACTGGGTCATTGACGCGTTGAATCGCGACATGCCGTACGACCAGTTTGTGGTCCAACAGTTGGCGGGCGACCTCTTGCCCGGCGCGGACACGGACGAACTGATGGCGACCGGCTTTCATCGCAACACGCTGACCAACAAGGAAGGCGGCATCGATCCCGAAGAGGATCGCGTGAAGCAAACCGTCGACCGCGCCAACACGACAGGCACGGTCTTCCTTGGATTGACGATGGGCTGTGCCGAGTGTCACTCTCACAAGTATGACCCCATCAGTCAGCGCGAGTATTTCCAGTTCTACGCCTTCTTCAATGCGGCAATGGAAAAGAACGTGCCGGCTCCGCTACCGGGTGAGGAGATGGCCTACGAAGACGCGTTAGCCCGGTTCAACGCCCAGGCGAACGAACTGCAGAAGGCCATCGACGAGCATCGAGCCGCGCTCGCGGAGAAGCTGCCCGAGTGGGAAGCTGGTCTCGAAGTTCCGGCGGCGGGTTGGACGGTTCTCGATCCCGCCAGCTACACCTCGAGCGGCGGCAGCGAGTTTGAAGAACTCGACGACCAGTCCCTCCTCGTGAAGGGTACGCTCGCGCCGAAAGACAAGTACACGATCGTCGCCATGTCGCGCGACATCGGCCTGAAGACGTTCCGCATTCAGGCCCTGACCCACGATTCCCTGGGCAGCAAGGGACCGGGCCGCGCGAGCAACGGCAACTTCGTATTGGGTGAATTCGAGGTCTACGCGGCCCCCGCGAACGAACCGAACAACATGAAGAGAATCGAACTGGTTCGCCCCAGCGCCGATTTTGAAGAACCGGGTAACGAAGTCGCGAACGCGATTGACGGCAATCCCGATTCCGGTTGGGCCATCTACCGCGACGGCGGATTCAATACGGACCGCTATGCGACCTTTGAGACCGACGAGGCTATCGGTTATCCCGATGGAACGATCCTGACCTTTGTGTTGAACCATCAGTACGGTCGCGCACACAACATCGGCCGCGTCCGCCTCTCGGTATCGAAGTTGGCCGCGTCCGAAATTCAGTACTCCGACCAGGTGTACGCCGCGTTGACGACACCCGCCGAGGAACGGACGGACGAACAGAAGACGGCGCTGCTCGACTACTACTGCGACCAGGACGCGAAGTTCCGCGAGCTGCGCGCGCCGCTGGACGAATTGCTCAAAGCCAAACCGCAACCGCCCAAGACGATCGCACAAGCGCTGGTGCGCAATCCCGATCCGCCTAAAACTTTCATCCATCTCCGCGGGGACTTTCTCTCCAAGGGCGATGAAGTGCAGCCTGCCGTGCCGGCTGTCCTGCCGCCCCTCGAACCGCGCGGCGAATCGCCGGACCGCCTTGACCTGGCGCGCTGGATCGTGGACCCCCAGAATCCGCTGACGCCGCGCGTCTACGTGAATCGCCTTTGGCAACGGCTTTTCGGACGAGGCATCGTGGCCACGCCGGACGATTTCGGCACGCGCAGCGAAGCGCCGTCTCATCCGGAGTTGCTCGATTGGCTGGCGACCGAAGCCGTCGCGCGCGGGTGGAGCACCAAGGACATGATCCGGCTCATCGTGAATTCGTCGACGTATAAGCAGTCGTCTGACGTGCGGCCGGACATCTACGACCGCGACCCGGCAAACCGATTGCTTGCGCGGCAGAGCCGTTATCATGTCGAGGCGGAGATCACGCGCGATGCATACCTCGCCGCGAGCGGACTGCTGCACGATGCCGTGGTGGGCGGGCCGAGCATTCGTCCGCCACAGCCCGCGGGAATCGCGGACCTTGGCTACGCCGGGTCTATCAAATGGCAGGAGGACGACGCGCCCGAGAAGTACCGGCGCGGTATCTACATCTTCTTTCAGCGGGCGGTCCCGTATCCCATGCTGATGACGTTCGACTGCCCCGACTCGAACTCGGCGGCGGTGAAGCGCAATCGCTCGAACACGCCGCTCCAAGCGCTCACGCTGTTGAACGACCCCGTGTTCTTTGAATGCGCGCAGGCGCTCGGAGGCCGTATACTTGCTGAGGCCCCGCAGGATGAAGACAGCCGTATCCGCTTCGCGTTCCGGCAATGCATGGGCCGCGAGCCGTCCGACGCGGAAATGGCTCGGCTGAGACAATTCCTCGCTGACCAGAAATCGGCATTCGAAGCGGACCCTGAGACCGCGAAGAAATTTGCAGACCAGCACGTTCCGGACGATGTCCCCGCGACGGAAAGTGCAACGTACGTCGCCCTGGCGCGGGTGATCATGAATCTCGATGAGTTCATTACGAGGGAGTAGGCATGGAATCCAGGATTGAACGCATTCTGCAATCCCGCAGGGAGTTTCTCACGACTACCGCCAGCGGTTTAGGCGGGCTCGCGCTGACATCGATGTTGCTTCAAGAGGGCGTTATCGCCCATGCCGATGAGTTGCCCCAAGTGGAGAATCCGCTTGCGCCGAAGCAGCCGCACTTCGAGCCCAAAGCGAAGGCCTGCATCTGTATCTTCATGGCCGGTGCGCCGAGCCAGATCGACCTCTTCGATCCCAAGCCGAAACTGAACGAACTCGACGGTCAACCCCTCCCCGATTCCATGACAGAGAATGTGCGCTTCGCGTTCATTCAGAAAGACACGGCGGTGTTGAAAGGCAGCAATCGCACGTTTACGCCGTACGGCGAATGCGGCATGGAACTTTCCGATCTGCTGCCGCACATCGGCACCTGCGCCGACGATATCGCGTTGGTTCGTTCCATGCACACGGAGGCGTTTAACCACCACCCCGGCCAAACCATGATGAACACCGGCGTCATGACCTTTGGACGTCCGGTCATGGGTTCCTGGATTACCTACGGGCTGGGCTCGGAATCCCAGAATCTCCCCGGCTACGTCGTACTCACGGCGGGCCGTGGCACCACCGGCGGCGCGACCAACTGGTCAAGCGGTTTTCTGCCGTCCACGTACCAGGGCGTGTTGTTCCGGAACCAGGGCGACCCCGTGCTGCACCTCAGCAACCCGGGCGACTTGCCGCACGAGTGCCAGCGCCTCGGCCTCGACACCATTCGCGACATGAACCAGATGCGGTACCAGGAGACGCTCGACCCGGAAATCCTCTCCCGCATTTCGACCTACGAATTGGCCGGGCGCATGCAGGTGGAGGCCCCGGACCTCATCGACTTCTCCAACGAATCGCAGGAAACGCTCGACGCCTACGGCGTGAACCGCACGGAAGGCGAAACTTGGAAGAAATTCCGGAGCGGTGGACCGGATGAGTTTCAGACCTTCGCGTCGAACTGCCTGCTCGCGCGGCGGATGGTAGAGCGCGGCGTGCGGTTCATCAACATCTACCACGCCACCTGGGACCACCATTCCGAACTGGACGATCGCCTGCCTTTCAACTGCATGATGTGCGATCAGCCTATCGCAGCTTTGATCAAAGATTTGAAGCAGCGCGGCCTCCTCGATTCGACCATGGTGATCTGGGCGGGCGAGTTCGGGCGGACGCCCTTGGGCGAGAACCGCGCCGGGTTCCGCACGCCGAACACAGGCCGCGACCACCACCCCTTCGCGTTCAGCATGTGGATGGCGGGCGGCGGCATCAAAGGCGGACAGGTCATTGGCGAGACGGACGAGATCGGCTGGAGCATCGTAAAAGACCCGATCCACGTCAACGATTTCCACGCGACCATGCTGCATCTCTTCGGCATCGATCACGAGCGGCTCACCTACCGCTACCAGGGACGCGACTTCCGCCTCACCGATGTGGCAGGTAAACTCGTGCCGCAACTGATGGTTTGACGAGCGATATTTTTCATCGCTTTAGTTCGAGCAATCCGTAGCTCCGGGTGGCGAGGAACAGGGTACTGCCGGAACACACCGTCTTCGGCGAGTCCGTCTTGAGTGATTCGGATTCCCAGGCCAATCCTGACACCTCGACCTCGGCTGGCACGGCGCCGTAGTTGGCAAACGCAATGTGTTCGTCGAAGAGGAACGTCGCCACGCGTGCCGGCGCCTGGATCGTAAACCGGTGCGGACCCGTCGCGGTTTGCCGAAGAAAGTCGATCACCCGTTTCGGGATGTTAAACAAATCGCTCCGAACCGGCACGTTCAGTTGCTCCCGAATATCGAAGTCCGAATCCCCAAAGGTGCCCAGATTCCACACGATGGCGCGTCCGCCGCTCGCGTAGGACTTGGCTGTCACCATCGGAACCCGCGCCGGGAACTCTGGGCTCGCATCCAGCTCCGCCCACGCGAGGACCGCCGCGTCCGACGGCGCAAGGTCGCCGGGCACACGGAAGGTTTCTTCACACGAAAACGTCATTCCATCAAGATGGAACTGTCGCACGGCGGCGCCTGCGGGCGCGAGATCCGAGGGGCGGTATCCCATGAATTCCAGAATCTCGGGCCGGTCGGCCAGTCGCCGTAACGCGTCAAACGTCAGGATCACGTGACGCCCCGCCATCAGCGCGCGCGGAATGGCGTCGACCACGTTGCGATCGGAAATGCTGTGGGCCGTGACGATGATGCTGCGCATGGACGTGGAGATTTCGGTGGCGGGCACGCAGGGAATGCCGAGCATGCCGAGGTAATCGAAGATGAACAGGTCTCTGCCCCCGTCGGCATTCGGTGGCTTGATGACGTGAACGCCTTGGGGCTTCACTGCGGCCGTACGCAGCGCTTCCAGGCCATCTATGTTCTTCACAAGCCGGCCCATGCGGCTTCCGTTGAACAGGGTCTTGTCGTACCGGTATATCGTGACGGCATCTGGAGCGCCGAGACTCGTCGTCACGGCCTGATCGAAAAACAGTTGGCCGTCGCAGTCCAGAAAATCGAACCATCCCGATTCGCATTTGGCGCCTGCGCAAAGCTGCATCCAGCGCAAGTTGAAGTAACCCTGGTATTGCTCCACGTACCCATAGTCGAGGGTGTCGGGGTCGCGGGTCTCCGAGCCCTGCCACACGGCATCGAAGATTTTCGGGAAGCGAACGACGTCGTAGCCGAATCGATGGTAGCGGTCGTAGTACTGCGGGAACTTTACGGTGAGACGGACATGCCGGTTTTCCTCGTGCGCGGCCCGCACCCAACGGGACGCCACGTCGGAGAGAAGCCGCCGCCGCATGGCGCCCCAGTCGCCGTCAATACAGGCGTGGGCGCATTCCGGGCACCGGCACGACGTGAAGAAGCCGTCGTCGATTACGACCTGGCCAAATAGCCGGGCAAGCTTGCGAACCTCCTGCTCAAGGGCGTCGACCGTATCCCGGTCGCTGTAACAAAATACGGGCTGCCGCGTCTCCACGCCTACGGCGCGCTTGCCGAAGGACTCGCCGTGCAGTGGCATGATTCCGCCCAGCGTGGCAAAACCCTGGCGTTCGAAAAAATCCCGGACGGCGTGCAACCACTCTTCGGCGACCACCGCGCCGAAGCGGAAGCCTTCCAAAACGACCCGCCGAATCTGACACGACTGCATCAATTCAACGGCTTTGATGAGGTTGTTTTCTTCCGCCAATTCGCCACGCAACGTCTCGGCGTCAATGTAAGCGGTCCACTGCACAGCCATGCTACAACGGTCTCCTCAAGCCTTCGATTTCCCCGACAAGGAGCAGAATTCAGTATTCTATCGGCCAACCGCCGGGCATACAAGGCCGGTTGCCATCCCGCCCGGCAGATGCGGATCCTCGGATTGCGATGCGGCCACCGTATGCAACTTCCACCCCCGCGGCTTGCACTGAGGCCGTGAGTCGGCTAAGGTCTAGGTCTGCAAGTCGGGTCTACTCATTTTTATGCGGCAGTATCCGCGGACCGTCCGCGGACCATTCGGGGAGGGAGCATCGTGTCGGAAGACAAGCACGAACAATATGCCCGGTACTGGCGGGCCAACGAGCGGCTGATCGCGAAGCTGCTGATCGTTTGGGCCATCGTGTCGTTCGGGTGCAGCATAATTTTCGTGGAACTCCTCAACAAGATTACTTTCTTCGGCGTTCCCTTCGGGTTCTGGATGGCCCAACAGGGTTCCATCTATATCTTCGTCGTCATGATCTTCTACTACGCGTGGCGGATGGACAAGTACGACGTCGCGCACCACGTGGACGAGTAACCCGCCATGCCACACATGACCACGGAAGCCTGGACCTTCGTCTTTGTCAGCGTAACCTTCATCGTGTACCTGTACATCGGCTGGCGCTCGCGCGTGCGGGAGTCCGCCGGATTCTACGTCGCGGGGCAGGGCGTGCCTGCCGTCGCCAATGGCGCCGCCACCGCCGCGGACTGGATGTCGGCAGCGTCCTTTATCTCCATGGCGGGCCTGATTTCGTTCATGGGCTACGACGGGTCCGTCTATCTCATGGGATGGACCGGCGGATACGTGCTGCTCGCGCTGCTGCTGGCGCCCTACCTGCGCAAGTTCGGCAAGTACACGGTGCCGGACTTCGTAGGCGACCGGTACTACTCGCACACCGCGCGCGTGGTGGCGGTGATTGCCGCCATCTTCGTCTCGTTGACCTATGTGGCCGGCCAAATGCGCGGCGTGGGCATCGTGTTCAGCCGCTTTCTCGGCGTGGACATCGCGACAGGCGTCGTGATTGGGATGGTCATCGTCGGGTTCTTCGCCGTGCTCGGCGGCATGAAGGGGATCACGTGGACACAGGTGGCGCAGTACTTCGTGCTGATCGTTGCCTACCTGATTCCGTCCATCGCCATCGCGCACATGCTGACCGGCATGCCCATTCCCCAAGTCGCGTTTACCACGAGCGATATCGTGGAGCGGCTCAATCAGATCCAAGTGGATCTTGGGTTCAATGAATACACGCGAGCGTTTACCGAAACGAGCAAGCTGGATGTGATCTGTATCACCGCCGCACTCATGGTTGGTACCGCAGGCCTGCCACATGTCATCGTGCGGTTCTACACGGTGAAGTCTGTGCGCGCGGCGCGATACTCGGCAGGATGGGCGCTCCTCTTTATCGCCATTCTGTATACTACCGCCCCGGCCCTCGCCGCGTTTGCGCGTTACAATCTCCTGCAATCCCTCGAAGGGGCCAGGATCGATCGTATCGATATGCCCAATGAAGATTCTGCTGTCCCAATTTACCACCTGACCCAGTCCAAGGAAGGCGAGGCCTCCAGAGAACTTCGCTGGACGTTGCAGTGGCAGAAGACCGGCCTGCTCACCTTTACGGACAAAGACGGCGACGGGTACATCCGGTTCGCCGGCGACCCCGAGACGAGCGAGGCGCTGATCGACCGGGATATCATCGTGCTGTCCACGCCGGAAGTGGCGCGCCTTGCACCCTGGGTTGTGGCGCTGGTAGCCGCCGGCGGGCTTGCCGCCGCACTCTCCACCGCGGCCGGTCTGCTCCTCGTCATCTCCAGTTCCATCGCCCATGACATCTACTACCGGCTCATTAATCCCACGGCGGACGAGATTCACCGCGTTCGCGTCGGCCGCATTATGGTTATTGGCGCGATCGTCGTGGCCGGGTATTTCGGCATCAATCCGCCCGGGTTCGTGGGCGAAGTCGTGGCCTTTGCCTTCGGACTGGCCGCCGCGAGCTTTTTCCCGATCATCCTGCTCGGGATCTTCGACCAACGCACCAATCGCGAGGGCGCCATAGCGGGAATCCTCGTGGGTCTCATCTTCACCGGCTTCTATATCCTCGGCACGCGCGCGGACAAGATCCTCCCCGGCGTCGAAGAGCCCTTCTTTGGAACCTGGTTCTTCGGGATTTCGGCCCAGGGCATCGGCGCGGTCGGCATGGTGCTGAATTTCGTTGTCACGCTTGTCGTTTCGCGACTCACTCCTCCGCCCCCGCCGGAGGTGCAGGAGATGGTCGAGAACGTCCGCATTCCGGGTCATCCGGGACGGGCCGTGATCCTTGACGAGGCGACCGAGTAGATTCCCCGGGTATCTGAACCCGTTGCCACCCGGTTCATCAGACGATACAATACCTGTGTGGAGGCCGGGGTGAAGTGCATGGCGGATCGTGAGCCGGTCCAGTGTTGCGCTGGACTACTCGAGGCCGGCGACAAGGCTGCAGACAATGGCTGAGAATTGGGTCGATCTCGAAGACGCTTTGGGCGAGACTCCGGTCACCCGCGCGTACAAGTGCGGCCATTCCGCGACGGTGACGCTGATCATGAAGGTCATGGAACCGCCCAACCCCGCTCTGGATACTGCGTTCCACAGCGCCGCCCGAAATGCCCGGGTAGAAGACGTTAAGACCGCCCTCGAAAACGGGGCGGATATCAATGCGACTGACGGCTACGGGCTGACGGCCCTGCATTGGGCCGGAATAAACGGCTGCCTGGATTTGGCCAAGCTTCTCGTGAACCGGGGCGCAAACGTCAATCCCCGAGATGAAGGTATCACTGACATGACTCCTTTCGCTCTGGCCAAATGGCTGGGGTACGAAGAGGTGGCGGAGTTCCTCGAAGTCTGGGGCGGTGTGATTTAATCGCAGGTCGAGTCAGAGTCCGACGTCCGCGTTGACTTGGGCCCCCGGAGTATGCCATCATACGCGCCGCTTTGTGCGGTCGCACGAGCGAAAGCATGTTTTGCAGGATTCACGGGCCGGTATCGCGTCTCCAATCGTAATACCTCGCACCGTCCGATCTTCGGCGTCCCCATCGTCTAGCCTGGCCTAGGACACCGCCCTTTCACGGCGGCGACACGGGTTCAAATCCCGTTGGGGACGCCATTTTTTGTTTCTTTCCCTTCCTTCACGTCCAACACATTGAAAACAGTAGGATTGTGGTGGTTCAAACCTTCCCGCGAACGAATTCCAAGCCGGCCCGTTTCCTCCCGGGGAACTCTTGCGAATTCCTTGTACGGCGGCATGACCTACACGAATGCCGTGTGCACCTCAGATTTCCACGATTCTCATGTATTCGTGGGACAGCCGCTCCACGCCCCGTTTGGTGACCCGGACGCCATTCTCCCATCGCAAGCCAAAGTCCTTGTCGTAGAAGAAGGTGTCGACCTGAAACATCATGTTCTCCTCGAGCGTATAGGTGGATGTGGATTCCATCCAGGGGCGCTCGACTTCCATCATGCCAACTCCGTGGCACGGACCGTAGAGCATGTATTTCTTGAAACCCGCTCGTTGAACGAATTCTTCATATTCGCGCACGACTTCGGCGGCCGGCTTGCCAGCTCGCATTAACTCCATGGTTTTGCGATGGGCTTCAAGACCGAACTCAACCAGACGCTTCTTGCGCGCGGGCAACTTGCCAATCGAGCAGGGCAGGCCGACACTTGAGGCATATCCACCGACGCGCGCTCCTATGTTGAGCTGGATTATCTCGTTGCGTCTGATCTTGTTGTGCGTGGCCCGCGAAATCGCATGCTTCGTCGCGGGACCGCAGAAGCAATACAGGGCGTGGCCCTCGTACTCGCCGCCGTGCTTGTAGATCTCGCGCTGCGCAATGCCTATGACCTGGAGTTCCGTCATGCCGGGGCGAATTTCATTCAGAATCGCGCCAACCGCGGCCTCGCTGATTTCGTATGCCTTCTTCAGCAACTTGATCTCAGCCGGACTTTTCCTCATCCGTAACGCGAGCAATGTGTCGTCTGCTTTCACGAGTTCCACCTTGGGCAGCTCGCGGCGGAGGCTGTGATAGACCGGCAAGGGCATTACCGAGTAGCCTACAAGCCCAAGCCTCTTGAGCTTTTTGCCGGGCATAGCTTTTGCCACCACGTCCTTGAAATGCGCCACCGGGATGCCAGGGTACTCGGGTTCCGCCGATTCCCGGTACTCGACCATCATCGCAATCTGGCGAATCTTGCTGCGCGTTTTCGCGTAGGCTTCGCTCTCTGGACCGATAATGAGAACGGGGCGGCCCGTCGCCGGTACGAACACGCCCGCGCTTTCAAAGGTCGGCCAATACTCGGAGAGATAGCGCACATTGGCGAATTCAGCCTCGTTGGAATGCACCAGCGCCGCGTCAAGGCCCGCTTCCCGGATACTCTCCTGGAATCGTTTCATGCGAGTTTTGTATTCACTGTCAGGGATTCTGAACACCTGTTGTCTCCTTACGCTGCCTGTCGTGCCTGTATAAACTCCGCTCCGCGCTCGCGGAGCCGTTCGATCAGAATGTCGAGTTGTTCGGCCGCATAGGGACCGCAGTTCTTGATTATGAATGGATCCGGTCTGACGCATCCCTCGCCGAAGCGAATCTCCCCCTCGAGCATGGGGTGAAACTCCCAGGGATGAAAATAGAAACACAGAAACGGTTCGATGTCCCTTTCCCCGCAATACGTGGAGAAGCCGTCAATGTGACGCAGCAGGGCTTCGGCGCTCGCTGTGCGAAAGATCGGCCACTGATCCATGTCGCGTCCGTAGGGGTCTTGGGACTGCATGGACAGGTCGGCGAAGTTAGGAAGCTCCAGGATGCGAAGATCGCCTTCCTGGGTCCAATCCTCGCGGCTGGGATGATAGGGCCGCAATCGTTCGCGGAAGTAGTACATGGGATACGTGGCATCGACAAGATAGCCCAGCGAATCCAGGGCGTTGACCACGGCCGTCGATCCGAACAGGCGTGGACAGCGAAAGGACACCGGACGCACCCCCGCCACGTCCTCTATCCACTCCGTGCATAGCCGCAATCGTTCGGGCACCTCGTCCGCGAGAATCGGCATCATGCCCGGAATGTCGAACAGCGAATCCCCGATCGTCTCGTGAAAGAGCGTATGCGCCCCAATTTCATGCTTCTTTGCCAGAACGCTCTGGACGTTCTCCGGGTGCTTGCGCGCGGCGTCTCCGGTATAGAAGAACGTCGCGTTGACATCATGTCGCTCGAGTATATCGAGAATGACAGGCGTCCCGTGGACGAGTCCCTCGTAGAACGGCGTCCAACTGCCGATATCCGTTTCCATGTCGAAACCGAGTACGACCTGCATGCACACTCTCCCTTACCTGTCACCCGCGCCAAATCAGGACGTCAGAAGGCGGTCCATTTTCTTGCTGAAAGGCACAGGGCCTTTGGCGGTAATCTCGTACCCCGTTTCGATTCTCAATCCGTGCCACTCGGGGTGTCCGAAGAAACTAATATCGACGCACACGGCCATTCCCGGCTTTAAGGGATCCGCGCCGTTGGGTCCGAAGAACGGGGCCTCCGCCTCGTGCAACCCGATGGTATGCGCGAAAGGGCAAACCAGATACTTGAGAAGACCATGCTTCTTAAAGTAGGCCCTTCCGGGAGCGTCGATTTCTCTTCCGGTATTGCCGGGAACCAGTTGCGCCTTGGTCAGACGAAAGACTTCCTTGAGGTGCTCGATGGCGTCTGCCTGCTTGCGCGTGTATTTTCCGGAGACCGGCAGCGAGTCGCCTACCACGCCGGCATACCCCCGAACCTTCGGTGCGATGCCGATCATGACGAGTTCGTTCGCCTTGAGCTTCTTCGCGCTGGCCGTGGGGACCACCGCGTTCGAACGCGGACCCGAACCGACGATCGCGCTGAATCCGAACCCGGAAGCCCCTCTGCTGCGGGCCGCGTATTCGCCCGCGGCCGCCACTTCGATTTCGGTGCGTCCAGGCCGGATGGCTCGCTTCATGGAATCGTAGCAGGTGTCCGCGAGTGCGAAAGCCGCACGAATCTGGTTGAGTTCCCAGCGCGACTTCATATAGCGGAGGGTGACAAACTCCTGGGTGATGTCAATGAGTTTGACACCCTGGAAGCCTTCCACAATTTGCCGGTAACACGCTGCCGGCATGCGATCCCCCCCGACGATCCCAATCTTCTTCAAGCGTTTGCCGCCGCGCTTCAGTTCGCGGAACAAGGTGGGGAAATCGATAATCTTGGCGTTGGGATACTCTTCATCGGGGACCATGAAGACCGGAAAATTCCGGGTTTCGGTGATGGCGCTGTCCAGCTTTGCAAACGGCTCGCTTTCCGGACCACCCAGCAGCATCGGCTTGCCCGCCTTCGGAATGAGCACCGCCCCGCTCTCAAACTGCGGGCACCACCCCGTCAGATACCAGCCATTCCCGATATTAAACTCGTCATAGTAAACGAGTGCCGCATCCAATCCCTTCTTTGCCAGTATACCGCGCACATTCGAGAGCCTCGCGTCCTTCTCCTTCTCTTCCAGGTATCCCATGCCTCATCTCCTCCTGTACGCGCTATCATGGCGTTACAATGTAATGACCGCGGACGAGTCCATCTCTATTCAGGAAGGCACTCTTCAAGCCGAAGCCCCTCGCATTCGGCCAAGTACCTTTTCAACTCGTTCGAGTCTCCTTTCAGCAGCGTGGTTTCAGAGACCAGCGTGCTCGGAGCAAGCTTCCCATCCACAACGTTCATGGCGCCGATTGTCTCCAATTCAAAAAAGTTCAGTTCACCGCCGTTGAAAATACTGTAGAGATCGGACGCTGAATAAGGACCCCGAGGCTGATCGTTGTCAGCGATATTGAAATAGATGCCGTCCTGCGGCGCCGTCTTGCGTAACATGAGTAACGACCGGCTGGAATCGATGGCGCCAATCAACGCGGGATTGGCAGCGACTTTGACCCCGATCTGTTGGCGGGCTTCACCGCCTAGGGCAAAAGTGAAAAAGTCCTTTCCGTAGGCGATTCGTTCTTTTGGCGAGCCGTAGAAATCGCCGTTGATCGCATCCTTGGGCGCGTCCACCTTGCAGAAGGCGGTCACTCCTTCTGCTCCCGGGAACTGTTCGAGCGACCAGGGCGCCAGAAGGACGTCCTCGGGATGATACGAGCCCGACAATTCGAAGGTGTCTTCCGTGCGATAGGTCAAGCCAGCAAGATCGAAACCTTCCGGAGGTCCATCGGTACCGTGCACTGAAACCACCCGGCGGAAGGTCATCGCGATCGCGACGCCCTTCCTGTTGATCAAGTTGATTTGCTTTTCCAGGACGGCCTTCGCCGCCTCTCGATGGGTCACGAGTGCCGGGACCTCGGCGATACCCTCCTGGACAACCCAATCGTTGCTACCGGGGAGATAGTTGAAACCGAAAGGACCACCCTCGGGCGCGGGCCACAGGGAATTGCCGCCAAGGTTGTTGAAGCCGGTACGTGATGGAGACTCGAGTGCGACAATGTCGAGCCGGTGCACCAGATCATTCTCAATCCGGCAGAAGATTCGCCCTTGCAAACCGGGACAGACGAGCACGCCGCAATCGCCGCAGTCCAGTTCAACCAATCCCGTATCGTGCGCCCGTAAGAGTTGGAACAAGGGTATCTACCTCATTAAACCGATGGCTGTGCCATCAGCCAACGCCCCACCGCCGGCCCCAGTCGAATTTACCAAATACGCCTTCCCACTAGCCAGCCGCCAATGCGTTTGCATCGACGTGCACCCGCCGATAGCTTGATTCGGTTTTCTCCCGCGTGCAAGAATTCCGCGCGGCCGGGTCCTGAAGTATTGACTCCGGGATCGGCTTCAGGGCCAGGGGTGCAGGGCGAAACGGCCGTGGAAGGGGATAGCGCGTGACTCACTTCAGTTGGATCGACGGCAGCATCGTGGGATGTTACCTCATCGCGACGATGATTGCCGGGATCGCCGTTCGCCGCTACGTGGTTCGGGTCGACCAGTTTCTGCTTGCCGGCCGTGAGATGAACTTGTATCTCGGCATCGCATCGCTTGCCGCTACCGAATTTGGCATCGTGACGTGCATGTACACGGCGCAAAGCGGCTACAAGAGCGGCTTCGCCGGGGCGACGCCCGGCATACTCGCCTTCCTTGCCATGTTCTTCGTGGGCTACACCGGGTTTTGCGTCAAGCCCCTTCGGGATGCCGGGGTGATGACCATCCCGGAACTGTTCCAATTGCGGTTTGGCTCGCGAATTCGATGGCTCAGCGGCGTTGTCATTGTGCTGGGCGGCCTGCTCAACATGGGGGTCTTTCTGCGCACGGGCGGTGACTTCCTGGTGACCGTGTGCGGTTTCGATCCGACGTATCTCGAAATCACGATGACCGCGCTCTTGGTGTGCGTTGGCATCTACACGGTCCTTGGGGGAATGTTATCTGTCCTCGTCACCGACTTCCTCCAGTTTATTGTCATGAGCGCCGGCCTGCTGGCCATCACGGTCTTGATTCTTATCAATGTGGGATGGGGCAACATGGCCGCGGCGGTTGAGGACCATTACGGCGCCGGCGGGTTCAATCCTTTCGTACATCCGGAAATGGGATGGGAATACGTCGTGGCCAATGGCATGCTGAGTGTTGCGATGGTGCTTACCTGGCAGACGACCATTCAACGGCTCTTGGCCGCAAAAGACACGCGCACGGGACGCCAAGTTTACACCCGCACGAGTTTCTTCTTCCTGTGCCGCTGGTTGATTCCGGTGATTTGGGGAATCGCCGCGCTGACCGTACTTACTCCCGAGGAGGTGGGCGAGAACACGCTCCTTGCCATGCCCAAGCTGCTGGGCCAGATCGCCCCCGTCGGGCTGATGGGCATCCTGGTGGCCGCCATGCTGGCCGCCGACATGTCGACGGACTCGGCATACATGTTGACGTGGTCCAGCGTCATCTACAATGACATCCTCGCACCGTTCCACAAGCAACAATGGCCGGAAAAGCGCGGACTGCTGATCAGCCGGGCGATCGTGGCACTGATTGGCGTCTTCTTGCTCTTTTATGGACTCTGGTATCCTCTTCGCGGCAACCTGTGGGATTACCTGACCGTTACGGGAAACATCTACCTTTCGAGCATGGCCGTCCTGTTGATTGCTTGCTGCTATTGGAAGCGCGCGAACAGTTGGGGCGCCGCGGGCGCAATCATCTGCGGCGCGACAATCCCCATCGCGTTTCTGGTTATGGAACAACTCCCGTCAACCCGGCATTTCGCGAGGGACATCGTCGGGCCCCACTTTTCGAATATTGCGACATACCTCATCGCTGGAACGGCCATGGTGGTCGGCTCCCTGTTAAAACCCAAAACAGCGCGCACGCGAACCGAAAGGGACTAGGCCATGCCTGAACACTGGTTTTGGTGGTCGTTGACCATGGCGTGCGTAGCATGGTACTCGACGGTTACCGTTTACGTTGCCATCCGGGGTGTCAGTGACATCATCGGAATGCTTGCCCGCCTTTCGGCCTCCGGCGAAAGTGATCACCCTTGATGAATCTCGCCCACGCCAAAAGGATAATGAAACTCCTACACGCAGACATCCGTTAGAGAATGCCATTGGATGACTGCGACGGCGAAATGAATCCCGTCCCTGAAGACGATACACTTGGTCGAAGTTCGGAACCGAAACGTTGTCTATACGGGGGATCTCAGGTCGTGCCATCATCTACGCTTAAATTAACGCTTGCCGCAGTGGCTCTCGGATCTCTTTTTCACCTTGGATGTTCAAATCCGAAACCCTGGCCGGAAAGCCCCCTGTATGAAACCCCGAGCAACGATCCGAACTGGGTGAAACCGGCTACCAAGAATGAAGCCAAGGAAGCTATGGCGGGGCATTATGCCCACTACGACGTGGTCGCGTACGAAGGCGAGACGCCCAATGGGCCGCTCTCCACGTTCATCATTTCGTATGGCTTCACGGACTTGGTCATGGAAGACGGCAAACTTGTCGAGTACGACTGCTTTTGCCATGCGGAACAAAAATCGAACCAACCCTTTGTCTCAACATTCCCCGACGAGGCCACGCAAGCGATTCTACCCCGAAGTACAGAAGTCGAGGTCTACAAAGAGAACGGGGAATGGAAACTATATCGGCCCGCTACGCCCACATTGATTGGTATCGACGGGAACCCGGACCTGCCGCTTTCAATGGACCCCAACGATCCCCTCATTAACGACGCGGACAATGACGGTAAGCCGGGCGTTACCGTATTTGTGAAGCTGTTCGGACTGATCGAGGGCGAAATCTATATCGCCCGCCGTGAGATCTTCCAGAACTACGTGACGCTTTACTCCGATGGGAGTCTGCGGGGCACCGTGGTAGACGATTCGGAGCAATTGGTGGCCGGTGCATCGCTTCGTATTCTGAACTCGCCCAATAACCCGGACCAATGGGATGACCCTGGACTCAACCCAATCATTCTCATTCCCATACCGGATGATATTGACACCTGCGAGGAACTGATGGCGAATCGAGACCTACTCTTTCCCCCTGAGCCGAGCTTTTAGTTCGTCTACGGCGTCGGTTCTACGGCACTTCGACCTGGGGCGGCGCTCCGATCAACTATTTCGTCAAGCCCACCAGAACAGCCAGGCAATCACCGAAACGCAAATCGCTGGAATGGCGAGCGACGCGATCACCGCGGCCCAGGCGCTCTTTCCCCCACGGAGGATAGCGAGTTGGTGCGGGTTTAGCCCCAAGTTCAATGCTGGATTACGCGGGTCGTAAAGCACGGCGACTTCGTCCTCGTTGGACGGCACGTGCGACCGGGGGTCGACGCGATGCTGTGCACCGTCAACCGCGAAGAAAAATTTCGGCAGGTTCGCGTAGGGATCGGCCCCGTCAGGCATTGGTGCGGACGCGGCACTGACCCTCCTTGCGCGCGTCAGCACGCCGTTCCGCAGCAAACCGACGGATCGGAAATTGGAGACGTAGCCCGCCACGATCCCGAAAGCGAGCAGGGGCACCGGCGCGCCGAAGATCAGCGCCACCCAAAGCGGCACCTCGCGGTTGCGCGACCCCTCGATGCGCGCGGTTTCGGGCCGTTCGGGATCGACGACGATCTCCACGCGATCCCCCGCATCGTAGCGATTGCCGCGCGCGTGGCTTTCACCGCGTTGTGAAATTCCGTCCATATCGTATTCGAAGGTAAAGGCGTAGACCTGCTGTTCGAACTCGTAGGTATCGAGCGGCGTAACCTTCGTGACGATGCCTTGAGCGCGTTGTTCGCTTGACGGCCACAAGTCGCGCAGCATTGCGGGGCCTTCCATGATCCGGAACACGAAGACGAACCCGACCAAGAACGCCCACGCGAGCTGGGTCATAACCGGAGCACCGACGACTATGGCCAGACACCTGCCGATTCCCGCGCGGCGCGGCGGAGGCGGCAAGTCGAGGGGGTCGATTCCGGCAGCGACCGCGGCGTCCGCCGGTGATCGCGATCGAAACCACCCGAGAATCTCCGAGACATAGAATGCGGCCCCTGCGAAGAGAAAGGGAAACGAAAGCAGGCGTATGTTCCGCGCGCCCGCGCTTCCGTGTTCGCGATCGAGCACTGCCTCATTGGGGTCGCGCGGATTGACAAAGCAGACGGCTTCGGAATCAACAGGATGGTTCTCGAATAATTCGTCCTCCCAGTTTCCGTCGTCGCCCATGCTGCCTGGAAGCATGTCGAGCCGGTCCGAACGGTAGATCTGTCCATCGTACTCGTACCGGTAGGTCATCTGAAGAGAGCGGTCGCCCGCGTCACCCTGGACGTACTCGGACACTTCAATGATGCAAGGCACTTCCACCCAGTCGCGCGCGGCCCGAATGCCGGTTTCGGTCGTGTAATACACACCGAACAAAATGGCGCCAACGCCAAACATCGCCGTGCCCAGAAAAAACTTGATCCCAGCCCGGGCGATCGGATTGGCAACTTCTTTGCGAATCATGGTTTCATCGTGAACTGCTTCCACTTTTCTGCAATCGAAAGGGGCAAGACCATGACAACCAGCATATAAACCAAGATGCGCTGCCGCAAGCCTATTGACTCGATGGACCCTACGTGTTGTAACGAACGGCGGCCACTCGGCTGGTGCTTGCTTGGTTGCCGTTAACCTCGGTAAGTTGGAGCGCGAGAGCCGAGAGGACCGGCGCCCCGCGATCGCGACGCGCGCGGCGTACTTCCGCAAATGGCTCCCTAGCATGGACTTAAGATTGTCAACTGGTAGACGTCGCGATTGATGGAAACGTTATGGCAATCCGCGCGGTGTTTTTCGATCTCGACGACACGCTGATGGAAGAGGAAGCGCCGCTCGTTGACGCGTATCGGGCGGCATGCGCACCCGTAGAGGAACGACATGGCGTCGCCGTGGATGCGTTCTTTGCCAAGGCACGTGTACTCGGGCGCGAAGTGTTTCGCACGGCGCCGGCGATCGACTACCTGCGCGCCATCGATGCGGGATCGTCAGACCTGCTCTCTGCGGAGTATGACCTCAACGCGCCTCACGCGAATGACATGAAAGACTGGCTGGAACAGTATCGGCGGGGTTTCTTTCGCGACGGGTTGCGGGCCTTTGGCATCGAGGATGACGCTTTGGCGGACGAAGTCCTCGAACGCTACATTGAAAACCGCCACGCACATCATCGCGTGTTTCCGGAAGCTATAGAGGTGCTGGAGACGCTGGCCGCACGTGTCCCCCTGGTCCTCGTGACGAACGGCCCAGGCCATCATCAGCGAGCCAAAGTCGACGCCGTAGGATTTGGCCCCTACTTCAAGGGTATCGTAGTCTCCGGTGAAGTCGGCATGGCGAAACCCGACGCACGGATGTTCGATCAAGCTCTCGAGATCGCCGGTGTGGAAGCCCGCGAAGCCATCATGGTCGGCAACAACCTCCCCCGTGATATCGGCGGCGCCCAGGCCCGCGGCATCCCTGGCGCGTGGATCAACCGCATCGGCGAATCCGCAAATGGCGTAACGCCGCGCTGGGAGATTACAGACCTTCGCGAGGTGCTTCAATTGGTGGGCTAGCGCAAAAACGCAAAGCCGCAATGCGCTGGACGAATGGGCTAAAGATGGGCGTTGAGGGCGGCTGTGTTGATTACGAAATCAGTCCGTTACGCGGCATGTAAGCGCGAGGCTCCTTACGGAAAGCACCTTCCTTTTACTTTTGCGTGCAACGATCCCAAAAACCGTGATAAGGTTTCACTTGTACGGGAGCGTTCGATGTCCGATTCTGCAACCACAGGATGGAGCCTCAAATCGGCGGGCTTTCAAGTCCGCGCTTTGGTTGTGCTGGTCGTTCCGTCTGGGTTGACAACCGTATATGGCGGGTTACTGCTTGACTATCCGCCGTTTGCGGCGCAGAAGATTTCGTGGGGAGTAGCCCTTGCCCTGCTCCTATGGTGCGTATACGCGGTGGTATGCATTGCAGCGAATCGCGTGCATGCGGGTAACGCAGCGGTCAAGGCCTATCTTGTGGTTGGGACGACATTTGTCCTCTTGCTCGCCATTCAACTTATTGCTGCGTTGTGGTTGCCACATATCGGTGGGTCTTACGACGTACCAGAGTCTTTCGCCCAAGCGGTTCAGCTATCGAGGTTCCTTCTAATCACACGATCATTGGCATATGCCGTTTCACTACTTGCATTCTGGATTATGTGTTCCGCAACTTTTTTCGAGCCCGGAACACGACTCCTCGGACGCTCCCTTGCCAGAATGTCGGACATGCACTTGCCTTGGATGCTCCGTGTACTAGAAGTCGTACTGGCCGTTTGCACCGCGTTACTTCTGCTGAAAAGCGATGCTTCAGTGTTTAGTAACGACGCGACACTAAAGGTTTTCAGGACGGTGCCAAGAGACTTCAGCCCGTTTACGCTTCAGTACGTAGCGCTTGGCACATGCCTCATCATGTTCGTGCTGTTACACGTCACCCCGGTGTTGGTTAAGCTGCAAATATGGATCTTGCGCGGAAAACTTGCGTCGCCAGATGAGGTGGAACAGGCGCGGCAGTCACCAGTGTAACGTATCGGCGCCGTTGGGGTAACCCAAAGACGCGAAGGGTCCGTGACATGTAGCGCAGGCGTCCTCGCCTGCATTCTGGTCGACAATGAATGCAGGCGAGGACGCCTGCGCTACATAAACACCTACTTCTGCGCGGCTACGTGTTTGTCGACGATTATTGCCAACTCGTCCAGGGCCTGCTTTGGCGTTTTCCGGCCTGACAACGCCTGATACATGGCTTCCCGAATGGCGATGCCGACTTCCTCCCATTGCATGAGGGGAATGGTGTGACCGGTGGGAATGACATCGACAAAGACCTTCCAGTTCGGGTCGTCCTGGAAATGGGTGTCCTGGGCGACGGCTTTCTTCTCCGGCAGAATGCCCTTCTTCGCGAAGGCGAGCCGGTGCTCATCCTGGTAGGCGAACTGCACGAACCGCGCGGCCTCGTCCTTGCGGGTCGAATACTTCGCGAGCACGAGGTGATCGGTGATAATCTGCGTCACCGGTTCGTGCAAAATCGGCAAGGGCACCACCGCAAACGGCACGCCTGGCGCATTCTTCCGCATCTGCTCGATGCCCCAGGGTCCGGTAGCGAACATGGCGAGCTTGCCCTGTTCCAGCAGGCCGCGCGTCTGTTTGCGGTTCCACGTGGTTACTTCAGGCTGCGTGACGTGGTACTTGTTCACGAGGTCGCAGTAGAACTGCAAGGCCTGCACACCCGCCTCGCTATTCAACGTGCATTTTCCGTTCTCATCGAAGAATCGTCCGCCCGCTGACCAGAAGTAGAAGAAGAAGTTGTCGTCGGTCTCGTACTCGCGCGCGCCGGGAAGGCCAAGTCCGTGGACATGCGGCGGATCGTTGAGGGCAACCGCCGCGCCGAGTTGTTCCGCCCAGGTCTTCGGCGGTTCAAGGCCGGCCTTCTCGAAGAGGTCCGTACGGTAGAAGAGCGCTTTCGTGGACGTAGCCCACACGAGGCCCAGCAGCTGATCCTTGTAGATGCCCTTGTTGTAGAGGACCTCGTAGAATTCATCCTGCATTTCAGGCGAAACATACGCGTCGAACGGCTCGATGTGCTCCGCGAATTCCGCGAGCCAGATGTCCGGCACGACGATGAGATCCGGTCCTTCGCTTGCCGTGAACCAATCAGCGATCTGGTCGTGAGCGTGATCCCACTTTTCCAGGGTGATGCGAACCATCGGCGAGCCGGATTCGGCGGCGTAGGATTTAGTGAGGTCGTCGTAGTACGCCTGCTCGCCGGGGAGATCGTACGAGTAAACCTGCATCCACAGACCGTCGCTGGCAGCGTGGGCTGACACCGCGATAAACGCAATCGCACTCGCGGCCAGCCGTCGAATGGGCATCGGCAACAAACGATGCAATAAACCCTGCATTGCGAATCCTCCATGCGTTACGTTTCATCATCGCGACCTCACATCATCCTGAGCGATGGACCACGCTGGGGGCGTGGCGAAACGCGGGCGAACAGTCGCGAGCGCCGGCGCCTCTTGTCGATATCGCTATCGGGATCGGTATCGGAATCGCTTTGCGCGTCCCACTCGATACCGATCCCCATAGCGATCCCGATACCGAGAAACCACGGCTAATGAAATGGCTTGCGGACCATGCTCTTAGCAGCGAAGCGAAGGATGACCCGCAAGACGGATTCCTGTGCGTCACTAGGGCCGAACAGTATTCGCCTTCCGCGTCTCTTCCGTCACGTGGACCGGTTGTGCGTCTCCATGAAACGTGCTTTCTCCTACGACTACATCCACTACACCATCGCTGAGAAAAATGGCTGCGGTCTGCTCCGGTGTCGTGTAGAAAAGATTGCCTTCGATGCGAATGTCGCGGGTTTCCACCTCGTACTTATCGCCCTCGTCGAGCCGGATCTCGCAGTCCTTTTCCGCGTCATCCTTGCGGCCGTTCGTGCGAAAGATGTTGTTCTGCACGAGAATTCCCGCCACGTCCGGCGCCCAGAGGCCTTCCCTGCCGCTGTTGGACACGATGTTGTTCACGAGCAGGCAGTCGCGGCTGTTGCGTTCGATGGTGCAACCGCGAGAGCCGTTGTGGTCGATGTGGTTGTTCGCGGCGATCACGTCTTTGCACCCTTCGAGGAAATAGCCGCCCATCTGGCTGCCGCGCACGACCGAGTTGACGAAGCGTCCGCGATGGGAAAAGTAAAAATGCGTGCCGTCGGACTGGGACCCCTCGAACCAGCAGCCGTCCACAAGCCAGTCATTCACGTGGTACATGGCCACCGTACCTTGATCTTCGCGCACACTGTTCTTGGCCGGGCCGCTCTGCTCGGAAAGATAGTCGCCGTAGAAGTTGCAGCAGTTGTACCCGCGCACGCGCACAAGCTCGATCTCGGACATGGGCGCTTCGGCGGTACCGAAGAATCCGAAGGCGTTGCTGGTCAGATCGCGGCAGACAAGATCGGTTATCCGAATGCGGTGGCATTCGCCGGTCGCGCGTATGCCCGCGACATTGACGCCGGGGTCCCAAGCATCTCGCCGGCCAACGATTTCGCCGCCGATGAACTGCACATTGGAAACGTCTTCAAGAACGAACGTCTGCCCGTCGGCTTCGACCGCGTCGCTCCACAGGATGCGCGCGCCTTCCAGGTGAACCGTTGAGTTCCCCGGAATCCGCACGCCCGCGGGATCGGTAAAAGAGTAATCGCCCGGCGCGAAGACGAAACTATGCCGCCCTGAACCGGCGCCGTCTATCGCTTCCCGAATGGTGAGCTGGTGTTCGGCGGGCTCAATGGCGTCGAGCGGCCCTATGTCGATGCGATCCGCATGCACCGTCGCACTGAACCAACAGGCGCAAACCAGCAAAGCGAGGACGGCCGCTCGCCCGGCCGCTCGATGGTTCCTGGCGATCATGAACGCTCCCCGCCGCAGCACGTTCGGCTCGGCACTACTCTTTCTTCTCCGGCGCCAAACCCTGTGCGATGGCCGCATCTTCAGCCGTCATGACTTGCGCGAAATTGGGTACCGCTCCGGCTTCGCCTTCGCCCTTGGCCCAGCGCACCGCGTCGACGACGTGCTGTTGGAAAGTCGGGTTATCCCAGACGTCTTCCCGATGGCCCATGGCGTTGTAGAACACGCGGCCTTTGCCGTAGGCGCTGCACCACGCGATGGGATACGCGGGAACCAGGTACATCTCCTGCTTCTCCCGTTCCGGGCCGGGGTCGAGCACCGCGAGCACGTGCATGTCGTTCACATTGAAGTTCCGGAACAGGTACCACTCGTCCAGGATCGTCCATTCCGCAGGCAAACTGGCCACGGTGGGGTGGCCCGGGTCGACCACCTTTACGATGCCCTCGAACTGCTTGCCATGGTTGCGAAACTCCCCGCCGACCATGTCGATAAACGGGGTGACCGGACCGTTCTCCGGCGTGTGGAAGGTATCCGAAGCGCAGTGGAAGCCAACGAACCCGCCGCCGTTAGTAATCCATGCCAGGAGGTCATCCACCCCGTTCGACTTCATCGCGGGGTACCCGTCGGTCCCTTCGGTCGTCAAATCGCCGGTCGTATAGAAGATGACAACTTTGTACTTTGCCAGATTGTCCGCGTTAATCAGGCTGGCGTCCTTCGTGCACAGCACGTCGATGCCGAGCCGTTCGCTCAGCCCGTTCAGCACGCCGTCCACGTGGCTGACTTTGTTGTCGTCCCACTTGATGCAGCTATGTTCGAATCCTGCCGATTTGCTTAAGAACATCCCACAATCGCCCTCCGCGCCCCAGGCCGGAATCCCGGCGAAAATGAACGCTACGACAAGCCCCGTTCCGATGTGCAGGCTACTTTTCATCCGTCGACCCTCACTCCGAGTTAATCCGTTATATCGTCGGCCAAACCTCAAGCGTAACCCCTTGGGCGGGTTCAGTCAATTTCCAATCCGCGTACTGTCAAGACTCGTTAGAAATGTCCTCTGGCTTAACTCGTTAGAAATGTCCTCTG
>BTVY01000067.1:0-25500 GCA_045863335.1 Candidatus Hydrogenedentota bacterium | reverse complement strand
AGCCTCGCAATGCTTTACAACGTAACACCAGAATCTTAACCGGACACCAGTGATCTGAGATTTCAAATCTGGGGTCGCTTTCGACTCTTCGAGGTGACGAAGACTTCGTTAGGATTCGTTTGACTATTGCTACTTGCGCAGTGTTCGCGCGGTGATATTAGTTGTACGCCGATTGCGCCGGACTCCCCAAATCCCTATAGTACCCGCAGTCGGGAGCGTCTCATGGCGGCGAAGGATCAGAAGGCGGACTGCTATTCCGGCGGCGAGCGGCGGTGGATGGAGTACACGCAACAGGTCCGTGGCGAGGCGCTTCGGCCGTTGTTGCACGGGATGGCGCGCGCGCGGTTGCGGCCGGATCATCTGACGGTGCTGTCGTTGCTTGCGGGACTGGCGTTTTGTCCATTGTATCTGTTCGCGGTGCCGTGGGCGATGGTGGCACTGTTGCTGCACGTTCTGCTGGACGGACTGGACGGGCCACTGGCCAGACACCTGGGAGTCGCGTCACGAAGCGGTTCGTTTACGGACAGCATGGCCGACCAGACGGTAATTGCCGCGTCGACGCTCACATTAATGTACACGCAGGATGCGGATGTCTTTGCCGGGGCCTTGTACATCGTGGCGTACACGGTCGTGGTTCTCTTTGCGATGGCGCGCAACGCGCTGAACGTGCCCTATTCCTGGTTGTTCCGTCCACGATTCCTTGTGTACGCGTGGATCGGCGTCGAGAACTATTGGTTGCCGGGCACCTTGAATTGGGTCCTTTGGGCGTGCACGGCATTGTTGTTGGCGAAGACCGTGTCCGGATTTGTCCGGATTCGAAATCGGATCTGATTGGAAGGACGTAAGTAGCAGTATGAATGAGGACGTGCCCAAGCCGGGATCCAATGCAGCCCTTGATCCCGCAAACCCTTACAACATCGATTTCGCTCGTGAGAAGCGGCTGCGGAATCTCTTCATCGGACTGATTGGGGCCGCATTTCTAGTCGCGGCCGTGCTGGTGGCTCTGGCATTCCTGTTCGACTTTATGAACGCTTCGCAGAACCGTGTGCCGGCCCCCGAGCCTCCGCCTGCGCAAGGCGTACAGACGCGGGGCGACGGAACTGCGCCGGTTCGGCTGATCGCGTAAAGAACGGTTCAGGGATCGAGTTTTCCATCCGGCAGGCCCAGGGGAAGCGGCTCCGGCCGCGGGCAGGGCCGTAGTGTTTCGACGTGACGACCCGAAGTGGATGATTCGTTGAAGCAGTGCATGATGTCGAGTACGTGACTCGCCAGTTCGCCATTTGCGCGGTGGGCACGGCCTGATCGCAGAGAACACGCCATATCGGCCACGCCAAGACCCCGGCTGTTGTCCGCGTAGCCGTGCGTATGGGGCATCTCTTTCCATTCCCCGTCGTGTCCGCGTTTCACCATCACCGAGCCGCCGAAACAATTGGGGTCGGGAACCGACATGGATCCCTCGGTACCGTGGATCTCGATATGTGGCAGATGATGGCCCCATACGTCAAAACTCATGATGATGGTGCCGATGGCCCTGTTGTGAAAGTCGACGATCCCGGCGAGATGGGTTGGCGTTGTGACTTTCACGCGAGCGCCACGGTACGGTTGACTCGTGATAAGGCGCTCGGGGAACGAGATTCGCGTTGATGCGCCGACGCGACGGACGGGTCCGATGAGGGCACACAGAGCGGTCAGGTAGTAGGGACCCATGTCGAACATGGGACCGCCACCGGGTTGATAAAAGAACTCGGGATTTGGATGCCAGTGTTCGTGGCCGTGGCCCATCATGAATGCGGTGGCCGCGACGGGTTCGCCAATCCAGCCGTCGTCGATGACCTTCCGGCACGTTTGGATTGCTGCGCCGAGGAAGGTATCCGGCGCACAGCCGACGCGTAGCTTCTTCTCTTCCGCCAAGGCGAGTATGCGGGCCGCCTGGTCGCGGTCGATGGCGATCGGCTTTTCGTTGTAGATCGACTTCCCTGCTTCGAGCGCGGCCAGGGCGATTTCGCCGTGCGCGGACGGCACCGTCAGGTTGATGACAATTTCGACATCAGGATCGGCAATCAACGTTTCGACGGGCAGGGCCTTGGCAATTCCGTGTTCCCGAGCTTTGGCTTTGGCCCGGTCCTTGATGAGATCCGCACAGGCGACAATCTCAATACTCTCGAAGCGCTTGCCCGCCTTGAAGTAGATATCGCAAATGTTTCCGCAGCCGACGATTCCACACTTGACCGGTTCCACCTTTGACGTTCTCCTAGCGGGACGCCCACAGAATGCCGCGCCGCATGATCTCCGCGCATTCGGGCACCTCGAAATCGGCGGCCACATGACCGAGAGCGGAGTAGAACACGCGGCCCGCGCCATACCTGCGTTTCCAGACTACAGGCATGATGCAGCCTTTTGCCCACGGTGCGTCAATACCGGAGATTTCGGTTGTGGCGAGCACGTCGTTCGAGGGGTCTACGTGCATGTAATACTGCTCGGTGTGCATGGCGAAATCGCTCAAGCCTTCGACGATGGGGTCGTGAGGCCTCACGATGTTGACGGTGTAATCGATAATGCCACCTGGATGGGCGACGAATTGTCCGCCGGTCATGAACTGGTAGTCGGTGTTCTCCCGAAACGCGTCACACATGCCGCCATGCCATCCGGCAATCCCCGTACCGGAACGCACCGCATCCAGGAGCGCCGAGACCTGTTCCGTCGTAATGGCTCCCATGGTCCAACAAGGCACAATGAGGTCGGTCTTGGAAAGCGCTTGTTTATCCAGAAACGCGTCGAGCGAGTTCGTGACGGTAACGGCAAACCCTTCACGTTCGAGTACAGGCGCAAAACGGGCCACGCAAAGCTCCGGCTCGTGGCCATCCCAACCGCCGTATATCATGAGTGCCTGACGCGACATGTTTCCCCGGAAAAGGTTGTTTTGCTATTGCGACACTCGGGCCCTACTTCTCTGCCCAGAGAACGATAGCAGGCGGGACATTTTTCCACACGATATTCGTCTCGCCCGTGCGGCTGAAACGCTCCGTCAGTTTGTGCCGGAATTTCTTGCCCGATGGAATCGCCGGACTATGGATGTACGTATAGGTGGCAAAGGTGCCGCCGGGGCGCAGCGACGCGACCGCCGCGTCCAACAGTTCATCCTGCAACTCATCGCTGAAAACCGTCCAGGGCAATCCCGAAACGATGCTGTCGCAACAGGTCTCCCCCACCTTGGAGAGGTATTCGGGTGTCTTGGCGGCGGAGTCATTAAAGACCATCAAGGCAGGAAAGCGTTTCTTCAATACCTCGACGAAATCAGGGTTGATTTCCATGGCGATGAGCTTGGCCTCGGGATGGAGCACATCAAGCAGACGCTCGGTAATCGCCCCGGTGCCCGGTCCGAACTCGACGACCGTACGGGCCTCCGGGACCTTGGCGGATTGCACCACCACGGATGCCAGTTCACGGGAACTCGGTACGATCGAACCGACACGGTTTGGCGCCTCGAAAAAACCTTTGAGAAACCGCATGGCATACACGGCGCGCAGATCCTTCCTAGCGGCGGGAGACTTTAACCTTTCACGGCACCCTTGGTGATGCCGGCCACAAACTGCTTCTGAAGGATACTGTACAGAATTACGATGGGAATCACAACGAAGATCGTAGCCGCCATCATGTGATTCCAAGGGGTTGCGCCTTCCTCGGCCTCTTTCTTGAGGTAGGCGAGGCCGATGGGCAGGGTTCGCATCCGCTCGGAATTGGTCACGACGAGGGGCCACAAATAATCGTTCCACCGCCCCAGGAAGCAGACCAAGGTAACCGCAACAACGAGCGGCCGGCTCAAGGGCATGACGATCTGCCAGGCGGTTCGGAAGTGGCCCGCGCCGTCGACAGTGGCCGCATCGAACAGGGGATGCGGTATGGTTCGGAAGTGCTGGTACAACACAAACACGGGGAAGGCGTAGGCGATAGGCGGTACGATAAGCGCCCAGTAGGTATCGATCCAACCGAACTTGTCGAGGAGCAGATAGTTGGGCACCAGCTTCATCTCATCCGGGATCATCATGGTTGAGAGGACGAGTATGAGCAGCACCTGTTTTCCGGGAAACCGAATGCAGGCAAAGGCGTAGGCCATGAGCGCGGCAAAGACAACCTGCAGCAACGTGGTAGCAACGCCCGTGAACAGACTGTTGAAGTAAAACCATTCGAAGGGCGCGGCGTTCCAGGCTTTCACGTAGTTCTCCCACACCGGGGACGCGGGGAACCAAGGCGGCGGGTAGGCGCTGACCTCCCCGTTCGTCTTCAGTGACGTCATGAGCATCCAGAAAAAGGGCAGGCCGAGGACGCCACAGGCAAGGACCGTCGCCGCATACCAGAGGAATCGGGCGACGTACCCGCGCGGTGTGGAATGGGGCCTAGTCATGGGCGTCAGTTTTCATAGTGCACCCAGCGCGCGGCCGCGCGGAATTGGATGGCCGTAAAGACGACCGTCGCTGCGAAAAAGATGATGGCGAAGGCGGATGCAACCCCGGATTGAAAATCACGGAAAGCGAGCTTGTACAAATGGTAGACGTACACGCTGGACGAAGGGTAGACCGGTCCGCCCTCGGTCATGATGGCGACAAGGTCAAAGGCTTTGAGTGCGGCAATGAAGCCGGATACGAGCAAGAAGAAGATCACCGGACTCAATAAAGGGACCGTGATGTGCCGGACCCGCGTCCAGGGGGGAGCGCCGTCAATGGCGGCGGATTCATAGGTCTCCGTGGGCAGACTCTGAAGCCCGGCGAGAAAGAACAGCGTGGCAAATCCAATCTCGCGCCAAATGCCAACAGCCATAACGGCCACCAAAGCCAGAACGGTGCTTGACAGGAAGTTTGGACCCTCCACGCCCAGGGCGCTGTATGCGGACGCGAGGGGTCCGAATCGCGGGTGAAGCAGGACGACCCAGACCAGCGCGGCGGCGGCCGTGGCGGTGACATGGGGCAGAAAGGCAATGGTTCGAAAGAGGGCGCGCCCGCGAAGGGGGGCGTTGAGCAGGATGGCCAGCAGAAACGCGCAGGTTTGGGCGACCACGACGACGACTACCGCGTAGGCGATGGTGTTGAACGTGACGCGCCAGAATTCCGCGCCTCCGAGCAGGTCTACATAATTTGCCAAGCCGACCCATTCCGGTTCGGGCGCCAGCAAGTTCCATTGGTGAAAGCTCAGGTAGACCGTGTGCACGATGGGCCAATAGGTGAAGGCGATAAAGAGGGCGAAATTGGGCGTGACGAACGCCAGAAAGGTCAACCATTCGCGCCAGTGACGGCGGATGGCCCGGGTCATGCGGTCTGGTGTTGTGCGTGCCACGATTTGCTGCTTTCGACTCGGAACTAGCGCGACGCGGAGCGTTCTTTCTGGACATCGCGTTCGGCTTTGGCATCGGCTGCGTCGAGCGTTTCCTGAACGTCCGCGCCTTCCACCAGGATCTTCTGGAAGGCTTCATCGAACGCCGTTCGAACCGCTGGGGACATGTTAACGGAAAAATCCCCGCGAAGATACGGCACCGCTTCGTGGATCGTGGCGTAGCGAGGATCGTCGAGGAGGTCGCCCGCGGCGTTTTGGGACACCTCGGTGAAGGCGCAGTACCCGCTTTCGCGCGCGTAATAGGCGATGCTCTCGGGGGAAAGCATGTACCGAATGAAGGACCATGCGTTTGCGCGTTGGGCGTCCGGCGTAGACGCGAGCATGGCCAATCCGCCTCCTCCCGGAGCGTAGACTTTTCCCTTCGCGCCGGCGGGATATTTCGCAAGGGCGGGCGTGAAGCCGTGCGATTCGTCGAATACCTCGCTGAAGGCATCCTGAGAGTCGAGGATCATCGCGGCTCTACCGGACAGGAAGGCGGTGCGCTGGCCCCCGGAAGCTTTGTCTGGCAGGATGGCGGCGCCTTCCTGCACTAAAGCCTGCAGTTGCGTCAGGAGGCTCACCACAACGGGATCGTTCAGGGTGATGTTCGAATAGTCGGCGTTGGTCAGCTCTCCGCCTTCCGACCAAATCATCGAAATCAGGGGCCAGGTGATGTTCCAAAGGGCAAGGCCGTGCCGGTTCACGGTGCCGTCGCCGCTGCGCTTTGTGACGGCGCGGACACTGGAAAAGAACTCGTCCCACGTCTTGGGTGGGGCGTCGAGTCCAGCCTCCTGAAACGCGTCCTGGTTGTAGTACAAAACCGGCACCGCCACGTTGAAAGGGAGCCAGTAGGTTCCGCCGTCGACCTGCCCGGCGTTGATGAGATCGGCTGGCCATCCGCTCGTGTCGATCCCCTCTTCCCCATCGATCATCGGTCCGAGGTCGAGAAGCACGCCGGAGCGGGCAAATTCGCGAATCTCGAACGTGCCAAGCTGCGTGACTTGCGGTCCGGTTCTTGCAACAGCCGCGGCAACAAGTTTTGTCGAGAGATCGGAATAGCTCCCCTGGAACTCGGAACGGACCGTAATGTCCGGATGCTCAGCGTTAAAGCGTTCGACCAGCGCATCCTGGGCGTCCCCGGCAGCGCCGGTTAGTGTGCGCCAATAGGTGAGTTCGCCGGGATGGATCTCTCGCTCGCCGGAACAGGCAGCCGCGATGACAATCAACGAACCGGTCAGGGCAATCGTCACCCATTGGCCAGGCAAGTGCCATTGCAACTTCATGCGAATACTCCTTCCTTACCACCGAGTGCCGACGGAGCCTAACACTGGTACCGGGCACTTTCAATTCCGAAAATGGTCGTCGCCTTTCCGACATTGCGGGCGCAGGGCTTATACTCTTTGCTAGCGTACTTCTCGATGCGGCGATCTTTGGAGGATTAGGTATGCGAAATGTACAGACGGTTACATCAGCACCGGTCTTGCGCAGGCGAGAGTTCCTTTTGCGAATTGCGGCGGCATCGGCCTCGGGGGTTGCGGGCATCTCGCGCATGCGGGCCAGCGCTGCCGAAGCGAAGGAAACGTACGCGACAATCGCGAAGGGGATTCGAATCCTGCCGGGGCAATGGCGTCCGCACTACCCGTGGGAACATATCGCGTGGGTGAGCCCGTCGTGGCCAAGCCAGGACTACATCTGGCTGGATTTTCCCGAGGCAATCTTCACGGACCGGGGTCTCCTCTACCTGAGCCATGTGAATCCCGACGCGCCGGCCCTTTACGAGAGTTGGCCGGCCGTTCCCTGGCGGGTGGACGAAGACGGGATTTCCTTTGAGCGATCGCTGCCGGACGGAGTCGTTTTCGGCGGGAAGGTTTCCCGAGGTTCGGAAATCACCGTGGACCTGGAACTGCACCTCCGAAACGGCAGCGAACAACCGCTCCGGAACATCACTCTGCAAACCTGTGCGTTTCTTCGAGCCGCGAAGGAGTTTGCGGATTATACGCGTGACAACAAGTTCGTCCATGTACCCGGCAAAGGGTGGCAAACCTATCCCGAGGCGGCCGAAGCTCCCGCGGACCGGGGCGCCTATGGTGTCGGTTGGCGGTCACACAATGGAAAAGCCGACCTGCCAGTGATGGTGACCACATCCAACGAAGCCGAGCGGCTCATGGCCATGACGTGGTTTGACGCCACCCTATCCATGGTTTCCAACGGAAATCACCCCTGCATGCACGCGGACCCACACTTCCCCGATCTCGAGCCGGGCGCGACGCATACGATTCATGGCAAGCTCATCTTCTTCGAGGGACCTCTTGATGGTTTTCGGTTTGAGGACTACATCGCATGACCACCGGCCTGAGTCAACAATATCTTTTGTGCTAGGATCTGCGCGTATGCATGCGTTGAGAGTACCGGTAAGGAGGTTTGCATGAGTTTTCGCGCGGATCGGATGAACAAAATTGACTCGAGCGGCATCCGCAAGGTGTTTGCATTGGCGGCTACGCTGGAGAATCCGGTTAATCTCAGTATTGGCCAGCCGGATTTTGATGTGGACGACGCCATTAAAGAGGTGGCGATCGAACAGATCCGCGGTGGATTCAACAAATACACGCAGACCTGGGGAATCGACGAGCTTCGCGAAGCCGCGTCGCAATACTATGAACGGCGGTTTGGAACGGGCATCGAAAACGTGATGATCACGTCCGGTGTCTCGGGCGGCTTGTTTCTCGCTTTGCTCGCAACGGTCAACCCGGGCGACGAAGTGATCTTTGCGGACCCCTACTTCGTGATGTACAAGCACCTCACCAACCTCATCGGCGGCGTGTGCCGTATGGTGGATACCTATCCGGATTTCAAGCTGACAGCCGAAGCTGTGGAACGCGTCATCACGCCAAAATCCAAGCTCTTGATCGTGAACTCGCCCTCCAACCCCACGGGCGTTACGTTGACACGTGAGGAAATGAAGGACCTCGCGGATGTCGCGCGCAAACACAACCTGCTTGTTATCAGCGACGACATCTACGATCAGTTCCACTACGACGGACCCCCAGCGACGATGGCGGGGCTATACGAAAACACGGTTGTGCTCAATGGTTTCTCGAAGATGGCCGCCATGACCGGGTGGCGCGTGGGATTCGCCGCAGGGCCGAAAGACCTGCTGAACGAAATGAATACCCTGCAGCAATACACCTTTGTGTGCGCACCCTCCTTCGCACAGAAGGCGGCGGTAAAGGCTCTCGAGATGGACCACTCGCCCCGGATCGACGCGTATCGGACGAAGCGGGACCTCATCTACCAGGGTCTGGTGGACCGGGGGTTTTCCGTCACAAAGCCTGGCGGTGCGTTTTACATTTTCCCCGAGGCGCCGGGAGAAGATGGGGACGCGTTTGTTAGGAAAGCGATTGAAAACTCATTGCTCATCATTCCGGGCTCGGTGTTCAGTGAACGATCCTCCCATTTCCGGATCAGCTTCGCCGCGGAGGAGGCGACCATCTTGCAGGGGTTGGATATCTTGGAGCGGTTACGCGGATAGCTGGCTTGGCATGGGCTGCGTGGGGTGCGCTATGGAATCTAGATGGGAGTACCTTGCGCCTCTCTCGGTTGCCCGTGTTGCACCCCCACCGATTGCATACTCCACATGCTCATGGCGAAAAGCACACAGGACGTGTAGTACAAGGGGTAGCACAAATACCCGTTGATGGCCGAGCCACCGTAGCGCCATCGTGCGACGAAGATGTCGGAAACGTAGAAGATCAGCGCAGCCGGCACAATCCAGGAATTGGCGTGCCGAGCCCCCCACGCGCCGACAACCATGGCCGAGATAACTACGGTGTACACTACCACGGCTGCGCGTTCGTCATCGGGAACATGGGGCAGAATCCACACCAGCAGCATTCCCGCCATCGGAACGATCGGCAGGAGCGCGAGTGCGCAGTCCCGCCATATGAGGCCGGTAGACCAGAACCCCGCCATGAGGAATAGATGCGCCCCCAGGAACGCATACAGGCCCCATACAAAGTTCTTCGGTCCGATCACGTCCCCTATCCAGCAGCAAGATAAGGCGAAAAACACAAAAAGGTGGTACCTGGTCAAATGCGGCTTTCCGAGCAGTGCGATTCCCATATAGGCCGTGGATGCGAGTATCGTCGAGAACCAGACAAGTTGCCGAAGGCCGTGATACTTCGCCACAAGCATAGTGGCGGTCGCCACCCCGGTGACGATGGCAAAGGCCCATACGGTTCGTGTCAGATTCGGCGACCGGAGTGAGGCGGTAAGTTGTTGCACTGCAATGAATATTCCGGTTTGGGTTGAGACATCCTCGGAGGAGGATGTGCGAAGTCCCCCGAAAAAAGCATTGACACGGGCTCTAGGATACGAGGTTGTGAACCATTAGTCAACGAACGTTCGACGGAGCGTCGAAAAACGCGACGGACGAATTCGACACCCACCCCGTCTACCTGGGGCAGACAATCGAACAGCGGTTGGCGTGCCCTTCTCGTTTCCTCATGGAGGTCGAGCGGGACCCTGCCTGCCCGGGGTCGCGCTCAATATATTTCCGGTGATTCAGGCTCCTTCATGCCGCCGGAGCAACCTGGCCACGCTCGAATGCTGGTCTAACCCTGCAAGATCCAGCGGGGTTCTCCCCCTTCGGTCGCGGGCCATGGCGTCGGCACCCAGGTCGATGAGCAGTTGCGCCATGCCCCGGTAGTCATCGTCAGCCGCCTCGTGGAGCGCGGTCCAGCCCAGGTCGTTTCCCGCGTTGACATCCGCGCCGTGGGCCACGAGGAAGCGGACCATTCGCTTGTTGCCGGACCGCACCGCGAGAAGCAGGGGCGTGTCACCGTAAAGGTCGCGGGCATCGACATCGGCGCCGAGATGAATGAGGAGTCGTGTGATCGCAAGACACCCGAACTCCGCGGCAAGCAGCAGGGGTGTGAAGCCGTCGTCGTCGCGCGCTTCGATTAGCGATGGATCGTTCTCGAGGAGTTCGCGGACACGTAGGCCATCACCGGCGATGACCGCGTCGTGGATGCAGAGGGGCATCGCATTGTTCATGGCACGTCCCTTTCCGGATACAGGGATTCACCCGAGTACCCCTCGCCCTATTGTAGCGCGGTTTCGCGCGATTCGCCAACGGAAACCGCAGTGGAGTTCGCCGGGAGGACCGTACGTGGGGGATTGCTTTGAATCACAAAGTCCTCGCGTAGAAAGCAGCTATCAAAGGTCGAACCACTCGTTAGACCTATGTTACAATCCGGTCCCATGCAAACCACGCTTACGCTTGGCGAGTTATACAAGCCCATACAAAACGAAATGGACTCCGTGCGCAGCGCCGTTGCCGGCCTGTGGACGGATGCCTTGCGTCTGGTGCACGGCGCGAGCCTTCCAGAGCCGCCCTCCGGCGGAAAAATGTTGCGTCCGGCCCTGTGCCTGTTGTCCGCGAGGGCAAGCGGAGCAAAGGACACCGCGCACTTCGTGCCGCTGGCCACTGCGATGGAGCTGTTGCACCTGGCCGCCCTCGCACACGACGACGTCATTGACGGTTCCGACTTTCGGCGCGGCGTCCAGTCGCTCAACGCGCTGTGGGACAATCACACCGCCGTGTTGGGAGGCGACTACCTGGTGGCGCGGGCGATTTCGATCATGAGTTGTTATGATTCGTGTGCGGTAATTACCAGCGCCATTGATTCCGTGCGGCAAATGGCCGAGGGCGAGTTGGTGAATTTCGGTCTGGGCCGCGATCACCATTCGAAAGAAGCCTGCATCAGCCTCGCGCGGCAGAAGACGGCGAGTCTTTTCGCGGTAACGTGCAGCACGCCATGTTGTCTGGTCCCTGATTCCCCGCGCGACGCGCTCTACGACTTTGGGATGGCGATCGGTATCGCGTTTCAGTTGGTAGACGACGTGCTGGATCTTTCTCAGGATCGCGAGACGCTGGGGAAACCCGCGTTTGGGGATATCGTCGAGGGCAAGCGGACGCTCCCGATCTTGTTCATGCGTGAAGCGCTGGACGCTGCGGGGGGCGCGCGCTTGGATGGGTTGCGCGGAACGCCGCTATCGGCCGAAGACCAATTGTGGGTCGCGGAGATGGTGGAAACGACCGGCGCCCGCGAACGTACCGAGGCCCTGGCGCGCGAATATGTGGACGAGGCACGGGCTGCGTTGGCCGCCCTGCCACCCAGCATTTATCGTGACACCATGCACGGCTTGGCCGAGTTCGTCTTGATCCGAGGCTCTTGAGCCGCGCGCATCCACTTGCGCATGGGCTTCTTCCTTCCCGCTTCCGCCTCCGGTAAACTCGTGCGAGCGTATGTCGGGCACATTTCCTGAGGAAGCGACGGTCGGTGATGTTTCAATTCAGCTTCGATCACACGATAAAACGACAACAGCCGGGACCGATCGCGTTCCGGAACCGCAGCAGGTTCGCGTGGCACTTCGTGATCGTGGCTTGCTTATTCGTCGCGCCGTTGAGTCACACCGCGATTGGCGATGTTCCCCAGTGCCGCGTGGTATCGGGTGCGGAAGGCGGACCTGCGATTCTCATCGGCGACACCGTGTTCTCCCCCATCTTCTTTGCGGTGAACAACCAGTTCGACCGGGACGATGTTCTGGTTTCGGAAATCAAGCAAGCCGGTAGTGCAGGAATCGACCTGATCTCGTTCAACATCCCGCTTGATTGGGCTGGTATGGGGCAGGGAATCCTGGACACCATCGACATGTTCTGCTCCGCAAATCCCAACGCCTACTACTACGTCCGGATCTGGGTCGGCGGGACCCCGCAGTGGCTGGAGAAGCACCCGGAGGCGGCCATCGTTTTGCACGACGGAACGCGCGTGCCTTGGTCGTCGCCTGCGAGTACGGTGTGGCGCGACGAGGCGGAACGCCTTTTGAGGGATCGCATCAAGGAGATCATGGAGGGTCCCCACGGGAGCCGGTTTATTGGCGTACACCCCGCGAATATGCAGACCGGCGAATGGTTCTACTACCACGCCAACGAGTCTCTGGACTATTCCGACGCGAACCAGACGGCGTTCCGCGCCTGGCTAACGGCACACTACCGGAGCGAGAAGCGGTTGCAGGACGCCTGGGGTAACCCGGGCATTACGTTTGAGTCCGCGGAAATCCCGAAACCGGCGGTGATGGAAGCCACGGACCTGGGACCCTTCCGCCATCCCGTAGACCATCGGGCGGCGGCCGATGCGCAGCGATTTCAAAGCGACTTGGTGGCAGATACGATCGCCCATTTTGCACGGGTCGTGAAGGATGCAACGAACGGGCGGTCGCTGGTTGGCGCGTTCTACGGGTACACGTTCGAATTGAATCACAATGGTCCGCAAGTGCTGGCGCAATCGGGACACCTGTCTCTGGGGCGCCTGTTGGCGTGTCCTGACGTGGACATGATTCACGCGCCGTACGCGTACTTCGAGCGCGGCCTGGGGCAACCCGGGCACTTCCATCTCCCACTCGACTCCATCGCGTTGCACGGCAAGTTGGCGGTATTGGAGGAGGACTCCTATACCCATCTCGCCTCGGATCCGCCGCCTGGGATTACCGCGCCGGGTGTCCACGTTCGGACGCGAACCCTGGATGAGACCTTGTCATTAAACCGGCGGAATTACGCGAACTTCCTGACGCACAAAGCCGGTTTTTGGTACTTCGATCTGCTGTCCGATGGCCGTTGGCACGATGAAGAATTCTGGAAGACTGCGCCATTGCTCCGGCGGATGGCCGCCACGGCGCGTGACGAACCGATGTACGAACCCGAGGTCGCATTCGTCGTCGACGAGGAAAGCGTACACGCGCTCGCGTCGAACACGCGCCCCTATTTGCTTCAGGCGATCGGGAACTGGCGCCACGAAATAGCCCGGCTGGGAACGACGGTAGGCTACTATCTCCAGAGCGATTTGGCGAAGCTTCCCGCGTCGGTGAAGGTCGTCATACTCGCGAACCCTTGCACGATTGATGACAACGCGAACCGCGCGCTCCGTCCCATCCTCCGTCGGGGCGGGACCGTTATCTGGACCTTTGCGCCCGGAGTGGCCGATGCGCGGGATTTGGATCTGTCGCGCGTCGAAGCGCTCACGGGGATTGAAACGAGAACCATGGAACGAAGTGGACCCTTCGCCATCTTTAGCACGGTGACTGACGAACGCGTTCAGTTTGAGCACGATTGGCAGCCGCGCCTGCGCATCGAGGAGTCGGGGAGCATGCAGATTCTGGCAAGATATGAAGGCGCGGAAGAAGCCGCCGCCGCAGCCAGACCCATGGGAGGCGGAGCCAGTGTATATACGGCCGTGCCCCGGCTTCCGGTGGGACTATTACGCTGGATCTGCCGAAATTCCGGGGTTCACTTTTACCGCGAGTCGCCGGGGATGACCGGCGTTGTGGGGTCGTACCTTGTGGTGCATACGAGCGAAGCGATTACGGAGCGGTTCCGTTGGCCCGAACCAGTTAAATCGGTTGAACGCCTCATTCCGTACAGTCCCGTGCCTATCGTGACCGACGCACAGGTTTGGCGCGACGATCTGCCGGCGAACACCACGGTGATTTACCGTGTCACGGAATAGAACGGGTTCGCGCCGGCCGATAGCATCCTGTGCTTCCGCAGAGTCTCGATACGCGGGGAGGAATGCGGAGTGGTTGGAAAGGGCGTCCGTGCCGGAACGGTGATCTGGGAGATCACAACGATCATGTAGATCTGGGCAAGTGGTGTGGGATACGACGGAGTTTCCAAAGGACACGCCGGGCTGTTGACCCCGGACGCACTCATCGGAAATCGACCCGACACGGACGCCAAGAAGATATGTGAGGGCAGCCAGAATTCGTCTGCGATGGGTAATTCTCCCTCAGTTTTCTGGATTTGCTACCAAATTCAGGTGCGGACAATGCCCGGGTAGAGCATTAGGGCGATGGCCAGAATGGCGATTCCAACTGGCAACCACCACAGGCCTGACAGGTCGTACTTCCGTCGGCACCGGACCGTGGCCATGCTTGGTTCAGTGGTCATCACGTTTTGCTCCAGGCTTTATCCCCCTCCGGCTCGGTATCCTGTCCCATTTCTGGACGCGGTACTGCACCGGCGCAGCGGTCAGATTCTCCGAGTGCTATCAGGGGACGTTCAACTCATTTAGTTCAAATGCATTAGACCGTTTTCTCGGGAGCGCATTCCCCCGTCCGGTCCGCGGTGTTACGGTCGTCTTAGTTGGAAAGAGCAATCACGGTGCCAACTGAAGGGCATCACGTGTTGAAATTGGTAAGATATTTATTCTTAGCAGCTTATGGGAATAGCTCTGGTGTGTGATGTCGATCCACTCAGTCATACATGCCCATTGTCGTCCAAATCCTGGACAGGCGTTCTGTAATGATTTGTTACAGTTGAGTCTGGGGCGATAATCGGGAAGGAATCAGTTGCGAGGTCCCGCTCGTCTCGGTTACCAATGAACATCGGGCGCTGCACCGAGAGCATCAGGGCGCCTCTTGTGGGCAATCTCTTGTGTCAGTTCCACTTCGTTCCGTCGATCAACGCGCGCTGCATAGCGTTAAAGACAGCGTTCTCGACGTCAATGGCAACTCTCCACGGACGAATTTCGAAGAAGCCATGGCCTTGGCCGTTCTGATCACGCGGCCCGAGACCGCTCCATTCCATAGGCAGGCTAATTGCGTAGACCGTTCCATAGGTAAACTGGTGAAACGACTGGAAGAGCGGGTTCTTGCCGGCACCCAGTTGTTGCGTGTGAATGCACTCATGGGCAAGTGTACTCGCCAATTCGGCCACGGCCGTCGGAGAGGTAGGTGATTCCACAACTCGCAGAACCAGACGCGTGTTCAGAATGAAACCACCTTGAGTAAAGAATGGCGTACTTCCGCGGACGTGCTCCGCCATTTCTGCCACCCGGATACGATGAGAGTTCGCCATAAGGAGGTCCCCCAGCTCGCGATACTCGCCGAGTTCACGAACCGCGTCGATTGCAGTGTAAATCGCCTGCATTTCGGGCCCGGTCAGTTTACGGCTTTCACCGGTGAATAGCTCCCCAACGGAATCGCACGAGGCCGAGGAATCCGAAAAGACTCGACCATCCGGTGCGTTGGGTTGGCGTTCCGTGGTCAAGCGCATTTCCGCCTGGATTGAGAAGGACGCCAAAGTTCTGGAGAGATCGCGCCCGATGATGGTTTCCCCGGCGCTTGCAACGAGCACCAGAACCAGCAAGATTAGTATGAAGATCGGCAGAAGGAGTTCCTGGCCCACATCCATACTTGCGGACCATTGAGGCAACTCCTTGTAGGGATGGAGATAGAACCGGTGTTCTCTCGAAGCCTGCCGTACAGACCGATTGCGAACCGGTCCAGATTCTGGACTCGTTCTCATGGAGGCATTTTCGAGATTTCTCGTGCCGTCTCCAAGGCTTGTACTCAAGCCATGCTCTCTCTTAACTTTGCGTCCCATGGCACGTCCCTTCGACCAGATTCCTTTGGCGAACGTCTCGCTACTGGTACCGGATAATATGCAAACCGGATGCCATTTTCTCCAAGGGACGAGTCCACCCTCACAACTGCACTGTCAGCAATACCTTAAAATTCTGTCGCTGGTAGTTTTCGGCACCAGACTATCGACGCAAAGTGTCCCAATCTCCATTTTTTGGACTGTGAAACTGCCACAAAACGATACACTTTAAGAGGACGAATCACATTGTTCCTCGTTTCAGGGAGGGTTGCCGGACTAAGAGTAATCGATAAATTACTCTATGGCGGAGATGTGAATCTCCAGGGTACCCAAGTAAGGCACCAACTGCCACCAATTCTCGATACCTCCGGTGAGCAGTTTGATGTGGGTGGCGTCTGCAATAGGCTGTCCGAGGGTGGGGTCCATCCATATCCAACGGCCGATGAACACTTCCGGCCAGGCGTGATAGTAGAAGGCCTCGTACTCTTCACTCCAGACGACGCCGATGGCAATACGGGTGGGGATTCCGGAAGCGCGTGCGAGTGCCGTGTAGAGTACGGTGTGTTCGTTGCAGTCGCCTTTTTTCTTCTCCAGGACATCGAGTGCGCTCGGCACGCTCAGTACCGGCGCTTTCTCGATTGACCCGTAGACCCATTCGTAGAGGCGCAGGGCTTTGCTCCAATCGTCCTCCACTCCGCCGACAATGCGTTGCGCATGTTCACGTATCCTCGGGGAGTCGACCTGAATAAACGGATCTCCAGCGAGGTATTTTATTCGTTCCTCAGATTTGATCGCGGCCGGTTCGGGAACGAAGGGTGAGTCCGGTTTTTGAATGGAGAGCTGGTTCTCAGAGAGGATCGACTGCGTGTCGTCTTGAGGAATCGTGGACGTTCCTTTATCGCTTTTCATGACGACACTCATCTGTTTGGCGCCTCGGAACGGCTTCGCACCGGTCGCGCGCACTGCAGCGAGCTGGCCCAGCGAATCGCCACTCCCAGCGGTATCGAGGTTACCCAGGGCATCTTCCTGCCGCACCCGCTCGATGAGAAAACCGACCGGTGTCTCGGCCCGCAGCACTTCCCCATTCTCGGAAATCCAGGCGCGGGTTGCGATCCCGGATGAGTCGATGGTAACGACTCGCGCGGTGACCTGTTCTCCCATGATCTCGACGGTATCCACGCCGGTGCAGGATATCTTCGCCTGCGAAGTGGAGAGCGTGATAGGGTCGAACGTATCCATCTGGAAGGTGTCGCCGGGCTCTAACGCCGGGAAACTGACGGTGTTGAACCCGATGCCGGAGGTGAGTCGCAGGCTGTTGTCAATGGGAAGTTCAATGGGGTAACTCTCCCCCGCCGTGGCGACTTCCGCGCGAAGGACGCCGTCATTCACCGCGCCGCGCACATCCACTTCATGGCCACTGGATCGAATATTGAAGGTGAAATCCCGTACGCCCTCGGCCTGTGAAACCCAGGTCTCGCCCATGGCGATCATTTCCGAGCGATCGCCGAAGAGCGAAAGACGGACCCGGCCCAAAACACTGATGGAAGTGCCGGGTTTGCCTTCGCGTGTGTCCGGTTCGGTACGCACGTTGACGTAGCCTACTTGCTTCCCGTCGGAGAGTTTGATCGCCATCCAGGTGTCGGTGGGAACGTCTGAGTAGCCTGCTCCCGCCATACGGTCGGGCGTCAGGCGTGGAATGAAGGCCTCGCGTTTGAGCAAGAGGCCGGTCATGACGGCCCAGAAGATGACGATGCCCGCGATGAAAGGAACTAGGTAGCGGCGTTGCACGAAATGGACTTTCTTTGGAAAGGGATAGTCATATGCACGAGGCCCATTCCCATGTTAAAGCCACGATTCCAATTCCAACTCAGGTATCCGGCGAAACTCGCGCAAGTTACCGGTTACGAGCACCGAATCCAGTGCGAGCGCATGTGCCGCGATGAGCAGATCCATCGGGCCGATGAGTTTTCCCAGCCGTTCCAGTTGGGCCCGAATTCGCCCGTACGCCAAAGCAGCCATGTCGTTGAAAGGGACGACCTGCAGCGGAGTGCAGAATTCGTACAGCGCAAGCCGGTTTTGATCCGGTTTTGCGCTTTTCTCCACGCCATGTGTCAGTTCGGCAAACGTGATCGTCGAAATGCCGACCTCGCCAACCTTAGACGCCTCCAGCCGGGATAGAACCGCGGGATTTCGTTTGCGAATAATATCGATGCACATATCTGTATCGAGTAGAAACCGGATCACAGTGCTTTCCGCTTTCGATACTCGGCGGGCTGATCCCGATTCGCCATGTAATCGTCCGAGAATCGGTCCAGGCTTTGAACCAGCGTCTCCCAGCCCTTGTCAGGGGGGAAAAGCATGACCGCTTCCCCGACTTTGTTCACGTACACCTCATCGGTGGCAAACTGATACTCCTTCGGCAGACGCACCGCCTGGCTGCGTCCATTGCGAAAGATTTTCGCCGTGTTCATGGCGGGCTCCTCCGTTTGGTATATATCTTAATATATACCATTTGACCGAAACCGTCAACGCCCCCCTTTCTGCACCGCGACTCTATCCGTGCCATGTCAATCAAGCGCAGGATCGGTGCAGGAATTCGGAGCCGGAAACTCGTGAACGATCTTCCCAACACAGCGAGCCAAGGCCTGGGCGCAATCTTTGGCGCGGCGGCGGAGTTCGACGAGCCCGGATATGGCACTGGGATGATGAACAGCGGCCCACATAACGCGCATGGTGTCGATATTGCCGTCGCGGCCGCGGCATTCGTTGAGGTTGAGCGGTAGATCTTCATCCAAGGTATCGGTGATGGCGCGGATTCCGATGTAGGGCAGGCCCTGCTCCTGGCAGAACGCGGCGACCGGCGCGGATTCCATATCGACGCAGGTGATTTCGCCTTCGGGCCGGCCTTTCGCTATCGCATGTTTTTCGCCGGTAGTCGCGATGATGTGGTCGAAAGTGAGGCATACGCCAAAGTGCCAGGGGCTTTCGTCGGGAATGGCGCTGGCGATACGTTTGGCGGATCCTGTTGCGATCGATTGTGAGCCTTCGGCGTTTTCCACCGATTCGAGGAGGACGAGGTCGCCTAAGTGCAGGGAGGGCGCGAGGGCGCCGGCGAAACCAATGTGAATAAGACCGCCAATCGGCCTCTCTACGGCGATTTTGCGGATGGCGCGATCGGCGTTTTGTGGCCCAACGCCGGTCTCCACGAGGACTACTCCGGGTAAGTTCATGGGCCGAAGGAATGCAGACTCTGTCTTAAGGGCCGACAAAATGCACCACGGGCGTGATACGGTCTCCTCCACTCCACCTTGAGCCATAGCGCGTTGCCCCCAAGTGCCTGGCCTTTGCCGCGGTCAGTATACTACAGAAATGGACGAGCGCCCAAGAATTGCGCGAAGGTCTTCATCCGCGCGGATAGACACGGGGTGCGCTTGCCAAGCGCAGGTTGTCGTCGAAGATTTGGCGATCGAGAAGTAACTGGACGGGAATTACTCCCGTCCTACTTTCGGCTCCCCATCGAGTGTAATGGCAATTGTGGTTACGGGCGCTTTGGGGAGGTTGTCGGGTAGCGTTACGGTTTTGTTGTCGTTGTTGAATGGGACGGATTCGTCTGTAGCGAGGTTCGTTGCACTCTGAATCTGATTCTGTAATCCGGGAAGTTGTACTGGGGTATCCGGCAAGGATTCGAAGTGCAGGTATATCCGGTTCTCTTTCGAGGTGCATTTTCCTGCGGGCAACGATGGGAACGGCGAGCCTTGGGTGCCGTAGATGGATTCACCGTTCTTTTCCAGCCAGGCGCCCATGTCTCGAAGGCGGGATACGAAAGCGTCGGGGATCGTGCCATCGGCCTTGGGCCCCACGTTCAAGAGGAGATTGCCGCCGCGGCTTGCGACATCCACGAGGTAGCGGATGAGTTCCGCGCTGTCTTTGAGCGGCGCGTCGCCCTCCTTGTATCCCCACGAGTTGCCGATGGTCATGCAGGCTTCCCAGGGAATCGTGCGACGGCGCTCGAAGTCCATGGCGCGGTCGATCTCAGAAGGCTGTTCGCGGGTGTAGAAGTCCACGAGGAGCGATTTGCCGCGTTCGCCTTTGCCGACGCGATCGTTGATGAGGGCGTCGGGTTGGAGTTCGCGAATCATGGCGATAAGTTCCTCCGAGCGCCACACGTCTGTGGGGTGATCCCATTCGCCGTCGAACCAGATGCAGTCGATGGGGCCGTAGTTGGTGCAAAGTTCGCGGACCTGTCCGAAGAGATACTCGTCCACATATTTTGAAAGGTTGGAGGTGTAGTCCGGATGGTGCCAGTCGAGCATGGAGTAGTAGAAACCGATCTTGATATCGGCGGCGCGGGCCGCTTCGACCAACTCTCGCACGATGTCCCGGCCCGGACCACGGTCGGCGGCGTCGTAGTCAGCAAGCGCGCTGTCGAACATGGCGAAGCCTTCGTGATGCTTTGAGGTAAAGATGAGGTAGCGCATGCCTGCAGATTTGGCGATAGCCATCCATTCATTAGCGTCGAAGTCGGTGGGGTTGAACGCGTCGGCATACTGCTCGTATTCGGCGACGGGGATGCCCTCGTCGCGCATGACGAAGGAGGCCAAGGCGCCTTTGTTGTTGCGCGCGGGAACCGCGTAGGAACCCCAGTGAACAAACATGCCGAACCGGGCGTCCGTGAACCAGGCGGTGCGGCGGGCGCGTTGCGCATCAACATTGGCCTGCTGTTCGCGTTCTCGGTGGGCGGTCATGTCGCCCCAATCCCGGATGCCGGGCTGTTTGTACCAGTGTTCATAAAACGCTTCCATCGTGCCCGCGAACTCGGCGCGTTTGAAGTTCATCCAGGTCAATTGATCGCCGACAGCGTAGTACACGTAGGTCTTGCCGTCGACCTCGATGATATCGGGATCGGACGCGTTAATGCCCTCGTTGAGTCCCGTCGGCGCGAGGACCGGATTGGCGCTGCTCAGTTCCCAGGTCTTCAGATCGCTGGAGCGCGTGATGTAGGTTTCGTAGACGTGGGCGGGCTTTCGGTTCTCAAGGTACAACACGTAGTAATACCCGTTGACGTAGCGAATGCAGGGACAGGCGGTGTAGCGGTTCGTGCCGAAGGTGGCGTCGGGAAGCTTGGTCCAGTTTTCCAGATCCGGCGATTGCGCGAACTTGGTCGTGAAGGCCGGATACGTGGGGTCGTTCGATTCGTAGGCCATCACGAAGCCGTCCGGGCCTTTGCATACGGAACTGTTGAAGAGGTGTTCGTTCTCCTGCTCGATAACGACCTTCTGTTCCCAGTTCTTCAGGTCACTCGATTTGAAGAGGGTAACGTCGTTCCAGTTGTCGTTCTCGAACCGGGACGCAAATGCGTAGAAGACGCCAACCTCGACGATGCAGTTGGCGAGGCCGTAGCCCGTGGCAAAGCGCGCCAGCTCCTCCCCCGTTTCGGCGTCGCGGATGAGGAGGTAGTAGTCCTCGCGCGTGCCGCCGTGGCCGGGGCGGTGGCATTCCATGTGGCAGAGGCGACCGTTCCAGATAAAGGGCGTGACTTCGCACATGTCTTCGAGGATCAGTTCGCGGTTCTTCAGGATGGGCTCCGGTTTCACCGGTGCCGGCGGCGCGATCATCGAAAAGGCCTCGGCCGGCCAACGGCCGACGGTGTGGAAGCCTTTCGGCACTTCTTGCGTGTATTGCACGTAGGCGAGCGCGGATCCTTTGGTGGTATAACCGATATCGCCCGCGGTTTCCTTGTCGACTTTCACGCCGAAGACTTTGAATCCCATGAGCAAGCAGTTCTCGAAGTCGACGTGAAAGTATTTTCCGTTCTGGACGCTTTGTACGATCCCGTCGGTTGGCGTGCCGTGGGGTTGGGAGAAGTTTAGGGCGATGAGGGTGCAGTTCTTCACCAGTGCGTGCGTATACGTGTGGAATCCGTAGTTACCGCCTTTCAATGCGCACTGGGGGCTGACCATGGTGCAGTCCTCGAAGACGATGTCGGGACGGTCGGGCATGGATTCGTTTTCGATGCGGACGTACCCGGCGGCGGTATCGCCCCATTCGTCCAGGGACCACATATTGCAGCGGCGGAAGGTAATGGGCTCGTCAGGGCGCGAGAGGCAACTCATGGCGCCGCAACCGAAGGCTCGGCCGATACTGACGCAGTCCTCGACGATCACGGTGAAGGGTTCGATGCGATCCGTGCAGTCGAAGCAGAGCCCCCCGTCGCCGCCGGTGGCGTACAGGCGGCGGAGGATCCAGCGGTCCCAGTTGATGGCGGAAACCGTTTCAGCCGTGTGCTCGGGCGACCAGCCTTTCTGGTAGGCGCGGATGTTGCCCCACCAATCGTAGCTTTTGAAGCCGCGGCGCGCGTCGCCCGCGTCGAGGATGACGTGGCCGGAGGTGCCGGAGCCGAGACTACCGTCGAAATCTCCGACGAGTTCGTTGTAGTTACCCTCAGCGCCAGGAAAGGCGGGAAGGTTGTTGGCTTCCATGTAGGTGTCCGGCCGGACGATGATCCGGTGGCCGCCTTGGGTGTCAGGGATCGCGTCGAGGGCAGTTTGGATCTCGTTGAAGGCGGTGGCCCAGGTGAGGCCGTCGGTATTGCTGCCCAGTTTGGAGACGTAGAAGGTGGTGCCGGTGCGGGGTTCGGCTGCGAACGCGCCGAATGGGACGCAGAGCGATACGGCGATGAAGATAAACACGGATAGGAAGATGCTGGTGCGCATGAAGTGATTCTCCGCTTGTGCGTGACCCCCAAAGAGACAAGGGCTGTCGAGGCCCGACGGCATCTTACTTCAGTTGTGGTGATTTTCCCAACGTGTGAGGGCCGTAAAGGAAAGCAATATGGGTCCCCGCCTGCGCGGGGATGACGGTTTGGGTGAAGCACGGCGTGACTGGTGCACGGTTGGAGCAGCGGCCCACTCTCATGCATTCGGGAAGATGGGTCCCCGCGTTCGCGAGGATGACGGTTTGGGTGGTGCGCGTGGTGGGACGCGTGCACAGGCGTGGCGATGGCCGAATCTCATGCATTTGGGAAGATGGGTCCCCGCAGGTGCTACTCCGGCCAGAGCGAGTTGATCAGCGCGACGGTTTTGTCGGTCAACACTTGGCCGCCTTCGGGGCCGACGTCGTTGCTTTCCGGGATGGCGCTGTATCCCCCACCCTTCACAGCGCGGGCGGAGGGTACGTAGGAGCCCGGACCAGCGAGTTGGATCACAAAGGTCTGCAGAGCGCGGCTCCGCGTCTTCATCTGGATGCCGAAGTCGGTGAAAAGTTCGAAGTCGTTCGTCGCGATGGCAACGTCGCCCAGTCGCAGGACGTGCAAATCCATGGTGTACGGTTGCGCGGTACCGGCTTGCTGTTGCTCGTAACGGTCAACCACGCTTTGATGCCAATTGACCTTCCAGATATTCGCCGGATCTGCGGACAACTCCTCGACCTGCGCGCGCGCGTTGTTGCGTTCGGCTTCCGTAATCTGCCGGAGGGGCAACTCGATCGTTTCGATGCGGTGCGTCATCGAAACGTTATCACGAATATCCTTGCGGGCGCCGTCGTAGGCTTCCTCCCACGCGCGCACAATGCGGCGCGCGAGTTCCTCCAGGCGCGTCAGGCCGCGCAACTCGCGCATGCGCTCCTCGGCTTCTTTGCGGAACATGAGATGCGGCGACTGGTCGCCCGCGGCGCCGATCCACCCCAAGACGTGCAGGTTGTCTCCATGGCGTTTGCGGAGTTCCTGGCGGACTTCATGCCAGAAGTCGGCGTTGACTGCGGAAAGCCCTTCGACTTCCTGCGCGGGGCAGGCGATATTTACGGCGGTTGCGATGAGGTTTGCCTCGGCGTCCCAAAAGAACAAGACCTCGACACCGTGATCTTCGTAGCCCTCGATCATGCGGAAGTCGTCCTTGTCCGTCTTGCCATACATCACCGCCGTGCCATCGGCGTAAACGCTCCGGCGGTTCTGTGCGACGACCGCGTGGCCCAAGCCCCACCCCGCCGCGCCGGGCGCGCGCGCGTTCCACGCGTCGGCAACCACGTCTGCGAGCTGATCCACGAGAAAGACGACGTAATCCTCGGGCAGAATTACGTCTTCGTCCGTGATGGTGTAGCGGCCTGGCTTCATGACCGGTGCGGTATGGGTATGGGTGGCGCTGAGGATCACCTTGCTCGCGTCGAGATCTTGCACCCGCTCCGCCACGGCGGCACGGACCTGTTCGGCAATCCCTTCTCGAATGGCGACGAGATCGCAGGATACAAAGACGGCCTGTTCGGCGACGCCTTGCTCGTTTCGGGTTTCCAGCGCGAGCGCCGTTGCCGTGACGGGACTTTGCACGTCGCGGGCGATACGCGTGCGCATCTGTCCGGATAGGGCTACAGGTTTTTCCGGTGTGATGGTTACGGAAGCCGCGCCGACGAAGAGTTCATCGGCATACGCAAGACCCGTCAATCCAATCGACAGGATACCGACCATGAGTGCGATGGGGATGTGAAGCGTTGGTTTTGTCACGGTACTACTCCGAGTTTATCGACGATTCGCAACTACTTTAACCATTGTGGACGCTCAACGCCAACTCGGGTCTGACGATTTCCGTACCCGATGCTGGTCAACAAGCCGTCACTCCGAGGACCAAGAGAAAGCCCACTGTCGCTAAGATCCCGTAGGGCGACGGGCGCAATGCGAGGTCGCGGTACAGGCGTTTCTGGATTGCATAGCCGACGCACACTATCCCAAGGGCCATTGCGACGGCAGCGGCCACCTCGAAAAGTCCTGCAGAACCAAAGGCGTGGCGGAGGTCATTGTCCACATCCCAGATAACGTACGGAATGGCCGCGTTAGCGATATCGGCCGTGGGCACAATGAAGAGCCATACAAAGATGGTGGAGACAACTGCGAAAGGCCAGGGCTGGGAGCGGCTGGACATGAACCACGCGAGGGCGATTAGGGCGCACGAGGCGATGTACGGTGCGAGTGCAATCAGTTCGGAGTTGTAGACTAGTCCCGGGGGAAATTCATATTCGACAGCACCCCATTTTCCCGCGGACGGGATACAGGTAAAAGACGTAATCGAGCCGTTCTGAATCCATACGCCAATGCAGTGCGCCAATTCATGAAATGCCGTGATCGCAATGACACCGGGAATCGCCAACACGAAGTGTGGCCAGTGCGATTTGAGGAATCGCAAAATGTCTAACCATGGCTGATTCACCCAGCTAACGACGCGAGGATTAGCGCCACTAAATCGCATCTCGGACCTGAGCCGAAGACAAGGGATTGGAGGGCTCTCGTGGTTCCACGGCAAGCTCTGGTGCTCGCAAGGCCAATGTCGAAGCCGCTACGAAGGCCAGAAGCACGGTGAAAGTCAATTCCGTTGTTGGGTCGATCGCAGTGAACGGCCACATCAAATCTAAGGCAAGGGAATCGGAAAAGATGCCGCCGAGGAAGAAGTCATAGTCAGGCACCAAAAGGCCGAACAAGATCGGCCATGTTGCGATCATAACAACGAGGCCCAAAGAAAGAAGCAAGAATGCTCCTTTCTTTCTTCCGTACCAATAGCCGAAACCGGATAGGACGGCAATGATCGCGACCCCAAGCGCGGCTTCCAGTCCAAGCACCATTCCGGAATTCCAACGTTGGAGCCATTCGGCCCTTCCCACATAGGCCCGTGTCAAGAACTTTCTGTAAATAGCCTTTGGTGTATCGAAGCCGTTGTTGC
>BTVY01000066.1:6099-27144 GCA_045863335.1 Candidatus Hydrogenedentota bacterium | reverse complement strand
TTATTTATTACAGAATTCGCGGTATTCCCAGATCTGCACCCCTTCAAAGGGGGAATTGTGCGCAACCAATGTTATGCGCATACTCAGCGTAATCTGCTCCGAATTCCAGACGCTCCCTCCCTCAACACACCACGAAGTGCTGGGTGTTTTTCCCCCTTTGAAGGGGTGCAGTTCTTGCAGTACCGCTCGAAATGCACGCAGCGTCAAGGCGCATGCCGACCCTTCTGTCGGTGTAGCGTAGATCGGACTTTCAGCCCTTTATCTTCAGGGATCCCCGTTTTCATGGGGCGTTGCCCCATGCTGGTATAGAGCGCGCCGTTGGCGCAAACGTCATTTCGCTCATGTCAAAAACGAAACCTTCTTGAGGGCCAACGGCCCGTTCAATACCAGCCTGGGCCGCAGGCCCAGGAAAGGGAGTGTCTTTTGTCCATAGGGCTGAAAGCCCGACCCATGGTGGCTGCAGAAATTGGTCAAGTCCTTGAACTGTATTGCCGTTTTCGGAGTGCATGACCGGTATTGTCAGAACTGCACCCCTTTGAAGGGGGATCAAGGGGGATGTTCTTCTTCTTTCTCATCTCGATCCGTGATCCAGCGCACTCGACGCACGACGGAACGGCAGAGCCCCGGAGAAATTCTCACTACGCCCAAGCGTGGTGGCTCAGTACGGAGTTAACATTGGCAGGCGGTGGACGCAATTTCCGTGCGACTCCGTGCTTCCGTCTCGCATGCGGTTGGTCGAGAATGGGACTGGTCGGGAATCATTCCCGACCTACGGGCGGCGGCTCAGGGCGTTGCGGGTTGTTCGCCGAGGTAGTTGCCGTAGGTGAGGATGATGACGGAGAAGACGAGGACAATGAACGCGAGGGTGATCAGAGCTTTGGTTAATCTCCTGCGGCCGTGCCATTCGCGGAGGACGATTCCGGTGAGGCTGCTGAAGAGGATCAGCATGATCATGTGAATGGCCCAACTGGAGAATTGGAACTGGCCCATGCGGACGTGGCCGAGTCCGTAGAACAGGAACTGGGAGTACCAGAGGCATCCGGTGAGCAGGGCCATGGCGTAGTTCACCGGGAGCGCGCCTTGCGCCGCTTCGCCCACGCGCCGGAATTCGCCGAAGGTCTTCTCGCGGCGGCCCAGCCAGAGCGTGTAGAGCGCCGTCGTCAGGAAGGCGCCGCTGTTGGAGAAGATGTACACGACATTCGTCTGCCAATGCCCGGCGCCGAACTGCGCCGCCGTATCGGCGATGGGGCGTCCCGTGTCGTTCACGGCGATGCCGTAGATCGCCGACAGGACACCCGCCACGAGGCACAGCAGCAGACCTTTCGAGAGCGAGAAGGTCTGCGCGGCGGCGGTGTCGGTTTCAAGCTCCCGCTCCTTGAGCCGGCCCGCCCAACCGCAGAGGAGCGTGCCGAAGACGCCGATGAAGATGCCGCTCATGACCCAGCCGGACCCGGTCTTCGTGAGCAGTTCGCGCAACGCGCCGCTGATGAGCGGTCCGGTCAGCGTGCCGAGGACGCAGGAAATACCGATGGCGATCGCGTAGGTCAGCGAATACCCGATGTAGCGAATGGCGAGACCGAAGGCCGTGCCGCCGACGCCGTAGACGACGCCCAGCACGAAGGTGATAAGCATGGCGCTCTTGGGCGCGGCGTGCAGCACGTCGCCGAGCCGGGGAATGGTCAGGTACGCGCCGATGAAGGGCAGGGCGAACCAGCAGACAAAGGCCTGGGCCAGCCAGTACGTCTGCCACGACCAGCCCCGCAGCTTCTGTTGCGGCGTGTAACAGAGCGCGGCCGCCATGGCGCCGAAGGCGTGCAGCAGGGTTCCGAAGAGTGGGCTTGCCGTCACCATGACGAGCCGCCCCCGAACGTGGCCGAGGTCACATGCGCGGCGCATGAAACGCCGGCGACGTCAGCGCGGCACGCGATATCCCCCGGCGCGGAACTGCGGAACGTAACGGCACCCCCCTTTCGATGCTCGGATTCCCCCGCGGCCAAGTCTATCGCGCCCGCGCTCGGAATTCTACTTCGATTGGGAGCCCCCCCAAGTAGGTCGGGAATGATTCCCGACCAGGAGATTCTCGATCACCGAGTCATGACCCTTGGCTGCGAATCAGCAGAAAGCATCAGTAAGCGGTGGGCGCAGTCTCACTACAACTCCAGGCCTCCGGACAGCGCGCGGTTGGTCGAGAACGGGGCTGGCCGGGAATCATTCCCGGCCTACGGGGTGGTCAAATCGGGGAGTTCCGGTTATACTGAGACCGCCGAGAGGGGTCTGTTGCGTGGAGACTTACTTGCGTAGTTCCGAAGTGGTTTGGCAACCCATGAGGAAAAAGCTATGTACAAGAAGTCTCGGGTGTTTTGGTCGAAGTTTGCAGGGGTAGCGATCGTGGCGTTGGCCGGGGCGGTGGCCTCGGCGCAGGTGTCGATTCAGACGATCGTCACGTCGATTCCGGCGACCTCGCCGGACGACAGCGGCAATCCGGTATCGCTCGATGCCGAAGTCATCATTCCCGATCTCCCGAACGCGGTGCCAGGGGTCATCTGGAACCACGGGTTCGGCGGGCACAAGGGGAACGATCGGTCCATCCGCGAACGGCTCGCGCGCAACGGGTACGTCGTGCTGTCGTACACGTCGCGGGGATTCGGGGACACGCCGGGGCAGGTCGACCTGCTTGGGCCGAAGGAGCAGCAAGACCTCATCGACGCGGTCGATTGGCTTATCGATCCCGGGAATGCGCTCGTCGCTGGCGCGGTGCTGCCGGATTCCATCGGGCAGGTCGGCGCGAGCTACGGCGGACTGCATGCGTGGGCGCTCGCGCGGTCCGGGCATCCCGCCGTGCGGACGGTCGTGCCCATCGCCACGGCAACGAACCTGTACGACGCGATGGTGCCCTACGACGTGACGATGATGGTCTGGCCGGTCGGGTTCTACGCGACGGGTTTCGTGCCGGAAGAGCAGAACTATTCGAACACCTTCCATCAGATCGTGCTCGAGATGGTGACCGGCGTGAACATGCAGCACGTGGAATCGGAACTGACGGCGCGCAGCATGACCGGCCACTGGGATGACGTCGATATCCCCGTGTTCATCATCCAGGGAATCAACGACAGCCTGTTCCCGGCGAACACGGCGATGCAAGCGTTTCAGGAACTCACCTCGCGCGGCATCGAAACGCGGCTGTACCTCGGCGGCATCGGGCACCCGCCCGCCGTCGGGGACGGCGAAGAGATCGAGCGGCTTTACGATCAGGTATTGCAGTGGCTGAACCGGCAGCTCAAAGGCGCGCCGGAATCGGAGACCCCGTTGATCGCAACGTCGGACATCGAAGTCGCGAACGTGGGTTATTTCAACAGCCACTGGGACGGCACGGTGCGCTACGCCGACGAAATCAACACGCCGAGCCGCACGTACTACCTGAAAGCCACATCGGCCACCGGCGGCACCTTGTCCACTACTCCCCCGCTTCCCTTGCTCACGCTGCCGTTACCCATGATCAACACCTACGCGGGCTCGGGCTATCTCGACGAACCGGTGACGAGCGAGTTGTTGTTGGGGCTGGGCCTGCCACTGCCGAACCTGTCGCAGATTCCCGGCGTGTTGACCTTTGAAACGGCGCCGTTCACGAGTTCGAACGCGATTGACATCGCGGGCATCCCGACGTTCAGTCTCAAGGTGATCAGCATCCACCAGTTACCCGTGGGCGAACCTGGGTTGCTCGCGGCGTTTCAGGTCAATCCGAAAATCTGGGACGTGGATCCTCAGGGGAACGCGACGCTCATTTCGCGCGGGACTTTCAGCGAGCCCGTGAACTCTGCGCCCCTTGTGGCATCGCCGTTGCATACGACGACGTTCGAGAACTTCGGCATGTTCTATACCTTCGAAGCGGGCCACCGGTTGCGTATCACGCTGTCGACGGAAGACACACCGTATCTGCGGCCTACGACGAATCCGTTTATCGTGACGATTCATCCAGGGTCGAAGGTCACGTTTCCAACGGGACAATGGCTCAGCGCGCCGGACCAGGTCACTGTCGTGCCGGATCCCGAACCGCCCGTGCCACCGACGATTTTTGAGGGTCTGACCTCCGTGCAAGAACTCGTCTTCGACGCGCTCGGGTTGTAAACGCAGGTCGGGAATGTTTCCCGTCCAGGACGTTCTCGGTCGCCGAGTGCAGAAGAGCGCTGCAAGTGAAGCTTGAAAATGGAGGAGTGATTGAGTGGAGGCGTGGAGCTGAATCGGGTCAATGGCTCGGACGGATTCGCCGAGAACGGACTGGTCGGGAATCATTCCCGACCTACCGGGGAGATCGCTTCAGAATTAGAATGTCTCCGTGGAGGTCTTTCGATTCGTGGATCTCGTAGAGCGGCAGGCGGGCAACTTCGTGTTGGAACGTTTGGGCGTAGGGTTGGCCGCCGTACAGACCGGCGTTGATCTCGTTCCACATGAGTTCGGAGATCGCGAGGTATTGTGGATCGTACTTCTGGGTGATGAGGTCTACGTCGACGTTGGTATAGGGAATGGCCTTGGGTGTCCAGAATAATGGATGCGTCGTGTTGTTGAACCCGAGGGCGGACGCGTCGCCGCCGAGCACGTAGGATTCGCGGCCGGTGATTTCCTCGATCCGCATCGACGCATCTTGCACGGTATACGACAAGCGCGCGATCCATAACCCGGACGCTATCAGGAAGAGCGCGAGTTGCGCGACGGTCGCATACGAGACGATCTGCCCAGCACGTTGCCATAGGGCTTCGCGCCATCGGTACAACGCGGCGGCGATCGCCACACCAAGGAGCAGCCACGCGGCTTTGTCGGCAATCTTCAACTGCATGGTGAACAGAATGCGCGATGCAAGCGCGGGATTGACGAACGAGAGCATGCCGCCGTGCGGTGAGACGAGCCAGCCGGACAGGACGAGACCGGCGACCACGAATGCGCAGACCGTCCATAGGGCATTGACACGCGATGGTGCCGGGTTGGCGAGATCATCTTCGCGCTGACGAAGCCAATCCACGGCAATGGCGGCGAGGAGCGCGAGAAAGAGGTTCAGGTAAACCACTCGCCGCGCGGGAACGTCTACATTGATGAGGACCGCGATACCGAGAATGACGTTAATCAGCGCGAGCCAGAATCCGAATCGCTGAATGGAGGAAACTGTTTCTAAACGCGTGCGGGCTACGCGTACAAGCAAGGGAAGCACAAGCAGTACCGCGACAATCAGCGCCGGGGCCGACAGGAATGCCTGGGAATCCGCCCACGTGACCGCCTTGTAGACGCGCATGCCGAGGGTCGTTCCCGCGCGGCCATACAGCATCGTGTCGAAGGCGATGCTGACGAAGGTGTCTCTCCACTCGCGCGTCCAGAGGAGAAACCCTGCGCCAAAGGCGGCCAGGGACGCAACGCCGAACACAAGCGTCCGCGTGATACGCCAGCGCCACCGGTGCAGGCCGTCGTTCGCGAGCGGTCCCGCCACGAGAAACAATGACATGGTCAGCACGTACACCGCGGCGGAGGTCTTGCAGAGAACTGCGCATCCGCCTGCGGCCCCGGCCAAGGCGTACCACGCAAGGCGGAACCGGCCGCTCCGTTCGCCCAATAGAACCAATGTGCTGGACAGGTGCACGAACAGCATGATCGACGGTTCGAGCGTCATGCTCCGGCTGAACCCGACGAGGGTCCACGATGTGGCTACAAAAAACGCACCCATGAGTCCGGCGCGGACCGATAATCCCAGCAAGCGAGTCTGCAGAAACGCCAACGCAATGGAAAGAGTCCCGCCGGCCATGGCCAGGAATCGGAGCCCGAAGGCATTCACGCCGAAGAGTTCCAGAAATCCCTGCACGAGCGCCGTGTGGAGCGGACAAACCGTCCACGGGTTGTACTCGTCCTGCTGCCAGGAGCCGAACAACGCGCCGTTTCGCGCGCCGATGGACCAGACCTCGTCCCACCAGTACGCGCCGGTCTGACGCGACAGGGGCGGATCTGCGGCAGGAAATACCCAACGCATGGCGATACCCAGCGTAATGCCAATCAGGAGCACGGCAAAAGTGCGCCGAAGCGATTGCTTCGAGTTATCAGCCCTCACATCCAAAACCGCACCTCGTGTCTTCCCTTACCACGTTCGCCATGACGCGCGCGGCTCTACGATCATTGGCGCGCGGCGGTGCCACATGATAGGTTCCTGCGCGGCGCATTACAACGACCCGGCCACTGCCTTGTTTCGCGACGCCGATCATCCGCAACCGTAACCATCCGGCTCGTTCCGGTGTTTAACAGGCAGCGGTTACCCGACGGAATCGTTACCAGAAGGGAGCACACGATGAATCGCACGACACTTTTCCGCGTCTTATGCTCCGCCATCATGCTATGCGCGAGCGCGGCGTTCGCACAGCATTCGCAGCGTGCATACAATCCGTTGACCGTATCCGATAGGCAACCCGGCCAGCGCGATTTCGACGTACACGATGACGATCGGGAGCGGAAAATCCCAATACGGGTCTATCTGCCCACAGACGATGCACCCGCGCCAGTCATCTTGTTCAGTCACGGGCTGGGCGGATCTCGAGAAGGCTGCGTGTATCTCGGCGAGCACTGGGCGAAGCGCGGGTACGTTTGCGTGTTTCTGCAACATCCGGGAAGCGACACTTCGGTGTGGCGGAACGAAGGGCCCGAAGTCCGCATGACGGCGTTACAGGATGCAGCGAATTTGGAAAATTACCTCCTGCGCGTGAAAGACGTGCCCGCCGCAATCAATCAGCTCGATGCGTGGAATCAAAGCCCCGATCATCCCTTGGCGGGTCGCCTGGACTTGAGCCGCGTCGGCATGTCCGGGCATTCCTTTGGCGCTATCACAACGCAAGCGGTCAGCGGTCAGTCAACCGCACGCGGTAATCGGGCCTTCACCGATCCGCGCATCAAGGCCGCCATTGCGTTCAGCCCCAGCAGTCCGCGGCGAGGCAAGCCGGAACAGGCCTTCGGCCAAGTGGCAATCCCGTGGATGCTGATGACCGGCACAAACGACGTCGCGAGGATTGGCGGTATCGATCTGGCATCGAGATTGGCGGTCTACCCCGCGCTGCCTCCGGGTGACAAATATGAACTGGTCTTGAACGGCGCCGAACACGCTGCGTTCACCGATCGGGCGCTGCCCGGCGATTCGAACCCGCGAAACCCGAACCACCACCGCGCTATCCTCGCCGTCAGCACCGCCTTCTGGGATGCAATCCTGCGCGACGATGACGCCGCACGCGACTGGCTCAACGGGACCGGACCGGCGAGTGTGTTGGAAGACGGTGACCGTTGGCAGACGAAATAATGCAGATCACTTGGCTCACGTAACTTGCCGGCCGATGAGACTCAGAAATTCCATGCGGGCGGCGTCTTCTTCAAGGAAACTCCCGAGCACGGTTGACGTCGTCATGATGGAGTTTTGCTTCTCGACGCCGCGCATCATCATGCACATGTGCCGGCATTCCATCACCACGCCGACACCTTCGGCGCCAGTCACGTTCATGATCTCATTGGCGACTTCCGCGGTGAGGCGTTCCTGAATCTGCAGCCGGCGCGCGTAGTAGTCGACGATGCGCGAGAGTTTGCTGAGTCCGAGCAGCTTCTTGTGGGCGATATAGCCGATGTGCGCCTTTCCAAAGAAAGGCAGTATGTGGTGCTCGCACATGCTGTAGACTTCGATGTCACGCGAAATGATCATGTTGTTCGCGTGCGACTCGAAGACGGCCCCATTGACGATTTCGTCGAGGTCCGTCCGGTAGCCGGAGGTGAGAAACTCGTAGGCATGCGCAACGCGCTGGGGTGTTTTAAGCAGTCCTTCCCGGTTAGGATCCTCGCCGATTTCGACGAGTAGTTCTCGGACCAGTTGTTCCACACGTTCCAGGTTCATAGCTCCAACCTCGCTCGTAATGCTTTCGTAAACGGGATATCGGCGATCAGATCATCCCGCGACATCTCGCGAACAATCTCCCGCAGTGGCCGCCCGGTATCCGGCATCTGCGTATCCGGCGCCAGCTCAAATAGCGGAAGGGCTACGAAGGGCCGAATTGCAACTTCCGGGTCGGGGACAAATAAGTCCGCCTCCCGAATTACGCGGTCGCCATAAAGAACGATGTCGAAATCTATCGTCCGCGCTTCGAAGGCGTCTTCGGTTCGAACGCGACCCAGCGCCGCCTCCACCTTGCGGAGACAATCAAATTTCAACACGCGAGGCGGAAGATTGGTCCGAATCCGGCAGACGCCGTTCAAGTACATGCCTTGCTCCGGCCGATCCAGGGGGCGCGTCCGGTAGATGGTCGACACATCGACTAGCCGGGCCTGCCGAGCGAGCAACTCAAGCGCCGCAGGGACGTTTCGTTCCGGATCGATATTCGATCCGAGTGACACGAAAACATCCGCAGGTTCCGAAGTATCAGCGCTTCCTTGCACGCTCCCGGAAAATCTCCACTGCCACGCTGCGCGCGAAGCGTAACGCTCCCGGTTTGTCCACACTCACGCGGACCGCCTCGACACGCGTATCCTGAAGGCAAACCTCCGCAATCCGCTCCGCCAACCGCTCCACCAGATAATAGGAGGATTCCTCGACCATGGCGAGCACGGCCAACTTGACCGACTTGTAGTCGATCGTATCGTCGATACGATCGGTCGCACACGCTTCGCGAAGATCGGCATGAAGCGTCAGGTTGATGATAACATCCTGAAGATTCGTTCGCTCTTCAGGATTGATCCCGACAATACACCGGCACGTGAGATCGCGAATGTGTATCTGATCCAGGATTCGTTCAGCCATACATCGCGCCTCGCAAGTTGCGTCCGCCGTCCACGTAGATAACCTGGCCCGTCACGAAAGTGCTCCGCGCCAGGAACAACACTGCCTCGGCTACATCGTCAACATTCCCGTAGGTATTCAGCGGGTTCGATGACGCGAGCCCCGCAAGATAAGATTCATCCTTCCCGGCAGGCGGCAATACCAGACCTGGCGCCACACCATTCACACGCACGGACGGCGCAAACTCCACGGCCATCATGCGCGTCAAGGAAAACAGCATACGCTTGCTCAAGTGATAGGCGACGTGCTTGCGATCGTAATCGGCGATCATGCAATCCAGCAGATTGATGACGACGCCTTGCCCGCCGGTTTCGTAAAAGGACCGTGCAATCAGAAACGGCCCCAACGCGTTAACGTCGACACTCTCCTGCAACTGCGTCCGCGTGAAATCACGGAGCGTCGATTCCGGGAAGATCGACGCGTTGTTAACAACAATGTCGAGCGCGCCGGCAACGCGATGCGCGGACGAAATCAATGCGCTCGCTTGTTCCGAATCGCCGAGGTCGCCTTGTACGGACCACGTCTTCGCGCCCAACTCGGCCAATTCCGACGCCAAGCGGTCGGCATCCTCGCCGGACGAACGGTAGTGGATCACGACGTTAGCGCCCGCTTCGGCCAGGGCAGTCGAAATGGCCCGCCCAATCCGATGTGCCGCACCCGTGACGAGGGCCGTTTTTCCAGCCAATTGCTCCATTTCGTAACCCGCGCTAGGTACTGAATCGTGCCGGGCAGGCGACTTCACCGTGCCAACCACTTACGGATACGCAACAGCCGCTACGCGCAAAACATTTCCGCCGATCCGCGGTCATGGAATCAGTCGTTTGATCGGGATGCGGACAATCCGTGCCCGGTCCAATCCGCCCTCGACGGAGGTGTCGCCTGCGCAGTACCCGAGAAACACGTAGTCTCCGCTGAAGAACATAGCCGTATAGCAATACCAGCCCGTGGGCAGGTCTTCGAGCACCGTCCGGTTCTCCCAGGTAGCGCCGTCATCGCGGGAAATCGCCGCAACGAGAGGCGTACGTTTCCCGGCGAGTTCAGGTGCGATGCCGCGATGATCGTTCCAGACGAGCAACAGGGCATCCTGGCCGGGGACGCGCTCCACCGTGGCCGGCGATACGGGAGAAATGATGTCCGTCGTTGCGACCGGAGACCACGTGTTGCCGCCGTCCGCGCTGAAGGACTCCATCTGACAGCCCTGATCGGTCCGGCACAGCATCCGCAAGCTGCCGTCTTGAAGTTCTACGACGAGGGGTTCTTGAAGTCCGCTCCTACTTCCCTCGGGCGCCTCCAACACGGTCTCGCTGGCACGCCACGTCTGGCCGCTGTCGTCCGAAAGATAGCACAGCGCCGAACCGCGCGACTGAAACTCCGCGCCGGGAAGACTGTGGCGGGCTGCCGGAACCACCAGACGTCCGTTCTGCAATTGCAACAACCGGTCGTTGTTCACGACGAAGTAGCCCATCGTATCGATGATGGATACCGGATCGCTCCAGGATTGCGCTTCGTCAGAGGAGAAACGAATCAGTGGGCGGCAATCCCCTTTGGAATTCTTCCGCAGATAGAGCAAGGCGATCCGGCCATCCGCCAAGCGGAGCAGCGAAACGGACATGACGTTCATGCCGGCGTCGTTCGGCACGACGACGACGTCCTCCGACGACCAAGTCGCGCCCCCGTCTTCGGAAACGCGGCTCGCAAGATGGGCCGCGCCGAAATCGCTGCCGCTGCCCGTGAAATGGGTATAGACGAACAAGATTCGTCCGTCGTTGAGTTGAATGAAATCGCCTTCGGAGTTGCGCGGGTTGCCGTCGCCGGGAGGGAGTTCGAGAACGGTGTACGACTCGTCCTGAACGACGCCCGCGCCTGCGGCAAACACAAGGCAAAGCCCCGCGGCAACTAGAATCGCCGCGGAGCCTGAATACTGCGTCTTGAATCGGTTCACGGTTCTAGCCTTCTCCGCCTTCTTCCGCTGCGGCATCTTCCGCGCCTTCTGCCGGTTCCTCCGCTGCGGGTTCCTCTGCGGGCGCTTCGGGTTCTTCGCCCTTCTCCGGCGCTTGCGCGGCGATCTCGGAGATGTCTTCTGCCGGCACGATGATGGCCATAGAGGTGTCGGACATGCCGCGCATCATGGACATCATGCCGCCGCCCGCGCCTTTAACGGTACGCATCACGAACACACCGACCACTTTTCCATCGGTCGTGAAAACTGGCGACCCCAGGTCCGTCTGGGTCGGATCGTTGCCCGGTATGTAGAAGGTGCGCGGCTTGGTCACAATCGAATTGACCCGCTCGATGGACACCGCATACTCGCGGCCCGCCACGCGACCCAGTTTTGAAATGGTGAACACCGGGTCCAGCACTTCCGGCGCGCCCGCACCGGCCAGATCCACAGCGGGAATCGGCTTGGCCAGCGGCTCCTTCGGCCGGATGAAGGCCAGGTCGAGGTCCTTGTCGCGCAGCACAATCTGCCCCGGGATCTCGGTACCGTCATCCATGAGGATCTTAAGATCCGTCACGGTGCTGGACATCTGGAAGCCCTGCGTGTCTTCGCCGGACATTTCCATCATGCTTTGAATCATGCTGGTCGGGTCCGTCGTGCTGAGTGCAACAACCGTCAACCCCGAGGGATCGATGACCGTGCCCGTGACTTCTTCTTTCGACTCCTGATCCTGGGAACCGAAACCGGACATGGAAAACTGTTGCTTGATCACGAGACTGATGGTGACCACGCTTTCCTTATTCTGGTCGAGCACCTGCCGGCCCTGCGTCGCGAGTTCGTCCGCCGACACGGATGCGGTGCAGACCAGGAACGCCAATGCGGGCGCCACATTCATCATGCGTCGAAACATGAACTACTCCTTTCCTTGAGACACCGCGGCGTCCCATTCGGGTTCAAACTCGAGAAACGCGCGATGAATGCCGCGCTCTACAAGAAACACCACACTTTCGACTTCCTCGTCGGTGATGCCCTTCATCTTGGCTTGGAGGGCCTCCACATCCGGGATAGACACCCCGTCGATACTGATAATCAAGTCGCTCACGTCCAGGCCACCGAGCGCCGCCCATCCGCCGGGCTCCACTTTTGTGACGAGTACGCCCGTCTTGTCGAGGTCCCACTTTTCGTTGACCTTATCGAGAAACGTGATATTCCGGGCGGTGAACTCGAAGTTGAGATCTTCGAACGACTGCATCTCCCGGCTCAGCCTCGGCGTCGTGGTCAATTCGACCGATATAGTCTTTTTCTCGCCATTGCGGACGACACCAAGTTCTGCGACCGTGCCGATCTTATACTGACGAATCCAGGTCTCCAGTTCTTCGTAGTCTTCGGGACGCGTCGCCTGCATAGGCTCGCCATCCACCGCGTAGATCAAGTCGCCGACCTGAAGCCCGGCCGCTTCGGCGGTCGTTCCGGGGTACACCTGGATCACGCGATGGCCCGTGAGGTCCGGCTGGCCGAGTTGTTCGGCCATGTCGCGCGTAATCACCTGCGTACTCACGGGGAGCCACGCCTTTTGCACTTCCATGGCGGGATCGGGCGGTTCCTTGATTCCGACTTTCACGACCGTCACAAACTTCGAAGCCTTCCGTTCGAACTCGACCAGCACCGGCGTCGGTTCCGTCTGGCCTTCCGTCAGACGCTCCGTGATATCGCGCAGTCCTGCGACGTCGGTGACCTTCTCGCCGTTCACGGAGACGATGACATCGCCCCGGCTGATCGGCGGCTTCGCTTCACCCGCGGGACCGCCGGGACCCATGGTCGTCACATATACGCCGTCGGTCGTGTCGCGCTGCATTTCTTTCGCGTTGACGAAGGAAATGTCGCGCCCAGTAATCCCCCACTGCTTAAACTCCTGCTCCTTCGGCTCCACCTTCTCGTACCGCTCGGGGGTAACATTCAGCGTGACTTCTTTTCCGTCGCGCAGTACCACGGCTTCGATGGGCTCGCCGATCTTCAACCCGGCGATCAACGCGTTGAACTCGGGCAATTGCTCTTCAAAACGAACGCTGACTTCCTGGCCACCCAGCCGGATGAGCAAGTCGCCCGACTCAAAGCCGGCGCGGGCGGCCGGCGAATCGGTCAGAGCATCGCGTACGAGCACGCCGCGCCGGACATCAGCGGAACGCAATTGCGGTTGTACGGAGAGCCCAAGCCACGCGCGCGATACTTCACCACGATCGATGATTTGATTCGCGACGTTGCGCGCGAGGTTGCCGGGGATCGCGCCGCCGAGTCCGATGCGAATTTCGTTTACTCCGACTATCTGACCGCGAAGGTTTACCAGGGGACCGCCGGAGTTGCCGCCGTAGATGGCCGCGTCATGTCCAATCCAGCGAACCAGAGAACCCACGTCTTCGCCGTCAAGGGTAAAGGCGCCGAAGCGTCCCATGCCGCCCGGCATGACGAGTTCGGTGTTGCTGATTACGCCGAGCGTCACCGACTGCGAGAGCGCCATGGGGCTCCCCATCGCCAACACATAGTCGCCCACCCGCATGGCGTCGGAATCACCGAACGACGCCGTCGGGAAAATGCGCGACCCATCCGACTTCAGCTTGATCACCGCGATATCCGTCTGAGGATCGGTGCCGACCAATTCGGCCTCGATCACCTCCCGGGTAGAGAGGGTGCAAAACATGCGCGTGGCGTGGCCCGCCACGTGATGGTTGGTGACCACGTGACCCTCGCCTGTGATGATCGTGCCACTGCCTGTGGCCTCGTACTTCGTCTCGCGCCCGTCCCGGTAGTCCGTCCAGACCACCGCAATGCGCACGAGTGCCGGTTTCACCTTCGCGATGGCCACGTCCACCGCCGACCGGACCGAGTCCGGGACGTCCTGAGCCATCACGGGAGAAGTGGCGAGCAGCAGTAACACACAAATCACGGGTAGGCGTAGCGCCGTCCGGTACGGTCGAAACTTCATGGGAGCATCCTTGTGGGTTGGGTGAGGGTTATCTAACACCAACAGGTGCGTGCGACGCTTGCCAGTCCATGGGGAGGCGGGCCTGTCCCGATTCGTTCGGTGGGCAGCCCGTAACCATAAAACGTTCGTTTGCAGCGATCTGGCACACCGGAATCATTATGGCGAGGGAGGCGCGAAGAGTCAAGAATGGTCTTTAGTCTGGAGTCTTTAGTCTGGAGTCCAAGACTCTTCGCACCGTCGAATCATCTGCACAAGTGAGGCTGGAACGATATTGTTTGTAGAACCACTGCCAGTATAAGATCGCTTTCGTGATAGATGACTCTGATATCTATGGGTGTGCTCCCGATGCGGGACCATCGCAAACTCCGGGCCTTCGACTTGGCGGATCAACTTGCCCTGGACGTTTACCAAGTAACACGCAGCTTTCCTCGCGAGGAGCTATTTGGCCTATCGTCTCAATTGCGGAGGGGTGCGCACGCGAATCGGAACCAGATTTCGTCCGTTTTCTGGAAATTGCATACGGTTCCGCGCGGGAAGTGGAGTATCAACTTAGTCTTGCCCATCGGCTCATGCACATATCACCCAGAGCCTACGAGACGTTAAACGACCAGTGCTGCCAGACGAGCAAAGTGTTGTCTGCCCTGATTCGCTCTTTCTGAACCCGCAGCCGTCCGAAAAAGTAGCTTATGACGCTACTGACCGCGCCCCTCTTACATACAGAATAAAGACTACAGACTTCAGACTCATAATGCCCTGGTCTCCAATGGTACTCGGCGCTGCCGGATATATCTTGGAACTACCCCATGCGATGGTGAGAACAGGGCAGCAAGGGCAAAGAAGATTCCCGCGACGACCGCGATCGCAGCGGACGTCGAGCTGTCAATCGCCTTGGCCAGCCAGTATCCCCCAATCGCGCTAGCGATGCCAAGTAACACGGCAATTACCAGCATTCGTGAGAGCCGGTCCGTGAGCAAATACGCGGTGTTCGGCGGCACGATCAGCAACGCGACGACGAGGATCGCGCCGACGCTCTCGAATGCGGCGACCGTGGTCAGGGATACGAAACCCATGAGAAGGTAATGCCAGACTGCGACATTGATCCCGACGGCCGTGGCAAGGGCCGAGTCGAAGGCGCAGAGCTTGAGCTGCTTGTACCCGAGCACGACGAACAACGCATTCGCAATCGCGGCTGCGCCCATGATCCACGCGGCGCGGGGTCCCATGTCGTGTCCGGCGAAGGTCCAGGTATACAGCGGCGTGTATTCAATCTCCCCGTAGAGCACGCATTCCGCGTCGAGGTCGACATGACCGGCAAATGCGGAAACCAGGATCACGCCCACCGCGAACAACCAGGTGAAGGTTACGCCCAACGAAGCGTCTGGCTGCAGTTTGCCGTGACGTTCGAGTACGCCGGTAATGAACACGGTGAGCAAGCCGAACACACCCGCGCCGATGACCATAGGGACCGTGTTGCGGCTCCCCGTGATCATGAACGCCAGAACGATACCCGGCAAGACCGCGTGGCTGATGGCATCGCCCATCATGGCCTGACGCCGCAGCACCAGAAAACACCCTACGAGCGCGCAGGAACCCGCGACCAGCGCGCCGACGACAATAATCCAGAATCCCGTATTCATCGCGCGCCCTCCACTCCGGGGATCCGTTGCGCATGAGGGTCTTCCTCCGGATTGTCCAGCGCCGCCATGAGCCGCGCTTCCAACTCGGGCGTGATGATGTGCTCGATCTCCTCGGCGTCGTCGTGTACGTGGTCGGGCGCGATCTCCACCTTGCGCGTGAGATACAACTCCCATAGGCGGTGGATTCGCGTGATGCGCGCCGCCCGTTTAACGCCGTCCTTGGTCAACGCAATATGTCCCTGCGAGGTTTCCAACACCACCCCCTGCTGCTGGAGCGCGTCCAGGGTGTGGTGCAACACGGACGACCGCATGCGGCGGTGTTTCAACAAGTCGGCCTCCGAACAGGGCGCGTCGAAGCGGTGCTCCTTCTCGCCCAGCACATAGAGCGTGCGAAGAATATTCTCTTGCGCCGTCTTCCGGCGAATCCGCACGGACTGCCTGATTCGCGCCACAAGACCTTTATGTGGCGCGAGCGCAAGCGAAAAGACGAAAAACGCCGTCACCGCCATGACCATCCAGGGACCTGTCGGCATGCCCGGGCCGAGGTAGCTGATGTAGGCGCCCAACGCGCCGCTCAACGCGCCGAACACCCCCGCAAGAATTGCCATGATGCCCAGGCGGTTCGTCCAATACCGCGCGGCCGCGGCCGGCGTCACGAGCATGGCGGCCATGAGCACGACGCCCACCGCCTGAATGCCGACAACAACAGCAAGAACGATGAGGGTCGCGAGAAAGACCTCGAGTAACCGCACTCGCAGGCCAAGCGCGCGCGCATAACCAGGATCGAAGGAGATAACTTTAAATTCTTTGTACGCAAGCGCCACGCTACCCAGAATAATCAGACTGAGAATGCTCAGGGTCCACACGTCGCGATCGAGCATGCTGGGCGCTTTGCCCAGGAGAAATTTATCGAGACCCGCCTGCGCCGCGTTCCCGCTGTGCTGAATGGTCGTGAGCAGGAGAATGCCGATAGCGAAGAACACGGAAAGTACCATGCCGAGGGCACTTTCCTCTTTGCACCGGGTATGGTTCGTAATCAGGTCGACCAGAATCGCACCGAGCCAGCACGATACGGTCGCGCCCAGCAGGATGATGAGTTGGCTCTTCGTGCCGGTCAGCATGAAGGCCACGCAGACGCCGGGCAAGGCCGCGTGAGATAACGCGTCGCCGAGCAATGCGCGTTTCCGGAGAAAGGTGTAGCAACCGAGGACCCCGGCGCAGAGCCCCAGCAACATGCATCCGGAGAGCACCAGCCGCACGTTCACGTCGGACAATGTGAAGAACGATAGCCACGGCGGCAACGACGCCGCAACGGTCAATGTGTCGCCGTTCATTCGCGGGCGCTCCATTCCTGCTTGCGCAGCTTCTCCCCCACTTCCGTGAGTAGATTCAGGCGTCCGCCGTAGGTCTTGTGCAGGTTTTCGGTCGTGAAGGTCGATTCCACCTTTCCGAAGGCCACCATGCGCAGGTTCAACAGCAGCACAGAATCAAAGTACTCCGGCACGGATTGCAGATCGTGATGCACGACGATCACGGTGCTGCCCTGTTCACGAAGTTCGCGCAGCAATTCGACGATGGCTTTCTCGGTCGCCGCGTCGACACCTGCGAAGGGTTCGTCCATGAGATACACGCGCGTCTGTTGTGCCAGCGCCCGCGCAAGGAATACGCGCTGTTGCTGCCCGCCGGACAACTGGCTAATCTGCCGCTTGGCATAGTCCAGCATGCCCACCTTCTCGAGGCTCTGCCGCGCGATCTCTTTGTCGCGCTTGCGCGGACGGCCGAACAGCGGCAAATGCCCATATCGACCCATGAGAACCACATCGAAAGCCGTCGTCGGGAAGTCCCAGTCGACGGATTCGCGTTGCGGCACGTACGCGATCAAGCGCCGCCCGTCGCGGACATTCTGCCCGAAGATGCTTACTGTTCCGGAGGCCAACGGCACCAATCCCATGATGGCTTTGATGAGCGTGCTCTTGCCTGCGCCGTTCGGGCCGACCACCGCGATGAGTTGCCCTTCCGGAAAAACCACGTCGATATCCCAAAGCACGGGGCGATGGTGATACGCCACGGTCAGATCGTGTACCTCAATGGGGACGGCATGGGGTTGTGAGGTTGGGCTCATTTCAGCGCCTCCACGATCGTGTCCACATTGTGCCGGACCATCCCGATGTAGGTGCCTTCCGGCGTGCCGGCCTCACCCATGGCGTCGCTGAAAAGTTCGCCGCCGACCTTCACGGTTCCGCCTTTGTCTTCCACGCCGCGAACGAGCGCTTCGATGGACTTGGGCGACACGGAAGATTCAACAAACACGGCCTTGATGTTGCGTTCGACGATCACATCGACCATGCGCGTGAGATCCTGAAGTCCGTACTCCGCCGCGGTGCTGATGCCTTGCAGTCCCATGACCTCGATGTCGTAGGCGCGGCCGAAATAGCCGAAGGCATCGTGGGCCGTTACCAGCACGCGCTGTTCCTTCGGAATCGTCGCGATCTGTTCGCGCGCGTACGCGTCCAATTGTTCCAACTCCGCAAGGTACGTTTCTGCGTTGCTGCGATATTCCTCGGCGTGCTGGGGGTCCGCTTCGGCCAGGGCCTTCGCGATCCGTTCCGCAGCCATGCTCCACAACTTCACGTCAAACCATACGTGCGGATCGTATTGCCCCGCGAACTCGGGCGGCTCCCGCAGCAGGTTCTGCGGAATCTCATCGGTCACCTGCACCGTCCGCACCCGTTGCGCCATCTGAACCAGCACATCGGCCATCTTCCCTTCGAGGTGCAGCCCGTTGTAGAGGATCAGATCCGCGTCCGAAAGCTTCGCCAAGTCGCCCTGGGTCGCTTTGTACAAATGCGGATCGACGCCCGGCCCCATGAGCCCGCGCACCTCCGCGTGTTCGCCCGCGATCTCGCGCGTCACATCAGTAATCATCCCGATGGTCGTCGTCACCACCAGGACGCCGTCAGCTTTGCCTGCACCGGACGACGCCGTCTCGGAACTTCCGCATCCCGCCAGCGACACCGCAATTACGGCGATGGCTGCGCACAGGAAGCCGTGCAGCAGCGCAGTCGATCGCCCATTCCGACGCGCACCAACCGCCCTTGGGAACATCCCCCTTGATCCCCCTTCAAAGGGGGAATTGGCCGAACAAGTACTTCGGCGGAGCACGACGAGTGTCTCTGGTTCAACAAATTGCACTCCCTTACAAGCACGCCGCGAAGCGGGCGTGCAGAATTCCCCCTTCGAAGGGGGATCAAGGGGGATGTTCTTCGAGAAGATCTCGTCGCCCAGTCGTGCGACTACACGCTGCGCCACTCGCTCCAATTCTCGAACTAATTTCATCATCATTTCTTCCGCTTCCGTTTCCACTCGTTGAGGAGTGTTTGATCGTCTTCCAGGAATTGCATCAATTCTTCCAGCCGCCCGCAGACTTCCGGGCCCAGGGCGTGTTCAATTCGGCACGCGTTCGCGTGCGCGTCGTACCGCGGCATGCCCAGCACTTCTGTCAAGAAGTCCTGGATGAGCCGGTGCCGTCGCAGCAACTGGCTGGCGACCCGTTCGCCCTGTTCGGTCAAGGTGATGTAGCTGTAGCGGTCGTAGTGGACGTGCCCGCTCGCGTGCAACTGCTGGATGGCGGATGTCACCGACGACGCCGTTACCCCGAGGGCATCGGCGATGTCCTTGGACCGCGCCACGCGGTCGGATTCCGTCAGCCTGCGAATGGCCAGGAGATAGTCCTCCTGACTGGCGGAGATGCCACTGGAATTAAAGACAGCCACAGTAAACACCAACAAACTAAGTTAACCGATGTTCATATTCTACGCGCCGCCAAACTTTTTGTCAAGGGGCGAAGCGAACCTGGAAACCGACCGCGTTACAGCCACACTGATACGGGCATGGACCTCGCGCTCACGCCACTCCTCATCGCTATTGGGAGCGGGATCGAGTTTGGGGATAAGCCCAACATGGGAAGAGCGAAATAAATCCGATAGCGATACCGATTTCGAGTAAGACGTGCCGATATCCACACGCCTGTAGCGCCCGGCTTCCATGCCGGGCGAGATTCGGAGCCAAAGATGTCCCACCACAATAACGCCCGGCATGGAAGCCAGGCGCTACTGGTGTGCAACTGGCACCATCGCTAGACAACGGTTACCCGTCCTCTTTCGCGACCTTGGATTTCAGGAGGGCCTGCAATTCGCCAGACAACTCGATGATCCGTTTGTCCAGCTCCGACGCGGTCGAACGCTCGTGCTTCTGGATTTCCTGGACCTCGTGGTAGTTGTTGATCACCGCGCCCACGACGAGGTTAATCAACAGAAACGTCGCCAGCAGGATCCACGTCACGTGAAATCCGGTCACGAGCCAGTAATTGGAATGTTCCAGGCCCGCGTAGCGCAGGTCGGTCCAGTCCTCGGCCGTGAGCGACCGGAACAGTGAGAAGAACGCCTCGTGCAAGGTCCCGTAGTGCTCCGGCTGCGTCTTGCCGAACAGTTCCACCGCCATGACCGCGTACACGTAGAAACAAATGAACATAAGGATCGCGATGTATGCCATGGATCGCAGCGATTTCGCGAGCACGTCGACGATCAACCGAAGTTCGCTGACCGTCTTTACGAGACGGAACACCCGGAACACGCGAAGAATCCGCAGCACCGTAGACGCGCCGGAAATCTCCGGCACAAACGCCGCCCCCACGATGACGATATCGAAGATATTCCACCCGTCCGTGAAGAACGCCTTCGCTGAATCCCGCGCGTAGAACTTCAGCAGGATTTCGACGACAAAGATCCACACGCAGACCCATTCCAGGGTCCTGACGATCGGATACGTCACGTACGTTGAAATGCCGATGAGGACGGCATTGAACACAATCACGCCCAGAATGGACCAAGCAAACCAGGGACTGTTGACGATAGCACGAACGCTCATGGACCGCTCCCACCTGTCACGCGAATTCTTGCAGCACACCGGGCGGGACACCCCCGCCAGCGGCGCATAGAGTATCCACGCAAACCTGGGCGTTCAAGAGGTCACGGGAGGAAATCAAATCCGAAATCTGAAGCACGAAATCCGAAACAAATCCGAATGACCCAAATCCGAAACGAACAGCCCAACACCCAAACGCATGACATCTCACTAGGAGACGTGACCGAAACCAGTGTTCACCGCTCAACGGACCCAGACGGGAAAACCCGCGCTGTCCTGCTGCCCGAACCGTGTGGCACAGGTGCCCTCACCTGTGTCTTTCTGCCCATCCCCCGTCACCCTCGCGAACGCGCGGTCCTATATGTAACAATAGCAATTTAAGACCCCCTCCCTGGCCCTCCCCGTAGACGGGGAGGGAACAAGATCCGGATTTGCAAGGGACTCTGTTGGGTCGAGTTTGCGCATTGGAAAAGGGCGGGCGGCGCGATTCACCCTTCGTCCGCAATTCTCTGGTCATAAAACGGGCGAGACGCCCGTTCTCCGTTGCGCATGTCTTCATGCATCTGTGACAATCGGTGCAATTTGGCGACACTCATGTTCTTGTGTTTATCGGCGGTCATCGGCGAAATCTGCGGACCACCCCGTTCTTCAATCCCCAATCCGCATCGCAATCCCCAATCCCCAATCCCCAATCCCCAATCCCCAATCCCCAATCCCCAATCCCCAATCC
>BTVY01000066.1:0-5999 GCA_045863335.1 Candidatus Hydrogenedentota bacterium | reverse complement strand
CAAATCCCCAATCCCCAATCCCCAATCCGCAATCCGCAATCCGCAGTCCGCAATCCGCAATCGTCTTCTCCCTCCGGCCTCCCGCCTCTAACGCAGTGCGAAGGCGATCACATAGTCCCCAATCGGCGACCGGTATTTGCCGCCGCCGCCGGCGAAGACGGTGACGTACTGCCGGTCGTCGTGGCCGAGGTAGGTAATGGGCGCCCCGTGGGTGCCGGCTTCGAGTTGGGTTTCGTAGAGGATGTCTCCGGATTCGGCGTCGAAGGCGCGGAGTTTGGCGTCATTGGTGCCGGAGGCGAAGGCGAGGCCGCCGGCGGTGACCGTCGCGCCGCCGAAGTTGGGCTGTCCGGTGGGCGGGATGCCGCGCGCGGTCAGTTCGGGGAACTCACCGAGCGGGCGTTGCCACACGATTTCGCCGCGGACGAGATCGATCTTGTTGAGCGTGCCCCAGGGCGGCTTGATGGCGGGATACCCCTGGGCGTCGCGGAACACGCCGGCATTCGGCGTCGCGCCGAAGGGGCCGCCGCCTTCGCGGATGTGGGAGATGTAGGGCAGTTCGGTCGCGGCGATGTAGAGCATGCCGTCGGGCGACACGGCCGCGCCGGACCAGTTCCCGCCCCCATGCTGTCCGGGGCACACGATGGTGCCGTCGACAGACGGCGGCGTGAAGATGCCTTCGGACCGCAAGGGTTCAAAAGTTTCGAGGAAATCCTGGTACGAGTCTGGGTCGATCTGCGACAGATCGTCCTTGGTCATGTGCTGGCGCACGAACGCGGGCGGCTTGGTTGGGAAGGGCTGCGTCGGGGACGCGTGTTCGCCGGGGAAATCGCTCGCGGGCACGGGGCGCTCATCGATGGGAAACACGGGGTCGCCCGTGACGCGGTTGAACACGTACACGAAACCGGTCTTGCCGATCACCGCCACGGCGGGGATAGTCTCGCCATCCTTGCGCAACTCGAAGAGCGTGGGCAGCGCCGCGAGATCGTAATCCCAGAGATCGTGGTGGACCGTCTGAAAGTGCCAGCGCCGTTCGCCGGTCATGGCGTCCAGCGCAACGATGGCGTTGCTGAAGAGGTTGTCGCCCGGGCGGTCTCCCCCGTACTTGTCGGGATTCGGCGCGCCGATGGGCACGTAGAAGATGCCGCGTTCGTCGTCCACGCTAATGGGGGCCCAGGGGTTGCACCCGGCGCGTCCTATCCACGAGTCGCCTTCCCAAGTTTCGTGGCCGAACTGACCCGGTTGGGGAATGGTGTCGAAGGTCCAGAGCAGCTTGCCCGTGTGCGCGTCGAAGGCGCGGAGCGGAACATACGCCAGGCGGCGCGACGACGTGTCGTTAATGCCGTACGGCTGCAACAAGACGTTCCTGTAAACGGCGGGCGGCGAACTGAGGAAGAGGAAATCGCCGTCCTCCGGCAAGCCGTCGCGAAGGTTGATGAGGCCCCCGTCTCCAAACTCGGGGTCCGGCTCGTGCGTGCTCACGTCGATTGCGTAGATGCGTCCATCCCGCACGGGCAAAAAGATGCGCCGCTTCTCCCCCGCTTCCCAGTACGTCACGCCGCGGCTCGCCAGTCCGCCCGCGCCCGTTTCTTTGTGGTCCAGCGGCGGGTCCGGCGAGAAGCGCCAGCGTTCCTCGCCCGTCACCGCGTCGATGGCGACGAGCCGCGAGAACGGCGTGATGACGTAGACGACGCCGTCGACCATGAGCGGCGTGCACTCCGCGTAATGCGCGCCTTCCTTCGCGATGTCGCCCGTGCGAAAGGTCCAGGCCCGTTCGAGAGTGGCGACGTTTCCCCTGTCGATCTGGTTCAACGGCGAATACCGAGTCCCGCCCGCGTCCCGCGCGTAGTACCGCCACTCACTAGGCTCCGCGTGGCCCACGAGATCGGTAATAGCGGCGAACGCCAACGCGATGTATCCTATAACCCTGCAGCCAATGCTCATGATCGTTTCTCCGTTTCGGTTTGAGCCGTTCCGCGACACCGGACTCATTCAGCGGAGGCGTTATCGTGATTCAGGATATCCGTGACGGCGTCCTTGAGCAGGTCCGACATAACGTAAAACCGGCGCCCTCGCGATACGTCGTTCGATTCGTAGGCCACGGGTCCAGCGGCGAGCCGGACAAGTGCCTTGCGAAAGCAACGAACGTTCTGGCCGAACAGGTGATCCTTGGCGGAGTCGATGGTTTTGAAACCGTGCACCGGGACTTCGTCAAAGAAGAGTACGTCCTTTCCCGTATCGATTCCCGCGTCGATAAAGAATGTCGTGACCCCGGTTGGCGCGCCGTAGAGCAAAGACCATTCCATCACGCTGCGGCCGCGGAACTCCGGGAGTTTCCCGATGTGGGGATTCAGGATTCCGAGGCGGAAGCAGTCGATCATGTTCTTCCGGTAGATGATACTCATGGAGTGCAGCCCCACATCCGGCGCGAGTCTGCGCAACACATGGAGATTCTCGCTGAACCTGGAGAAGCGAATAATCAGTCGAAGCCTGCGCAGCGCGATATCGCGCATGAAGCCCATGGTCGCGGTCAAGCCAGCCTTGATGATCAGACCATACGCGTTCGCTGCGATGAACTTCAATGCACCCCAACGATTGTTGCAGATGAAGAGCGTGGTTTCTATACCGTCGACGTCGCGAATGCCTCGCCAGATGCGGCACCCCGCATAAAGGTGATCGGCGAGGATCACGACAGCAAGTGGATTATTCGGCACGACCGTATTCCTCCTTGCACAACGCTCGAAAGGATACGGAGAGCGCATTCAAATAGTCGAGTAGAAATCGCTGAAGCTGGTCAGCGGATATCAAATCCGGATGCTTCTGAATCTGTTCATAGGCAACATTGAGCGCATCCAGATAGCGGAGATCGGTAGACCCGCAATGCGTGCTGACGCAATGGAGGAGATCAAGGTACTCATCGAGTTGATCCGGAGACAGCTTTCCACCGGCGAGTCTCGGCATATACTTCACCATGCAGAGACGCAACGCTTCTTCCGCGTCACTGCAGGCTGCTTCAGGACTACGACCACCGATGTGCCCACCCGCTAAGGCCGCTGCGGCGCGCAACGCAACGTCAACTTCGTCGCGTCGTTTGCGCAGACGATAACTGACGGCCTCGACCACGTCGTTCGCTAAATTAAACATTACGAAACGCCTGATAGCCGTGGAGTCAGAAGGTCCAGGTTGTTCGCCATGTCCTTGAGATGAACAAATCGGATCATATCGCCGTACCGTTCCTGGATGTGCCGCACGATTTTCCCGATCCGATCGAAATCCGATTGCGCCATGAGGTCCTTGGTGTGGTTTTCGAATACGAGAAACGACTGGCCCGGTGTTGTCTTGGCCCGATCGATCACCAGATCGACGGCACGAATCCAGTGGTCGACGGGGCGCCGCACCCCGAAGTCCATCACGAAATCACAGCGGGACCACACGCCGAAAGGGCTCAGAGGAACCTCGAAAGGATCGCGGCTCCGGCCTGTGAGCATCCGCTGCAGGCCAGTCTTCACACAGCGCAGACCGCGGACCAGGGGTTTCACGGTTTCACGCACTCGAACGGGTGACAACGGCGAGCCAAGCACGGCTTCCAGCGGAACGCTCTGCGTCGGTATCTCCACCAACCCGTGGGGCTCAGCCGAAACCTTCCGGGCATCGTCGAGGTCGGGATAGTAGGGGTCGTACGGGCATTCGAGACGGCGGTAATCCAGTGCGATGCTCTCCCCACAATAGACAAGCCCCGCCACGATGGAAACGTCCAGCTTGATTCCGTGACGAATGAGGGCCTCCATCAAGGGTCGGCTGGGCGGGCCGATCCCCCATGAGCCCGATCGGAAGGCGATGAGGTCCGTTTGCGGCACGAACTCCGACAAAAACGCCAACCCCTCGCCAATAAACCGATCGATCTCAGCCGGGGTATACAAGGTAATGTCCCAGCGCCGGTCGAGCCGCCAGCGGCGGCCGTCGTACTCGGCATCATGCCACTGTGGATGTGTATGGAGTTGGACATCGTAGCCCCGTTCCGCCATCGCGGTCACGGCTTGGCGCCAGAGGCCGGCTTGTTTCGCGATTTCGGGGAAGCGGTTCTGGAACCGCTCGAAGGCCATTTGCTGCATAACTTCGACGTTGAACGTTGCGCTGACGCCAAGCGCGTCATAGCAGTCCATCAACTGCAATGCCGTGTCGTACTGATGGTTTTGAACGTCGCCAAGCCCGTTGCCGCGCAATTCCCAATCATCGGAAAGAGCAATCCATATGCTCTTCGCTGTCATGCAAAACCTCCGCCTTCACCTGAACGGACTTCTCGGAATCCACCCGGCGCCATTGGATCGTGCCCCCGCGTCGGCCACGCACCTATCGGAAGCGGTAGTCCGAGCCACACTACCGTGGCGCGGACTTTTGATGCAACATTTTGCGGGCCGTCGCCGGTCATATAGATGAAACGCTGCCGGTTCGCGCGGCCTGCTCCATCGCGCCGCGAAAGGCCGGGTAGTACACATCGTGGGAGTACCGCTCCTGGATTGTCGCCCGCGCGGCTTCGCCCATCGTGCGGCGGAGTTCGGGATCGAGGATTAACCGTTCGAGCTTCTCCTTCCATTCGGCGGGCGTCGCGGCAAGAAACCCGTTGACGCCGTCCTCGATGACTTCGGCGTTCATGCCGACCGGGGAGACGACGCAGGGGGTTCCCACGGACATGAACTCCAAGGCCTTAAACGCGCACTTGGCTTTGGCCCGTTCCGATTCCGTCAGGGGCATGAGACCGATATCGGGTTCCTGGAGATAATCAACCTCATGTTCGAGAACCCAATGACGGTTAATGACCTCGACGCCCGAAAGCGCGTACTCCCGTGTCGACGCGATCATCAAGGCGATCGGATGACGCGCGGCCAATTCCCGCAGGACATCCTCGATGACCTCGAAGTAGCCGAGGTTCGAGTGCAGGCCCGTCCAGCCCAGAATTACCCGATCCCCCACTCCCTTCGCGCCGCCAGTCTTCTCGGTGTGCGTCTCCATATCGACGCAGGTGGGAATGATCGTGACGTTTGGATTGAATTGCCGAACGTGATCAGCGATATACGCGTTTCCGGCAATGACATGCGCGGAGAACGAACAGACCTTGCGGGTCCAACCCCGGTCAACGAGGGCGAGAAAAGGCGTCTCGACGTAACCCGGCGGTGCCCAGAGCGCATCGTCGATGTCCACGACGATACGGGGATTCATCAGCCGCATCAGTCGTTCGAAAAAGGGTGGACCGAAAGGAAAAACCTGTCGTCGGATAAAGACTACGTCCGCGCCAGGGACGTGCCGCAGTTGCCAGAACCGCAGGAGGAACACCGCCCCCATATACAGTAGCTTCAGAAGTCTGCTTTGATCCTCGTACCAGCGCGATTGAATGGTCCGATTGAACGGAAGACAGGCAATGCAGCGGTGACCGTCCCGAGTGAGTAGTTCCGCAAACTTCAGCAAGCGGTTGCGTGTACCGGCGAAGTTTTCCGGCACGACACTGAACATCACAATCTTCAATTACTGCCCCCTTTGTGAACGGAGATTCCCGCAAACCGACCAACGGTTTGCCCTGCGCTGCGAACGCTGGTGGGAGATGTTGAACCGGCAGCAGGCGCAGACTGGACTCTCGCTTCACCGTGCCCCGCTACTGTGGTTTGGCTCGCGGAATGCTACAAGGCTGGACGGTCCATTTCAACTGCCGATCACGCAAACATGGCGCGAGATGGAGCAGGTTCGAGAGGTGGTGAAAAATTTGGAAGTTGCGGAATCAGCGGATACTAACAAGGAGCCGCCAACCGCGCAAACTGCGGTTGCGCAATTCCAAAGTCGGTGGTACAATCCCGTTGCAGGCAAGGCGTACGCACCAGCTTACCGAGCAGCTAGTACGTATTTTGTGGCTAAGCCTGTGGAATTAGGACCGTAGCCGACCCCGACGGCTACGGTCTCTTTTTTTGTGCGCCCGGCAGGGCGCGTTCACTTGAGGGTGCAAGTCCCTTACA
>BTVY01000065.1:0-28394 GCA_045863335.1 Candidatus Hydrogenedentota bacterium | reverse complement strand
GGGCATTTCTATGAGAAGACTCAAAATCCTGTTTAGGACAAGAGTGAAGGGGGATCAAGGGGGATGTTCCTTCACGTACCGATCGTAGATTTGGTGCGACCTTCAAATTCACTGCACGAGTGTGAAGCCGAATAGGGCTCAGACAGCTTTACTCGCGGGATGCCGCTACGCTTGCGGGCCGCACACCGGTCGGCGTTACCACGATGCGCTGCGCCAGCAAGGGCTGGGACCGCTCGGCGTTCATGTAGGTGGCCAGCACGACATCCGGTTCGACCTCGATCAGCGTGCCCATGGCCCATACGGGGTAGTCGATAACCGTCCCGGCGTCCCAATGGATCCCGTCGTCGCGGCTCACGTTCACCGCGTAATGGGGATACCGGTGGGCGCACAGGATCGCGCCGGACTGGGTCCGCACCATGGACTGCGCGTAACCGGGAAACGTGGCGCGCCGTGCCGCGTCCCAGGTTGCGCCGCCGTCGTAGGACCAGCATTGCCACATGTAGGGACTGTACACGGGCCGAATCAACACGGTGACGGAATCGCCAATTACGACCCCGGTCGGCTCCGTGAAATCGAGCGATCCGGGGATGGTACCGCGTTCGGTCCCGACCCAGGATGGCCGGTCGAGTTCGATGGGCGCCGACCAGCTCTTGCCCCGATCCGCGCTGCGGATCACGAAGGCCTTGGCGTGGATCGAACCCCAGGTGCGCACATCGGGGAAGGGATCGTTATCGAGTTTCACGCCGCCCAATAGAAACCGCATCCAGACGCCGTCGCTGTTCTCCAGGACAGGTCCGTACGGCACGAGGTTCTTCGGATAGGCCGGCCACTCCGGCGCGACCTCCGCAGGCTGCGGTTCGGACCAAGTCGCGCCGTTTTCGCTGGACTCGACGAGCAGAATCTCGGGCACGGGTTTTCCGACGGCCTCTTGCGTGTTGTACAGCATCGCGTAAACGCGGTCGCCGGATGCGAACATGGCGTTGCCGTAGTCGGTCACGGTACCTAAAGTATCCGGCAGGGTCTCGGGCGCTTCCCAGGTACGGCCGCGATCCCGGGACCGTACCAACAGATTGCCGGCCGCAATAAGCACGTCGCCATTCGGCGCGATGCATGAACTGGGCATCTGCTCGCTGGACAACCCTACAGTGAACGCATGCTGCGGTATCGATTGCGTCGCGTCCCAGTTCTCCGGTTCGACCTCGCTCCCGCCAATACGGACGTTGCGGAACGCATACCAGCCGTACCCGGCGAGACCCATTCGTCCGCCGCGGTACGAATCGTCCTCCACTTCGACGGCGCGTCTTCCATCGACCCACACGCGAATCTGCGGGCCCGTCGCTTCCACCTTCACTTGGTACCAGCGGTCTGTTTCGCTCGGCAGTCCGGGCACCCACTCCGCCGCCAAATGGCGGATATACCCGTCACCATCGACCTTCGCGATGACGGCCCAGAAATGCTTGGCGCGCAGCTGCTGCCCGCCCCACGGAAAGTACACGAGATAGAAATGGTTGGCATCCTGCGCGCGCAGGATGATCCCCGCGCTGCCGGTTCCGGTCTCGCGGTAGTCGCCGTTGAACTCGAACTCCACGCGAACATCCCCGTACGCGCGGTCGAGCGCGAAGGCACGGCTGTGGAGATTGCGGACGTCCTGGGGACGAATCACGCCTTCCGCGTCTTGCGACCAATCGCCACCGAGATACTGCCATTGAGAGCCGTCGTCCAACTGCAGTTCCCGTGAATCCGGCGCCGGTGGTGTCGCGGCCGGAACGAGGGGCTCGTCTTTCACATGGTCGATCCAGTCGGACGTCCACGCGACCGTGGCGGGATCGTTCGTGATCGTCAGGAACGCGATGCCCTGCACGGTGCCGCGTTGCGCCAGCTCGAGCGCGGTCTCGCATTGCTCCGCAAGAAGGTCGATCGGCATGGCGCGCCCGTCGCCATAGTCGTAAAGATACAAGCCGAGCACGATGGGCTTCTCGGGAAACCGTTCGCGGATAGCCGTGACGTGCTGCCGCAGTTGCGGAATGTCTTTGGCGTGCCAAGTCCACAGATTGATGACGTCCAGTTCCGTGAGGTAGGCATCGATGTTCTCGCGGCCGAGGTTCATCGTGTACACCACACCCCAGACCTTCACCGCGCCGTGCGTATCGCCCAGCAGCTCGCGGATGCGCCCGATATGGCCCGGTTCGAATCCTTGATCGATTCCGAGACTCGTCATGTCGTCCAGCAACACGCCTTCAATCTGGGGATAGCGCCCGGCGAGTGTGCGGACGCGGCCGATGGTTTGGTCGTACGAGAATGGAGCGACGCCGTCTTGCCCATCCGGTGCAATCTCCCACACGAGCCGTGGCGCATGGGCAACCTCACCCGTCAACCGTTCGGCCTCCGTCTCGTCGGAGGGGATACCCAGACCCGCCATGATGATGTTGGGAACTCCGAGTAACTGGGCTCTCTCAGCGGGCGCAGCTTCCGCGAAACTGAAAGCGGTGTGCGGCCCCGGGGTCCCCATCTCCGGATTGCCCCAGACCCACAGGATGTCGCCGATCGTCTGCGCTATCCCGGGTGAATCGACGCGATCTTCCGCTTTCGCCCCAAGGCAGGTGACCAACGCAATCCATGCGACGACGGCAACAGCACTCGTATTCTGCCTCATGGTTCCCCTCCTCCCATGCCCGTGACCCACGTATGATTCAAACGGGTATTCTGCGGAAGTCTGGCAATGCCCTCAGCGCCCCACGCAAGAGCATACACCATATCGGCGCGCGATTTGCCGTCCGTAAGGAGTCGCCAACAAAAGCACCGGGCGGCGCGTCATTGCGCCGCCCGGTGAACAGGGACTCTTGAATGCAAGGTCTGGGGAACTACAGCGCCCAGGCTTCGTCTTCGGGTTCGACCACTTTATCCTGATTCTTGATGTAATAGAGGGGGTCGTCGGTCTTGGGAATGTTGGTGATGGGCTCGGCTTCGCCGGTGCCGAAAAGGTCGGCGTAGTCGCCGTGGAAACCGTCGCAGATGGTGCGACAGGCGCACTGTTCGCAAGCTTCGTGGTAGCGGTAGCCGGCGTCGTACTTGGCGCGGATCATCGCCTCTTCGCGGTACATCTCGTCCGCGCCGCGCACGGCCTGTTCGATGCGGGCGACCACGTGCTGCGCGCCGAAGACGAACTTCGCAAGCACCGGCTTCTCGATATAGAAGTCGCGGACCTTATGGGCGTGGCCCATGATCTGCCGGTCGCGGACGCCCATGCGGAAGGCCGGCACGAGTCCGCCTTCTTTCATGCGCTCCGGCTGGAGGCCTGTCCACATCCAGCTCTGGTAGTCCCACTCGTGGTGGTCGTAGGAGAGCTGCTGGAAATTGTAGAAGTTCTTGCGATGCCGTTCCTCGGCCATGCAGAGCGGCAGGTAGCGCACGTTGCATTCGATGCCCGCTTCTTCGAGCATGTCCATGGCCTTCGTCAACATCGGTTTGATGTCAGTGTACTTGGCCACGTTGTCGTGCGTGCGGATACCGGTCTCCTGATCTTCAAAGGGATTGAAGGCGAGGTAGTTCACCGCGTTCGCGCCGTAGTCAATGGCCTTTTGCGCGATGTCCGGCAGGATCGGCACGACGGGCTTGGACATGGTGCAGTTGAACCGGAACGGCACGCCGAGTTCTTTCATGCGCTCGATGGCCGCGATGATCTTGACGTACGCGCCCTTCTTGCACACGACTTCGTCGTGGATATCGCCGATGCCGTGGAGGCTGCACAGGAAATCGCGCACGCCTGCGTCGCGGAATTTTTCCAGGTTGCCCGGTTTCGCGAGGTGAAGGCCGTTCGTAATGAGTGTGGGATACAAACCGATGTCGCGGCAGTGCGAGATCAGTTCGAGGATGTGCGGGTAAATGGTCGGTTCGCCGCCCTGAATGTCGATCGAGGTGCACCCGTAGAACTCGCGCAAGGTCGTGCACATCTGCTTCGCCTTGTCGATGTCCATGAAGGGGTGTTCGGGATGATGGGCGTCGTCGATCCGGTTGAGGAAGTAGCAGAAGTAGCAGCGCAGGTTGCAGGTCTGGCCCAGCCACATGACCGCGCGCTTCGTGAGCACCCGCTTCTTCGTCTTCTTCAGCTCCGTGCCATTGGCTCCCCGGGGAACCACCTTAACAATCTCGGGACTCGCTACTTCGGCAAACTCAGTCGACATGGAGAACTCTCCGATTTTCATTCCGTTTTCAGGGTGTCTTACGACTATACCATGAAAAGACCCGTGTGTGAACGCTAATATTCCGGCACCATACCCCGACCCAAATGAGCAACACGCTGGAGCTGCAAGTTGTTCCGGCAATCAGCTTTCCAACACGCGTATCCGGCCGGAGAAGAGGAGGTGCTTGCCGGGTACCAGGCGGATGCGCGCCGCCTCGGCCGTGCGGAGTGCCTGAAGCACGCGGGCCGGCTGATTGTACTCCGTGTTGATGGCGGTCATGCGGAAGGGGATATCGGCCATAACTTCCAATGCCACACCCGGTAAGGATGGAGCGTAGGCTTTCGCCCACGTGCCGGGCGTATAGTCGTGGTTGGCATGACGCCAGTCCGTGTCATTCTTCTCAATAGGGGGGAAGGCCCCCGATTCGTGGGGAGTCTCCCAACGGTCGTAGTCACAATGCAACCCCACAGATGCCTGATACTCTTGAATTTCCAACGGTTCTTCGGCAACCAGCCACATCTGGACGACGATACCTTCGTCGTCCATGGCCACCTCCCAATCCTGCCTGTACGGGAAGCGGCGAGACCGCCCGGAAACCCTTAGCCGTCCGCCTTGCGAAGCAATGGATTCCCAATGGAGCGATTGGCTGTTGTTCCAGAAATCATTTATGTAAATCGAGTTATATATGTTTACGGCCCTGGTCAGTTCCTGCTCATCCCACCAGAGGCGGACGGTCCCGTTATCGAATCGTGCGGTAAGCCGGCCCGACTGCAAAGTTCTCATGTTGCGATAGGTGTTCGCGAGGCTTTCTATCTGGTCGAGCGAAACTCCAAGGTCGAGCGCGATAGACATTAACGGATACGACCCCGGCAGGAATTCGGCTTCATCAGGGGGTAGGATTCCTCCTGCTTGCAGCGCCCGGCAACCCATTACATAGTCTGTATTTACCCATTGAAGGCGCAAGTTGTCCCACGCGGTGTCCACGTGAACCAGAAGCGACGGAAGCCCCGAATCTTCGGAAGCGGACGTGGCGGCGTCGCGAACCTGGCTGTCCGGCTGGTGCATGGCGATGAACTGGGTCTGGCCCGGCGCGATTGCAGAGAAGACGTCCTGTTCTTCGCCGTAATACCAGTTCGTATAACCCGTTGGCAGGAAAAGGTTCGCATCGATTCCGTTCAGCCGGACGGCCCGTTCGACGTCGAGGGCGATGTCCCAGATTAGCTTTCCGTCCTCGTAGCGTAAGCTCCAGACTTGCGTGACCGGTAGTTTGGGCATTTTGCCGCGGGCGGTGCATCGGTCCCCGTGACGCTCCGTTACATCCCAGTCGGCGCTGGTCGAAGCATGGACCTCGCCCATGCTCAACAGGTGCACCTGGAACCCGGTCGCGGCGCTGGCCTCGCGCTGATCGTGGTAGACGGACAGGCGGCCGTGGCTCACGATGGCTTCGTTCGTCCCGGCGGCGATCTTATGGATGCCCTTTTTGCGGCCAACGAGCCGGAGGTAATAGTCGATGGTCGCCTGCGCCGAATCGCGGACGACCATGGTCCCCTCGCTGAGGAGAATCACGCGTTCGCACAAGGTGTTCACGATGCTGAGGTCGTGGGACACGAAGACAATGGTCTTGCCCTCTTCGCGGAGTTGGCCGATCCGCTCGCGGCAGCGGCGCTGAAAGTCTTCGTCGCCGACGGAGAGCACTTCATCGACGAGGAAGATATCGGGATTCGCATGGACGGCGACTGCGAACCCGAGGCGTACGAACATGCCGCTGGAGTAGGTCTCCACGGGATGGTCGATAAAGGCCTCAATCCCGGAGAATTCGACGATGCGGTCGAACTCGCGATCCACGTCGGCGGGCGTCATGCCGAGGATTCGGCCGTTAAGATAGACGTTCTCACGTCCCGTGAGCAGGGGGTGAAATCCCGCGCCCAGTTCGAGCAGGGATGCCACCTTGCCGTTTACATGGACGACGCCCCGTGTGGGGGCCGTAACGCCCGCGAGAATCTTCAGCAGGGTGCTCTTGCCCGAACCGTTCGCGCCGATGATGCCTACGGACTCGCCGCGTTCGACGGAGAACGTAATGTCGCGCAGAGCATCGAAGGTATGGGCGCGCTTGCCGCGAATCCAGTCCGCCACGCCGCCGCGTCCGACGAGCATGCCGCGGCCGCGCTGCGTCGTGAAGGACTTGCCGACCCCTTCGAGTTCGATGAGCGCCATCAGAGGTAATCCGCGAGCACGGGCGCGTTGCGCCGGAACACGACCGCGCCGGCTATGAGGAACACGGCCGCACAAATCGCCGGCCACGCCAGAAGCGCGAGGTCCGGCATGACGCCGTCGAGAATGCACTGGCGGTACGCTTCCACAAACCCGACCATGGGATTCATCATGTACAACGTGAGCAACGGTTGGCCGTAGGAGCCGACGCCCGCCGCCCAGTCCCGCACGAAGGCGAGGGGATAAAACAGCGGCGTTGCGTAGAAGCCAAGGGTCAGCACCACGTCGACCATGTACGCCACGTCGCGGTAATAGACGTTCAGCGAGGAGCACAGAAGAGCCAGTCCGAGGACCAAGGTGAACTGAACGGCGAAGACGATCGGCAGCCAGACGATTCCGAGTCCCAGCGAACCTCCCGCGAGCAGATGAATGATAAGAAGCACCACGAATCCGATGAGCAGGTTCACGACCGCGTTGCCCATGGCCGCAATCGGCACCACTTCGCGGGGGAAATAGACCTTCTTCACGAGGTCATGGTTGTCGAGCAGGGAGTTCGTGCAGCGGCCGAGGCTCGTCGCGAAGAACTGCCAGAAGATGAGTCCGCACAACAGGGTCACATGAAACGGGTGATCGCTGCCGCCGTCGACCCCTTCGACCTTGCCGGGGAAGATGACGCTGAACACGAAGGTGAGGATCAGCATGAGCATCAAGGGCTGCAACACGGCCCACACGAATCCCATGATCGTGTTGCGGTACCGCGCCCGCAAATCCTTCCATACCAGGTCCCATAACAACCCCCGGCTGCGGATCAGATCCGGAACGACCCGGTCCACCCCCCATTGCTGCGCGCTGCTGTACGTGGCGTGACTCATGCTGCCGAATGGTAACAATGGCGGTGGGGCGGAGTCTATACAGGCGGGAGGCTGGAGACCGGAGGCTGGAGGAAGAGGAAAGGGCAATTCTTCGGAGAGAACCGGTCCCTGTAGGTCGGTGCAGGTCTGTGTGCGACCTATCCCGAGGTTATAACGCAGTTGACTCCTCAGAATCCTGCTTACCGGGTAATCGCGACCAGATGCCGAGAAATTCGGGCCAACGCAGGCGATAGCTGGGAAACGCTTGCGCGCGCGCTTCAGGATCTACTCTGCGCTGCAACCACAACTCAACCTTTTCGCTGCATTGACCGCAGGCGAGAATGAGACGTTCCGGAAAACGCGCCGTCTCCGGCACATACGCGTCAATCAGCTTCCACCCAGATGGTCTTTCGCCGCAATGGGGACAGGCAGGAGCAAAAACGAATAGTGGAGGAACATTCAAGCGCCTGCAAATCTGCCAATAGATCGGAAGACCGGCGAAGTACAACACGGCAGCGAGAATCCAATGTATTGCTGTATACCCACCAAAGTTAAAACCAGCGAACTCGACCAGCCTCGCCACAAAAGCGAAAGTCAGTGCAACGAATACTGTTGGAATCAGAATATGAGGTAATCGCATCGTCTTATACCTGCTAATTCAACAAAGCTAATTGTTATCCGCAAAACGCCCCGACTACCGTGCACATGAATTCTCGTTTGGCAAAAACCTCAAGGGTAGACGAGGTACACCTTCTCAGATTTCAACACATCGCTCGCGTAACGTAGACAGGCGATGATATCGTCATGGGTAAGCCCTGGATAGTTCTCGAGAATCTGGTGCTCCGTCCACCCTTCGGCGAGGAGGCTGACTATGAACTCAACCGAAAGCCGAGTCCCTCGAACTACCGGTTTGCCGACGAGAATGTTCGGATCGATAATGATTCTGTCTTCCCAGTTCATGGCGGTTTCCTTTAACCATATAGCTTGCCCTCCGGCCGAGTATCAGCATATCACTTAACGCCTCATTGGAAGAGAAGCAATGGTATAATACGGAGGTCGTCAAGAACGGACTAGGTCCGGTAAAAGGGAGTGACGCGTCATGAAGTTCGCCAGAATCACGGTCGATCCCAAGCAAATGGGCGGCGTCCCGTGCATACGGGGTCTCCGCATACCTGTAGCGACGGTCGTCGGGATGGTCGCAGACCGAATGACGGATGCTGAAATCCTTAGCGACTATCCCGATCTTGTGACAGAGGATATCCAGGAAGCCTTGAGATACGCGGCCGAAACCGTCCGTGAACGCGAACTTCCCCTGTCCATTCCGTGAGATTCCTCATCGACAATGCCTTGTCTCCGGAAGTCGCGAATAGACTACGAGCGTATGGACACGACGCAGTGCACGTGCGGGACTTGGAACTAAGCGATGCAGACGACGATACCATTTTTGCCAGGGCAGCACAGGAAGAACGCATACTCATATCCGCAGACACCGATTTTGGTACGTTGCTCGCCTTGCGAAGCGAAACCAAACCATCCGTGATTCTTTACCGTCGCGGGGTGAACCGGCAGGCTAGGCAGCAAGCCGCCATATTGTTAGCTAACTTGGATGCGATTGAAGAACCCCTCGCGATGGGGTGTGTCGTCGTGTTTGACGAATCACGGATTCGCGTTCGCTCCCTTCCAATCAGCGGCGATTCATAGTGTCTGTCCACTTAAGTGCGCAGAGCTAGGGTTTCGAACAACCTTGGTTCGGCCCTTATCGTCCTAGTCACCTCAAGTGCCCTTCAAAATTGCCGTCTTCCACTCGTTGATTGCTCTGCGTCGGGCGGCGCGGTACGCTGGCATCGGGCGAAGCAAGGAGACGCAACGAATGAACCGCAGACAGTTCCTGACGAGTATTGGCGCTGGCGCGATTGCGGCGCGTGGGATTGCGCAGGCGCAACCTGCGCGGGAGAGTTCCAACATGAAGATTCTGCTCTGGTGTTGGGACGCGCGGATGACTTGGGATGACGAACCGGACGCGGTGGTGATGCGGATGGCGGCGGCGGAGCAGCATTTCCCGTATCCGAAGCGGCCGGAATCGTACTTGACAGGGTTCCGGCGGCTGGTGGACTACTGCGCGGCAAACGGGATCTGGGGCGTCATCATCTGGGGATTCCTGCGCGACAGCCACGGCGGTGTGCAAGCTGCGAAGGACCTCTGCAACTACGCCGCGGATCGGGGCGTCGCGATCCTTCCCGGGGTCGGGCTGTGTTCCTACGGCGGCTACTACTACGAAGGCGACCATCGCTTCAATCTCGACACGTATCTTGCGAAACACCCGGACCGTGCGAGCACGGCCAACGAGGAAGGGAGCGAACGCACCGTGACGCCGGTTCTCGATCCCTCGCTCAAGGCCAACCAAGAGTGGTGGCGGGATGGTTTGGAATGGATGCTCGAAACCTTCGCGGTCGGCGGCATCGACTACGAGATGGGTGACTTTATCGTGAATCCGTCGGAGAGCGCGGTGGCCGCGCGCACCGCATTAGGCTTTGCAGGCGACGGGAACATCCAGGACGTGGTCGTGGCGACGCAGGACGTGCTCCGGCGCGCCTTCGAGCTGAAACCGGACGGCGTCTTCATCAACAGCACCTACCGCGGCTATCACCAGATCGCCAACTTCCCGGAGATGCCTTACGTAGGCGCCGTGCCGCCGGAGACGGTCTGGCAATACACGTTGCGCCACATGGTGCGTCGCGACGGATTTCCCCAAGAGTTCGCGGGCACTCCCGAGCACCGGCGCTACGGCTACCTCCACTGGTTCAACAGCTCCACCGGCACCGCCGACCAGGATTTCGTGCCCGAGATCGCCCGCGTCTTCCCCGGCCTCCACGAACTCGGCTTCGAGTTCGTCGGCATCTACGGCGAGATTTCGGCGTTGAACAACCCCCTCGCCGACGCCAACTACCGCGCCCAGGTCGCCTGGGCGACGGATCGCGAAATGACGTTGGAAGCGTTTGGAGAGCCTAAAGGCTAAAGTAGGAATTTGTAAGGTTTGCTGTGGAGTGCGTGGGCTTGTTCTCGCCGTTCTTCGAACTCACGATCCTGGCGTGTGCGGCCGATCGCGAACTGAAACGCTTACGGTTCCAGTGCAATTTGAGTATCGGTTTAGACAGTATGGTTTGATTCGTAGATCCTGGTGTGGCGTGACTCCGTCGTCATGGCGAGACGGTTCGAGTGACGGCGGAAATCTGCCTGCGCATTCCACAACGGACAGGCTCTGGTATTGGTACGCAGATTGAGTGTCCAATAATACGCCGGATTACCGCGAAATGCCTCCGTGCAATTGACAGTTGACACAACGAGGGAACAGGTGGCGCGCGCGTACCTCGATTTCAGTATGCCCTTGGAAGAACACGCCGACGGCCAGTTGTTGATCTCAACGAGACTGGCCGGCCGCTCTGCGATTGCTTCGCTAGCACCATCCAGCCGCTCGCATAGAAACATTGACGTTATCGAGCAGGTCCTCGATGTGCGGTTTACGATTGCGGAAAGAAATTGTGGGAAAGTCACCTTTTTCTTGTTGATGCGCGGAGCAAGTGACCCAGGCGCCGAGCAAGAAAAAGAAGGTACAGGTTCCCATTTTTCCCTCGGGAGTTCATCTCCATGAAGACACGCGATCTCATTCAGCTTGGCATCCCGCGCGGCGAGGCGGTTGCGCTGGCAAAAGAAGCCGCGCGCAACGCCGCTGACGCGGGCATGCAGAAGAACGATATCCGCGCGGCACTGGAATCGGTCGTGGCGGAACCGGGTGCCTACCACCAGGACCAGATCTTCGGCGACCTTGCGCGGAGCCTGTTTGGGCGTCCGGAAGCGCCGCCCACGACGCGCGATGGCGGCCCCGCGCCGTGGAAGCAGTGGGGCCAGGATCTCGATCGAAATTCCATCGAGCAAATGGAAAACGCCTGCGCGTTGCCCGTGGCGGTGCGCGGCGCGCTCATGCCGGACGCGCACGTGGGCTACGGTTTGCCTATCGGGGGCGTGCTCGCCACGAAGGGCGCGGTGATCCCATATGCCGTGGGCGTCGACATTGCGTGCCGCATGAAGATGACTGTCCTCGATCTGCCGTTGAAGACGCTCGACACCGAACCGGATCGGCTTAAGAAGGCAATCCAGGAGGAGACGCGTTTCGGTATCGGCGCCAAGTTCACGAACAAGCGCCGGCACCCGGTGATGGACGAAGACTGGAGTGTCTCGCCCATCACGCAGCGCAACAAGGACAAGGCCTGGAGCCAGCTCGGCACCAGCGGAAGCGGCAACCATTTCGTCGAGTTCGGCGAGTTGGAGATTGTTGAAGAAGGTTTGCCGCTCGAACCCGGTCGTTACCTCGCGCTGCTCAGTCACAGCGGCAGCCGGGGGACGGGCGCGTCCGTCTGCGATCACTACAGCAAACTCGCCATGGGCCGTCACAAGGAACTGCCGCGTCCCATGCAACACCTCGGCTGGCTCGGGCTCGACACCCACGAGGGGCAGGAGTACTGGGCCGCCATGGAATTGATGGGCAAATACGCGGCGGCGAACCACGCGTGCATCCATCGCGAAATCGCAAAGCATTTCGGCGTGCGGGTGCTGCTCGACATCGAGAACCATCACAACTTCGCGTGGAAAGAACAGCACGACGGCGAAGAAGTCGTCGTCCATCGCAAGGGCGCGACGCCCGCGGGCGAAGGCGTCATCGGGATCATTCCCGGTTCCATGGCGACGCCCGGCTTCGTCGTGCGCGGCCGCGGCAACGAAGACTCCCTCAATTCGGCGGCCCACGGCGCGGGCCGCGTCATGAGCCGCAAGCAGGCCCATAAGACGCTCTCCTGGGAAGAAGCCAAAGCGTGGCTGAAGAAATCCCGCGTGACGCTCCTGTCCGCCGGGCTCGACGAAGTGCCCATGGTCTACAAGAACATCAACGACGTCATGTCCGCCCAGAGCGACCTCGTCGACATCCTCGCGCGGTTCCACCCGCGCCTCGTCAAGATGGCCCCCGCCGGAGAACGCCCGGAGGATTGACGGCGTACAAAAGGCAGATCTTCACGCCTGATCGGGTCCGGTGACAGCGCTTACCAGGGCCCCACGGTCGCGGTTTGCCTGCCGAACGCGGACGGCAGCGTGAATGGCGCAGAGGGCAACCCCGACGAGCGCGGCGAGCAGAAGTCCCTTTGCGACGGCGATGCAGACGAAGAAGCCGATCACGCTGAGACCGGTCCAGCGCGCGCCGGGGTTGGGTTGCCACGCGGGGCCTGCAACCGTGAACGCCACGGCGGATACGATCAGCCAGCCGAGGAAGTTGGTCGCGGGGATGCCGTAGTACCAACCCGGATGAACCCAGGTCCAATATTCGAGGGGGCCCGCCGCGAGGGGATCGATAATGAAATCGATGGAAGTCATCCAGATCGACGCTACGACGACGCGGACGGCCGGCGTCAACCGGTATTCGCGGAGCATCTCCATGATGTAGGCGAGCAATACGAGCCATGCGGCGATCATGACAAGCGGCACGCTGAACAGATGAGGCCGCAGCACTTGGGTGTAGGCGTACGCACCGAAGGGGAAGTTCGTATGCACGCCGAGAATTTCGGCGACGAATCCGACGCCGGCACACGCGGCCATGCGGGGCCAGTCGCGCGCGGCGCTTCCCGCCAGAACGAGCACTCCCGCCAACCCCAGAAAAAATGGCGCCGTCCACGACACATGGTCGGGCGGCCCGCCGAAGATCCAGTAGGCGCCGACGCCGCCGAGCCAGAAAAACCCGTAGGCAAACGCCAGGACTATCGAGAGCGACTTACGCATGCTCGTGCTTCCGGATCAACTCACTCGTTATCGCGGCGGAGAGCAACACCGTAGGTGTGCCGCCACCGGGATGGGTGCTGCCGCCGACATAGTACAAACCGCCAAGCTGGCGATCCTTGTTTGGAGAACGCAGAAACGCTTTCTTCCAGCCATGCGAATGCGTGCCATAGATTGCGCCGCCGGGCATGAGATAGCGCTGGGCGAGGGTGCGCGGCGTCCACACCTGTTCGACCGCGATGTCGGTATCGGTAACAGGAAATCCGCCCTTGGTCAGCCGGGCAAATACGCGGCGGCGCGCTTCGGCAATCTGATTGTCGTCCCACGGTTCGTTGTCGTTTGCGGGCGCGTTGGCCATCACGAAAAGCGCTTCGCCGTCACCGGGCGCCAGCGTGCGGTCGCTGCGGCTGGGCGCGCTCACGTAGACGGTCGGGTCATCGGGAAAGCGCCGCTCCCCGAACAACTGTTGAAACTCCCGTTCGTAGTTCGCCGAGAAATAGACGCTGTGATGATGCAACTCCGGCAATGAGCGGCGCACGCCGAGCAGGAACACGAGCCCCGACATGGAGCGGTCGCCGCGAGCCATCGTCGATTCCGGCGCGTTCCCAAGCAGTTGGGACGTCATGGACGCGTCGCCATTCATGACGACCACGTCCGCTTCGATAGACTCGCCCCCTGTGGTCTCGACGCCGGTCACCCGTCCGTTGCGGTATGTAATGCGTTCAACACGGGTGTCCGTGCGAATGCTTACCTCGAGTTCCTCCGCGATCCGGGTGAGGCACTCCACGATGCGGTAGAGACCGCCTTTCACATACCACCCACCGAAGACGTACTCGATGTACGGGATCACCAGAAGCGTTGCGGGACTTTCGTAGGGCGACGAACCGACGTAGGTCGGGTACCGGTCGTAGAGCTGCCGCAGGTGCGGACTGTGGAAATGTGCGGCCACGGCCTTGTGGTAGTTCCCCCAGGCGTGACGCAAGGGAAAGTGGCGCAGCGATCGCAGGACTTCTCGATCCGGCGGGGCTGAAGGCGGCCGCCGCAGAAACGTCGCGTTCGAGAGTTCGAAGAGCCGCGCGCCCAGCCGCAGAAACCCGAGGAACCCGTCCACGTCGCGACGGTCCAGCGATCGCAGGGTCTCCAACCATTCGGGCATGGAACTCGAATACGTGAATCGCGTTCCATCGTCGTAGTGGTAGCGTGCCAGCGGTCGCATGGCATCGAGTTCGAGATGATCGGCGAGCCGCTTTCCGGCTGTCTCAAACAGCGCTTCAAACACCCACGGCATGGTAATCAGTGAAGGCCCCGTGTCGAAGGTGAACCCTTCTGAGTGAAACCGGTTCATCTTGCCGCCCAGGGTCTGTCCCTGTTCACACAGGGTAACGCTCCACCCGCGCGACGCCAGGCGGATCGCCGTCGCAAGCCCTCCGAGACCGCCCCCTATGATTGCTGCACAGTGTTTCGTCTTCATTGAATATGGAACCGTTCCCGCGCGCATCAGTTACGGGCGCGGTACAGCCGGCCCTTCCAATCGACACCCCGTCCCGTCGTGCACCGCCACCACGAGGCTACTCCCAACGCGATGAGCACGATCTGCGCGACAGGATGACCGAGTACAGACCAGAAGGGGTGGCGGAACCGCAGTGCCAGAAGTGCGCGCGCGGCGAGAATACACAGTGCCGCGGCCGCAAACACGCCGCTGCCGGGAACGCCGGCCGCCATCATCGGCAGCGCCGCAAAGGGCAGCAAGAAGACGAAGGCGTGAAAGCCCAGAAACAGCCAGAAGGTAAACCCGTGCCGGAAGGCCGGGTAAAAATTCTTGCGAAAGCCTCGCCAAATCCCGCGCAAGGAATCGTACATGCGGACCTGCACGACGTCCTGCCCGTCCAGGCACACGCCCCGCTCTCCCCGTTCGCGCCAGACCCGGGCAATACGCGTGTCTTCGAAGATCTCCGCGCGCACCGCTTCATGACCGCCGACGCGCACGTAGGCACTGCGATGGACAAAGATGCACGCGCCATGCGCAAGACCGAGAGAAGCCTCCCATCGCTTCAGCGAAAGCGGCGCGGGGAATATCGTAAAGACGAGAAAGTTCAACATGGGCATGAGGAGCTGTTCCCAGAATCCCGCCATGACGAATCCCGGCCAGCAGGAAACCAGCGTTACCGCACGGGTTTCGGTTTCTCTCTGCATGCGCGCAACCGCACCGGACTGAAGGACCGCGTCCGCATCGAGGAAGAGCAGCCACTCCGAGCGCGCCGCCGCGGCCAGGCGCGCGCAGGCGAAATTCTTGCCGCACCAGCCTGACGGCAATGCGTGGGGCTCAAGCAGCCGTATCCGGGCGTCCATCGCCTGATACCGGGTAACAATAGCGGCGGTATCGTCCGTCGAGTGATCGTCGTACACGAGCACCTCGGCGACCGGCGTACCCTGACCCAGGACCGAGTCCAGGCACGCGCCAAGCGAGGCGGCCTCGTTGCGCGCGGGAATGAGGACAGACACGCGCGGCGCCGCATTCATGGACGGGGAGCCTGGCGAAGGCCATGCAATGACGTTCCACGCGACCAGCAGCAGCACGCCGAAGGTGATGACGCAGAGGATATATCCGGCTATCAGCACGATGGTCCCTCTCCGTAGCTCGGACTAGAGTGAAAGCGCGCGCCGGGCGACGGCGTCGCGCGGCGTATCGGCCAACGTCTTGCTCCCATGAGTTGCCGGTATTCCAAAGGCAATGGCGGCAACCTGCTCGGCCGCCTCGATGAGCGGATTGTGTCCCGCGCCAGCCAGAGGGTGAACTTGCGCGTGAGGCCATACCGCCTTCCAGATTGCGACGGACTTCTTGATCGCCGCAAAGGATCGGTCGCCATACGCGAGATCGACGGGAATGGTGAGATCCGAAAAGCGGTCCCAATGGGGCACGGCCCGGAACGCCCGCAGGACTTCCAGCACGAATTCATGGTCCACAGATTCAAAGGATTGGGTGAGATTGGAGTCTGCTGTTCGTTTTCCGCGCAGCGCCGCGTTCGTAAAATACCGGCCCAGGGGATTCGCGAAGGTGCTCGTATACGCGCGGCGTCCGAATGCGCCCCACGTGAAGACCTTGAAGTACAGCGGCATGTATGCGAAGGGGTCGATCAGCACGAGCCGCGCGACGCGTTCCGGCGCTCGTTGCGCCGCCATCATGGCAAGGTTTCCGCCACCGCAATACCCAATAAGCGTCACGGGATTCCGGGAGACTAGGTCAATGGTGTCCACCAACGCGTCGGCAATGGAATCCAGGGTCCACGCCACCGGCCTCAGGGACAACCCGTAGCCGGGTAAGTCGACGCTGTAGAGCGCGGCGTCGGCAGGGAGATGAGGTGCGAGGTGGCGGAAAGTCCGGTGATTTCCGGCCCAACCGTGGATGGCGAGATAGGCCGTGCTGCCGGTGCCGTATGGTTCAATATGCATGGGCCTGAATCCTTTCCGCCGTAAGGCGGCCGCCGAGGACGACCATGGGCATGCCGGTACCCGGAGTGGTGCTTGCCCCTACATAGTACATCCCTTTCACGGATTCGAGATAGTTTTTCGCGCGAAACGGTCCCACCTGGAAAAGGTTGTGCGCGGCACCGAAGGCCGACCCGTCGTAGAGCCCGAACCGGTCGCGCCAATCTTCGGGCGTGTAAATCGCCTCAAACGCGATACGGCCCGGATCCAACGAGACGCAGTGCTGCGCCATACGCGTCAATACACGCATCTTCACTTCCTGGGCCTCCGCACGCCAATCGCAGTCCGGCATTTCGCTTAGCAAGGGCGTCGGCACCAGCACGAACATGGCGGTATCACCGTCGGGCGCGAGGCCTGGATCGGTTTCCGAGGGGACGCTTACATAGAAGGGCAATCCACGTGGGATGCGATGGTTGTGCATGAGATCGTCGAAGGCGCCGCGATAGTCGTCGGGCAGGTAGATCGTGTGGTGGCGCATGTTCCCGACCTTGCCGCGAATGCCCCAGTAGAAGGTAAGCACCCCGCAAGTCATGCGCGTCCGAGTGGACTTGCGGCGCAGCGGATCCGACAGCCCGTTTGCGTCCAGCAACTGGGTGTCCGTCGTGGGTACGTCTACATTCGAGACAACGATAGACGCGTCGATCCGGTCGCCGTCGGCGAATTCCAATCCCTTCACACCGAAGTGTTCCATACGGATCTTGGTCACACGCCGCCCGGTATGAATCCGGACTCCAATGTCCCGGGCGAGCCGTTCAATGCCGCTGACCAATCCGTAGATGCCGCCTTTGGGCAGCCAGAGTCCGTAGGCCAATTCGCCGTAAGGCAGTATGGAGAAGAAACCGGGCAGTTCGTGAGGCGATCCGCCGAGATACATGCCGTAGGAGCCCAAGGCTTCCTTGATGTAGCGGCTCTTGAAGAACCGCCCCAGTTCGCTGTAGAGCGAGCGCCAGACGCCGAGCTTCGCCATCTGTCGCGGTGAAAGCGCCCCGACCCATTTAAGCGGGTTGTCTTCGTTCCGCGTGACCAGTGACTCGAAGGCCATGTCATACTTGGCAGCGGCGTCGCGCAAATACGCGAGCACGCGGGGGCTCGCCCCAGGCTCCAACCGGGCGCACTCGGCGAGGAGCTTCTCCAAGTTGCTCGACAAGGTGAAGTGAGTGCCGTCCGGCCACTGAAAACTGACCGACGGCTCCACCGGCAGCAGGGTCACATAGTCCTCGAGTTTACGTCCTGCCGCTTCGAACAACTCACGAAACACCCAGGGATAGTTCAGAAGGGACGGACCCGTATCGAACCGGAACCCGTCCGCCTCGATCACGTTGGCCCGGCCTCCGACGCGGTCATTTGCTTCGTACACGTCGACGTCATATCCCGCCGCGCGCAAATGGATGGCCGCGCTCAAACCGCCCAGGCCGGCGCCTACGATAGCCACACGGGTGGCGCTCCCCGCGAGCGTCGATGTCGTGTCCATGGGTCCTACCACCCCATGTACGCGAGCGGAAGACGCCAGTACTTGCTGGCAGGCAAGACGCGGAACTTCTGACTCATTGGAACGGTCTCGCGGTGACTTAACCCGTTCCGGCTGAAACGAATCCGTTCGTTAAGCTGACCGTACACGTCAATGCAAGCCTGGATTGCGGTGCGGCAGTCAGGAGCGAAGGCGTCAAGATCCCGTTGGGCGGCCAGGTAGTGCGTATTGGCAATCGTGGCCACTTTCCGCACGACGTTCTGCAAGCCGTTCTGTTGGTACGGATCGCGCGCGTCCACTTTCTTGATGCCCTCTTCGGCCAAAAAATCCAGCGGAAGGTACTGACGGCCCCGGCGCTGGTCTTCGCCCACGTCGCGAACGAAGTTCGTCAGTTGCAGGGCGATGCCAAGATTCCGGGCCGACTCGATGGCCCGGTCGTAGTCCCGTGGCCGGGCAGGCCCGTAGATGTGCGTCAGGAAATAGCCAACCACGATGGCGCTGCCGTAAATGTAGTTGTCGATGAGGTCCTCGAGCGTCTCGAAAGGGCGGGGCTGCACGTCCATTTCCATCGCGGTAAGAAACGAGTCGTAATGGGCGTCGGGTATTCCGGTTTCTCGCACGACGCGCGTGAAGTGCGCGAGAAAGCACGGTACGCCCGCTTCGAGCGCGTCGCGAAGGGTGCATGAAGCCAGTCCCACCGCGTAGGCATCTCGCCACGTCGCGAGCAGGTCCATCTTCTCGCCGGTAGATAGCGGGAAGGTATCCACAATCTCGTCCGGATAGCGTACCGCCGCGTAGACCGCTTCCACTTGGGTTCGTTTGCGCGGAGGCAGGAAGCGCGTCACGGCGAAAAAGCTCGTGCTGTACGTCTTGAGTACCCGGCGCGCCTGCCGGGCGATGACGTCTCGCGCCGCGCCTTCCGATGCGGCACGCATCGCCCGGCTGTGCGTACCGGTCTCGAGCCGAACCCAATCCCCCATCGGCCAAGCTTTGCTGTCAGTGGATGTGTTCACGGCTTTACTCCTTGCAACCGGAGCTGTGCGCCGGTTTCCGAGCTGCCAAGGCGGAACTGGGGAGGGCCTGTGCGGGACCGGAGCCCGCGGTTCAAGTGCGCTCGCGGAGGGGTTGAGAAGGTGATGCGGGGAGCAAGCACACTCGGGGTTGCGTGGTGCGGGTTGGTGCACAGGCGTGCCCCGGACCGCACAGGCCAGGCATGGAAAGCACATGAGTGGTCCCTGCCGAAGACGGCGCGGAACCTGACATCGGAATTTTGACGCGGCCCATTAGCTGGGCAGAGGTACAGACTCGCGACAGCGGCACCATCAACGTTGGTGTTGCACGACTTTGTGAGAATGTCGACCACGGCAAATCCTCTTGTCTAAAACTTGTCTAACTTAACATTAGAATTGTCGCAAAGAATTCCCGAAAAAGCAAGTGAAATATTCCGTTAGGAATACGGCCTAGAATGACGAGATCACAAAATATACATAGATTTTGCCTGTTCAACTGGACCTTTCGGCTACTATCGCCGAACCGTACTCACGAAAACTATTCAATGAACCAAGTCGTACAAATTAAAATAGACATAATATGTACAAAATGGTATAAATTTGGACATGAAAGATGACAAATGCCATCCGATTCAGGTCGTTGCGGCTCGAACGGGTCTCTCACAGCATGCGATTCGCGCGTGGGAGCGCCGGTATCGGGCGGTCGTGCCGGGGCGCACCGCAACCAATCGCCGCATGTATTCCGACCACGATATCGCCCGTCTACGATTGTTGATGCGAGCCAAGAAGCGGGGGCGGACCGTAGGCCAGATTGCCCATCTTTCGAATGAGGATTTGCTGGTACTCCTCGAGGGATCGGCCGGACCCGATATCGGCACCCCGGGACGCGCGGCAGCCGAGTTACTTGAGGAGGCGCGTCTCGCGGTCCAGACTCTGGCCGGCGAGCGCCTGGAGGAAGTACTGGAGGAGGCGGATGTATCGCTTAGTCAGATCCGGGTAATTCAAGACGTCGTTGCGCCGCTCATTGAAGAAATCGGCGAAAAGTGGCGAACCGGCCAGTTGCGTGTGGCCCATGAACACTTGGCATCCGGCGCTCTTCGAGGGTACCTGACGCGCGTACGGACCGCCTTGCGGCCGTCGGAACCCGCGCCCACAGTCGTGGTCGCCACGCCCTCTGGTCAGTGGCACGAGCTGGGCGCACTGATGGTGGCTGCCATCGCAGCGATTGACGGATGGAAGGTGACATACCTGGGTTCTAATCTTCCGGCGGAGGACATCGCCGCTGCGGCCCGGATCGTGAACGCACGCGCGGTGGCGCTCAGCATCGTCTATCCGGCGGACGATCCGCTGCTTTCCGAAGAGTTGCGGAGGTTGCGCCGCATGCTTCCCAACGACACCCGGATTCTCGTGGGCGGCCGTGCCGCGGACGCGTACGCGCCGGCGCTGGGGGATATCGCCGCCGTGGTCTTGAACGAACTCGCCTTGTTTCGCGAATCATTGGAAGACGCGCGTTACGCGGTCTCCTGAAACAGGCTTATTCGCGCGCCCTGGGGGTGACTTCCAGTTCTATGCGCTTGCCACCGCGCAACACCACGATGGAAACCGGCTCTCCTATTTTGAGCGCTTCTATGGCGTAGGTGTAGTCGTAGATGTTCTCGATAGTCGCGCCGCCGAGTTCCACGACGAGGTCCCCGCCTTTCACGCCGGCCTGTTCCGCCGGACCGCCTTCCGCCACGCCCGCCAGTTTAAGCCCGTTCCCACCGTCTTGCGAGTAGTCCGGGATGGTGCCCAGGTACGCGCGCATGCCTGCGCCGCCGGTCTGGTGGGCGGGTTGCGCCTGGGGTATATAGTCCGGGGCTTCCTCCCGTTCGGCCAGGTGAATTGTGGCTTCCGCCATGAACCGGGCGATCCGCGCCGCGCCATTGTAGTTTATGGTATCCGGCGTATCGCGAGGGGAATGGTATTCCTCGTGAGCGCCAGTAAAGGCATTTATGAAAGGAACGCCGCGCACGAAGAAGGATGTCGCGTCGGTCGGTAGGAAACTGTCGTCTTGGGTCGTGATTTTGAGTCCACCGGCGACCTTCTGCCACCCGGGGAGCAGATCGGCCCAGATGGAACTGGAACCGACGCCGCCAATGACCACGGCCTCCCGCATACGGCCGATCATGTCCAAGTTCACGTAAGCGGCGATTTCTTCCGTCAGCGGTTCGGACTCGGGGACGTCGCCGAAGTCCTGCACAAACTTGGCGGAACCCAGAAGCCCCAGCTCCTCACCGGACCAACCCGCGAACACGATATCGCGCACCGGCGCGAATTCGCCTCGCTCCTTGCGATACATGAGATACTGTGCAATCTCGAAGATCCCGGCAACGCCGGACGCATTGTCGTCCGCGCCGTAGTGAATCTCCTCCCGTTCGTGGTCCCGCGCCAACGATCCGGATCCGCGGCCGCGGCCCAAGTGATCGATGTGGGCGCCGACCACGACGATGCCCTTGCCAGTATCCTCATCCGCGGCGAGCCGTCCCAGCACGTTCCGTCCGGTCCGCTTCTCCTGGACAATATCGATGTCCGCTTGAAGCCGCACATCCGGCGGTTCGAATCCCATGACCGGCTCCCCGGTATCCAGTTCGGACTGCAACGCTTCAAGCGTTCGGCCGTGGGTGCTGAGCAGAGCCTCCCCGAGGCGATCCGTCACAGACACGGCGGCAACGCTCGTACCCGAGAAGGACGCGTCGAACTGAAGACCCACCAGGGGATCGGTCGCCTGGGAATTGGGCCCGCTGACGAAGACAATGCCGGCAGCGCCACGATCGCGGGCAACCATCGCCTTGTATCGAAGGCTCGCGTATTGCGTGAGATGAAGCCGTCGTTCCGTCGAAATATCTTCCGGGATGTAACGAAACACGACGACCCACTTGCCCGTGACGTCGAGATGGACGTAGGAATCGTATTCCGGGAGTTCCTCCAATGCGGGCGCCACGATGCCATATCCGGCAAACACGACCGGTGCGTCGAGGGACCCCGTTTTGGAGAAGGCTAAGGGACGCCAGGCTTCGTCGACGGGGTAACAGTCCGGTTCCGGTACCCCGGTGCGGGCAATGCAGAGGCGATTGCCGGAGCCGAGGGATACGCCCGCGGTGAACTCAAACGGTTGAAACCAGGTCCCATTCTCGCCCGCCGGCGTCAATCCGGTTTCCTCGAAGACCCGCGCGGCGTACTCCGTAGCCAGACGTTCCCCTTCCGTTCCGGTCAGCCGGCCCTCCATCGCTTCCGACGCAAGATAATCGACATGCAACTGCACGTCCTCCGCGCGTACGACGGCTTGCGTCCGGGAAAACTCGGGCGCCTGAATGTCTTGCGCATAGGCGGGTAGCACCAACAATACGGGGAAAAGCCGATAAAAGAACTGCATTGAGAATCCTAACGTGTCGTTTCGGCGCACGGTACGGGTGGCTCGGGAAGAGTCAGAGTTGCACGGTGTACGAGGACATGCTACACGGGTCACCGCGTCGTAGCAATAAGGGCCGCTAAACGCCGAAGGCGGAGCTTTCGTTATCGCCACGACGACGCGCGCCTAAGAGGGAGGACCACCCTTTCCCATGGACGGGAAGGGATCAAGAACGCCTATGTACCGATTTCGTCAGTGAACCACTTCAAACCGGGGCACGGCGATCACAGGAATTGACGGAGGTATGGCGTTTACCGCGACAGTTTCCGAGCCGGATTCGTTACCGGGCGACGCCTCGGTGGTCGTACTCGCAGCGGTAACGGTGGACATGATGTTCCCGCTGGCCGCGAGATCGACCTGGACGACGACCTCGAACACCGCGCCCTCGTTTCGCGCCACGGCGGCCTTGGAGAATTGCACGGTGCCGGTAGCCCCTACGGAGGGCGCGGAGATTCCCCATCCTGCGCCGGTAATTAACGACGCGGAGACGAAGGTCGTGTTGGCAGGCACTGGCTGCGTCACCGTAACGGCCTGCGCACTGCTGGGTCCGGCGTTGTTCGTCACGGTATACGAGTACGTGATGTTGTTCCCAGCATCGACCGGATCGGGTGTTCCGTTCAGCCCGCTGAGCACGAGATTTGCAGCCGTTCCTACGGTCGTTTGTTCGCTGGGGTTCTCATCGCCGGGGTTGGTGTCTGCTTGATCCGCAACCACACTCGCAGTGCCGGTAAGGATCGTGCCGTCGGGTGTGGCCGAGCCAACCTGGACCGTCACGCTGAACGAAGCCGTTTCCGCGGCGGTCACGGTGCCTTTCGAGAACTGAACGCCGAAACCGCCGCCCGGGTCGGGGATCACGGCGGTAGACCACCCCGCGCCGGTCAAGACAGAAAAATTCACCAACGTCGTGTTGGTTGGGTCGAACTGGGTAACCGCGACATTTGTGGCATCCACGCCGCCGTTATGAGTCAGGGAAATGGTGTAGACGAGGAGATTTCCCGCGATAACGGGATCCACCGAATCGGAGAGCGTGAGGCTAAGATCCTGGGCCGAAGCGGTGACGCCCGCTAGCACCAGGATCGCCGTCAGCGCACGCAACATATCGACAACAAGGCACAGCCGGGGGCGGCGGGGACTCGGAACAATCAGCATACGCATGGAGTTACTCCTCGCTCACTTGCACATCGCAATCAACCCGGAACGAGGCGCTTACTCGAGTTCAATTCAGTACAAATCAAGAAAGCAGCCCTCCAGCAGTATACAACATGCCAAGGTCGATGTAACGGGCTGCCCTGGATGGTAAGAGGTTGGCATGTGTCGGAACAGGATAGCGCGAGATGGGGACTTCTCGCACTATCCTGCTGCCCTAAAGCGACTTAAGCGCCTTTTACGGAGTGGTATCCGGCTCGTTCCCCCCGAATTCGCCATCTCGCGCGACACATGGAGTATCCCGCCCAACCGAGTAAGGCCAGAACCAGGAAATCCGCCAATCCGCTGGACTTGGACAAGTCGCCCACGGCTGCCTTGGCCCACGGTGCGTCGTCAGACACTTGCGGACCCAACACGACCGTTCCGCCGTGACCGACGAGCACGCCCAGATACTCTTGGCCGTCTAATTCGAGGACGTAATGCCCCGGTGTGGACATCCACCCTTCCAGGGCCGGCCCAGGCACCCACCGTGGCGCGGGCATCGACCGGTCGAGGTAATATGCCTCAAGCCCATCCGCGGACATTCCCACCGGGACTGGAATCCAGACGCGCTGGGGGACCGTGTACGGTTGCTCGGGGCCCACGGCATACGCCGCGCCGATGCTGCCAACCAATTCGGGAAGATCGTCGCTGTCGGTAAAGGACAGGTACACCTCGTCGTTGGATTCTGCATTGCGAGCCAAGGCCGACGCATCGAAGTCCGCGTAGGAAGGTTGGTGCACGAGCGCTGACAGTTTGACAGCCGCTGCACTTTCTATGATGAACACCGCGGCAACCGGACCGGCACCACGGCCGGCGATCGTGGTGGCGCCGATCGTCATCGTGACTTTCTCACCTTCCACCCAAGGTACTTCGGGGGTGTATTGGACCCAGAGGTCGTTTCCGTCTGAACCTGCAACGGGTAGGATGGATACTGCCGATTCCTCTAAAGCGGTTTCGGAATAGATGGTCCCCCAGACGGTATCCGGATCGATAGGCTCGCCGGCACTCAGGCGCACCGCGATAGCATCTGTCGCGCCTGCGATGTGGTAACCGTCGTCGTCGATGGCTGAAGGCAGGGCGCTCGCGTAACGGGCCTTCGTGACATTGATGTATCCCGTATCGGCGCCGCTCAGCTCGCTCTCGCCGCAGATCCCGCGCGCCTTGACCTGGTAGTAGTAAAGAACCGGCACCGTCGTCGAAGTGCAGCCGCTGCTGACGGTCTCCGTACCAACGTCGAAGTCGTCGTACACGAGATCGGAAATCCAATCCGTGACTGCTGCCGTGTTGGAGAAGTCGTCGCTGGTTGAACGGAAGACGCAGTATTCGTCCGCGCCGTCGACGGCCGACCACGTGACTTGCACCTTGTCGCTGAAGATTCCGTCGGAAGCCGAGGTGAAGTCGCTCGCCGGATTGGCACCAATAACGAGCTGATTTGTGGAAACTGCCGGCGGGATCAGAACAGTGAGCGTTGCGGTTGCGGTCTCAACGTCCGCACCGCAGGCGTTGCTCAGGATCGCGCGATAGACATTACCGTCCATGTCTTCCGTAACGTTTTGCAGACGTAACTTCGCGCCGGTTTCACCCGGCAAGTCGCTGAAACCGAAACCGTCATCAACTTGCCATTGAATGGACGGCGCAGGAGACCCCGTCGCTTCGATGCTAAACACGGCCTTCTTGCCGACGCAGGATTCCACATCCGCCGGTTCGAGCGTAACCGTCGTGCCGGTGTTGACGGCCAGCGTGGTCTCAGCGCTCGTCGTGTCGCTGCAGTTGTTGCTCACGAAGGCACGATACACCTTCCCATCATCGTCCGCGGTTGCGGTGAATGACAAGGTGGTTCCGTCTTCGCCGGGGATGTTGACGAAGCCACTGCCCTCATCAACCTGCCACTGGATGTCGGGCGTGGGATCGCCATCGACCGTTACCGTGAAGGCGGCCGTTTCACCTTCGCAGACCATTTCCGTATCCGTGTAGTCGACAATACTCGCCATGCCGCATACGGTCGAAACGTCGCTGGCCGTGTTGTTACCTGGCGTGGGGTCGGTCGTCGTCGCGGCCGCCGTTGCAGCGGCGTTGATCGTGGTTCCGCTGCTTGCACCGCCATCCACCTGAACAACCACCTCGAAGGTGGCCGTTTCGGAGGCGGGCAACGCGGCCTTCGAGAAGACGACGTTGCCGGTTGCCCCGACTGCCGGTGTTGCTGCTGACCAGCCAGTCCCGGTCACGACTGAGGATGAAACGTAGGTCGTACCCGCGGGTACGGCTTCCGTAGCCGATGCGCCGGTTGCATCGCTTGGGCCGTTATTGGCGAGGTCGATGGTGTAGGTGATGGAATCGCCGGGATTGACGGTTTCCGGCGAACCTGCCAGCGTTACAGCCAAATCCGCCACGGCGTCCACGGTTGTGGATGCGGCGCCGGTTTCGTCGCCCGGACTCGCTTCCGTGGTGGCGGACTGGGCGGTTGCGGACGCGCTCACGCTGGTACCGTCCGCCGTGTTGGCCGCGACGAGCACGACGATTTCGAACTCGGCCGAGGCACCAGAACCGAGGGCCGCTTTTGAGAACTGAACGTTCCCCGCCGCGCCCACGGAAGGCGTCGTTGCCGACCAGCCCGCGCCCGAGGTTACGGATGCGGATACGAACGTTGTGTTCGTCGGGACCGCTTGGCTTACGGTTACGTTGGCGGCATCGCTCGGGCCGTTGTTGTTCAGCGCGATCGCGTACGTAATCGATTCGCCCGCGCGGACCGGGTCCGGAGAATCGCCGAGCGTCAGTGCAAGGTCCGCCTTGGCTTCCACGGTGGTCGAGGTGTTGTCCGATTCGTCACCCGCGTTCGCTTCTGTTGTCGAGCTGGTGGCCGACGCCGACGCATTGATGACAGCGCCGTCTGCTGTGCCGGGGCCAACTTTGACCACCACCTCGAATGTCGCGGTATCGTCTAACACGCTCGTGCTTTTTGAAAAGATAACGTTGCCCGCGCCACCCACAGCGGGCGCGCTTACCGACCAGCCCGTTCCTGCATTCACCGACGCGGATACGAAGGTGGTGTTGGCGGGCACTGCTTGCAGCACGGTGACACTGGAGGCGTTGCTCGGACCATTGTTGTCGTACGCGATGGTGTACGTGATGTTCGCGCCCGCCGTAACCGGGTCCGGCGAGTCCGCGAGCGACAACGCAAGGTCCACGGCCGTGGTTACCGTCGTGGTGGTTGAATCTGAATCGTTGTCCGGTTCGGGATCGGTGGTCGCACTCGATACCGAGCACTCGCCGTTGATGTTCGCGCCGGACGCAGTGTCGGGCGGGATTGCAACGACCACTTCGAGCTCGGCCGTATCCCCCCATCCGGACAAGGCCTTGGTAAATTCCACGTCGCCGGTGGCGCCGACACTGGGCGCGCTGATGCTCCAGGACGTCCCGGATGTCACCGCGGCCGAGACAAAGGTCGCGCCAGTAGGAACAGGCACGGTGACGGCAACGGAGGTGGCGCTGTTCGGCCCCAGATTCTCATAAGGCACCGTGTAGGTTAACGTCCCGCCGGCCGTTACTGGGCCGGGCGAGTCGCCAATGCCAACGGATAAGTCCGCTTCCGTTGCCATCGTGGTGGTGGCGCTCGCAGTGTTGTTGCCGGGCACGGGGTCAGTGGTCGTAGTGGCCGCGGTAGCGGTGGCAGTCACCGTCGCGCCGTCTGACAGTCCGGGATCGGTCGCGACCACGATCTGAAATGACGCTCCCTCGTTCTTGTTGAATGTGCCCTTGGAGTAGACGACGTTTCCCGTACCCCCTACCGACGGAGACGAGGTCAAGGCCCACCCAGCGCCCAGTGTCAGCGTCGATGACACGTAGGTCGTGTTCGCGGGAGTGGGCACGGTCACGGTAACGTCCTGCGCGCTGCTCGCGCCGGCGTTGGTCAGGGTGACGGTATAGGTGATATTGCTTCCGGGTTTGACGGGATCGGGTGCATCGGAAATCGCCACGCCGAGGTTTGCTTGGGTTGCGACGGTCGTCGTCTCCGACGCAGTGTTATCGGCCGCGTTTGCGTCTTCCTGGCTGGACGAAGCGTTGACCAGCCCGGTAATGACTGTGCCGCTGGCGGTCGATCCATTTACGTTAACCGTGACGGTAAACTGCGCCGACGCTCCACCAGCCACGGGTCCATCATTCGTAAACTCGGCGCCGAATCCGCCGATTCCATCGGAGATGATTCCCAGTCTCCACCCCATAGCATCCACGGCATCGAGGCTCACCAGGAAGGTGTTGGCTGGGGCAAACATGACAATCGAGACGCCGGTCGCGTCGGCGCCGGTGTTGGTGAAATCGATGGTGTAGGTGATGGAGTTTCCCGCGATGACTGGGTCGACAGAATCGGAGAGCGTCAAGGCCAAATCGGGGAGGACACTACCCTTCGGGGAAGGGGCTTGGGCGTCTGCGGTGATCAAACCAAACACAACTACACATAGGGCTACCAACTGGACAAGCGGCCAGCGCGGCAGGTACGCGGCGCGCGAACGATACGGTGCGGAATGTGACATGGTGCAAGTTCCTCCCCAGAAACCGCGATGGCCGTGATGGCTACAACATATGGTATGCACAGAATAGCGGAAATCGATAATTTGTGCAATAATTTATTTACAAAATTGTGTAATGCGTGAATCGGGCTGCGGATGGTGGGGTCGATTCCGGCAATCGAGTAGGAGGGGGAGGATAGTTCCTCCCCCGTCCTCTCACACCACCGTA
>BTVY01000064.1:0-29378 GCA_045863335.1 Candidatus Hydrogenedentota bacterium | reverse complement strand
CGTGTAGGTCCGTGTAGGTCCGTGTAGGTCCGTGTAGGTCCGTGTAGGTCCGTGTCATGCTGAGTCGATTACGCCATAGCCGATTCCTTCGCCAAGCACGTTGGCCCATGCTCGCCGGCGCAATCGTTGCGCTCGGCGCGTTCCTGGCCATCGTGTTCACCCCCCTGGATCCCGCGCCCTACCTCACACTCCAGCCTTCCGGCGAACTCTTCGACCGCAACGGCCGTCTCATGTACGCCTTCCTCAACGAGGAAGAGCAATGGCAATTTCCCCGCGACCTGGACGCGATCAGTCCGTACCTCGTGCAAGCGACCATCGCCACGGAGGACCAGCGGTTCCGCTCGCACCACGGCGTAGATCCTATCGCGGTCGGCCGCGCCGTCGTGCAGAATTTGACCGGACTGGGCATCGAGTCAGGCGCGTCGACGCTGACCATGCAGGTCGTCAAGCTGAACGGTCAACCATCGCGGTCGCTGCCTGGTAAGGCGTGGCAGGCCATGCAGGCGCTCCGGTTGGAAAGGCATGTTTCGAAGGACGAGATTCTCTGCGCTTACCTCAATACCGCGCCGTACGGCTTGAACCTCGTTGGATGCGAAGCGGCAGCGCGTCGCTACTTCGGGAAGACGGCCAAAGAGCTGACCCTCTCCGAGTCCGCACTGCTCGCCGGGCTGCCCAAGTCCCCGTCGGGGCTAATGCCCATCGAGCATCCGGAACGCGCGTTGGCGCGGCGCAACTACGTGCTGCAGCGCATGCGCGACGAAGGCTTCATCGACGCCACGACCTGCGAGCGTGTATCCAGGCAACCGCTCGCCGCGCAATGGAACGAGTATCCGCAGGCGGCGCCCCATCTCGCCATGTGGCATCGGGACCGGGTGCTTACCGGGCACCGCGTGACGACGACCCTCGACCTGCGCGTGCAGGAGATGGCGGAACGGGCCATTGTGGAGTGGCTGAAGACCTTTGATAACGACATCACCAACGCTGCGGTGCTGATCATCGATGTGCCCACCGCGTCGGTCCTGGCGCGGATCGGTTCGGCGGATTTCTTCAACACCCCCGGCGGCGGTCAGGTCGATGCAACGCGCGCCGCACGTTCCCCGGGTTCCGCGTTGAAACCGTTTACGTACGCCCTGGCGATTGAAGAGAACCAACTCTATCCGTCGGAAATGCTCCTGGACGATTCCCTCGACTACGGCCTCTACAATCCCGAGAACTACGACGGCAAGTATCGCGGGCTGGTTTCCGCGTCGTACGCCTTGCAGCGGTCGCTCAACGTACCCGCCGTGATGGTGCTGAACCGGATGGGGCCGGACCCCATGTACCGCTTCCTCAAGGACGCGGGCCTCACGACCTTCACGCGTTCGGCGGAGTACTACGGCCTGGGTTTGACGCTGGGCAACTGCGAGGTCCGCCTCGACGAACTTGCGGCCGCCTACTGCATGATCGCCAGCCTCGGCAAGTGGCGTCCGTTGCGTGAACTCGATAGCGATTCCAAGGTGGAAGGAAAGGAATTGTTGTCGCGCAGCACCTGTCTCGCGCTCTACGAAATGATGGAGCAACCCCTGCCGGGCGAATTCCATCGCGATATCGTGCAAGCCGCCGGATACACGCCCCGCGTGTGTTGGAAGACTGGCACCTCCACGGGTCTCCACGACGCGTGGACCGTCATCTTCAACAGCCAGTACGTTGTCGCCGTCTGGCTGGGCAACAACGATGGCCGTTCGTCCAGCCGCTTGATCGGTTCCCGCGCCGCCTTGCCGTTGGCGGGTAAGATCTTTCGCGCGCTGAAACCCGGCTCCGGATCGGCCTGGCCAGATGTGGATGGCAACTTGCGCGAAACCCAGGTTTGCGCCGCGAGCGGACTACCCGCGTCACGCTGGTGCGAACGCACCGCAACCGCGGTCCTGCCCACCGGGCTCTATCTGAATCGGCAATGCGACGTTCATTATCCTGCGGATAATGAACGCATCATCGAGCGCTGGCCCGCCAGCGCGAAGGGATGGAACCTCGCCAAGATCGACTCGCCCCTGTCTCCGCGCGAAGGCGACGGCGGCCAGTCCAAAGGATTGCGTATCCTCGCGCCCTCCCATCAGGCGGAATTCGTATTGACGCGCGAACCCAACGCGGATCGCATCAAACTCCGCGCCTCCATCGACACCTCGACCTCGCTCCACTGGTATATCGACGAGAAGTATCTCGGCGCATCCGGCCCCGGCAAGGATCTCTTCCTCGATCTCAGCACCGGTGCCCACAGACTGACCTGCATGACCCCCACCGGCGAAACCGACAGCGTCCAGTTCAGCGTCGACGAACCCTATACCCCGCAGTTGTTCCGGAATTAGTTTTGGCCTAAGGCCTGTGCTCAGCGCTGACGCAGATTCTGTACCGCGACCAGAAGCGAGTCGAGCTTGGTCGTGACGACGTCCCAAATGATCGAAAGATTGACGCCGAAATAGGCATGAATGAGGATATTGCGAAGGGCAACGATCTTTCTCCACTCAATTCCAGGGCATCGGTCTTGGATATCCCCGGGAAGTGATCTAGCAGCTTCACCAATAATCTCGAGATTTCGAATCACCGCATCTTGAGTTCGCTCGTCTTCCTCAAAACCGTCGAAATCAATGTTCTCTGTATATCGCTTGATACGGCCAATCGCTTCTTCGATGTCGTCCAGTTGCAGTTGCCAATCTCTAGGCATACAGGGCGTCCTGCTCGACCTTCTTGCGAAGCCGGTCCTTCACATTATCCACCAGCACAAGATCCACAGTCGTGCCGAAACGGTCCTCCAACTCGAATTTGAGATCCATGTAGCGATCAAACGTTGGTGAATCCATGGAAACAAGGATATCGGTATCGCTGGTCGGGGTCTGTTCGTTTCTAGAGGTAGATCCGAATAGGCCAATGCGAAGGACGCCATACTCTTTTCTGAATCGGGTTTTCGATTCTCGAAGATACTCCATGATCTCGCTTTGATTGGGGGGCATTTCAATATTCCTCCACTTGCCGCTATTCTACACTAACCCGATGGAATCCGGGATCGCCCTCGAAATTCACGACCAAAGGCTCTATAGTTGCTCTAGCGGGCCCGCCCCGGGGCCTGCCGACTCGCAGAACGTTTTGTACCGAGGAATTGAAATGAAATCCTTGTGCTATCTCGCCGTATTCACCTTCGCGCTTGGCGCCCATGCCCAGGCCATCATCAATGAGCCATTCCCGCAGGAAGCGCGCACGAGCTATGCCTTCGGCGCGGGACTTCCCGGCGATTCGCTGCCGGACGGTTCGAGGCTGGCCAATGTCACGAGCATCGCGCTCACGGACGACGGCCGCGTCGTCGCCGGCGCCATCTCGACGCTTCAGAATATCGAGCTACTCGAGTTCGACGGCGAGACTTGGTACTGGGTGCGGCCGTTCTTTGAGCATGTGTCCGATTCGGCGCAGCACAGTTTTGTGGCCAGCACCTCAGGCAAGGCCTACCGCGGAGATGCGGGCGATGCGCAGGAAGAAGACCGCATCATCGACGGTTCCCAATGGCCGGACGGTATGTCGGTGATGGCCACAGGCTCCCAAGTATGGGAAGACTCGGCGAAGAAACGGCGGGTGGCATTCCGTTCCGATAGCCTGGTTCTTTCCGTCGCAGCCGGCCCGAATCGCTCCATCGCCGTAGGAGCCGACGATGGGCTTTACCTGCGCGAAGGCGATAAGGGCGAGTTCGTATCGCTGGCTCCCGCCGATGCGAAGTACTCCTGGAATCCACGCAATGTCAGCGCGGTCGTTTTCGACTCCAGGGGCCGGCTCTGGTTTGGTTCGGACCTCGGGGTCGGCGTGCTGGATGGCGAAAGCTGGAGCCTGTACAGCGGCGACGAAGGGCTGCCCTACGACCACTTCACCTGTGCGACGGCCGGAGAGAACGGCGCCGTCTGGTTCGGGACCGAACGCGGCGCGATTCGGTTTGATGGAGATCACTGGTCCTACCGCGCGAGCCTCCGCTGGTTGCCGGACGATTACGTAAACGACATCGCCGTGGAACCGGACGGCACGGCCTGGATCGCCACACGCGGCGGGATCAGTTGCATCCATCGCGGATCGATGACGCTGGAATCGAAGGCGGCCTACTTCACGAATCAGGTCGAGACGCGCCACAACCGCGACGGTTACATCACCAACTGGACTCTCGAACGCCGGGGCGACGTGACCAGCGCGGTGCCCAGCATCACGGACAACGACGGGCTCTACACGTCGTGGTACGGCGCGGCCATGGCGTATCGTTACGCGATTACGAAAGACCCCGAGGCCAAGGCGTTGGCAAAACGCAGCTTCGACGCGTGCAAACGGCTCGTGGATATCGTGCCGGATTCGATGAAGGGATTTCCGGCGCGCGTACTCATCCCCATCGACTGGCCGGAACCGGTGAACGAGATCCTCAACGACGAGTTCAACCGCAAAAGACGCGAAGAGGATCCCTTCTGGAAACTGATCACGCCGCGGTTCGTGACCAGCGAAGACGGCAAGTACCTGTGGAAATGCGATACGAGTTCCGATGAATTATCCGGCCACTACTTCTTCTACGGCGTCTATTACGATCTTGTGACGGAAACGGAAGAAGAGAAGGCGCCTGTCCGCGAAGTCGTTCGCGATGTCACCGACCATCTCATCCGCAACGATTTCAATCTGGTGGACCACGACGGCACGCCCACCCGCTGGGGACGCTTTGGTCCGGATTTCCTCGACAGCGAAAACGGCTGGCCCCAGCGCGGGCTCAACTCCATGATGATGCTCGGCATGCTGTCGGTTGCCGAGCACGTGACTGGCGATGCCAAATACGCCGAGACGGCCAAGATGCTCCGCGACGAGTACAGCTATCACATCAACATGATGATCCCGCGCCCGACCTTCCCACCGGCGAACGTCGTTCCCTGGGACAACAACCTCGGTCTGCTCTGTTTCTACCCGCTCATGCAGTACGAGACCGATCCCGAATTGCTCCTGCTATACCGGCAAAGCCTTGAAGACTTCTGGCAGTTTATCAGCCGTCAGAAGAACCCATTCTGGAACTTCGCCTACGGCGCAGGCGCGCAACGTTTCGCGTTTCTGGTTGAGCAGAACTACTTTGACGGCGCGTTCCCGGATTCAGGTCCCTATGCCGCGCAATACGCGAAGCGATTCGCCACATTCGACTGCGCGATTGACGACAGCCTCGACACGCTCCGGAAAATGCCGTTGGAACTGATCGGCTGGGAGATGAAGAACAGCCACCGCCTCGACGTGGAACTCGATCCCACGCCAACCCAGGAGCCCGACGTGGGCTGGTCAAAAGTCGACCGAAAAGCGCTGCCCATCGAAGAGCGCAGCCACGTCCGCCAGGATCGCGACGGGTTTAAGCTCGACGCGAGCGAAGACGACGGCTGGTCCGAACACGAAGGGACCTTCTACCTCTTGCCCTACTACATGGGCCGCTACCACGGATTTATCGAGTAGGCGAGAATGCAGGTTTGATTCTATGATGGTGCCAGCCGCCGCCGAAGAGGGTATAATGTGCAGTAGGGGCGTCGCTCTGGGACACTGGGGTGGAGGTCGTATGACAAGACGAGAACGGATCGTCTACGGTAATCTCGCATCGACTGCGATGGTGCTGACTCTCTTGCCACTCATTATTCAAGTGAGCCGTTTTACCGAGTCACGCTGGCTCACGAATGCCGCCGAGGTGGCATTCATCCCAACGTTTATATCGCTTCCCGCAATGCCGCTCCTGATTATCGCGGGAATTGCGTATTCGCTGATCGTTCGTTGGCGCATGGCCTCACGTCCCGGCGGGCCGAAACGCAAACCATCTGCATTGCTCTTCATGGTATGCGGCGTTGCATGGCCCCTGTTTCTCTATTCGTTCCGGCTGGTCCCCCTCTTTCTCAGCGAGAATTCGGTCAGGCGCGGCTTCGTCGATGATTGGCTGGACCTCCTACTCTGACCAAAGAACATCGGGAATTTCCAATCCGACAATCAATCCGAACCATGCAACGGCCACGTCGTTTTGACTACGATAAGCCATGCCTGATTTCTCAACGTTCGTCATCTTTACTTGTGCCTCGGTGGTTCTGACCCTCGCGCCGGGGCCGGACATCATCTTTCTCATCGCGCAAGGTGTTTCCAAAGGGCGGCGCGCCGGATTCTCGACCGCGATGGGCCTTGCCAGCGGATGCCTGGTTCACACGATCGGCGCGGCGCTGGGCGTATCCGTCATATTCCGAACATCCGCGCTCGCGTTCCAGGGACTGAAGATTGCCGGCGTTCTCTACCTCGTGTACCTGGCCTGGAAGACGGTGCGAACGCCCGCAAGCGATGCCGGTGATACCAGTCCGGAAACAGTGCACATTAACGGACGCGCGCTGTTCGTGCGCGGCGTGCTCATGAACTTGCTCAATCCCAAGGTGGCCCTCTTCTTTCTCGCGTTCCTGCCGCAGTTCGCATCGCCGGAACGCGGGCCGGTGTGGATGCAGATGGTGCTGCTCGGTATCGTGTTCACGGCGCAAGTGGTGATCATCTTCGGCGCCATCGGCCTTTTCGCGGGGCAGGTCAGCGAATGGCTGCGCAGGGGTCCGCTCGCCAGTGCCGGCCGTTACATGAGGTGGGCGGTCGCCGCGGTCTATATCGCGTTAGCAATTCGGCTGGCCAGGGCATAGTCCGCTGCACGTGAATCACTGCGGACTTACGCGGTTCCACACACACATGTCCCCGTTCATCCAGATCGGTTTACGGCAGCATCGTTTCGGACTCGAAGTCTTCAATCAGCTTCTTGCCCAGTGCGATCGCTTCCGGTGGCAATCGCCATTGCTCGGCACTGCGTTCGGCAATGAAGTCCTTCAGTTGCGGCACGACGAGCATGTCCCGCGCCTGCTCGCTGGTCAGCGACCGGGCGATGTACGAATCCTCATCAAAAGTTTCGAAGAAACTTTGCAGACCCCGCTCGCTGTCGCCGCCCACCGCGCCGAAGTCTTGCCCGTAGATATGAAGTGACGCGCTGTAGTCGGCATAGCTGCCCACGCGGACCGGCCGTTCGGCGACTTCGGAGATCTGTTTCGCCAGGACGCCTTGGAGGAACGTGATGCCGATGAGATTGTCCGGCCACGCCTTATAGAGGTCCCGCGACCGCCACATGGTGTTCAAGTTAAGCACCAGATTGCCGTCCGCATCTTCCGGGCAGCGCAATTGCACTTCGCGCAGGCATGGTACGTCCTCCTTCAGGAAGGGATCCAGGTTGGGAACCGACGTGGTGGCGACCGCCCGTCGCGTATGCGGCGTGCGGGCGACGCGAGCAACGGCCAGGCTCAACTGGTCCACGACGGACCCGTCCAGGCCCGGATAACTCGCGAGCCGTTGGTGATAGGTGTACGGCCACTCCTTCGCGGACAGTTCGCCCGAAACCGCCTCCTTCAGGGTTTCGATGGGCACCACCATGTGGTCCTTGATTCCCATGATCTCGGCAATATACGTCCCGATTTCACAGAACGACATCGGCGGAAAACGCGGCTGTGTGTAAGGGTCCGTAATCTCGATGAGCACCCGCGCGTCACGGCTCGGCGGATCGATGTAGTCTCCCTTCGCGTTCTTCCGGTCATACTCGGTGCGGATGGCCAGCCCCTGTTCCCAAACCGCCTTCATCGCGCGGAAATGGGCCCGCGGGATGGAATCCGCGACCACGTGCAGCGTGGGTATCCGTCCGGCTTCGGTGATTGTGGTTGTCATGATTCGTTCCCCCAAACGATACGCGCGATGTTCCCAACCCTTTGCCATCGCGTCACCCCGTACGGGCTCCATCTTACTTGGAGTGCCCGGAGGGATGGAAGGGGAAATGCCGGCATTGCCGGTCCATTTGAAAAAGCTACCCCGGCTGAAACACGATCCCTCGCGGGGCTGCGGCGAAGTAAAATTCAGTACAGGAGGCACGATGCGCCGGTCGTTCGCAATATGCGTATTAGGATTTCTCTGCGCCGTCGCGGCAGCGCAAAACTATGGTCCAATCGACCTTTCCGGGTTTCGCGACGGCATCAGCCACTGGCAGCGCGCCCACGGTCGCGACCGGAACGACCCGCGTTACGAACCGTATCAAATCGTCGAGATCGCGGACAACCTGCTCGCCCATCAACACGAAGACGGCGGTTGGCCGAAGGATATCGACTGGCTCGCCATCATCGACCTCGCGGAGGTGCGGGCCATCGGCGGCGCGAATTACCAACGCAGTTCCTTCGACAATCGCAACACCTACCCGCAGGTCGAGTATCTTGCGAGAGTCTATGCGGTAACCGGAGAAGAGCGCTTTTGCGACGCCGCCGCCCGCGGACTCGACTACATCCTCGCCGAGCAGCGTGCCTCCGGCGGATGGCGCGGCTGGGACGTGGACGCCATCACCTACAACGACGACGTGATGACCGGAGTGATGGAGTTGCTGCGCGTCATCCGGAACGGCGCCCCCGAGTTTGCGTGGTTGGACGAGACCCGGCGGACAAAGTTGTCCGACGCGCTTGACCGCGCGATCGCCGTCACGCTCGCCTGTCAGATCCAGGTCGACGGACGCAAGACCGGTTGGTGCCAGCAACACGATCACGAAACGCTCGCGCCCATCAAGGCGCGCACCTATGAACTGCCCTCCATCGGCGGCTCGGAAACGGTCTCTGTCGTGTACTTCCTCATGAGTTTGCCGGAGCCGACCCCGGCGATTGTCGAAGCCGTCGACGCGGCCGTTGCGTGGCTGGACGCGGCACGCATCGAAGGCATCCGGATCGAGCGGTTTGCGATTCCGCCGGAGCGCTTCAAGTCGTATACGGCGACCGAAGATGTGCGCATCGTCGAGGACCCCAAGGCACCCGCGCTCTGGGCGCGGTACTACGACCTGGAAACCGGCAAGCCCTTCTTCTGCAATCGCGACGGCGTGAAAGTGCACTCGCTTGCCGAAGTCCAACTCGAACGGCGCGCGGGCTATGCCTGGTACGGCGCCTGGGCGACACAACTCCTCGAACGAGACTACCCCACCTGGAAGCAGCGGCACGACGGGCCGGTTTCGCCGTGAAGCGTGCTCCGTTCGGCGGTGCCCTGTTCGCATTCGCGGCCCTGCTCGCCGGGTGCGGTTCCACCGATTCACCCGTGCAGTCGCCGCTTCGGCGCATGGGACTGGAGATTGTTGCGCCCGTACAGGCAGGCGCTTCGGATTGGGCCTCGTCCCAATTTCAGTATGATTACCTGCCCGGCCTCATCGTGTTTGCCAGCGAACAACTGAATCCCGGCGCAATTGCGCGGAACTTCAGCCGCATCAAACTCGATCCCGCCCAATTGCTGCTCGCCAAACGCGGCACGGTCCGCGTCTACTTCATCGGAGAGGCGTCCGGTTATAGCAATACGTTGGGCATCAACCTCGACGGCGTGGGGCCGGATAGTGGCAAACCCGGGATCGTTTTCCCAAACGCGACGTGCTCCAAGGATCTCTACCAGTGCGCCGGCCTTGTGGATCGTGAATCCATGACGCTGAATTTGGAGGACGTGGGGGAACGATCGCAGGATGCGCCCCTCTTGCCGGGCGATTTCGTGGATCTCGGAAAGCTCGACGCGGGCTCGCGGCTGAATTTCTTCCTCATCAACAGTAAGGAGGAAGTGTTCACGGTGGACCCGGCCGTGAACGCGGACGGTGTTGAACACATGACGGCCTTCGCCATCGAAAACACGCCCTACCTCATGCTGAGTTTCGAGGATCTCTTTGGCGGTGGCGACCGGGATTTCAGCGATTGCGTCTTCCTGGTCGAGCTATCGCATAGCAATATCGAGGCTCTGGTCGGCAAGATCGACCCGTGGCGGAGAATCAAGCAACTCGCGCTGCTCGGCGGAACGCTCACAGTCTTCGTGGGGGTGCCGGTGCTGACCCTCTACCTGCGCCGGCGCGCGCGACTCGCGCGGGAACGCAAGCTCGAAGACCGTGCGACCCAACTCATCGATCGCGCCGAACCCGAGCAGGCCTTGTCGCTGATTCGTGCGCACATCGCGCGTCACACGAAGCCCGATCTGCGCTGGCGCAAGCTCGAAGCCCGTGCGCTCGACAAAATGGAGGCCATCGGCGATCTGGTGGCTCTAGGCACGGAACGGCCGGATGCCATCCGCGACGACGAGCCCCTGTCGCTGAAAGTCGCGCGTGCCTGCGTCGAAACGGAGCATTGGGATGCCTTGCACGGGTTGCGCGACGCATGGCGGCAGCGCGAATCTGCGTCCGTCGACTGGCTCGTCGTGGACTCGGACGAACTGGCGGCGAAGGATCAAACGGAAGCCGCCCGCTCGCTTCTGGAATCCTCCGATATCGCACGGAATCCTGCCGCCCTGGCGCGGCTGGCGTATCATCTTCATAGTGCGTCGCCGGACCGTGCCGCGGAACTCTTGGGACGCGCCCGCAAGCTTGAACCGAATCAACCCGAGGTCCACCTGTTCCTGGGCAAAGTATTGGAGCGAGAAGGCAGAATTTCAGCAGCCCAAGCCGCGTATCGCACCGCAGTTGAACTGGCACCACGCGATCCCTTTTATCGCGATCATCTGGCCGAGTTTCATATCCAGCAGGGCGAGATTCTCGCGGCCTTGCGTGCGTGGAGCGAAGGGCTGGCGCCGCCCAGCATGGACTTCCTCTGGCTGAAAGTCGCTTTCTGGCGAAAAGTCGCGCTACCCGTTCCCTTGGAGTGGCCCGGTAAGCAACCGCCCGGCGCGCTCATGCCTGTCGTCGAGCTGATTCGGAACCTGCCCGAGGGGCGCTTCTGGGATGCCGCATCGTTTGCGCCATTGACTGAGGTGAATCCCGCTCTGGAGGCGCGCCAGGAAGTATTCTGGCTAAGGTTGCTCGAATCCTTGCGCGTCAAGCGGGAGGACGAGGCGCTGCGCCTGCTCAACCTGAACCGCTTCGGCCGGAAGTCGTGGCATCCCGATTTGGAGATTGCGCTTTTTCATATCGTCACCTACCGCCGATTGGGATTCCTCGATCCCAAGGTCGGGCGTCCGGAGCGACCATCCCCGACGCAGCACCGTCTCTTTGAACATCTCTACGCCTGGGCCGCTGGGGAATGTGCGCAACCCGATCCGGAAATCGAACGGCTCATCCGAGGCGAAGAAGCCTTCGCCGCCGCTTTGCTCGCCGCCGGGTGGTACGAAGCCGCACTGCAACTCCGCCGCGTTCCCTTGTCTCGCTCCGAGTATCCGGCCTGGTACCTCGACGAACTCGCCGCAGCCATCCAGTCAAACCGCGGCGAGAACGCAGCGCAGGAGTTTCGCGCACAGTTGAGCCTCTAAAGCGCCGGTACGAATACTCCGGCATCTCCCGGAAAAGTGATTCAAGTTGCCCCGGAGAGTCTGTTGTCAAAACCCAGTTGCGGTATCCTCGATCAAATCGGCATCACATACCGTATACGTCGCACGCAGTCCGCCCCGGAGGGGGCGCAAGATGGTAGCCCAGGGCGAGCGAAGCGCTGCCCTGGGTCAGCAGATACTACCTGTTCACCAAGCCCCGGAAGGGGCGGCAGAATTGTCGCTCCCAGCGACGCCCACGATTATCTGATCAACTCCCGCCCCATAATATGTTCGAGAATCAGTATCGGTCATCTAGCGTCTCTTGTTCCTCATCGCCGGGGCGTGCCATAGTGGATCTGATGTCTCTGGGCTGAGAACGGATTCGGATTATCATGCCGGAGTATCTTCAAGTTATCCTGTTGACCACCCTGGCGGGAGGCGCAATGCCGGTGGGCGGCGCGATCGCGCGCATCGAGCGGTTGCGCCCCCATTGGCTGGAACAGGAGTTCCGCCACTCCGTGATTGCCTTCGGCGGTGGCATTCTTCTCTCGGCGGTGGCGCTGGTGCTGGTGCCGGAAGGTATCAAAGGTGTTTCCATCCCGGTCTCGACGTCCGCATTTTTCCTTGGCGGCGCGGCCTTTTGTTTGCTTGACTGGGCGCTCAGTAAGACCCAGACTTCGGCTGCCCAACTCGCCGCCATGCTCGCTGATTTCGTCCCGGAAGCCCTCGCCCTGGGATCCACTTTCGCCCAAGGGAGTGGGGTCGGGTTTCTGCTGGCCTTTTTGATCGCCGCACAAAACCTACCCGAGGGCTTCAACGCCTATCGCGAACTGGTCGGCAGCGGCCGCTCCAAGCCGAGAACCGTACTCAGCGCATTGACGATTCTCGTCCTACTAGGTCCCATCGCCGGACTCACCGGCCTGTGGTGGTTGGCCGGGTACCCAACCGCCGTGAGCTGCGTCATGCTCTTCGCCGCGGGCGGCATTCTGTACCTCACGTTCCAGGATATCGCTCCCCAGGCCCGGCTCGAAAAGTTCTGGGGTCCGCCACTCGGCGCCGTCGCCGGGTTCGTCTTCGGTGTGATCGGGCACCAACTCACGATATAGGGGCGGCACAACACATGTGCGCAAACTGCGAATCCCGCGCATTTGCCAGCGACGGGCATGTTCACTTAGAATGAATCGTTAAGAATCATCGGTCTTGACTGAGGAGCCTGGCATGCAAACGCAATATCCCTGTCTTTGGAAGAATTCCGGGTTGCGCCTGTGGCGACCCCTGACGCTCGGCCGCTGGGTCGCGGCATCGGCGATCGCATTCGCGGCTGCCACCGCCGGTTACGCGGAAGACGCCGCGCCGGCCGCGGAAGCGGGCGAGCCCATCGTGTTCGATCGCGACATTAAGCCCATTCTCGAAGCTTCGTGCTACGAGTGCCATGGACCGGAGCGGCAGAAGGCGGAACTGCGGGTTGACACCCACGAAGCCATTCTCGCGGGAAGCGAGTACGGTCCGGTCGTCGTTGCCGGAAAGCCCGAAGAAAGCACCCTGTATTCGCTGGTCATCCTGCCGCCCGACGATCCCGACATCATGCCGGCGAAGGGCGATCCCCTGACGCCCGAACAGGCCGATCTCATTCGCCGCTGGATCCTGCAAGGCGCGGTCGTTCTTGCCGCGGACGCTGCACCGGCACCCGCACCAACGCCCGCCCCGGCAGACGCTCCTGCGGAAGGAGCTGCCAAGGCGGCCCCGCCAAGCCAGGCCAATGAAGGTCCGAGCCTGCTCGACAAGCTCGCCGAAGGCGTGCCCGCGCCGCCGGAAGATGCCCTGAATGCCCTGCGCGACCTTGGCGCGGTGGCGATGCCGCTGGACATGAAATCACCGCTGGTCTCGGTAAACCTGCAGTACCTGGGCGACAAGGCAACCGACGAGACGCTCGCCCAATTGCAGCCGCTCGCGCAGCAGATCACCTGGCTCAATCTCGCCGGTACCGCCGTTACGGATGCGGGTCTCGCCCAAGTCGCCCAGTTGCCCAACCTGACGCGGCTGCACTTGGAAAAGACCAGCGTCGGCGACGCGGGGCTCGCCAATTTGAAGCCGCTGACGAATCTCGAGTACCTGAATCTCTACGGCACGCAAGTGTCGGACGCGGGGCTCGCCAATCTCGAGGCGATGCAGAATCTTCGCAAGCTGTACTTATGGGAATCCCAAGCAACCGCCGATGGTGCGGACAAGTTGAACGCAGTACTTCCGGGGGTGATGGTCAATCTGGGCATCCAACTGGCCGCTGCGGTCGAAGAGCAGGCCACCCCCGCGCCGGAACCCGCGCCTGAGGCCGCGCCGAAAGATTTGTCCTTCCTCTTCGACGCGGATAGCTGCTGCGCGAAGACCAAGGCCGAAGGCAAGGCTTGCGATCATCCCTGTTGCGTGGAAGCCGCGGGCAAAGGCGAGGTCTGCATCAAATGCAATCCCGGCGCGGAGGCGAAGTTGGCGCTATCCAAACAGTACGACGCCGACAGTTGCTGCGCCAAAGCCTTCGCCGAAGGCAAGCTCTGCGATCACCCCTGCTGCGTCGAAGCCGCCGCGGCGGGCAAGGTCTGCGAGAAGTGCAACCCCGGTTCGGCAAAGCCAAAGGATCTGGCGTTCTTGTACGACGCGGATAGCTGTTGCGCGAAGGCAAAGGCCGAAGGTAAGGTCTGCGACCATCCCTGCTGCGTGGAAGCCGCGGGGAAGGGCGAAGTTTGCGTCAAGTGCAATCCCGGCGCGGAAGTGAAGTTGGCGCTATCCAAACAGTACGACGCCGACAGTTGCTGCGCCAAAGCCTTCGCCGAAGGCAAGCTCTGCGATCACCCCTGCTGCGTCGAAGCCGCCGCGGCGGGCAAGGTCTGCGAGAAGTGCAATCCCGGTTCGGGCAAGACGGATCTCACTGCGCTCTTTGACGAGGGAAGCTGCTGCGCGAAGGCTTGCGCCGAAGGGAAGGCCTGCGAGCATCCCTGTTGCGTCGAAGCCGCGGGCAAAGGCGAGGTTTGCCTGAAGTGCAATCCCGGCGCGGAAGCGAAACTGAAGCAGGCGGCTCCCGCGGAGGAGTCGCCCCCCGCGGAGGAAGCGCCCAAACCGGAAGAAGCCCCCAAGCCTGAAGAACCCAAGCAACCCAGCGAAGACGCGAAAGTCGCCGCCGCTCCCGCCAAGACCCTCGAATTCAACCGCCACATCCGGCCCATCCTTTCCAACAACTGTTTCGAATGCCATGGATTCGACAAGAACTCCCGCAAGGCCGGTTTGCGCCTGGATGTCCGCGAAGCGGCCCTGGAAGTGCGGGGCGATCATGCCGCCATCGTTCCCGGAAACAGCGCGGCGTCGGAGTTGGTGAAGCGGATCACGACGGACGATCCCGTCGATGCCATGCCGCCCAGGGATTCCGAGCATGAACTCAAGCCCGAAGAGATTCAGAAGCTCATCACGTGGATTGACGAAGGCGCCGAGTACGAGCCGCACTGGTCGTACATCGCGGTGACCTGCCCGGAACCGCCGGCCGTGGGCGACGAGTGGGCGAGCAACCCCATCGACCGGTTTGTATTCGCCAGGCAACAAGCCAATGGCCTGACGCCCTCGCCGGAAGCCGACCGCGCCACCCTGATTCGCCGCGTGAGCTTCGACCTGACGGGTCTCCCTCCGGGACCCGATGAGGTCGACGCTTTCGTGAACGATACGGACCCGAACGCGTACGAAAAACTGGTCGACCGCCTTCTCGCGTCGCCCCACTACGGCGAACGCATGGCCATGCGCTGGCTCGATCTCGTCCGTTACGCCGACACCAACGGCTACCACGGCGACGAGCATCGCAACGTCTGGCCTTACCGCGACTACGTCATCAAATCGTTCAACGAAAACAAGCCCTTTGACGAATTCACGGTCGAACAATTCGCGGGCGACTTGTTGCCCGACCCGACGCGCGACCAATTGATCGCGTCCGGCTACAACCGCATGAATCAGCTCACGGCCGAAGGCGGCGCACAGGCGAAAGAGTATCTCGCCAAGTACGCCGCCGACCGCATCCGCACGACGACCTCCGTTTGGCTCGGCACGACCATGGGCTGCGCGGAATGTCACGATCACAAGTTCGACCCCTTCTCGACGAAGGAGTTCTACCAGTTCTCCGCCTTCTTCGCCGACATCGAAGAGAAAGGTGTATACGGCGCAGGCGACGATTGGGCACCCTACCTGCCCTTGCCCTCCGAGGAACAGGCCGCCGAAAAAGCGGAACTGGAAACGGCCATTGCCTCGCTCGAACAGACATTGAACACGACGACGGAAGCGTTGGCAGCGGCGCAGCGCGACTGGGAAGCGGAGACGCGTCTCGCCATCGCCGACGCTCACAACGACTGGACAACGCTCATGCCCGCGAAGATCGAATCTTCCGGCGGCGCGGATTTGCAGGTCGGCAGCGACTTGCTCATCATCGCGAACGGAACGGACCCGGCCAGCGACGTGTACACGCTGACCTTCCGCACGAATCAGCAGAACATCACCGGCATCCGCCTTGACGCGCTGCCGAATCCGGAGAACGGCAACCTCTCCCGCGGCAACGGCAATTTCGTGTTGACCGGGTTCGAGGTGCAGGCAGAGTGCGGCGAGACCTGCGCACCAGTACCGATTGCAAAAGCCGTTGCGGACTTCGAGCAGGACAGCTTTCCCATCAGCGCCGCTATCGACGACGACCCGAAGTCCGGCTGGGCGGTCCTCGGCCACGAGAAGAAAGGCGAGGCTCGTCAGGCGGTCTTTACCTTCGCCGAACCCATCGCAGGCGGTCCGGGCACCATGCTCACGGTGCGCATGAAGCACGAGTCGCCCCACGCGAATCACAACATCGCGCGGTTCCAAATCGCACTGACGACCGTCCCGGCACCGGCATTGACCACCTCCAGTGCCATCGCCCCCGAGATCCTCGCCGCCGTCCTGGTGGATGAAAGCGCGCGCACCGATGAACAGAAGGAACTCCTAGCAAAGCACTATCGCGGCATTGCCCCGGCGTTGGACGGCGCGCGAACGGAGTTGAAAGCAAAACAGGATCGCCTCGCGAAGCTGACCGAAGAAATCCCGACCACGCTCATTACGAAGTCCGTGGAGCCGCGCACCATTCGCGTGTTGCCGCGCGGTAATTTCCTCGACGAGTCCGGCGAAATTGTCGAACCGGGCACCCCCGCAAGCCTGCCGCCGCTCGGCGTCGAAGGCCGCCGCGCCACGCGGCTCGATCTCGCGAAGTGGCTCGTGTCTCCTGAAAACCCATTGACCGCGCGCGTCACCGTTAATCGCCTGTGGGAACAGTTTTTCGGCACCGGCCTCTCCAAGGTGCTAGACGATGTCGGCTCCCGCGGCGAATGGCCGACGCATCCCGACCTGCTCGATTGGCTCGCGTCGGAGTTCATGAATTCCGGCTGGGACGTGAAGCACGTGGTGCGTCTAATGGTCACGTCGTCGGCCTACCGGCAGTCGTCCACGGGAAGTCCCGAGTTGCGCGAGAAAGACCCCTTCAATCGCCTGCTCGCGCGGCAGTCTCAGGTGCGGCTGAAAGCCGAATTGGTCCGCGACAATGCCCTCGCCATCAGCGGGCTCTTATCGGAAGACATCGGCGGCCGCAGCGTCTATCCCTACCAGCCGGACGGTTACTACGACAACTGCAACACCTTCCGCGGTCCGCTCATCTACACCGCGGACCAAGGCGAGAACCAGTACCGGCGCGGGCTGTATACCTACTGGAAGCGGTCTTTCCTGCACCCGAGCCTGCTGGCCTTCGACGCGCCCACGCGCGAGGAGTGCACGGCAGAGCGCACCGTGTCCAACACGCCCATGCAGGCCCTCGTGTTGTTGAACGACCCGACCTACGTGGAAGCCGCACGCGTGTTCGCCGCGCACATCCTCAAAGAAGGCGGCGACACGCCGGAAGCGAGAATAGACTACGCATTTCAGCGCGCCCTCTGCCGCAAGCCGACGGATGCGGAGCGCGCGGTCCTGCTGAATCTTTGCGGCGAACACATGAAGCAATTCGCGGACAATCCTGAATCGGCCAAGCAACTGACCTCGACCGGGTTCGCGCCGCAACCCGAAGACATCGACTGCGCCGAACTCGCCGCTTGGACCTCCGTGGCGCGGACCATCTTAAACCTGCACGAAACGATCACCCGCTCGTAAGGGAGTATCGAAGTGAATCCGATTGAACGTCTTCAGCTCGAACAAACCCGCCGGCAGTTCCTGGGCCGCGCCGCGACCGGCATTGGCACTGTGGCTTTGGCGAATCTATTGAACCCTCGTCTGCTCGCCGAAACCGTAGACGACGTCTGGCGCGGCATCACGAATCCGCCGCACGGGATTCCCAAGGCGAAGCGCGTGATCCATCTCTGCATGGCGGGTGGACCTTCACATCTGGAAACCTTCGATCCGAAGCCCAAGCTGGGTGAACTCCACGGCCAGCCCATGCCGGAATCGTTCACGCAAGGCCAGCCCATCGCCCAATTGCAGGGCAAGGAACTGAAATGCTTCGGGCCGCAGCACAACTTCAACACCTGCGGCAAGTCAGGCCAGCAGATCAGCGAAATCTTCCCCCACATGGCGAAGATCGCCGATGACATTTGCATTGTCCGTTCCATGCAGACCGAGCAGATCAACCACGATCCCGCACACACCTTCATGAATACGGGTACGTCCATCTCCGGCCGTCCCAGCATGGGCTCCTGGGTGCTCTACGGACTCGGCAGCGAGACGCAGAACCTGCCGGGCTACGTCGTGCTCACCTCAGTCGGAGGCGGTCAGGCGCAACCCATCGCCGCGCGCCAGTGGCACAGTGGATTCCTGCCGAGCAAGTTCCAGGGCGTGCAGTTTCAGTCCAAGGGCGATGCCGTGCTCTACGTGAGCCGCCCCGATGGCGTGTCGAACGAACAGCAGCGCGACATCGTGGACGCGGTCGGCGAACTCAATCGCATGCGCCAGGACTCCGTGGACGATCCCGAAATCGCCACGAGAATCAGCCAATACGAAATGGCCTTCAAGATGCAGGCGAGCGTCCCCGAACTCGTCGATTTCTCCAGCGAACCGCAGTACATCCGCGACCTGTACGGCACCGAAGGCGGCGACGGGTCCTTCGCGTCGAACTGCCTCCTTGCGCGGCGGCTCGCCGAACGCGGCGTGCGCTTCATCCAGCTCTATCATCGCGGCTGGGATCACCACGGCGGCGTCAAGGCCGGAACCGCCACCACCGCCAAGCTCGTCGATCAGGCCACGACCGCGCTCATCCTGGATTTGAAACAACGCGGCATGCTCGAAGACACGCTGGTCGTCTGGGGCGGCGAGTTCGGCCGCACGCCCATGGCGCAGGGCGACGGGCGCGACCACCACATCCGCGGCTTCTCCATCTGGATGGCCGGCGGCGGCATTCAACCCGGCATCACCTACGGCAACACCGACGAACTCGGCTACAACGCCGTCGAGAACCCGGTCCACGTCCACGACTTCCACGCGACCCTGCTCCATTGCCTCGGCATCGACCACAAGAAGTTGACCTACCGCTACCAGGGCCGCGACTTCCGCCTCACCGACGTCTTCGGCAATGTAGTGAACCCAATCCTAGCGTAGAAAAATGGGGACTGTTACCATTTAACTTCTAAAAGACCGCCCCGTTTCTCGGTCACCGAAAAGTTAAATGGTAACTGTCCCCATTTTTCTACCATTTTCTACACATTTTCCCGTCCCCATTTTTCTCGTGCGTTCAGAAATGCCAAAATACATACCAATGACCCAAAACAACGCGTCTTGGAAAGTCCCCCTTTGAAGGGGGATTTAGGGGGATGTTCCCTACATTCGCGAATCGGACACTGAATCTCCGATTTAACAACATTAGAGGACCACTTTCTCGTGAACGTCCCTGACTTCCTCCACACCACCATCGCGCCCGCCCTCACCGCGTTCTACGACGACGATGCCTTTGACGAAACAAGCCAGCGCAATCTCCTCGACTACATGCTGAGCCTCGGTGAGATCGGCGCCTACTTCATTCGTTCCGGCATGGGGCAAATGTACGCCTATTCCTACGACGACGTTTTCCGCGTCTCGAAAGCGTGTGCTGCGCACCTGGAAGGCCGCGCCCCGTGGATGCTGAATTGCTCCGGCATCTGGGACGGCGATCGGTCCGTGCCCACGCGCCCCGATCCCGACGTGTACATGGAACAGGCGCTCGCCTTTCAGCGTCATGCCGAGGACTCGGGCGCGGCCGCGGTGGTGCACGTGCTGCCGGAAGCCCTGCTGCCCGTGGGGAGGCCCTTCGACATCGACCAGGCCTATCCGCAATATTTCGAATCGGTCTGCGCGGAAACCGCCTTACCCGTGGTGATCTACCAGCCGCCCGGCATGCCCGCGACCGTCAATCTTACGCCGAATCTGCTCGCGCGACTCGCCGGCATCCCGAACCTCGTCGGCTGCAAAGTCTCGTCCCGCGACGGAATCTACATGTTCGATCTTATCCGTTCCGTTCAGGGCAAGGACTTTCACTTCATCACCGGCACGGAGTGCCTCTTCTTTGCCACGCTCTATGCCGGTTCCCGCGGCGTCATCGGCGTCGGCAGCAATCTCTTTCCGCGCGTGTTGAACTTGCTGCGCCAGCGCTTCCTCGACGGCGATCGCGACGGCGTACTGGAAGCGCAGGAGTCCGTGAACCGGCTCTTCCACGCCTGCCCCTACGCGCGCATCACCATGAAACGCCTCGCCACCGACGCGGGCTATCCGGTCGGGCTTGCCTACCGAGGCGGCGGCGCCAACCCCTACGGCGACGAAGGCCTCCCCTGCACCGACGAAAACTACCGCGCCTACAAGCAACTCCTCGAGCGCGAACTCGCGAGATACGCGTAATGTACCGCAGGCGTCCCCGCCTGCAAGGAGCTGAGATTGCAGGCGAGGACGCCTGCGCTACATGAAGACGGGGGATGTTCTTCGCCGGTCTGCGCTATACTCTCCCACCGCCAATGATTTGAATGGAAGGAGTACCCGTGGAAACGCTTGTGACCATCCCCGATATCGGCCCTATCTCGACCGCCTCCGGTTTCGTTCCGCTGGAACGATGCTCCGATGGACGCACGGTCGCCGGCAAAGACGGCGTCGTTTCCATCACCGCCACCGGCGATCGCAAAGTCGAGTTCATCGCGTATGAAGACCGGACCCTCGCCTACGTGAAATCCGCGCTGGGATATCCCGCGTACTATCCCGTGCATCCCGTCGCCATCGACAAACCAGTTAAGGCCGTGCTCATGGATCTCGATGGAACCAGCGTTCGCAGCGAGGAGTTCTGGATCTGGATCATCCAGATGTCGACGGCCAGCCTGCTCGGCGACCCCAACTTCGAACTCGAAGAGGAAGACCTGCCCTACGTCTCCGGCCACAGTGTCTCGGAACATTTGCAGTACTGCATCTCAAAATACTGCCCGGAGAAAACCGTTGAACAGGCCCGCGACTACTACTTCGAACACACCAACCGCGAGATGCAGGCGATTCTCGAAGGCGAGGGGAGGGAAGGGGCCTTCACGCCGACGCCGGGCTTAAAGGATTTCCTGCTCGAACTCCGCAACCGCGGCATCAAGATCGGTCTCGTCACGAGCGGTCTCTACCAGAAAGCCTGGCCCGAGATCGTCTCCGCCTTCCGCACGATCGGCCTCGGCGATCCCAAGGAATTCTACGACGGCATCATCACCGCCGGTTTCGCTATCCGCCCCGGCGAACCGGGCACCCTCGGCGAACTCTCGCCCAAACCCCATCCCTGGCTCTACGCCGAATGTGCTCGCGTCGGCCTCGGCATCGACTTCAAAGACCGCCACCGCGTCATCGGCCTCGAAGACAGCGGCGCCGGCATCTGCTCCATCCGCCTCGCCGGATTCGCCCCCATCGGCTTCGCCGGCGGCAACATCCACGAATCGGGCACAAGGGAGTTGTGCGTAGAGTACGTGGAACGGTTTGAGGACGTGTTGGCTCTACTGTAGCAACTTCTCATTGCGTAGCGCCGGAAATTCAGTTGAGTGCGGGAAATGTCCGACAGTCTTCCGCCTCGCGAACGACGCGGAGGCCCACGTCGGAATCCAACGGATTCCCGGTCTTGCCCAGTCCGCGCGAGCGAATGCGCAGCGATCTTGGCCTGAAGGGCCACAATACTTCTAGCCCAGGCTTGGTCCGAACGTCGTGAGGACCTAGCCTGGGTCCGTGGTTTCTCCCTTCCTCACACTACCCTGAAAGGGTTACACAATTCCGTCGCGGCGATTCATCCCTTTCAGGGAAGGAACCGGGAGAACCCGGGGTAGGCCTTCGCTTCGCTGCGGCCAATCACGCCTGCGGCGTGACTATGAGTATGTTGGCCTTTCAGGCCATCTTCGGCGGCTTAACGCCGCCGCTTAATTCTACTCTGGGCGATAAAAGGGAGCGAAAGGTGCATCCTCGATAACTTAACCGTAGGAGACGTCAAAGACTCCAATGTCAACGGCATACACGAATTCCAATCGGTCTCCGCGGTCCCTCTTGTCCATATGGTCCATGTTGTCCATACCGTCTATAATCCTCCAATCCTCCAGCCTCCAGTCTCCAGCCTTCCTCCTACACCTCAAATTCCACCGTGACGATCTTCTTCTTCCCAACGCTCAACGCCAGCGAATCCCCCTTGGGCTGTAGCTCCTCCCGGCGTTCTTCGTTGAGGTTGGTCAGCCACGCGCGTTTGATCGTCTTGTAGAGTTTCAGTTTCCCGGCTACGGCCTTGCCTGTCGGATTAAAGACGCGAATCACAAACGTGTTGTCCCGGTCTTCGTGCCGCTTCAACGCCGTCACCTGCAGGTTCCCGCCCTGGACTTCGACGAAACTCATGCTCTTGGGCAGCGTCCCTTCGTGTGGTCCGGCCTGCGCGGCTTCGAGCGGCAGATTGAGATCTTCCGCCTGTTCGAACACGCCGTTCGTCCAGTCGCCCGTGTGAGGATAGATGCTGTAGGTCCACTCGTGCCGGCCCAGGCATTGCGCCAGTTCCATCTCGGGATACGTTTCCCAGCGTCCGAAGATCGGCGCATTGCGGAAGGTGACCCCGCGGAACAACGTAATCGCCAGCGGCCTTTCGTCCGTGTCCATGGCTTCGTACTCGCGCGTGCCCGTATTCAGAATCGCCAGGCCCATCTTCGTGTCGTTCATATCGACGAAGCGGTACATGGGATACTGCGGATTCGGTTTGCCGTAGTAGGCATTGCCCTTCTTCACCGTGATGTCGCGCGCGATGACGTCGTAGGCCGCTTCCGAATTGGTGACCTTCGGCTTGAGGTTCGTCGGGAACACGACCCGCATGCGGTGGTTCCGGCACTGGTTGTCGAGCGACGTGGTGACGTCGAGCCGTTTCGCGCCCGCGCGCAGGGTGAACCGGCTGGTCACGACAATCTCCCGGCGCTCTTTCGTGCGCGCGGTGTGATTGCTGGCCTCTTCGCGGAACCGGTCGTTCAGGTTTTCCGTCAGCCCGACGGGGATCATCATGCGGTACTCCACCCGCATCCGCGCGAACAGCGGGCCCGCCTCTTCCAACTCGATACTGCACGGGAACCCGTGGGACGTGATCGTCTCATTCTGATCCGGTTCCATGTGCACCCACGAATGGCCCGTCTCCCCGGTATCCTCAATGTAGTGGAGGCCCTTGAACGTGTGCTTGTTCGCCTTGTTCGTCAGGTTGAGCGTGCCGTCCGCACTGAACGTCACCCGCAGGTGCTCGTTCTCCATCACGTACGCTTCCGGCGCCAGCGAACCCGGGATGTACGCGAACTTCTCCGCGCGCTTGATGTGGTAGGTTTTGTACCCGTATGCGGGGATGTCGTCGACTTCGATGTGGCACCGCACGCGTTCGGAATTCAGCTCGATGGAGATGTCCTGCAGGTTGCGAATAAGCGACGCCCACGGATACTGGCTGTTCACCTGCACCCGCTGCGTCTCCTTGCCGTCCGGTGTCGCAATCTCGAAGGCCTCGTATCCCATGTTGGCCGGCATATCGACCAGCGCCGAGATGACCCCGCTCCGCGGGAAGGGGCAGGGGTTGAACACGGTCAACACGGATTCCTGCGGCGCCACGTCCGAGTTGTCCACGGCGGTCTGCACCGCCTGCATGCCGCGCCGCGCGAGCCCTTCGCAAATAATATCGATCTGGTCAAAGCGGAACAGCGAATCCTTCTCCATCTGATCGATGCCGCCGCCCGTGATCGTGTCGTGGGGGTGATTCTGCAAGAGCAGTTTCCACGCGCGGTCCAGCGCCGTCTTCACGTACTCTCCGCCCACCATCGACCCAATCGCGCTCCACGGTTCGGCCAGCCGTTGCAGGTTGACCTCCGCGCGATGGTTCGCGCGCTTCAACCGCGTGCGCGCGCTGATCACGTCGCCGAAGAGATGCGTCCACTTGCCGGTCGAACCCGGATCGCGGCTCTCCCCCTTGAGCACGGTGAGGTCTTTGACCTCCTTCTTCATGGCCTTCATGTATTCGTCGAGATTGGAAAACTTAATCGTGTGCTCGGGTAACAGATCCTGACACAGCTTCATGATCTCCGACTCGCGCGGGTCGGGATCCGACGTGTCAAACCCTTGCATGCAGCAGATGTGGCTCGTCGTGAAATGCTCCGACTCGTCCTTCACCAGTTTGAGCAACTGTTCCCGGATGGGTTCATCGTGCCACTGCTTCTTGTCCTTGTCGAGCACATAGTAGTGCCCGCGCGGATTCGTGTCCCGGGCCAGGCGGAACGGCGCTGCGCCGCGATCCCAGTCGTACCGGGCGAAGACATCGCTCGACCCATACCGGAGCATGCGGTAGACATAGATGTAATAGCTGAACCGGCTCATGCAACCGAAGCGCATGCCGAGCAACCGCGTCCCATCGGCCCCTTCCCAGAGAAACTCGCTGTGGGGTGTGTTGATGCCGCGGTAGAAGATGATCGTGTCGATGTCGAAGCCCGCATACATCTGAGGCATCTGCGAGGTCTGCCCATAGCTGAACGGCGTATAACCTACCTTCGACACCTCGCCGTAGCTCTCCGCCACGCGGTGACCCACGACCAGGTTGCGCACCAGTGACTCGCCGTTCACGCAGTACTCTTCCGGCAGCGAGTACCAGGGTCCCACGATGAGCCGGCCCGACTTCACATGCTTCTCGATGGTCTCGCGTTTCTCGGGGCGCAGCTCCAGGTAGTCCTCCACGCAGAGCGTCTGCGAGTCCATCGTGAAGGAGTGAAACTCCGGGTCCGTGTCCAGCAGCTCCAATAGATTGTCCATGAAATCCAGGAGCAGCAGCCGCGTCTCCTCAAAGGGATAACCCCACTCCCGGTCCCAGTGGGAATTGGACACAACATGGATCGTCTTTCGCTTGGACATGGTACCCTCCGAATAATGAAGAAAACGCGGTTCTACTGAGCCCGATAGCATAGAGAAAGAGGGTCGAGCGGAGCAAACCAGCCACTTGCGTTCCGGGTTTATGCGGTCTCAGGCGGCGCGGCCGGTAGCTCGATCGTAAACGTGCTGCCATGGTTCGGTTCGCTTTTCACCCGCACCCGGCCATGGTGCATCTCCACGATGCGTTGTACAATGGAAAGCCCCAGTCCGCTTCCCGGCACGTCGCCCGTCTGATCGTGCCGGGGCTTCAGCCGCACAAATTCCTGGAATAGCTTATGCTGATCCTCGGGGGCAATCCCGATGCCATTGTCTTCGACCTCGATTTGCACAACATCGTCATGGCCCCGCGCACGAATCTTGATGACGCCGCCGATAGGCGTGTACTTGATCGCGTTCGTAACAAGATTGGCGACAGCCTCGTGAACAAGCCGTTCGATGCCCCGGACCGCGAGACCGCGCTGTGCCTCCAACGTGACTTCGTGCATGCATCTCCGGATGAGGTCGTCGTTCTCCTCCACGATCCGGCTTAGCATGGGCGCGACCTCGATTCGCCCCGCGTGATTGCCGATCGCATCCGAATCCAGGGCCGCGAGCGTCTGAAAGTCCCGCAGAAATGTGGACAACTCCGCGAGCCGCAGCTGGCACCGCTGCACCCAGTGCCGTTGTTGGTCCGTGAGTTCGCCGCCCACACCCGAGGTCAGGTTGTTCAGCAGCATCGTCATGGCATCGGCGGGCGATTTGAGATCGTGCAGCGTCACGTGCAAGAACGCGCGCCGCATTTTCGACAAGCGCGTTAGTTCCGCGTTCGCGCTGCCCAGCCGCGCCTCGCCCGCGCGAAGCATGCGCGTCAAGCCGCTGATGAGAAACGTGGCGAACGCCATGATGGTCCCCTGGACCACGAGCACCGTGATGACGTACCGTCCATCCAGTGGATCGTCACTGTTCACAGCGCCCACCGGCGCATGGTGGGGAATCCATTCGAACCACTGACCCGCAACAAGCAAGGTGAACATGGCATACCCAAGAAGCGCATGGACGCAGGCGGCGCGAGGCGACAGCAAGAGCGAAGCCAGGATGACGTGAATCAAGTAGAACGCCTTGAAGGGCGAGTTCGCGCCCCCCACCAGCCAAAGTAGTGCCGTCAGGAAAAGGAAATCCACAAAGATCGTCGTGTGCATTAATCTGGCCAGGAGACGATGCGGCGGCGGCCCATCCTCCTGGTCGTGGTGTCTGTGGGCAACGACGAAGACCGGCACATTGTACAGTCCGAGGAGAACGGCAAGAAGAACAAACGGTGGCACGGGCAAATCGGCAATACCCACAATGTAACGAGCGAACAGGGTGCCCGTGACAATGGTGACAACGATGAGAAACCGGGCCAGCGAGTGAATATAGAGTCGCGTGCCGAGAAGGCGATCGTGAAACAGCACGACCCAGCCATCGTCGCCATCCGCGACGCCGCGCGGATCGGCCTGACGCGAAGCCCGCATGTCGCTCGTGGCCATTTCGTTATCCCCCGGTCCAGTATGCAGCGGAAGGGCGAAATGCGCAAGCAAAATTGGCACGGGTGATGGCGAATCCCCACGTCGAGCCGGCCCCTGCCGCTCGCCTTGCGCTCGAGTCGGCCAACGGCCATACTTGCGCAACCGGACTCAGTCCGCGGACTTACTGCGGCCGCTTGCGAGGTAGATCGATGACTCCGTCAAACCCCTTCGGCGCGTACCGGGAGGCACGCAACGAGGACATCCCGGCGCTACTGAAACTCATGCGTAGCTACTACGCGGAGGACAACTACCCCTTCTCGGAAACCGGCGCGCGCCGCGCTCTCGCGGAGTTTCTCGAGAATCCCGCCTATGGAGTGTTGCTCGTTGCCGTCGTAGACGATTCGATCGCCGGATACGTCGCCGTGACCTTCGGCTTCTCCTTCGAGTACGGCGGCCGCGACGCCTTCATTGATGAAGTTTTCGTGGACTCCGCCTTGCGCGGCCGCGGGATTGGCGAAAACTTGCTTCAGCGCGCCATCGCCGTCTGCAAGGATCATGGAGTCCAGGCCGTTCACCTGGAGGTCGAGCGCGACAAAACCCGAGTCATCGAGTTCTATCGGCTCCACGGTTTCGACGACCATGATCGCTATCTGATGACGAAAAGGTTAAACTCCATCAGCTAACGCGTCCATATCGTCCATACAGTCCAGACAGTCCAGACAGTCCAGACGAGCTACTTCAGCAATCCGTAGTGCCGCGCCATGTAGTAGGGAAGCAAATAGTACGTTCCTTCGTATTCGCACTTACCTTCGCCGCCCCAGTTGAGATCGAAGTGATCCGAGTTGATGCGGATGTGCGACCGCTCCTCGATGGGCACTGCGTCGCCGGAAAGCTCGAGCCAGCCGTAGTTGTCGCGTTGGCGCAAGGTCGGGTCGAGATGCACGTCGCTGCGATGGGCGTTTTCCATGCGCCAGTCGATGAGCAATTGCGGCGTGCGCGCGAGCGTCGTCGCCATGCGATCCAACGCGCGCTGCCGTTCGGCTTCCGCCTCCTCGGGCGTCGTGTCCAGCCCATCCTCGGGGTGCAGGGCCAGCCACACGGTGTTGAAGAACGGATCGTTCTGCCGCGCGAGGAACAACCAGTTGTTGTCCAGTGAAAGCTTGTACAACTGTTTCAATTCGGCATCCTGCTCGTACTCGATGAGGCCGTAGTAGCTGAGAAACGCCAGATTCGGATCCCAGGGCACGACCGCCGCGGGCGGCCATGCGCTGCGTCCTTTGATCGCATTCGCGTGGTAATCGTGCTCGTCGCGCAGGTATTTCGCCGCTTTCGCGAACTTCTGATCGCCGGTGATGTGCAGGGCCACGTTCATGTACGAAAGGATCTCGATGGACTGAATGCCCCGATCCGCCCAGCCGTCCTTGCCGTTCACATACGCCGGCGACCAGTTCGCCCAGCGCGTGGGTTTGCCGTCGTGGTCGGTCAACGTGAACCCATGATCCACGATGTGGCTCGCGAACTCGTGAACCAGCTCGCGCACTTCCTGCCGTTCCGCCTCCGTTTCGCACACGAGATCGTAGTACACCGCCAGGAAGAAGAAATGCCCGCAGGTCTCGTCGCTGCTCGTATCGCATTTCCACCAGTATTTCCCATCCTCGCTCAGCGGCCAGCGCGGCACAATGTTTTTCCAGAGCGGGTCTTCCTTCTGCATCGCGAGATTCTGCGCTTCGCCGAAGCCAGTATTCGGATCTTCGTTGCCTTCCACGGGTATGACCGCGCGCGCCGGGAACCCGGGTATGCCGGTTACATCGAAGAGCAACTTGACGGCATCAAAGATCCCCTTCGCACGCTCCTTGACTGCCGGGTCTTTGGTCACCGCATAGCGATAGCACTGGGAAGCGCCGTACATGGACGTGTACAGCCCGTCGTTGTCCGTCGCCCGTTGCCAGGCCGTGTCGAGCGCGCCGGGTTCGTCGAAATAGCAGCGCAACACGAACTTGTCGAGCCGATGGTGCCGCTCGTCGATGATCCGCTCGAATTCATCGGCTTTCTCCGCGAGCGTGCGTTGGGCGCGCGTGATGCGGCTGATACCCGCCGGCGTCGCGATCCACGCAGTGCCGTCGCCTGCAACGGCGAGGCCGTTCACGTGGTCGTCCGGGAGCCACCGCTTGCCCGTACGATAGAACCAGTGTTCCCCGTCGTACCGGATGGCGCCGCGTTCCGTTCCGAACCACACCACGCCGGGTTCGCCCGTGTCCGCGCACGTGAAATCGGCGTAGGGGAGACCCTCGGCGCCGGTGAACAGGGACCACTGGTTGTTCTGAAAGCGTCCCGCGCCTTCGCGCGCCGCCAGCCAGAGCGCGCCGTCACCCGCCGCGAGCGCGGACACATCCGTGGGCGCCCAACTCAAGTTCTTGTCCTGCGGAAAGAGGGGAGAGGGCTTCCCGCGCCACCCCGTCAGGCCGACGTGGAGCAACTCCCGATCGGTTCCCCAATAGAGCTTCTGATCGACCTTCGCCAGCGACATTACCGTGTAGTCCGCCCGCAGTATCCGGCTTCGCTTGCCGTTATCGATCAGCCAAATGCCGTCCGTCGTGCCGGCAAACACGCTGTCGCCAGCAGATGCCAGCGCCGTCACCGTCCCGCGCGGGATGCGCACAGTTACCGTCGTCTCGCCGATCTGAATCACCCGATCGCCGCCGGCAACCCAGAAGTGAGACCCATCATCTGATGCCGCGATTAACGAAAGGCCGCCCGCCTGATCCAGCCATTGCGATTGCCACGTCGTTCCATCGAAGCGTGCGTATCCCTGTGCCGTCAAGGCAACCGGCGTTCCATCGGACAACAACGCAATTGCCGGAACATCGATACTCGGCAACCCGTCTTCGGTATCAAAGAACGCGACCTCTTCCTGCGCGTACAACTCCGTATACGGCGCCGGATCGATTGAAACGGTGGGACCCGCACTTAACACAACCATAGCAAGGGCAAGGAAACTCATCGGAAACCTCCATTCGTCCCGGGAAAAAAGGCATTATGAAGGTTGGCCCGGTCGCGCGCAACCATGGAACCTGCTTCAGGTGAAATCAGATAGCACCTCTGCGTGCGTCCATGTAGGTCCATGTAGGTCCGTGTAGGTCCGTGTAGGTCCGTGTAGGTCCGTGTAGGTCCGTGTAG
>BTVY01000063.1:0-29580 GCA_045863335.1 Candidatus Hydrogenedentota bacterium | reverse complement strand
GGGATCGGGATCGGGATCGGGATCGGGATCGGGATCGGGATCGGGATCGGGATCGCGTTACCCCAGCGCCACGTCCAGGCACATCATGATCGCAAACCCGGCCATGACGCCCACCGTGGGCAGGTCCGTGTCCCCTTTCCGTTGCGATTCGGGGATGAGTTCTTCCGCGACCACGAAGATCATTGCTCCCGCCGCGAACGCAAGCGCGTAGGGGAGGAGCGGGCGCATCGCCATGACCGCGGCGGCTCCGCACACGCCCGCGATGGGTTCCACAACGCCGGAAGCCTGGCCGTAAAAGAAACTCCTGCTCCGGGACATCCCTTCCCGCCGCAGCGGTACCGCCACGGCCGTTCCCTCCGGAAAGTTTTGAATGCCGATACCCAGCGCCAGCGCCACCGCTGCGCCAAACGATGCGCCGGGGATGTCAGTGGCTGCGGCGCCGAACGCCACGCCAACGGCCAGCCCTTCCGGGATATTGTGCAGCGTTATCGCAAGCACCAGCAGCGTGCTGCGCCGCCAGGAAGTCTGGATGCCCTCCGCCTCGTCCATCCGAAACCCCGGGTGCAGGTGCGGCAGCACCTTGTCCGCCGCCCAAAGGAAAACCCCGCCGGACAGAAATCCAATCAGTGCGGGTCTCCACGGCGAGAACCCCATCTGTTCGCTCATCTCGATGGACGGCGCCAGCAACGACCAGAAACTCGCGGCGATCATCACACCCGCCGCAACCCCCAACATCGTGTCCAGCACGCGCTGGTTGAACCCCCGGAATCCAAACACCACCGCAGCACCCAACGCCGTCACGCCCCACGTGAATAATGTGGCAATGAGCGCCTGCCAAACCGGACTGAGGTTCTCCAATTCACCCAAGGAAAAGCGTCCTTCGCGATACCAATACGGTGTTGCCGGTTTCCCTTAGCCGATTGTACGCGAAGCGTACCGCAAAGTCCCCCTTGAAGGGGGATTCAGGGGAATGTTTCCCAGCGAATCCACCAGTTCCTGAATTGACTACTCGTCCCCAACATGCGCGCCCGCATCGCCCTTTAACCAGCAAAAGATCGAATCCCCAATCTGCCGGTACCCCTCCGCGTTCGGATGCACGCCATTGTTCTGCCGGATCGCCTCTTGCTCCGTCCGGGCATTCCACGGCTCGGCCGCCGCGGGATAGTTCCGTTCACAATCCAGATTCGTGAAAGCCGGTATCAGCGTAATCGCCCCGTCCCCGCCTTGCCCGTACCGTGCATACATGGCGCGAACCACGGCGTGCTGATTCCGCTTGTACTGCCACCGCGTTTGTCCGTTCTGATAATTCGCGCCAAACGCGTCCTGCGACGCCGTAGGCGGTACCGGCGGGATCAACCCGATCCGCGTGGCCGGACTGACCGTATGTATCGCGGCGATCAACAGGTCCAGCCCCGCGAACATATCGTTCATCCGCGCCTGGATCGTCTCGTCCGTCGCCGAAAACGTGTCGTTGCATCCCAGAAAGATCGTAATCGCGTCGGGGAAGCGCCCCTCGTTCACATCCTGGCAATACCGCGCAAAATCCAGTTCCGGATTGCCCTCCGCATTCAAGTACACAAATGGACTGCCCCGCTCCCGGTAATTCTCCGCCTTCGACGGATCCGCGTACTGCGTCGCGAACCGTTGCGCCGTCCAGCCGCCATAGCCTTCGTGCCGGTTCAGCGGTGCCGATTCATCCGGCACATGCGACCCTACTAAGGTCAACACGGGATTCCCTGGCGCCGCGCACAGGTCCAACAAATGCTGCGAATACACCGACGCATGCGTCAGGCTGTCCCCGATGAGAAGCAGCGACCGCGGCTGTCCCTCCAGCGCGTTCGCCGCAACCACATGAACCGTGCTCGTACCAGTTGCGATCACCGCGTTCGTACCATCCCTGACTTCGAGTACGAACGCGTAGTCGCCCACGTCGTCCGCACCCGGCGTGAAGGTCCAGCGCTCCGCCTGTTGCTTTCCCTTCTCACACGTCACATCAAACGCGTAGTCCTTTACGTCCAGAACCAGCGTCACATTGTCGAAGTAGACATTCGTTTCAATGCCGGGCACGGCATGAAGACTTGGCGGCAGAAATAGATCGACCGGCCCCGCGGTATTCTCCATTTCCTCCGCGACCGCGCAGGTACACGCAAGGGCCAACACGCTGAGGAACTCGAAGGCTCGGCAATAGGACATCGTGCAGTCTCCCTGGTTGTGGCATCATCGCTGATCATACCTGCCCTGCGATGCGATGAGAAATCGCGTGTTCGAATGGCCCCACAGGTTTCCTGGCGTCAAATAGCGTTGACCATTTCCCGGCGATCCAGTACGCTGAACGTCAGGCACAAACGACTACGGAGGGCTGCACCGTGAAACGGCGTGAATTCATCGGAACCATGGCCGCGTCGGCAACATGGCTGGCCGCAGGCAAAGCGTGGCCCCAGGCAATCGACGGCGCCACGACCCTGCCCAAACGCCCACTGGGCAAGACCGGTTTGGAATTGTCCGTCATCGGGTTCAGCGGCCTCGTTGCGCGCGGCAACACGCCGGAAAACGTGGACCGCGCCGTGGGTCTGTCGCGCGATCTTGGCATCAACTACTTCGACACGGCGGCATCGTACGGAAATTCCGAAGAAATGTTGTCACCCGCGCTGCAGCCCCACCGCAAGGATATCTTTCTCGCCACCAAGTCCCGCGAACGCACCCGTGAAGGCGCTGAATCCGAATTCAAGCGCTCCTGCGAACTGCTGAAGACCGATTATTTCGACATGTTCCTCGTCCACGGCATTCAGAGCGTCGAGAAAGACGTGGAACCCGCCTTTGCTGCCGGCGGCGCCATGGAATTCCTGCTCGACAAAAAGAAGTCGGAACAGATCCGCTTCCTCGGCTTTTCGGCCCACTCCACTGAAGCAGCCCTCGAAGCCATGGCACGCTACGACTTCGACTTCTTGTATTTTCCCGTCAGCTACGTTTCGTACTACACCGGAAACTTCGGCCCCGAGGTGCTCGCCAAAGCCAACGAGAAAGGTATCCCCTGCGTGTCCCTCAAGGCCATGGCCCGCCAACACTGGCCCGCTGACTATCCCCAGGAAAAGCGCTGCGCCGGTTGCTGGTATGAACCCATCGACAATCCCGAAGAAGGGTCCATGGCCCTGCGCTGGGCCCTGAGTCAAGGCGTCACGGCCATCCTGCCCCCCGGCAACCCGACCCTGTACCACGACACCCTGGCCCTGGCCGGCAACCTGACTCCCATCACCGAAGCCGAAACCGCCCAACTTCAGGCCATGGCCGCCGGAAAAGATCCGCTCTTTCCGCGTTGAGTAGGCGCCGTGAATTCAACGGTTACCTGGCGGCGGGATGCGAATCCCGCAATCAGACGCATATCATCATTCGAATCAGTTCGGAAACGCTCAGTCCAGAGATGTCGTTCGATACTCCGGTAGTGGCTCGTAGTCGCGCAGCCCGCAGAGAACGGCCCGTAGACACGCGATCCAAACTACATGGTTGATTCCTCTCTTCGCCCCGGAGGGGCGGAAGACTGTTGCCCAGGGTGGAGCGAGGCACGAGCGCAACCCTGGGTCAGCCGCCCCCAACCACGACAGAGCCCCGGATGGGGCGACAGAAAAACACTACCCATACGAGGCGCGAACCGCCTGCCTAAAAATCGATCTCATCCGGATGCGGTCCGACCCGTTCGCCCGTGTCCAACCCGTCGATGGTCGCCATCTCCTCCGCGCTCAACGCGAAATCGAACACATCGGCATTATTCACAATACGTTCCTGATGGACAGATTTTGGGATAGTCACGACCCCCTTCTGCAACTCCCAACGAATGGTCACCTGCACCGGCGACTTGCCGTGCCGCTTCGCGATCGCCTGCAACTCGGGGATGTCGGTGACCCGCCCCTTCATGATCGGCGCCCACGCCTCGTGCGCGATCCCGTGCTTCTGGCCGAAGGCCAACAACTCCGGCTGCTGCAATCGCGGATGAAACTCCACCTGATTGACCATTGGCGCAACCTTCGCCGAACCGAGCAGATCCTCCAAATGATGCACCAAAAAATTACTCACCCCGATCGCCCGTGCCTTGCCCGACTCGTAAATTGCCTCCATCGCGCGCCACGTGTCCTTGAACTTGCCCTTCACCGGCCAGTGAACCAGGTACAGGTCCACATACTCGAGCCCGAGTTTATTGAGACTCGTCTCCATCGCGCGCAACGTCGAATCGTACCCTTGATCCGTATTCCAGACCTTCGTCGTCACAAACACCTCGTCACGCGGCACGCCGCTTATGGCGACGCCCTTCCCAACACTCTCTTCATTCTCATAAATCGCAGCCGTGTCGATGTGCCGGTAGCCCGCGTCCAACGCCCAGCGGACCGCTTGCTCGGTCTCCGCGCCCGGCCCCGAGCGCCAGACCCCCAGGCCCAATAGCGGCATTTCGATTCCATTGCTGAGTTTTACCGCGGAATGTGTTGATTTATTCATGAATCGCCTCCTGACGCTGATGTGCGGTTGTAAACAGATTCCATCCTTATGCATATACGCCAACGGAAATTTCAAAATTCCAGGTTTGTTGTCATATCGGTTCTCTGATACCCTTGACTACTAGAGGTGCGCCCAGAACCCACGTCCATCTCGAACAAGCGCGAGGTATGACGCCATGGCAATTCGACTCGGTGAATATGTCGTATACGGCGAACTGCGAAACACGAAACACTACAGTACCTTCGGCTTCCTCGTCCTGCGCGCAGTGGAAGAAGGTGAGGAAACGGCAATCCATCTCGAACTCACCGGCGATTGCGAAGATGACTTGAAGGGAAAACACTTTCGCTTTCGCCCCCGCGAAGGCGACCCTATGACTGAAGTGTACGACCCGCAAAAACACCGGGGATTCCAATTTAGACAAATCGGCCCCACCGGAGACATGTCCGCCAAGGAGTGGGTGCGCACTTTCGACTGTCCCATGGAGGAGTTCCTCCAGCGCTCGAGGCTCGGCGAACCGCCGCCCACGGTCTGGCGGCGCCGGCTCTACCTCGAATGGTACAGTCAGAACGGACGCGTGGTCATCGAAATGGCCGACCCAATCCTGGAAGAATGCATCCGGGAACCTAAGGACGACGACGACGAAGGCGAATGGATTCCAATCCCGCACCTCGCCCTCCCGCCGGACCTGCCGGGGACCGAGCGAAAACCGGTGCTCGACGTGACGATGGCCGATTTCGAAGCCGGCGAAGTGGAGCACATCACCATCGAGCCAACGCCGGATGAAGATAACGAGTTCGAGTCGCCCCCCACGAACCTTCAACGCGAACTCGACCGGGAAGCCCGCGCCATTGACAGCATCATCCACGGACGAGATCCCGACGAGGACGAGGATATCCGCGAGATCGGGCTCATCGACCGTTGCCACGAAGAAGGCCTGGGCAAACCCATTCGGTTCTTTCTGAAGGATTTTGACAAACTCCCCCGGCCCGAAGACCTCAACGACGAGGCCGTCGAAGGGGAACTCAAGGGCCTGCTCGTGCGGCTCGCGATGCTGAACGTGGCCATCCACGTGTGCGAGCATTTCACACCCCGTGACTGCTATCGTCTTCTCCTCGACGAAATCCTGAACGATCACGACGCATTCGAGGAGATCATCGGAACCGGCTGGGTTCAGAACTACATGACCTCGGAATTCTGCCCCCAATGCGAAGCCCAGGCGGAAGAGGACTATCGGAAGTATTCGGAGGAAAACCCCGAGTGAGTTGTCTGCAGTTGATTTGCCGGATCGTTATTCTTTCAGTACTTTTCGCACTCCCGTCGCTCGCCGGATACGCGGATGACGTCAGCGTCCCGCGCCTCTATGTCATCGGCGACTCTACCGCGGCATCCTATCCGGACGATCGCCACCCCCTGACCGGCTGGGCGCAGGTCCTGCAAGATTATTTCGACCCCGCGTGCATCGTCGTCGACAACCGCGCGCGCAGCGGACGAAGCTCCAAGAGTTTTCTCGAAGAAGGCGCCTGGACACCCATCCGCGAAGCTTTGAACCCCGGCGACTACGTGTTCATCCAGTTCGGCCATAACGACCAAAAGCAGGAAGATTCCGCCCGCTACACCGATCCGGCTACGACCTACCGCGCGTTTTTGCAGCAGTATGTGCAAGAGACCCGCGATGCGGGCGCAATCCCCGTTCTGCTGACCTCCATCAACCGCAACGGCTGGAACGAATCCGGCGAGTTTGTCGACAGCATGAGCGCTTACCCCGACGCAGTCCGTGTCTTGGCGCGAGATTTGGAAACGCCGCTGATCGACCTACACCGGCTTACCCGGGAACGGTTCGAGGCCATCGGTCCGGAACGCACCCGCGATTTGTTTCTCTATCTGGAAAAAGGCGAGTCGCCCAATTATCCTGATGGTAAAGTGGACGGCACCCATCTATGTACCAAGGGTGCTCATGAGATCAGCGGTCTAGTCGCTGGGGCAATTCTCGAAACCGGATTGCCGCTTCGGAATTGCGTAACGGCAGAAGAACTATCGCAAACCCCAACCGCGAAAGAGGAGTGATGATGGCCACACGGAGCCGCAAATCGAAACGCGACATCGAGAAGAATTATCCCGCCAAGCAGTTCGTTGCCAAACTGCGACGCCTCGCGGACTGCATCGAAAACGGCGAGCGCTTCCGCATCCAGGTCGCCGGCGAGCGGGTGTCCATCCCCCCGAATGCCACGATCAATATCGAACACGAGCGCGGGTCGGATGAAGAAGAGATCGAGTTTCAACTCAAGTGGCCCAACGACTAACCGGCGTTAAGGGCGCCATCTCACAAGTGCTGTAAGACTCGCTCGTGCGTCGCGTTTGACGGGGGAGACGCGGATCGGTAGGGTATGCGGAGTGAAGTCGTCAAGCTGCAAGGTCGTTACTGGACGGATCAACTATCGACGCGCAACGTTCGCAGTTCCGCTGCTGTTCTGCGCAGTTTTCAGTGCGTCTGGCGCGGCGGACCCCGTATTTGAGACCGACGTTCTTCCCATCGTCAGCCGGTATTGTGTTGATTGCCATAACGCCGACATAACCCGGGGTGACCTCAATATCGAGCGATTCGAGACGACCGATATGGCCCTCGATTCCATCGCAGTCTGGCAACGCATCGGCAAACGCGTTGAGAACGGCGAAATGCCGCCCAATCGCAGCGACCAACCCTCCCAGGAGGAACGCGACCTCTTCCTGAAGTGGATTGCTTCACTGAAAATCGACAGTGCCGACTGCGACCGGCTCGCCAACGAGGAATCCATGAGTTGGTTTCCTGGATACGTCATGAGTCGTCGACTGAATCGCATGGAGTACCAAAACACTCTCCGGGATCTCCTGCTCATCGCGATTGACGTCGCCGATCAGTTTCCCGCGGACGGCGCCGGCGGCGAAGGATTCGACAACAACGGCAGTTCCCTCTTCCTGTCGGCGATTCAAATTGAAAAGTACCTCGAAGTCGCCGACCGCGCCATCGAAGCCGCGTTGCCGCCCGGCACGACCGATAGCCCGTTAATCGCCGCTACCCCGGGAATCGGCCGCGCTCCCCGCAACGCCGCGGAAACCGCGCTTACCGAGTTCCTCGCGCGCGCATGGCGGCGACCCGCGGATCAAGAGGAAGTTACGCGTCTCGCGGACATGTTCTCCGACGCCTACCGCCGGGGCGATTCCTACCTCGAATCGATCAAGCTCGCGTATAAAGCCGCGCTGGTTTCCCCGCACTTCCTCTTCCTCGCGGAACCCGAACCCCCGGAGCCTGGTACCTATGCCCTCAGCGGATACCCGCTGGCGGCGCGACTCTCCTATTTCCTGTGGGGCTCCATGCCCGATGCTGAACTGACCGCCCTCGCCGGTGAAGGCCGCTTGCAGGACGACGAAGTGCTTCGCGCCCAGGTATCGCGCATGCTCGCCGATCCCAAAGCCCGTGCCCTCGGTGAGATGTTCGCCACACAATGGCTCGGCATCACCCAACTCGGCGAGACCACCCGGCCCGACGCCGAACGGTTCCCGGAATTTGACGATGCTCTCGCGGACATCATGCGCGCCGAAGCGGCCCTGGTTTTCAACCGGGTGTTCCGCGAAGACCGCAGTCTCATCGAACTGATCGACGCCGACTATACCTACGCCAACGATCGGCTCGCTGCCATCTACGGGCTCGGCGGCATTGAAGGCCCCGATATGCGCGTCGTCGATCTCACGGACGCCAGCCGCGGCGGCGTGCTCGGCATGGCCGCGGTCCTGACCGCCACGTCCCATCCGCTCCGCACCAGCCCCGTCCTTCGCGGCAAGTGGGTCCTTGAGCAACTCCTCGGCGACAACGTGCCGCCGCCGCCGCCCAATGCAGGGACCCTCCCCGAAGACGATCACCAAGCCGATGGACTCACGTTGCGCGAGCGTATGGAAGCGCATCGCGAGAATCCCGACTGTGCTTCCTGTCATGCGCGGATGGACCCCATCGGGTTCGGACTGGAGTCCTTCGATCCCATCGGTCGCTGGCGCACCGAACAGGCGGGTCACCCCATCGACGCCACCGGCGAATTGCCTTCCGGCGAGTCCTTCGACGGTCCCGTGGAACTTAAGCAGATTCTGCTCGCGCGCAAAGGCGAGTTTCTGCGAAATCTTTCCCGAAAAATGCTCGGCTATGGTCTGGGCCGTTCCCTGACACGCTACGATCAATGCGTCGTCGACGATTGCATCAAGTCGCTCCAGCAGAACGACTACCGATCCTCCGCGCTGGTAACCGAGATCGTCTTGAGTTTTCCCTTCCGCCACCGCTATAGTGGCGCCACGTCGGAGGATCACGCTGCATGAGCCGAAAGACCTGGGAAATTTCACGGCGTACTATGCTCCGCGGAATGGGCGCGGCACTCGCCCTGCCGGTATTGGATGCCATGGCCCCATTTCGCGCCAGTGCGACTGCGCCTACGGCTAAACCGCCGGTGCGCATGGCCTGCCTCTACTTCCCAAACGGCGTTTGGCAGGAGTCCTGGATTCCCGAACAAACGGGGCGTGATTTCACCTTACCCTACGCGCTCGAACCGCTCCAGGATCTCCGCGATTCCATCAACATCTTCTCCGGTCTCGACAAAGCCGCGAGCCAGCAAGGCGACGGGCATTATGCCAAAACCGCGAATTTCCTGACCGGCGAACCGGTTACCAAGACGACCGGCAAAGACATCAGCGCCGGCGGCATCTCCATGGACCAGTTAGCGGCCCAGCGCCTCGGCCACCTGACCCCCTTGCCATCGCTCGAACTTGGCATCGACCCCGTCATTTCCGGTATCGACAGCAACGTGGGCTATACGCGCCTCTACGGTTCCTACATCTCCTGGCGTTCTGCCAACGTGCCCGTGGCCAAGGAGATTAATCCCCGCTTCGTGTACGAACGGCTTTTCGGCGACAAAGACGAAACCGGGCGGGAAGTCCGCGCCGAACGCCGCGAAGATTTCCAAAGCATCCTCGACCTGGCGCTCGACGACGCAAAGCGCCTTCGCAGCCGCCTCGGTCGCGACGATCAAGTCAAGATCGACGAGTACCTCGAGTCCGTGCGCGCCGTCGAAAAGCGCATCGAGTTCTCGCTTCAGCCGGATCCGCGGGACTGGAAGCCTTCCGAGGCGCCCACCATTCCTTCGGCGCCGGATCAGAAAATCCCCGCGGATTTTCGCGAGCATGTAAAGTTGATGCTCGATCTCATGGTCCTCGCGTTCCAGACCGACTCCACGCGCATTCTCTCTTTCATGTTCGCCAACGACGTGTCCGGCCGGAATTTCTCGTTCCTGCCTGGCGTATCCGGCGGCCACCACGACATGTCGCATCACGAAAACAAGGAAGAGAAGATCGCGCAGTATCGCGAGATCAACCGGTGGCACGTGGAGCAGTACGCCTACCTGCTGCGCCGCCTGCGTGACATCCCCGAAGGCGACGGCTCGCTTCTCGACAACACCATGATTCTCTTCGGTTCCAGCATCTCCGACGGAAACCGCCACGACCCCAACAACCTCCCAATCCTTGTGGCAGGCAAAGCCGGCGGCAAACTAACCACCGGCCAACACGTGGCAAGTCCCAAGGCAACGCCCCTCTGCAACCTGTACCACACCATGCTCAATTCCATGGATGTTAAAGTCGATGCCTTCGGAGACAGTACGGGTCCCATACAGGTGGTCCTTTCCACGTAAGCCGTCGCCGCTAACGGTCGTGCAAACAGCGGCGGATGGCGTCTTCCGGCCCCGCAACCAATTTTCGGCATTTCGTCGTCAGTACCGCGGGTCGGTGAGCAATGCTCCCGAGTAAATCAATCGGCACACAGGTGTGGACTTCTCGCACCCCTGCCCTGTATGAACGAATCGATCAGAAATCCATCGCATGTGCATATCTCCTGCGGAGTACCCATTACACTCGCTTGAGCGTAAGAGAAACCCGGGCTACGCACGACGGCCCCGTTTCCTCGCGTCCGATACGCGTTTCGATAGCCACCTGTGCAATACTCACGACTGGATTTGGGGCGGCGTCGCGAGAGTAGCGCCCTCGAGCGGAACGGCAGGCAACTCGATTCCCATCGACCCTGCGGGCGAAAACCGGAAAGGTTGTTAATCCATGATCATCGATAAAGTACGGTCCTGTTCCTCGTACCGATGGATCGGCGCGTTCGCGCTTACTTTCCTGGTGGCGATACTCAGCCCCGCCGAAGCTCCTGATCTGCTCCAGGATCGCGTTCCCATGCGCGACGGTGACTGGACCAACGACGCCGACAAATTCAGTTTCGTCATCCTCGGCGACAAGACCAGCGGGGGAGAGGGGAAGTGGCCCATCTACGATCGCGCCGTGGATTCCATCAATCTGCTCGTTCCCGATTTCGTCGTCACCGTCGGCGACATGATCCCCGGCCACATGGAGGAGCGGGCGAAGTGGGACGCCGAGTGGACGGAGTACAACGAGCACGCGGAACGCATCGACGCCCCGATCTTCTACACGGTTGGCAATCACGACATCGCTAACCTTGAATGCTACGAGTTCTGGACGCAGGACTTCGGCCGCACCTACTACTCCTTCGACTATAAAGACTGCCATTTCCTCATCTTGAACACTGAGGAAGAACGATTCGACGGCCGGGGACCCCGCTGGGAAGCCATGATGACCTTCGCGGAACAGGATCTCGCCGCGAGCCAGGGCAGCCGCCACACCTTCCTCTTTTTCCACAAACCCATGTGGGACGACCCCCGTTTCCTCCGCGATTGGGAACGCCTTGAGAAAGCCCTCACCGGCCACCGCTTCACCGCCGTCGCGGGACACGAGCACTACCAGATGACCGAGCGGCGAAACGGAAATCTGTACGTCGTCCAAAGCGCCACCGGCGGCGGCATCCATCTCAGCGAAGTTAAGGAATACGGATGCTTTCACAGTTTCGGCTTCGTCACCGTCGATGGAGACGAAGTCAGCTACGCCCTCGTCGAACCGTCCGGCGGAATCTGGCCCGTAGATATCGCGCCCGCTTCCTTTCGCCGCGGGATCGTGTTCGACCTCGCCACCCTGGACGCAACCATGCCCGAAGGACTGGGTACCGGCACGATCACCGTAGAAAACATTCTTACCGTCAATAACATCCTCCCCGAAGAAGCCACGGTAGAGACCTCGATCGCCCCTCTCGATAAGAGCGGCTGGCAACCCGCCTTGGAATCCGGTTCGCCATGGACGATCCACGGCAACGCCGTCCATATCCGTCACACCCTCGCACCCGGCGAAACGGTTCGCGCGCGGATTCGGTTCAACGTCCCCGCCGAACGTCTCTCGTTCCCGCCCCAGGTGGAGCAAGAGATCGAGTACCGCGGCGAGCTGCTCGCCAAAGAGAACCGGCGCATGGAAGAGATCGACGTCGCCCCAATCTACCCCAACGGATCCATCAAGGCGATTCCAGCCTGGCACGTGGTAGGTCCCTTTCCCCTGGGACCCATCGATACCAGCCACCTGCCGGAGCACCCCGAGAAAGCGAACGCCAATTTCTTCAAGACATTTGGTCCCGAACAAGGATTCGAAGAAGCTCGCACCTACGACGGCGGCCTGACCTGGCGCCACCACGACCCCTTACCCAATGGCCTTCTCAACTTCAACGCCATCATGGGCACCACCGACCTTGCCTGCGCCTACGCCGCATGCAGCGTGTATAGCCCCGATGACCAACTCGTCCACGCCACCGTCTACGCCGACAATTTCGCACAAGTCTTTCTCAACGGCGAACTCATTGAAGAGGCCCAGGCCTTCGGCGCCCCCGGCGGCTTCGTTTACGTACCTCTCGAACTTCGTGCCGGCTGGAACACGGTCGTCGCCAAGATTATCAACAACCGCGCCGACTGGTTCCTTCGCTTCCTGATTGCCGATCCCATGGGGAACCTGCGGTTTACCGAGTTCCCCGGCTAATCTCGCGTCCCAGGCATACCCACGCATGAAACTCGAAAAACTCCCGTCAATACCGCTGTTTTCTGGTCTAGACAAATATGCATTTCAGATGTATGATAACCCCAAGGCTGGTCTTTGCATGCAAGGTGTCGAAATGGAGCTGGCTTGGGGTGGGCCGGCGTCCCAGGATTCTTCCAGGTGCACAGCGACGGGCGCGTTCAAAACACGGGCGAGCAGACCGAGATCTCCCATAGCCCCGAGATTCTCCATGGGATCTTCGAGTTCGCCCCGGATGCCATCCTACTCGTGGATGGAGGCGGGCGCATTGCCATGGCCAATGCCCAGGCCTTTCGCATGTTTGGCTATGCGCCGAGCGAACTCGTCGGGAATCTGGTCGAAGTCCTCGTTCCCCAGCGTTTGGCCGCTCGCCATGTCAAACACCGGTCCGGTTACCACGCCTCCCCGCGCACCCGGCCCATGGGTGCCGGAATAGATCTCTTCGGCAAGCGGAAAGACGGCACCGAGTTCCCCGTCGACATCATGCTGAGCCCCATCGAGACCGAACGAGGCAGACTTATCCTCGGAGTGGTCCGTGATGTCACCGAGCGCAAACGAATGGAAGTGGAAGCGCTTCACGTGCGCGAGACCTACCTGAAGGAGGTGCACCATCGCGTAAAGAACAACCTCCAAGTCATCTCCTCGCTCCTGTTTCTACAGACCGTTCATACGCCCGATCCCAAAGTGCTCGAGATCCTCAAAGAGAGCCAGAGCCGCGTCAAGTCCATCGCGCTCATCCACGAGAAACTCTATCGCTCAGCCGAGTTGGTGCGCCTCGACTTCGCCGGCTACGTGCGCGACCTCGTCACAGACCTGTTCCGTTCCTACGGCATGGACCAGCGCGGAATCTCCGCCACCGTACGCGTCGAGAACGTTTCTCTCGAAATCGACACCGCGATTCCCTGCGGCCTCATCATCAACGAACTCGTGTCCAACGTGCTCAAGCACGCCTTCCCCAACGGGCGTTCTGGGAACGTGATGGTCGAATTGGAACCCGCCGGTGATCGCCGGTTTAACCTGCTCGTGAAAGACAATGGCGTCGGCCTGCCCGAAGGTTTCGACTGGCGCGCCAGCGCCTCCCTCGGCTTGAAACTTGTCAACGACCTGACCCGGCAATTGGACGGGACGATACGCGTCGATACCGCCAACGGCGGCACGGCGTTCCATATTACCTTCCGGGAAGTACAGTACAAGGAGCGGGCCTGAACCATGTTTCTGTCCAGAATCCTTATCGTCGAAGACGAGATCATCATCGCACGGGAACTCGAGGTCCGCCTCGAAGGGATGGGATACACCGTCGCGGGAATTGCCTCCTCCGGCGAGGAGGCCATACGCCTCGCCTCCGACTGCAACCCCGACCTCGTGCTCATGGATATCGTGATCAAAGGCGAAACGGACGGCATCGACGCCGCCGAACAGATTCGCGAACAGCTCGCAGTCCCCGTGATCTACGTCACCGCCTACACGGACGACGAAACCCTGGAACGCGCCCGGGAGACCCAACCATTCGCCTACCTCGTAAAACCCTTCTCGGAACGCGAACTAAAAGCCAACATCGAGATGGCCCTGTACAAACACAAAACGGAACGGCGCCTTCGCAAGATCGAACGTTGGCTTACCGAGTCCGTCGACGATCTCACGCACGCAATCATCGCGTCCGACCTCGACGGACGAATCACCTTCTTCAATCAAGGCGCCGAAGCCATCACCGCCTGGTCCCGGGAGGAGGCGATCGGCCGGCCCATCGATGAGGTCTTCCGCTTGATCGACCGGAAGAGCGGGGAACCTCTCGTCGCGCAAGAGGCGATGGAGGGTCCCTTGATTTCCTTCCCCGAAGAAGCCCTCCTCCTGGATCGCGGGGACGTCCCCGTCCCCGTCCACAACACAACGACCGTCCTGCGCGACCCCCGCGACCAACCCCGCGGCACGGTCTCCGTCTTCCGGGATGCCTCTGGCGCGCGCCATGGCGCCCTCGTCGCCCTCGGTGCCGATGTCTCCCTGGCCGTCTCCCAATCGTTGACGATGCGCGGCATGTTGCAGTTGTGCGCGGAATCCATGGTCCGGCATCTGCACGCCGCCTTCGCCCGAATCTGGGTCGCCGATTCCAGTTCCGAATTCCTCATTCTCGAGGCGAGTGCGGGCATGTACACCCATCTCGACGGCGGCCACAGCAAGATCAAAGTCGGTGAATTCAAGATCGGTCAAATCGCTTCCGAACTCCGGCCCCACCTGACCAACGACGTGCTGAACGACCCGCGCATCAGCGACCCCGGGTGGGCCCAACGGGAAGGTCTTGTCGCCTTTGCAGGCTATCCCCTCGTCATAGACGGCCGCCTGCTGGGCGTCGTCGGCCTGTTCTCCCGCCGCGCCTTGTCCGACACCACCCTCGACGCCCTCGCCTCCGTCAGCTACACCATCGCGGTAGGCGTGGAGCGGAAGCACCTGGAAGAGCAGTTGCGCCAGAGTCAGAAAGCCGAAGCCCTGGGACAGCTCGCCGCGGGCGTCGCTCACGACTTCAACAATCTCCTCACCATCATCGCCGGGTGCAGCGACATGCTCCTGGAATCGGATAGTCTGTCCAGCGACGACGAGAGTCTCATCCGCGAAATCGAGCAGGCCGGCGTGCGTGCCGCATCCCTGACCCGGCAGCTCCTCGCCTTCAGTCGCAAACAGGCCGTCGAATCGGCCACGATTGATCTGAACACCATCATCCAGGACCTCGAAAAGATGCTGCTTCGCCTCATTGGCGAAGACGTCGAACTCTCAACCACGCTGCATCCCAATCTCTATACCGTCGACGCCGACATCGGCCAAATCGAACAGGTCGTGCTTAACCTCGTTTTGAACGCCCGTGACGCCATGGCCGTGGGAGGAAAACTGACGATCGAAACTGCCAACGTCTCCCTCGATCGCGAATACACCCACTCCAGGCCCGAAGTGGCGACCGGCGAATACGCGCTCGTTGCCGTCTCCGATACCGGAACCGGCATGCCCCCCGAAGTCTTGAGCCGCGTATTTGAACCCTACTTCACCACCAAGGAGGTCGGCAAAGGAACCGGCCTCGGCCTCGCCACCGTGTTCGGTATCGTCAAGCAATGGGGCGGCCACATCAGCGTCTACAGCGAAGTCGGCGTCGGAACCACATTCAAAGTCTATCTCCCGCGGAACGGGAGCGATGTCGAATCCGCCGGCGAACGTGCCGCGCGGCTCAAGCTCCCCGAAGGAAACGAAACCATCCTCGTCGTCGAAGACGACGATTCCGTGCGGCTTCTGACCACCCGCGTACTCAAAATGTGCGGGTACACCGTCCTCGAAGCGTCCAGCGGGGAAGCCGCGCTCGGCATTGCCGGCGACTACGTGGGTCCCATCCATGTCCTGGTCACCGACGTCGTCATGCCCCAAATGGGCGGGCCCCAGCTCGTCGAACGCATCCGTGCCATTCGCCCGGACACGTGCGTCGTCTATATGTCCGGATATACCGACGACACCATCGTCCGCCACGGCCTACTCCAGTCAAACGCCCACTACGTCCAGAAACCCTTCACACCCCGATCCCTCGCACAAAACATCCGAGCCGCCCTCGACGAACAAGCCAGACCCGATGGCAACTGCGAGTAGGTTTGATACCATTCGCGTTGAATGTTCCTCCCTCGCGATTTGGGAGACGTTGTCTCGGAATTGTGAACTGACCCTGACGAACCCGCCATCCTGAGTTGCCCTGACGACCAGGCCCCGCGGCCGCCGAATTCCAGCTCCATCGCCAGACACAAGAAAGGCGGGGCCAGCCTACAACGCTGGCCCCGCCTAATACCAAACAGATTTATTCGTCTAGAACAGTGTGCCTGTTCCAACCGCCATCAACTGCGTCGTCGGCGCCTTGTCATTCGGGTACCGCTGGAACTCCACGTGACCGTCCATGAACAAAACGTTCGAGCCACCCGGCAGGTGGTTGTAATCGCTTACCTTTGTGGACAATACGTCCCACATGATAAACAACTGGCTCTGCGCCGTGGCGCTTCCCGCCGGATTGTTGATGTCCGTAATCGTGAACCGTTCAATACCTTCCCGAAGACGATTCAGCACGTCGCCGCCGGCATTGCCCGAATTGGGAATCGAATCGCCAACTTCAAGATCGTCTTCACGGACCGTGAAGTTGCCACCCGACAATTCGGTGAACAACTGGGCCAGCCAACCCGCCAACTGCTGAGACACCAAAATGCTCGGATCGGCAACCGGATCGCCACCCAACGCCGTGATGACCGGATTCAGCACCAATGCCGGTACTGCCGGATCGTCCGCGTCGCTAAGGTCAAACATCCAGCCCAAATACGCGTAAGACTCGTCTACCGAGTTCTGACCCATCCAACCCTCGGCACAGGGGAGATGGAAAATGACATTGCCCGTGTCCTGATCAACGGCATTCTCCACGATTCCGCCATGCTCACCGCCCGAATCCGACGGGCACTGCATGATATTGAAATCCGTCAGATATTCCGGGTAAAGCGTTGGCACATAGGGGCCACCCGAGAACAACGGATCCAAAGGCCCGCCCTGAGGGCCGAACGGATACGCCGTTCCATTACAGTCCAGCGCCTGCCCAACCCACAGATTCACCGGAGGAAACTTCCCACCCTCCGACTCATTTCCATACATCTTGAACACGAGACCCATTTGCTTCAGATTGTTCTGGCAACTTGCCCGCCGAGCCGCCTCGCGCGCCCGCGCCAACGCCGGAAGCAAGATCGCCGCGAGGATGCCGATAATCGCGATGACTACCAGCAATTCAATCAACGTGAATCCCCTTTTCGCCTTCATGTTTCTGTCACCTTATCCTGTTGAAATATGACTCCGAAACCGAACCGCACTGCTCGCGCACCGCGAACACCCACTGCGGATCACCCACTCAAGAATCGCCCAGTTCGTTGCAAGCTAAATGCCTGTTTAAACGTAACATAGTCGTGTTGTCCTGTCAAGGCGAATCCACAAAATAGACATACTTCCTTGAAAGCTCTGTGCCACCGCCGGTCCAGTGAGCGCTGCACTGTGGCCGACGTGGTAAGACAGCATATATAAAACCACTTAGCAGGGTAGCTTCGCCCTGCTTTTGACGGAATTGAGTACACCCGGATGCGTCGTGCAGCGGGACGCCTTGAGAAATGCACCCCAAAATGACACGTGTCCTCACAGGAGAAATACCCCCATGCGCGCAATTAACCAGTTGGGGAGTTCCGCTACGCGCAGGCCAAATTGCCGATAGTGATTCTCGGATATCCTGCCGAAAGGAAACCAAGCAGACCCCGGGAACTCAATGTCCAAACTCAGTCAGGGCGTCGTCGAACGATTCGACTTCACCTACTGGGTACGTCGCGCCCGCTTCCACCCGGGGCGAGAGATTGGAGCCCAACGTGGAGCGAAGTCGAACGTAGGATTGGCAGATTCCCCGCGTTCACGATTGGTGAGAATTGTTGCTCCAACCACGGTTACGGCTATCGGATCAACGCGCGTTCCGTGAGTTGTCCGAGAATCCGTACCGTCTATTAGGTGCCTCCACGTTCGGATGGATTGGACAGACCATGCCGAGAATCGCCGCGAAATGCCGGGAACTCTACGCTTGATGCCGGTGTACCGTGGACGTTCAGCCGATGGCATGCTGATTGGCCACTCGAGGTGATTCAAGCCCCCGACTCAGGATTCTCCGCCACACTCGTTTCCACGGCGCGCTTCTCCCGGTCTACAGACTCCAGCCACGTTAGGCACTCCTGAAGAACTGCTCGCGTTGTCGCTTCATCCAATCCCACATGGTCGGACTCATACAGCGTTCGCGTTTTCGGATCCTTCGCCGCCGCATACAACGCGTCCGCGGCCTCCAAGGGGATGAGTGCGTCGTGCGTGCCATTCTGGAATAGCAGAGGACGTGGAGCCACCCGCCCCACATATCGTACGGGGTCCGCCGGCGCGGTCAAGGAGGCAACCAAGGTTTTCACCGGCCAGTGAAAAATGCCCAGCTCAGACTGCGCCGCCTCGCTGGAAAGCAACTTGTCGAAGTCACCGCCCCCGTACGTCATCACGGCGGCCTGGATCCGCGGCTCGAAAGCCACCGCCGTTGCGCCGGTGATGGCGCCAAAACTCGCGCCGATCAAATAGATCCGCCCGGGAGCGATATCGGGCCGCGAGACGAGATAGTCCACCAGCCGCCGAGTCTCAATCACATTCAGCGCACAACGGCGGCGCAACCCCAAAGCATCCGTCAACACATTGCTCTGCTCCAGCTTACGTTCGCCTCGCGCGTATTGGTCGAAAGACACAAACGCGAAACCGGCCGACGTGTATGGCGCCGCGATCTCCTCCATGAATCCCTTGCTCTGACCGATGCCATGGAGAAAAATAATACAGGGAAACGGGCCTGAGCCCTGCGGGGGGAACGCAAGCAACGTGGGGACCGGCATGCCGGCGACACCATCAAACACCAGATCATAAAGCTCGTACGCGTCCTTCTCCTCCACGGATCGGATACGAACGTTCAGAGGCGCCTCCGCCTCGTACCCATCGTAAAAGCCGGCATCCAGCGACTTCTTGAAGATAAAACTCCCGGCAACCAACAAAACCACCACGGTTGCCAGGACCGCAATACGTTTTCGCACAATAGTGTTCCCAATGTTAAAACTAAAAATACAATGTTGGGCGGTGCCCAAAGTCCCCCTCTGTAGGAGAATCGAGAAGGATCTTCCCTCTGGTACCTGGAAGTTATCCTAAATGAGTTCAGAATTTACTGCAATTACCTGCCTTCCGCAAATTACCCCATCAATTCCCTCAGTGATCCCCAGTTTCTGAATCGGTGCATAAAAAAAGGGCGTACATGCGGTCCCTCCCTCTAAAATGGCCTCAAGTTGGCAAACCGTAGGTCCACCGGGAGGATTTTGGCATGTACGACCCGAGTAAGATTTTGGCATGGCTCACGGCGAATGTCGAGGGGATGCGGTTGTCGCGGGCCAAGACGTTGGCGGCGATTGTGAGTGCTGCACTGATGATGCGCGGCGTGGGAGTGCTGGCGTTGGGTCGGTCCATGTCGGGCGAAGTGGCGGCAAAACACTGTATTAAAAGGGTCTGGCGCTTTTTGCGCAACGGCGAGGTCGAGGTCGAAGCGGTTTCGGCTGCCTTGTTCCGATTTCTACGTCCTCGGACGGGGCGCACAATCATCTTGGCGGATTGGACGGACATTGAGCCGTTTCAACAATTGGTGTTTTCGTTGCCTCGAGATGGACGAGCCTTGCCCTTCTTGTGGATCACCATCCGAAAAAGCACGAAAGAAGAGGAAAATAAGGGGGCCATGATCGCGGCCGAAAGGCGTGCCCTCAAGTGCCTTTTCCGCATGTGTCCGGCTGGAGTAACTCCCATTATCATCGCCGACCGAGGCTTTGGCCATCCGCGATGGCTCAGGGATATCCAAAAGAGGGGATGGCACTTCGTACAGCGATTGTCCCATATTCATCAGGTTAGTGTGGAGAACCACATGGGCACTCTCAAGGAACTGGGGATACGGCGTGGATGGCGTCCCCGCGACTGGGGTTGGGGCACCATGGATGAACAGGAGTTTGGGCCAGTACGACTGGTTACCGTCTTCGAGCGCGAGGCCGACGAGGCTTGGTATCTCGTTACCAATCTTGATGTTGAAGCGCCCGCAGAAATCGTCCGGCTCTATAAACGACGCATGTGGACTGAGGCGATGTTTCGCGACTTGAAGAACCGCGATTGGGGGTTAGGTCTCGACCATGTGCGACTGTCTCAACCCCAAAGACATGACCGGCACCTTTGCATCGTAGCCTTGGCCTACATCCTACTGTGCGCGTTCGGTGCTGCCGCAGAAACCTTCGGCATCGACCAACAACTCAAAGCCAATACCCGAACCGAGCGAGTTATGAATCTCGCTCGAATTGGCAACTACTTCCTTCAACTATATCGACTACCCATTAACAAAGCCTTCAAAGCACTTCGCGCTTTGCCAACATGAAACTGGGGAGCACTGAGATCAATTCCGGCGATTCACCATCAAGCACCCTCAACTCCGCCACCTGGTCGAAACATGAGAAAGGCGGGGCCCACCTCGTCGGTGCTGGCCCCGCCTCGCGTCAAACGAAATCGAGCGTCTAGAACAACGTGCCCGTACCAACCGCCATCAGCTCGGTGGCTGGCGCTTTTTCGCTCGGATAGCGCTGGAACTCCACGTGACCATCCATGAACAGGACGTTCGAACCGCCCGGCAGGTGGTTGTAATCGCTCACCTTCGTGGACAACACGTCCCACATGATGAACAACTCACTCTGAGCCGTCGCACTTCCCGCCGGATTGTTGATGTCCGTAATCGTGAAACGTTCGATTCCTTCCCGAAGACGATTCAACACGTCGCCGCCGGCATTGCCCGAACCCGGAATCGAATCGCCAACTTCAAGATCGTCTTCACGGACGGTGAAGTTGCCGCCGGACAACTCGGAGAACATCTGAGCCAGCCAACCCGCCAACTGCTGCGAAACCAAAAGGCTCGGGTCAGTAACCGGATCGCCGCCCAACGCCGTGATCACCGGATTCAACGCCGCCGCCGGCACCGAAGGATCGTCTGCATCACTCATGTCAAACATCCAGCCCAAATACGCGTAAGACTCGTCCACCGCGTTCTGCCCCATCCAGCCCTCGGCGCAGGGGAAATGGAAAATGACATTGCCCGTGGCTTCGTCAATTGCATTCTCAACGATTCCACCGTGCTCCCCACCCGGATCGGACGGGCACTCCAACACTTTGAAATCGGTCAGGTACTCAGGGTACAGGGTCGGCACATAAGGACCACCCGAAAAAAGCGGTTCCAGGGGTCCGCCTTGCGGTCCAAACGGATACGGCGTCCCGTTGCAGTCTAATCGTTGACCAACCCACAGATTGATCGGCGGAAACTTCCCGCCCTGCGATTCGTTTCCATACATCTTGAACACGAGACCCATTTGCTTCAGATTGTTCTGGCAACTTGCCCGCCGAGCCGCCTCGCGCGCCCGCGCCAACGCCGGAAGCAAGATCGCCGCGAGGATGCCGATAATCGCTATGACTACCAGCAATTCGATCAGCGTAAATCCTCGTTTGTTTCTCATAGTATTTCCGTTCCCCTTTCTTGAAACCTATAACTGCCCTTACACCAAGCTGCGGTATTCGCACACGTTGGCGAAACACATGCCGCAGCCAAAACACCCTCAGACACGTAATTTCGCTTAACGGCCCCCTGAATGACTTCGCAAGTGTGAAGGTTCGGTGTGGCTCATCAACAGCCCGTACGTGTTACTGCCAAGAACGGCTAACTCACTCCCCCGAGACTCTGTCACAGGTCTTTGGCGCAAACCTGCTTACGACAAAGTAACTAGCCACTCTTGCTCAAATTCCGGCTCCAATACGCGCACCCTCTTCCACGAGTTGTCAAGCTTGCTAATACTTCGCTCTTGACATCGTTGTCATTGTTAGGGTATCAAAGAAGATAGATTCTGTCAACATCTGATTTGCACGGGATCCCGCCTCGGGCTTACGCGGTCTGGTACGTCCAGAATTCGCGGGGAATTCCGGCGTTTCGATCTCCGTGATTTCGAGTTCAAAATGTCTTGAACAAACGCTCCAGACTATACCTGGAGCAGAATGCGGGCCATGCTGAAAAACGCAGAAATAGACCCCGGGCACAGTCGTATTCCCGTCGCTTGGACCATGGAAGCGATCGCCCGGAAAGTCGGCGTATCGACCAAAACCGTGAGTCGCGTCGTCAACGGCGAGCCCGGGGTCCGCGAATCCACGCGCACCCGCGTATCCCAGTTCATCGAACAAGTCGGTTATCACCCCCACATCGGCGCCCGAAGCATGCGCAGCCATACCCGGGATTGCATCGGTTGTACGATTCCCGCTCCAATGACGGACGTCCCCGTACACGAAGAGTTCTTCATTCGCCTCTTTTCCCATTTGTACCGGCTATTCGGGTCCCGGGGGCGATACATCTGTTTCGACCTCAATCCCTACTACGGGAAATCGCTCGGAGATTACGCTCGCGGCCTCTTTGAAGGCCGCTTCGCGGGCTGCATCCTCTGCGGTCCGCTGCGTCCGGATGATACGACCATCGCGCGCATCCACGCTTCAGGCATGCCCTATCTTGCCCTCGGCCGCTCCGACACGGTCCCCGAATGCAGTTGTGCGACCGTCGACTACGAACTCGCCATGAAGCAGTCGGTCGAAGTGCTCGCGTCCCGAGGCCATACGCGCATCGGCGTACTAAAAGGTTTCCATGGATATCAGCCCGGCGCGGAACGCCGCCGGGGATACCTGCAAGGCCATGAAGCGGCAGGAATCGAACCGGATCTCGACCTCCTCAGAAAAGTCTCGTTTACTCCGGACCACCTCGTCGCAACTGTACGAACGCTCCTGGCCGACCCCACGGTTACGGCCTTCATCGATTCGAGCGGCTCGGAAAACGCCGCTGGTATTCGCGAAGGCTGTCGCTTGGCGGGCCGCGTTCCCGGACAGGACGTCGAGATTGTCGCCTGGACCTACTCCCACGGCGCCGCCTATCTCCTCGAAGCTACCCATCACGTCTGGCTTCCGGTGTGGGAGGCGGCCACTGAAGGACTCGAACAGATGTCCCGATGGTTCGATGGCGAAGCCGAGGGTCCTATTCGAATCGTTCGCGAACCAACGGTTGCCGAGACGTCCGCGCTGTCTAAACTCGCGCCGCCGATTCGCCTGTTCGATATTGGCGAGTAGACGGCCTGAAGACAGTCGTCGCTGAAGGACCCAAGACCCTTATCCTCGCTCATCTGTCATTTCCAACCGTCGCTGTGGTACACTGCGCCCGCACGCGGTGTGAAGGGTTTCGTAGCATGGACTTTACGCATCTCCACCTCCATTTCCACGATAACATAGCGACCATCATTCTGGATCGTCCCAAGGTGAATGCCCTCTCTTCGGAACTTCTCACGGAGATTGCCGCAGCGCTGGACGCCTGCGATACCAAGGGAGACATCCGGGCCATCGTCATGACCGGCGGCGAAAGCAAGTTTTTCAGCGGCGGCGCGGACATCCCCTCGCTTCAAGCCTCCCTGGATGCGCCATTCGCGCCCGGGGCGCCTCTTGCCATCGGTCTCACTGTCATGGACCGCATCGAATCCAGCACCATTCCCATCATTGCGTCCGTAAACGGCTTTGCTCTGGGCGGCGGCTGCGAACTGGCCCTGGCTTGCCACATCCGCATCGCTGCGGAATCCGCCATCTTCGGCCAGCCCGAGATCAACCTGGGAATCGTGCCCGGCTGGGGAGGATGCCATCGTCTGCCGCGCCTGGTAGGCGAGTCCCGCGCACTTGAATGGCTGCTGAGCGGCCGTATGGTCAATGCACAGGAAGCCCTGGAGGCCGGTCTCGTCTCCAAGATAGTGCCGTCAGAGGAACTCGCCGGCGCAGCCCGCGAACTTGCGCAGTCCCTTGGGGGCAAACCGCCCGTGGCCGTCCGCGCGATTCTCCGGGCCGTGCACGAGCGCGCCTCCCATCCGGAATCGGGCAAGGCTCTCGAACTGGAGGCGTTCTCGGAAGCCGCAGCCAGCGCCGACGCCCGCGAGGGGATCGCGGCCTTCCTGGAAAAGCGTCCGCCCCAGTTCCACGGGAAGTGATCCGTTGATGCGCCTGACCCATATGCTAGCTACGGTGATGCTCGCCGCCTTCCCGGCCGCCGCCTTCGAGGCCGGTGCCGCGAAGGTCGAGATTACCCCGCCAACAGGTACCCCCCTTAACGGCTACTACGACCGCCTCGGCCGCGGCGCCGTCAGCGGACACGACCCCGTCTGGGTACGCTGTCTCTACGCGAACGACGGCGACACCGGCATCTTCCTCCTCAACGCCGACCTCTGCATTATCAACAAGGAATTGCGGGACCGCGTGCTCGATTTGGCGCCGGACTACGTACCCAAAGAACACATCATCCTCACCGCCACCCACACCCACAGCGCCCAGGGCGCCATGTGCCGTGGCCTGCTCGCCCGTTCCATCAGCGGCCGCTACATGCCGGAGATCCTGGAAACGACGGCGCAGCGTTTCGTCGACGCCATGCACGCCGCATATACCAGCCGTAAGCGCGCCACCATCGGGTATGACTCCGCCACCCACGACGGACTCACCGAGAACCGTCGCGTCCCCGAAGGTCCCATCGACGAACAAGTCGGTGTCATTCGCGTGGAAGATGCCGACGGCAATGCCATCGCCATCATTACCAACTTCGCCGCGCATCCCACGACCGTGAGCGGCCCCGACATGTTCGCCATTTCTGCCGACTATCCCGGCTACTACTACGACGAAGTCGAACGGCTCGCCGAGCCCGGCTGCGTCGCCATGTTCCTCAACGGTGCTGAAGGCAACCAGCGTCCCGCGAACCCCAACGGTTTGTCCGGCTGGGCTCGCACCGAAGCGGTTGGGAAAGCGCTGGCCGCCATCACCATGGAGGTCGCCGAAGAGATCTCGTGCAACGAGGCCCAACTGCACGTCGCCTATGCAACCCCCGCGCTGCCGCCGACCATCGCCGCCTCGCTCATGCCGGACCAAACTTATCTGCAAACACTCGAGATCGACAACCTCCTTTTGACCTTTTTCCCCGGCGAACCTTGCGTGGAAATCGGGCTCGAGATGAGACGCCAGGCCCGAAGCCGCGGATACGCGAACCAATTCAGCGTCGGCCTTGCAAACGATCATCTCCTGTACTTCGTTCCCACCGAGCTCTACGGCACACTCGATTACGAGTCGGCCATGAACATGTACGGCCCGCACATCGACCGGTGGTTCTACAGCGAGTTCGGCAAGCTGATGACCAAAGGTAGTCCTGCCGAAACACCGCCATCCCCTGGCGCGGCGGAACTGACATCCCTCGACTCGATGCAGTCGATTCGCCTCGAAGGCGACGCCTACACCCGCGGCTACCAACGCGGCGTCGCGTTTCGAGAAGACCTCGGACGCGCCTATCAAGATTACGTGGTCTCACCTTGCCGCTCGGGCGAATGGATTCCCAACGGCGGGCTCTGGTCGCTCGCCCCTCCCTTTGTGGACCAGACCCCCCTCGCGTTGACGCGGCTGGCCATCGGCGCCCGGCCCATGCTCGCAGGACTCGCACCCGGTTGGCTGGACGAAATCTCCGGCATGGCAGACGGCGCGCAACTGCCCTTCGACGCCGTCTGGTTGACGCAGTGCGCCGCCACCTACACCGCCCGCGCGAGCAAGGACGAGATGTACCGCTCTCCGTTCTGTTCGATGGTCGCCGTGACCGGCGACAGAGCGGGCGCCGACGATTGCGTCGTTGGCCGAAACTTCGACTGGCCGGATCAGGAATCACCCGTTATCGCCGACACCCGTCCCTCGGACGGCCGGCGCTACGTTACAGTCGGCTTCCCCTGGAGCGCGGGTACCTTCACCGGCATGAACGATGCCGGCGTCGTAATCGCGGTCGAACGCGTCGAGAACCGCGGCGAACCGTCCATCGACGCCCCGCCCATTGAGATCGTCCTTGCGGAAGTCCTTCGGAGTTCGGCCGATCCACAATCCGCCGTCGAAGCCATCAGGACAAGCGCCGCAACGCGCGGATACCATATCCTCGTCGCAGGCCCCTCCGGCACGGACGCGCGGGTGCTGGAACTGGGTGCGGCTGTCGTCACGCGCGAAGCCGTCGATGGCGTACTGCTCGGCATCGATCCTGCCTCGAGCGCCGCGGACGGTGACGCCGCAATCCGGTACGCGCGCATGTCCGAACTCGTCTCCACGGAGCGAATCGTGTCGGAGGCGGAGATGCGGTCGTTTCTCGACGACCGCGAACCGGGCCGGCAAGGCCAGGCCGCCATCCGCAATGAGATGACCCGGTACAGCGTCGTCTTCGAACCCAAGGCCCGCGCCCTTCACGTTGCGGCCTTCGCAACGCCGGATTCCGAAGCGAGGTACACTACGATCTCCCTCGTTGCGGGAGGCGCGCCATGAGCGACGTGGTGCGCAACTACACCGGACAGTCCGGCTCGCTCCGATCGCGCCCGCGGCGGTTCCGGCGACGGGGATTGTTCACGCGCGTATTCTTGCCAGGCGTCCTTGTCCTTCTCGCCGTACTATGGTGGATGACCCGGGACACCTATCGCTTTGCCGAATGCATTCCCGCCGGCCAACGGCTCACCGTCATCGTGGACGATCCCCTGACCGCGCGCGACCGCCTGTTTCAATCGCGTGTGTGGCGCGCAATCCCTGAAGGCTGGACGCCTGTCTCGGATCCGAATCTCGCGCTCTCCAACTTCGGCATGCCGCAATGGGTCCTGAACAACCTCTTCCACAACCGCGCGATCGTGACCGGAAACGAGGTGGGGGAAACCAATGACCTCGTGTTGCTCAGCCGGATGACGCGTATCGGCACCTTGCTGGAGCGGTTCCACGGCTTCTCATCTTCGGTGGCGGACGACTACGCCGGCGGCCTCGAACTGCGCGCGATCCCAGACCGGGACGTCTACTACGCGGTGCGCGGCCGCCTTCTGCTGATGAGCGCCTCGCGCGACGCCCTCATCCGCGCGCTCACGCTGGCGGACGGCGATCAACTGGACCAATCGCAGTTCGACGAATTGGCCCGTTCCGGCGGCGAGGATATCCGCGGCACCATCGCCTTGGCGCCGGACCACGCTGTGGGCCGGTACTTTGAATCAGTCGCCTTCGCCATCCGCGTCGATGCCGATTCCGCTCACGCAAAATGCCGCGGTGTCCTGCGCCCGCACGCCGCTGCGGAACTCGGTTCGCTGATTGCTGGCACCGGCCCGGCTTCGCTCAAGACGCCTCCCGAAGGGCTGGTCGCCGTCTCCGCGAACTTCGGCAAACCCGTAAAAGAAGTCTGGACCGCGCTCGGTGATGCCACCGGCGCGACACTGTTCAGCAAAAGCCAGTGGGAGTCATGGGCAAACGGCGCGCCCGGCCAACCCGTGGACGTCGCATCCTTTCTCACGAGTCTCATCGGCGATAAAGGTCCCGGCCTTCGAATTGCCATGACTGGCATAGACGCCAACGAGATCATCCCAATGCCCATTCTGGTCGGCACGGTCGACGGGGACACGGGCGCGGTAAAGCAGATGCTCGAATCGATACCCGCGCCACCTGAGGATATTCAACCGTGGGACTCCTATCCCCGCTACGACGCCGAGACCGGTGTTGCGTTTGTCCCCATGTTCGGCGGCCCTTCGCTGGAGCCGGCAATCGCCGTGAGCCGGAACATGATGTTCGTGGGCAGCAGCCAGGAATCGATGCGAGAGACCATGTCGAACGAGGCGACGGATCAGGATCTGCCGCAGTCCGGGAACCTGTACATCCAGATTCAGCCCGCGCCCCTGGTGAAATCCATCATCGAATCCGGCCGGCTTCTCGCCGAGATCGACAGTCTCCGTGGGTTCACACAGGAGACCTTCGAGGCCGCTGCGGCGTCCTGGATGGCTTCCGCCGAGAATATCGATACCATCACCGCACTTGCCGCCGTACACGGCGATGCCATAGAGTTCGAGTTTCGGGTCGTCTGCCCCACGGCTGCGGCGGGCCAGAACTAAACCAATCCTGGGAAAGCAATGGTTGACAAGCTAAACAACGAGAACGCGCCCAATTCGGAGGGCGCTTCGGAGGCCGATTTCATCGTCGATGAGGCGACCGACGAAGTACTCCGGTTGCACCTCGACAAGTTCGAGGGGCCGCTCGAAGTTCTCCTCTACCTCATCCGATCTCAAGAAATCGACATCCTCGACATTCCCGTCCTCAAGATCACGGAGCAATACCTTCGGTTCCTCGAACTCATGCGCGAGGAAAATCTCGAGATCACCGGCGACTTCCTGGTCATGGCCGCAACGCTGATCCAAATCAAGTCGCGCATGCTCTTGCCCGCCGACATGGAAACAGAGGAAGAGGAAGACCTCGACGAAGAAGATCCGCGCCTGGAACTCGTCGAGAAACTCCTCGAATACCGCAAGTTCCGCGAAGTAACCGAGCGCCTCCAGTTCCTCGAAGAGGAACGGCAGCGCTGGTTCGCCCGCGAAGTCAAACCCGTCTTCGAAAAACCCGCCGAGGAGGAAGAAGAACTCCTCGAAGTGACGCTGCACGATCTCATCCAGGCCTTTCGCGGGGTCCTGCGCTACTTCACCGAAGACCTCTTTCATACCGTCGAAGGCGAAGGCGCTTCCGTCGACGAGAAGATTGAATACATCGAAGGCCGTCTGGCGACTGAGGGCAGCATCGCCTGGACGGATATCTTTAAGGAATGCCGCAGCCGCATGGAGCTGGTCTGCTGCTTCCTCGCGATTCTCGAAATGTGCCGCATGGGCCGGCTCCGCGCGCATCAACACCACGCCTTCGACGAGATTCGCCTCTTCCCGCCCGCGGAGGAATTGGAGGCCGCCGCGGAGAGCGCGTCCGCGTGAAGTGGCCCTGGTCGCGGCGCAAACCCACGCCTCTCGGCGAGCGCGGGGAAGACCTCGCGGTGCGCCACCTCAAACGCTCCGGCTTTCGCATCCTGGATCGCAATGTCCAACTCGGCCGTTACGAAATCGACATCATCGCGCGTGAAGGCGACACCGTCGCCTTCGTCGAAGTGAAGACCCGCGTCTCGGACGACATCGCGGACCCCGAAGCGAATGTCACTCCCGATAAACAGCGCCGCATCCGGCACGCCGCCCACCGCTATATGGATGCCCAGGACGATCCAAACACGTACTACCGATTCGACATCGTCTCCGTGTTGATTCCAGACGACGGCCCCCCCACAGTAACGCTCTACCGGGATGCCTTTCCGGATTCCCGTTGAAGAACATCCCCCTTGATCCCCCTTCGAAGGGGGAATTGCGTCATACACAGTCGCTGGTTAGTCCCATCGACAAAACTTACCATACCGGTAGCCATCGAGTGTCCCTCGCACAACGCTTGGCGTTGTGCGCAAGCAGACCGATGCGTTCGAATCAACGCAACCGCGTCGCAGTGTCGAGAAGACTTGCTTGGGCAAATTCCCCCTTTGAAGGGGGATCAAGGGGGTGTACGACCGGGAACATAGGTAACACTTTAGACCGGAGACATGGGTAACAC
>BTVY01000062.1:0-30010 GCA_045863335.1 Candidatus Hydrogenedentota bacterium | reverse complement strand
AGTACTTCGTTGACGAGTCCGGCGTGATTCGCTTCACCGCAGACGGTACCGCGGTTGGCGCAACCTCGGCTCCGCTGAACTAACGGGGATCCTTGGCGTAGCCAAGAGCTTGAATTGAATAGACTTGAGAAGTGCGGCGGGGGAATACTTCCCCCGCCGCGCGGATAATGCGAATCAGAAAAATTCCGGATTAGCCCGTAAATAGTTGCAACGAATGGGCTCGAAGAGGGTATAATTCATTGTAGACATATAATGGAAAATATGCCCAAAGAAATTTGTAGATTTCGGACTTGCATTCGTCTATATTCGTGACGGCTCTTGCCGGCACATTTAGTTAGCTCGGAATGCTTGATACTGCGCGGGGCAGTGGATGGGCATGGAACAGTTCCATGATGGAATGTCAACTGACAAAGGCTGAACGCTACGCCATCGATATGTACCGGGCACGTCTTGAGCGCGACCGGGGCGAAGAGGTGGACTTCGACGAGGCTCTGGAACTCTGGCTTGCCGAAGAAGCAAAGGCGTGGCGCGAAGAACGGCAGCGGGCCTGCATGGCCAGGCAGCGTGACGAGATCAACCGGCACAAGTGGATAGAGTCCGAGAAGGCCGGCCGGGATTTGGGCCGCGAGGCTGTGATGGACTGGATCTCGAACAACGCCGAAGCCTGGCGCCGCTGGTACGAACAAGAGTGTTTCGATACTTCCCAGTAAGCTTTCCCCCCTCCTGATTGGATGCGAACACCCCGGCCGATTTCGGTCCTTCCCCTTCTCATGCGCTGCTTTTAGATTTCGGATCAAACCTGTACACTGAATTCGTAGTCTCCGACACCATCGAAGATGAACCAGACTGGCAATAGGGGAAGAATACGAGGTGCAGGTTCCGGTTTCTCCCGAGATCAACGAACTCCTAGACGACGCAACCCAACTTAGCGTGCGCCGGGGGCAGTTTTTTGTCGGTGTCGATCATCTTTTCGAAGCGATCCTGGTCAAGGCAGATCTGCTTCCTCGCGCGTTTCACAAGCAGTACCTGGACGCGCTGCGCGGGTCGTGCCAGGAAATGACGCGGGAGTCCTGGCGCGGTAGAACGCCGACTTACGGTTCCGAAGTCTTCTACACGCCGCGATGCGCGGGCGTAACGAGCGAAGCGGCCCGGCTCGCGCAACGCATCAGCAAGTCCAGCCCTTCCGCCGGCCATCTGCTTCTGGCCATCCTCGCGGATTCGCACGCCGTGCCGAGCCGCGCGATGGACCGGTTGGGGCACCCGCGGGGCGCGATGATCCAAGACCTTCGCCTCGAACTCAGTAAGGGCGCGCCGTCCCGTCGCAAGACGCAAGCGAAGCCCCCGTCTCCCGAAACCGCCCCCGAACCGGAGGTTCGCCGCAGCGGGCCGCAGGTCATCGAATCACCCCAGTTCGACGGAGAGCCCGCCGTTACGAGACCTCCGGAAAGTTTGACGCGGGACCTCACCGAATTGGCGCGGCGCGGCAATCTGGAACCGGCCATCGGCCGCGACCAGGATATCCTCACCATCGTGGAGATCCTGTCGCGCAAGACGAAAAACAACGTAATTCTCGTCGGGGAGGCCGGTGTCGGTAAGACCCACGTGATAGAAGGTCTGGCGTGGGCCTCCGTGAACAAGCGGATGGCCGGAGTGCTTCGGGATCTCCGCATCCTGGAATTGAATATGGCGGCGCTGATGGCGGGAACACAGTATCGCGGCGCCTTTGAAGAGAAGCTGATGGGACTGTTGGAGCAGCTTCGCACCTCACCGAACACGGTCCTCTTTATCGACGAGATGCATCTGGTCATGGGCGCCGGCTCCACGGAAGGCGGATCGGTCGACATGGCGAACCTGCTGAAGCCGGCGCTGTCGCGCGGGGAAATTCGGTGCATCGGCGCTACGACGATCCAGGAGTACCGGAAATTCGTCGAGCGAGACCCGGCTTTGGAGCGGCGGTTTCAGATGCTCCGGATCGAAGAGCTTAGCCCGTCCGCCTGCTGGGAAGTGCTGGCGCATTTGAAGCCGGCGTTCGAGCAACACCACCGCGTACATATCAGCCGCAAAGCCATGCACGCGGCCATTTCCCTTACGCAGCGCTACATGCCGAACCGGCAACTACCGGATAAGGCGATCGACGCGCTCGATCAAGCTTGCGCGCGGTACCGGCTCAAGACGATTTCGACTCAAGGCAGGGGCATGGCCTTCGACAGCGACACGCCTGCCTCAGACCGGGTAACGCCCCACGACGTGCGCAAAGTCGTGAGTCGAATGACCGGGATCCCCATTGAGGAAATCACCGCCGAGGAACGCATCCGGCTCGGCGATCTTGAACGCAAGATCAAGAAGCGCATCATCGGACAGGACGATGCCGTCGTCCGCGCGGTCGCCGCGGTGAAGCGGGCCCGGGCCGGACTTGGCGATCCCAACCGGCCGGATGCTGTCATGATGTTTCTGGGACCGACCGGGGTCGGCAAGACGCAACTAGCTAAGATCCTCGCAAACTACTTATTCGGATCGAAGGACCATCTCGTTACATTCGACATGGCGGAGTATATCGAGGAGCATTCGGTGTCGCGCTTGTTGGGCGCGCCGCCGGGGTATAAGGGAAGCGACGAGGAAGGCCGTCTTGCCCAGGCCATTCGCAGCCATCCCTTCTCGATACTGCTCTTCGATGAGATCGAAAAAGCACATCCACGGATCTTCGACATCTTTCTGCCGATTCTCGACGAGGGGCGCATGCGGGATTCGCGCGGCCGGGAAGTCAGTTTTCGGAACAGCATCATCATCTTCACGTCGAACATCGGCGCCGGCTATCTGCACCGTACCGGGCGCCCCGCGGAGGATGACAAGCTCATGGAGGAGTTGCGCCGCAAGTTCCGGCCGGAGTTCATCAACCGCATCGATGAAATCGTGCCGTTCTATCCGCTGGTGTTTGAAGACATCCGCACAATGCTTCGCCTGTGCCTGAAGGAAGTAAACGATCGCCTCCGGGAAAAGCAGATGAAGTTGCACGTCTACCAGGGCGCATACGAGTATCTCGCGAAGGAAGGCTATCACCCCGAGCTGGGCGCGCGGGAACTGCGCCGCACGGTCGACCGCAGGATCATGAATCCGCTTAGCGCCCTGCTGTTGGAAGGTAAGTTCCAGGCCGGAGACACGGTGGATGTGTTGCAAGAAGACGGAAGTCTCGTGTTTCGGCGCGGGGAAGCGCCACTCGAGCAGGAGGCGCTATCCACATGAGGGCAGCCGGTCAGGCGGACAGCTTTGTCATCATCAACGGACCGGAGGACGGGACCGAATTCCCCGTGGTGCGCGCGCCCTTTCATATCGGCAGCGAATCGGCTTGTCCCGTTCAGATCCGGCTCGACATGAACGTGGACGATCTGCATGCGCTGGTAACCGTGGTTTCCGATGGGTACCGCGTACGGCGGACCAGCCGCAATCCGGTGTTTGTCAACGGCAAACGCACGGGATCCCTTTTGTCGCGTATCGTGCGACACGGCGGCACCATCCAGGTGGGGAACACACTGTTGGCGGTGGATTGCTCACCCGACGGGCTCGCGCGCCGCAGCCGGGGCATCGTCTATGAAAGCGATTTCGGGTGGGCCATTCAGACGGCGGGCCGCGCGACGGCCCGCGCGGTACGAAACCTGTTCACGTGGTTGTACGACCTTGTCCGCCGCTTACTGACCAGCAAGTTGGCGATCGCTTCGATTCTATTTCTCATGCTCGTACTCTGGCCGTCATTCCGCGTGTGGGTCTTCCAGTGGGCGTGGTTCATCTACCACTCGGTTGCAAACCTCTTCCGAAGTTAGCGGCGGCTTTGCATCTCGCCCGGCATGGAAGCCGGGCGCTACAGGGCTTATGGCCTCTAATCCAAGCCGGGAACGCCGTCGAAGGTGATGGCGAGCAAGGCTTGATCGTCCGACTGCGTGGAGCCGGCCTGATGTTGCTCCAGCGCTCGCGAGACTGCCCGGATCACCTCTTCGGGATCGCCGGGGGCTTCCGCCAGCACCGCTTCGAGCCGGGCTTCCCCGAACAGATCGTTGGACGGCGCGTGCGACTCCGTCACGCCGTCCGTATAGAGCAGAACGGTATCTCCACGACGATAGTCCAGGGGAACGGTCTCGTACCGCGCGGCGCCGGTAATTCCGAGCGGGATGCCTCCGGTGCCGGGCAGCGGATTGACGACCCCGTCCGTGGAACGCCGCAACGGCACGTTATGCCCCGCGCACGCATAGGCCGCGCTTCCGTTCGCCGTGTCGTAGGTCATGAGAAACGCCGTGACGAAGTTTCCATTGATCGCCTTGGCGGCGATGAATCGATTAAGCCGGGTGAGTAGCTCGCCGGGATCCGTGGTGCGTTCGGCCAGTGCCGCCACGAGCGTCGACAGCATGGCCACAATGACGGCCGATGCCACGCCGTGGCCGGAGACGTCGGCAATCAAAATCCCCCAGGTACCGGATGCCGCCGACGCGTCTTCCGGGCGCTCCCCCATAGGGAACACGTCGTAGAGGTCTCCGCCGGCGCGGTCGAAGTAGCGATACGATGCCGCGAGCCGCAGCCCGGGGATATGGGGCATGGAGCCAGGGAGCAAGTCTTTTTGAATCAGCGCGATTTCATCGACCTCGCGGTGAATCCACTCGGTCGCGAGGACCAGTTCCTGATTGGTCCGCTTGATATTGGTGATGCCCGACATCAGATTGGACTGGAGGATGCGGGTCTCGATGTCGAAAGGAGTAAAACCCTCGGGGTCCACCGTGAGAAAGATCACCCAGTTCAGCGCGGCATCTCCGTCATAGACGGGAACTGCGACGAGCATGCGGTACGGCGCTAACCGGTTCCCCAACACCGGGTCATCCGGAATGGACAATTCGCGGATTACGACCGGGAACTCGTTCTGGACCAGATCGCCAATAATCCCACCCTTAACGGCCGGCGCGTCGGGTCCAGCAAACACGATGTCGTGAGAGCCGTCGATTCCGCTGCTTTTCTGATTCAGGAATCGCATGACGCGGTAGTGACCCGGCGGGACGTTTCGCAACGAAACGGAAATCAACCCCTGCTCACCGTAAAGTTGGCGCATACGCCCCGCGTAATGGCTGATGGATCGAACCGGATCGGGATCCGTGTTGATCGTCTTGAACATTTCGATCAACTGGGCTATGCGTTCTTGATTGGAGTCGTCGCGGTACATGGAATCTCCGAATGCTATCGGGCCCGGGTCATGCGCCTGGCGAAAATGGATCGGAGGCCGCGGCTAGCCATTGGCGCAGCATCCCCTGGTGCGTGTCCCGCACATCCGATAACGCGGCATCGTGGAACCGGTTGTTCATCTGATAGGGATCCGTTTCGTTGTCAAACAACATGCCTGAGCCGTCCGCGAGCCGCGCATACGTGTACCGCGCGGTTCGAACGCCCCTGAAAATGGGCGCGGGATGATCGTTACCGCGCGAAGCGTTCTCCTTGGAAATGTGCATGATAAACTGCGACTCCGGCTCGGGGCCGCGGCGTCCCAGCAGATGGCCGGCGAAATCCTGCCCCTGGAATTCTTCCGGGATTACGGCTCCTGCGAGCGAACAGAGGGTCGGGCAAATATCGATCGTTCCAAACAGCGGATCAATCCGCCGTCCCTCCGGAATCCGATCGGGCCAACGCACGAGGAATGGCACCCGTATCGACTCCTCATAGGGCTGGCGTTTGCTGCCCACGCCGTGAGACCCGAACATGGAACCGTGGTCCGATGTGTAGATCAGGATCGTGTCGTCCGCGATCCCGAGTTCGTCGAGCGTCTGCATCACGCGGCCGAGTTCGGCATCGATCGCGCTGATGTGGGCGTGGTATCCGCGGTAGTGGTTCCAATCGTTGGATTTCAGCACGTCCTCCTGTTCTCCCGAACCCGGTTCGAGACCGGAGGTGTTGGGCCGGCGCGGGAGCGATCCATCGGCGTACCTGGCGAGTTCCGATTCCGGGGCGTCGAGGAAATTCGCATGGGGCGGATTGAGCGAGAGCATGAGGAAAAACGGTTCCGTGGTATGCGCCCGCATGTAGTCAATTGCCTGGTCGGTCATCAGCGTGGCGTTGTAGCCTTTCGGCTGCACGGGGATGTCGCCTTCGGGATAGTAGACCGATTCATCCCAATGGGTATTCGTCCGTCCCCAGATAAGCGATTGGTCGAAGCCGAAGGGTTCCGCGCGGGTTCCCCCGAGGTGCCATTTCCCGATATACGCCGTGTGATAGCCCGATTGTTGAAAGGCTTTCCCGATGGTCATGCGATCCGGCGACAAAGGAATGTTGTTATCGATGACGCCCTGCTCATAGGGCCAGCGTCCCGTCAGCAGCATGGCGCGATGGGGCGAGCACACAGGATAGTTGCTGATGCAATTGACGAACTCCGTGCCTTGTGAAGCGAGCCTCGCCATGTTTGGCGTATGAACCTCCGGCAGTTCAGTGAACGACATGGATTGCCACCGGTGTTCGTCGCTGAATACATAGATCACGTTCGGACGGCGCGACGACGCTTTGCGATCGAGCCCCGCGCAACCTTGTGCGGCCAACGCGCCGGCTCCCGCCGCGGCACCAAGAAACCCGCGCCTTGTTAGTTTGCTGTGCTCTTCACGTGCCATGGTGCCTCCGTTCCCGTATCGGATCGCCGATTTCCGTATTCACGTCGCGAGACCCGTCATCTTTGCGCTGATTTCCCAGAGGCGTCGTGCCGCCTCGCCATCATACGACTCTGGTGACGACGCATGCTCTGCGCAGCGCATGAAGAATTTCGCACTTACCGCCTCGAGCGCTGCGTCCGATGCCAGAAAGATGGACGTCTTCGCACCGTTGGCGGGGCTCTTCAAAAGAAACCCGAAGATGCGCATCAGCAATCGTACCGGAAGAATCATATCGCGCACGATAGCCGTTCGCACAACGCCGGGATGCAGACAGTTCGCAGTTACCCCAGTGCCTTCCAAGCGGCGCGCCAGTTCGTAGGTAAATAGCACGTTTGCGAGCTTTGTTTCTCCGTACACGCGGTAGGGCTTATATGCTTTGTCCCGGTTAAGGTCGTCGAAATCAATGCATCGTCCCGAATGCATATCCGACGACACATTGATAATCCGCGCGGGCGCGCTTTCCTTCATCCTGTCCAACAGCAGGTTGGTGAGCAGAAACGGAGCGAGATGATTGACCGCGAACTGTTCCTCGATACCATCGACTGTCAGCCGCCGCTGCGTTGCTATGATCCCCGCGTTGTTGATCAACACGTCCAGCCGATCGCAGCGCGCCAACACGTCGGATGCGACATCGCGGACGGATTGTTGCAATCGAAAGTCCGCCGCGAGAAACGTGGCGGTAGCGCCCGGGGCGACGCGCTGCACTTCTCGAAGGACCCGCTCCCCTCGCGTGCGGTCGCGGCCGATAAGCACGACATCCGAGCCCAACTGCGCCAGACCCAGCGCAGTTGCCGCTCCGATACCCGACGTCGCTCCGGTAACAACGGAGACCTTTCCTTGCATCGGCGCCGCGGATTGGCCCACTAGAACCTCCTCTTCTGGACAGCCTTGAAATGCGTCGGCCAGTATACCTTGAGACGCCACCGTCTAGACAAACGTCGACGGGGCAACGCGTTAACAGCAAAATCCCGTCTCCCGCCCGGCCGCCAGGATCTTGATGGCGAAGGCCAGGAAAACCCCGGAGAATCTTGACGTTATGGGGTCTCCTCTGGAATCATGGAGGGTAGGAGGCAATCGGTCTTATGCGTATGCGTTTTATCCTGGTGGTGATCTGTGCGTTTTCGGCGAGTTTGTTCTCTGCGATAGCAGAAGATCAGGCCGCGCCGCCTGAAGCGAATCAACCGAGCGTCGAGGAGTTCCTGAAGCTCCTTGAAGACTTGCAGGACGATCCTGAGTCACGCGCGGCCGTCGAAGAAGTCGTTCGACAGCGTCTCGAAGGAGCGAAGGAAGAAGCGACCAAAGTCGCGCCCGAGATCGACGCGGTGACGCAGGAAGTATCGGCGGCGGAAACGCGCAAGAGCGAACTCGACGCACAAATCAACGAACTGACGACGCAGATCAATGCCGCGAAAGCGGAGCTCGAGAAGATTCAAGCGTCGATCCCGGAATTGACCAAGCAACTCGAAGCGGCCCAGCAGCAGAAGGCCGGCATCGATGAGAAGCTGTCGGTCTACGAGCGTTCGCTGGAATTGCTGAATCTCCTCGAAACCGGCGGCGCTCCGGCCGAGAAACCGGCGGAAACGCCAACGGCCGCCCCGAAAGCCACGCCCGCCATCGATCCCGCGGATCGCGTTGACTTCAACAAGGACATCCGTCCCATCCTCGCCAACAACTGTTTCGCGTGCCACGGGCCTGACGAGCAGACCAGAAAAGCGGGCTTTCGTCTCGACACGGAAGAAGGCGCGACGGCGGCCTTCGCAAACGGCGGCGCGCCCATCGTGCCCGGCGACAGCGCCACGAGCGAAGTGTTCAAGCGCATCACTACGTCCGACCCGATGGACAAGATGCCGCCGGCAGATTTTGAGAAGACCCTTTCGGAAGAACAGATCGCGCTCATCGGCGAATGGATCGATCAGGGCGGCAAGTATGAGAAGCATTGGGCCTTCGTAACGCCCACGCAACCGGCGCTTCCTGATGTCACTCACAAGGATTGGGCAAAGAACGAGATCGACTATTTCATCCTCGCGAAACTCGAGCGCGAAGGGCTGGAGCCGTCCCCCGAAGCCGATCGCCGCACCCTGATTCGGCGTGCATCCCTCGATCTGACAGGCCTGCCGCCGACGCCGGAAGAGGTGGAGGCGTTTGTCGCTGATGAAAGTCCGGACGCGTACGAGAAGCTGGTCGACCGCCTGCTCGAATCGCCGCATTACGGCGAGCAGATGGCGCGGCGCTGGCTCGACGTGGCGCGCTACGCCGACACGAACGGCTATCACATCGACAATGTGCGGTACATGTGGCGCTGGCGCGACTGGGTCATCGACGCGTACAACAAGAATCTGCCCTTCGACCAGTTCACCATCGAACAGCTCGCGGGCGACCTCTTGCCCGATCCCAGCCTTGACCAGCTCATCGCTACGGGCTTCAATCGCAACCACATGATCACGTTCGAAGGCGGGATCATTCCGGAAGAGTATCGCGTCCAGTACGTCATCGATCGACTGAACACGACCGGTTCCACCTGGCTCGGGCTGACGGTCGGCTGTGCCCAATGTCACGATCACAAGTTCGATCCCGTGTCCATGGAAGAGTTTTACCAGATGTTCGCCTTCTTCAATTCGGTGCCCGAGAAGGGTTCGGACGGAAACGATGGCAACGCCGTGCCGCGCATCCCCGCGCCGCTCCCCGAACAGCGGGAGAAGATGGCGGTACTGAAGACGGACATCGACGCCGTGCTCGCGAAGATGAGCGCGCCGATTGCCGAGGTCGACGCGGCCCAGGCCGCGTGGGAAACGGAAACTCTGTCAAAGCTGGAGTCGCGTTGGACCGCGCTGGAAGCGGAAACCGCCACGTCTTCGGGCGGGGCGACGCTGAAGAAGCGCGTCGACCGTTCCATCCTCGTGGAAGGCGAAAACCCGGCGACGGACGTATATGAGATCGTCGCGCATACGAACCTGACCGGCATGACGGCGATCCGCTTGGACGCCCTAACGGACGCATCCATGATCGACGGCAAGCTCGGCCGCTCGAACAACGGCAATTTTGTGCTTACCTCCTTCGAGGCGGAAATCTCTCCGGCCGACAACGCGGAACTGAAGCAGCCCGTGAAGTTCGTCACGGCGGTGGCAGACTATGCGCAGAAGGACTTCAATGCCGCCCTCACGATTGATGGCAACGCGGAGACAGGTTGGGCGGTAGACGGCGGCAGCAGCGAGGACCGCGCCATTGTGTTTGTGGCGGAGCGGCCCTTCGGTTTTGATGTGGGCACGCGCATTCGTATCGTGATTCGCCACGAGTCGAAGTTCGCGAACCATGCCATGGGCAGTTTCAAGGTTTCGGCCACGGCGGATCCCGCCATGGCCCCCGCCGAATTCGGACCCTGGTACGTGAACGGTCCCTACATCGCCGAGGACGGCAAGCAGGCTTACACAACCGCGTACGGCCCCGAAGAGGGCGTCGATCTCGCGGCAACCTATGAAGATCATCGCGCCAAGTGGGTGCTTCAACCTCACCTGACGGACGGCGCAATCCAGGAACTCACCGGCGAAATCTGCGCGACCTATTTCTACCGGACGATTACCTCGCCTTCGGAACGCGAGATCACGCTCGCCTTGGGCAGCAACGATGCCAACAAGCTCTGGCTGAACGGCGAAGTCGTCCACGACAACGACGTGCAGCGCGGTGTTGCTGCGGACCAGGACATGGTCACGGTCAAGCTGAAATCAGGCGAAAACCAGCTCCTCATGAAGGTTGTGAACTACGGCAACGCCTACGCCTACTACTTCCGGCGTGCGGACGAGGTCGTGGGCGATGTGCCGATGGAAGTGGAGCGGGCCTTGTCTATCCCGGCGGACACCCGGAACGAGACGCAGGTCGCAAGTCTCCGCGAGTATTACCGGAGCCGGAACTGGCCGGACTGGGAACCGCTGAGCACGGATCTCGCCGCCCTCGAAGCAGAGCGGAAGAAGCTGGAAGCGGAAATCCCCACGACGATGGTCATGGCGGAAATGGAAGAGCCGCGCGAAACCTTCATCCTCGCGCGTGGCCAGTACGATCAGCCCACGGATAAGGTAACCGCGGCCGTGCCGGCTGCGCTGCCACCCCTTCCGGAAGGCGCGCCCAACAACCGGCTCGGTTTCGCCCAGTGGCTCGTGGACCCCTCGCATCCGTTGACGTCGCGCGTGGTGGTCAATCGCTACTGGATGCACTACTTCGGATTGGGCCTCGTCCGCACCGCGGAAGACTTCGGCATTCAGGGCGAATGGCCGACCCATCCCGAGCTGCTCGACTGGCTGGCGACCGAGTTTGTCGCGTCGGGCTGGGACATCAAGGCCATGCAGAAGAAGATCGTCCTGTCGGCAACGTATCGCCAGGCATCGAAGTACCGCGACGAGTTGCTCGAGCGCGATCCGGAGAATCGATTGCTGGCGAAAGGTCCCCGTTTCCGCATGGACGCGGAAATGGTGCGCGACAATGCGCTCGCCATCAGCGGCCTGTTAGTGGAAGACATTGGCGGCCCGAGCGTGAAGCCGTACCAGCCGGAAGGCCTCTGGAAAGAGGTGTCCTACGGCGGCACGGAATTCACCGGTCAGATATTCGAGCAGGACACCGGCGAGGCGCTCTACCGCCGCAGCATGTACACCTTCTGGAAACGGCAGTCGCCGCCTCCGGGTATGCTGATCTTCGACGCGCCAAACCGCGAGGTGTGCACCGTACGCCGCGCGCGCACGAACACGCCGTTGCAGGCGCTCGCACTGATGAACGACACGCAGTACGTCGAAGCGGCGCGTGTGCTGGCCGAACGCATGATGAAGGAAGCGGGGCCCGAGCCGATGGATCGCGTCATGTATGCCTTCGAACTGGCCACGGCGCGCGAGCCGAAACCGGAAGAGTGTTTGGTTCTCGTGGAAACGTTCAACGCGCAAGTCGAAGCCTACCGGCAGGATCAGGAAGCGGCCTCGGCTTTGCTCGCTGTGGGCGAGCATCCGCGCGACGAATCGCTGGATGTGCCGGAACTGGCCGCGTGGAGCACCATCGCCAGCATCATTCTGAACCTGGACGAAACCGTCACGAAAAGTTGAACATGACGAATCCGTAACCCATCGGGGATGTCGGGCACGGCACATGCTCTTAAGAACATCCCCCTTGATCCCCCTTCAAAGGGGGAATGAAACGCGGCCGCTTTACGGCGCGAATGAGCGTAGCGAAATACTCGGTCCGAAGCAGAATACCGCGTTCGCGACCGTAGCCGTAGCTCCATAAAACGCCTCCGTCAAAGGGGGGAACGAAGCGCGGCCACTTTACGGCGCGAATGAGCGTAGCGAAATACTCGGCCCGAAGCAGAATACCGCATTTAAAACCGTTAGCATGCCCCACGCTACTCCCCCTTTGAAGGGGGATCAAGGGGGATGTTCTTAGTAGCACTCGCGTTGTTTTGACGATCGTTACAGGCTGAGACCCCTCGAAACGCGCAAGCCAAGGATTGCTCATGGACCCGGTACGCGAAAACGAGTTGCTGTTGACCCGGCGGCAGTTCTTCGGCCGGTCCACCACGGGGATTGGCGTGGCGGCGCTGGCGGGACTGCTGAACCCCGCAGCGGCCTTCGGTTCGTCGCAGTTGCCGCGGGCGCCGCACTTTGCGCCGAAGGCCAAACGCATCATCTACCTCTTCATGTCCGGCGGCCCGTCGCAGGTAGACCTCTTCGACTACAAGTCCAGCCTCCAATCCCTTCACGGGACGGAGTTGCCGGATTCGGTGCGGGGAGGGCAGCGGCTCACCACCATGACTTCCGGCCAGGACGCTTTCCCGGTCGTGTCGTCGCGCTTCCGATTCCAGCAGCACGGCCAGAGCGGAGCATGGATGAGCGAATTGCTGCCGCACACCGCCGGCGTCGCGGACGACCTGTGCATCGTGCGAACCATGAACACGGAAGCCATCAACCACGATCCCGCGACCACCTACGTTACGACTGGCGCGCAGCAGGCGGGGCGGCCCAGCATGGGATCCTGGCTGAGCTACGGGCTCGGCAGCGAGAATCAGGATCTGCCGGCCTTCTGCGTACTAATCTCGAAGGGTAGCCCCTTCGTGAACATGCAGCCGTTATACCCCCGCATCTGGGGCGCGGGCTTCCTGCCCTCGGAGCATCAGGGTATCAACCTGCGATCGTCCGGCGAACCGGTGCTGTATCTCAAGAATCCTCCCGGCGTGGATCGCGAAACGCGCCGCCGGATGCTGGATGGCCTTTCCAAACTAAACCGCTCGCTCCACGAGGAAGTCGCCGATCCCGAAATCATGACGCGCATTTCCCAGTACGAGATGGCCTACAAGATGCAGATGTCCGTGCCGGAACTAGTGGACTTTTCGTCGGAGCCGGAATCGGTCATGAACCTCTACGGCGAGGACGTCCGCAAGCCCGGCTCCTTCGCGGCCAACTGCCTGTTGGCGCGGCGGCTGGCGGAACGCGGCGTGCGCTTTGTGCAGCTCTATCATCGGGGTTGGGACCAGCACGACAATCTTCCCCGCGACATTCAATCCCAATGCAAAGACGTGGATCAGGCTAGCGCCGCCCTCATTACCGACCTGAAGACCCGGGGCATGCTGGACGATACGCTCGTCATCTGGGGCGGCGAGTTCGGCCGTTCGGTCTACAGCCAGGGCAAGCTCGAAGCCGACAACTACGGCCGCGATCATCACGGCCGCTGCTTCTCCATCTGGATGGCCGGCGGCGGCATCAAACCGGGGATCACCTACGGCGAAACCGACGAGTTCAGTTTCAATGTCGTGAAAGACCCTGTCCACGTCCACGACTTCAACGCAACCGTCCTCCACCTCATGGGCATCGACCACGAGCGCCTCACGTTCCGCTACCAGGGCCGCGATTTCCGCCTCACCGACGTCCACGGAAATGTGGTTCATCCCATTCTGGGATAGGCGGGAGGAATTGCGGACTGCGGATTGCGGATTGCGGATTAAAGATTGGGGATTGCGAGCGCGGGGGATCTGCACTATTATACGATGTGGGCCCGAGGTGGCACAGGTTCTGCCGGGTTATGTGAAATAGGGATTGAGGATTGGAAACCAACGAGTTTCGGGAGCGGACGAGGGCCTTCGCGCTGCGGACAATTCGGCTGTGTGAAGCGTTACCGAAATCACGGACTGCAGATGTCATTGGGCGGCAATTGATCCGATGTGGAACTTCCGTGGGGGCGAATTATCGGGCCGCGTGCCGGGCCAAGTCTCGACCGGATTTCATTTCCAAGATGGGAATCGTTGAGGAGGAATGTGACGAGGCGCTCTATTGGATGGAAATCCTCATCGACGCTGGACTGATGAAGCAGGAGCGACTTACTGAACTCCGAACCGAAGCGAATGAGATTCTCTCCATGGTCGTCGCTTCCATTAAGACGGCCCGCGCGCGCAAGTAGGTGCCGATTCTTAATCCCCCAATCCCAGCAGTCCGCAGTCCGCAGTCCGCAGTCCGCAGTCCGCAGTCCGCAGTCCGCAGTCCGCAATCCGCAATCCGCAATCCGCAATCCGCAGTCCGCAGTCCGCAGTCCGCAATCCGCAATCCGCAATAACTTTACATTTCCGAACGATTCCTATATTCTGGAAAGGCTGCAAAGGCAGGCAAATCTGCCCGGATTTGGATGTGAAAGGTCGTTCCGATGGATCCGATTCGCGAGAATGAGTTGCTGTGGACCCGCCGCCATTTCTTTGGGCGCTGCAGTGCAGGTATAGGCGTTGCCGCGCTGGGTTCGTTATTGAACCCCAGGGCCTTGGCGGCGCTCACGGACCCGACGGCGGGCGGACTCGCCGGGCCTCATTTCGCGCCGAAGGCTAAGCGCATCATTTACCTGTTCCAATCCGGCGGACCTTCGCAGCTCGATCTCTTCGATTACAAACCCGACCTGCAGGGACTCCACGGAAGCGAGCTGCCGGATTCCGTCCGCATGGGCCAGCGGCTCACGGGAATGACTTCCGGGCAAGACAGCTTCCCCCTCGTGTCGTCCATGTTCAAATTCGATCAGCGCGGCCAGTCCGGCGCCTGGGTGAGCGATCGTCTCCCCCACATCGCGTCCATCGCGGACGAGTTGTGTTTCGTTAAGACCGTCAATACGGAAGCCATCAATCACGATCCGGCGATCACCTACATCCAGACCGGCAGCCAACAGCCCGGACGTCCCAGCGTCGGCGCGTGGCTAACCTACGGGCTTGGCACCGAGAACCAGGATTTGCCGTCCTTCATCGTCATGCTGTCGCGCACGGATATGAAGCGTCCGGCGCAGGCCTTGTTCGACCGGCTCTGGGGATCGGGATTCCTGCCGTCGGAGTACCAGGGTGTGAAGTTCCGGTCCGGCGGTGATCCCGTGTTGTACCTGTCCAACCCGCCGGGGGTCGACGACATGACGCGACGGCGCATGCTGGACAGTCTGGCAAAACTGAACTCCATGCAGTTCGAGGACTACAGCGACCCGGAGATCAACACGCGCATCGCCCAGTACGAAATGGCCTATCGCATGCAGACTTCCGTGCCGGACCTCGCGGACACGTCCGACGAGCCCGATTACATCTTCGACCTCTACGGTGACAAGGCGCGCCAACCGGGGACCTACGCGTCCAACTGTCTGCTCGCGCGGCGCCTGGCCGAGCGCGGCGTGCGGTTCATTCAGCTTTTCCACCGCGATTGGGACCAGCACAACAACCTGCCCAACGACCTGACCGAACAGTGCGCCGACACGGACCAGGCGACCGCGGCCTTGATCATGGACCTGAAGCAGCGCGGCATGCTGGACGACACGCTGGTCATCTGGGGCGGCGAGTTTGGGCGCACCGTGTACTGCCAGGGCAAGCTGACCGCGGAGAACTACGGCCGCGACCATCACGGCCGCTGCTTCACGGTGTTCATGGCCGGAGCGGGATTGAAATCCGGATTCACCTACGGCAAGACGGACGAGTTCGGCTACAACATCGTCGAGAACCCCGTCCACATCCACGACCTCAACGCGACCATCCTCCATCTCATGGGGATCGATCACGAACGGCTCACCTTTCCGTACCAGGGCCGCGACTTCCGCCTCACCGACGTCCACGGCAACATCGTACGCGACATCATCGCGTAGCCCCCTGTAGGACGGAAATGATTTCCGTCCCGGAAGTTCTCTTGCGCTGAGCGCTCACCGACCTTCGTGAGGTTGCAGATAACCCACTCCAAGCGCCGTGTGGAGTGCGGCCCCTTGGGGCTGCTTTTGTTTGGGCTAACCCCCAAGCCCTAGGAACATCGATTCAATCCGCTTTGGAAAAATGGACGGGACTCATCCACTTAGGCCGCAGGCAAGCCTGCTTAGTGAAAGCAGTCACGCCAGGGCGTGACCGCACTCCACATGGCCCACTTATCTTCTGTGGGCTTGGAACGCGGTTCGCGGCGCTTCTTTCCGTGTGTGGTGGGTGCCGGGGGTCGAATCCCATCACGTGGCGTTTGGTATGTGCGGACTCGTCGAGAAAGGGACTGGTCGGGATTCAATCCCGACCTACATGGCTGCCGCAAATCCCACTGAAAGGGACACGACGTGTGGGAAGAATCGGGGCAGCTCCCACTTTCATACGCGATCGCGGAGTAGAAAAATAGGGACAGTTCCCTTTTTCCTTTTCGATCGCTGAGAAAATGGTCCAGAGACTGAGAAGGAAAAAGGGAGCTGTCCCTATTTTTCTCCAGGGCGCCTGGAGTGGATAAACGCGTCGGCGGTTCTCGGGCGGACCTGAGGCCCGCGGGAGAACCGCCGACGACGTCAATTTCGATTTACTCTACGTAGTTGTTATAGATTCGAACTCCGCAGATCATGAGCCGCGGTTCATCCAGCCCGTGAGTCCACCCAATACGTTCGCCGGGAATTTTTCGCTCGGGTACCTGTCGAACGCGACATGCCCGTCCATGAACAACACATTCGCGCCGCCAGGGACGTGGTTGAAATCTTGCACGACGATGGACACGGCGTCCCACATGACGGGCAATTCGCTCTGCGCCGTCGCACTGCCGGCAGGGTTGTTGATGTCGGTAATGTAGAATCGTTCAATCCCTTCCCGAAGCCGGAAGATGGTTTGCTCGGGTGATGTAGTCCCAGCAGCTTGACCGAATACCAGAGGACCCTCAACCTCCCGGTCCGCATCCATTACCGCGAAGATGTTTGACAGGTTGCTCTGTTCAATTGGGGAGCCGCACTGTTCGTACCGGTGAGGAGATCTACGGTCAGCGTTACAAACGCCATCGCAGGCTGGTTTGGCAGTAGTACATTCGGGTCCACCGTTGCAGGCAGGGACATACCGAACCAGGCAACCATGTCCTCGGCGGTGTTTTGGTACGGTGCATCGTTGTCAGCGTAATTGTACGCAAAAGAGTTGTAATTGTAAGATCGGGCAGCTTTCCACCAAACCGCGAAACCGGCATCCGAAGCAACGCCGAGTTCACCGTCTTGGTCAGGGTCGCTACTCAAGACGCAGTAACCATCTACGTACATGTCCTCGGAAGACATGTCGGAGTTCGACGGACAAATATGGAGATTCGGGTCCGTCAAATACTCGGGATAGACCGATGAACACCATGGGGTCCAAAGCCCCGTCGCCAACACCAAAGGATTTGGATGTTCCGATCCCTGGTGCATCAACGGCGGGAACTTGGCGCCGGGCGATTCGCCGGAGTACATCTTGAAAACCAGGCCCCATTGTTTCAGGTTGTTCTGGCAGCTTGCGCGGCGGGCGGCCTCCCGGGCCAGGGCGGGCAGCAGGATGGCGGCCAGGATGCCGATGATGGCGATGACCACCAACAGTTCGATCAGCGTAAAACCTTTCTTCTGTCTCATGTTCAGTCTCCCCCAGGTAAAAGTGCACCAACCAGTTGCGTTTAGCGACACATCTCGAACAAAGGCCAAACCCCGCCACACACGCGGCTCAGCCGTGATCGCCATACCAATTGTCTTCCCCGTAGAGCTGTACCGACTCTTCGGGAAAGATCTGCAAACGGACTTGCTTCAAACTCTCCTCGTAATCCCATTCATCGAACAGGGGCTTCCAGCCATAGGCGTCCGCCAAACGGTTGAACGAGCGCCACACTCTATAGAATGGATTGTTGATTCCAAGGACGAGTTGGGGAATGCCGCTTTCGACCAGCGTGAAGCAGCCGTCCACCAGGCCCCAGGTTCCCAGGGCAATTTCGTGGAGCGTGTCTTCGGATTCCACGACCAGATCGCCTTCGTCGACGGCGTCGCGGAGAATTCCGTTAACGAACTGTATGTTGCGCTTCTCCTGCTCCACGAGGGCCAAGAAGCGTTCGGGAGAGGCCTTCTCCCGAATGGGTCCCATGGTGGTGTGCAGGATGCGGGAGTCGTCGGTGTGCAAGCGGGTGAATAAGGTGACGGCTTCGCCCAGGGCGAGGACCCGCTCGCGGCTCCGGCCCTTGAAGGCGGCCGCCCGTTCCATCATGGCGGAACGCCGTTCGAGCGAATCGGCGGCGAGCGCGACGAAGACGTCTTCCTTGGAAGCAAAGCGGTGATATAGGGTGCCCTTGCGGCAGCCGCTGGCGCGGGCGATGTGGTCCATGGTGACGCCGTAATAGCCGCGCTCGAGGATAAGGCCTCGCGCCGCGCTGAGCACTTTGGCGTCCCGCTCGAGCAGTTCCTGCTGCTTGGGGGAAAGTGCACGCATGCGATTGACCGCCACGGAAGACTCCTGAACCTGCAACCCCGAGGTTCATTTGTCGACAAACCGTCGACCTTTCGTTCACCTAGGGTCCAAATTAGTCCAAGTCTGCCGTTTTGTCAATAGGATTTTTGAACTATTCACGATATTCACCGGCCCAATTCGCGTAAATCACTTCGCATATGCCACTTGGGCGGGCGTAAACCCTTGTCGCCCAAACCAGGGAAAGACCCCCTCCCCAGCCCTCCCCGTGGACGGGGAGGGAGTAGCGGCACTTGGTGGTTGCGATGGCGGTGCGGGCGCCCGTGGCCTTCGGAGACCCCGAACCAGTACATATAGAGTAAACTATATTTCGACAGGAGCGGGGTACGCGAAATCAAAGCGGCCGCCTATTGTGGTGCGGGCTTCCAGCCTGCAACGCTGGCAGGCTGTAAGTCTGCACCACAACCCGTCGAATGTCGTGTGGTCCCCAACCCGTCACCCCCGCGAAGGGGGCCATCTTCAAGGGGAAAGGTCATGACCTGCGCGCGTACGACATCCGCACTCTCACGACAGGAGAGCGCCTCCAAGGAGCGTAGGCGTCCCGCCTGCGCACCTACACGGGCGGGACGCCCGTGCTCCTAGGTTGCGTCACGCCGAGCGATCGGACATCGTTGAATTCAATCCGCGCCGCGCGTGCAACAAGCGGGATCTTGAGAAGCCGGATTCAGCACAACGAACTCGTGGTCCTCGCAACGCTTCTCCGGCGGTAAGAACATCCATGCGCCACATTCGGGACAATGCATCAGACTACCCACCCACCGCGAAACATCGGCAAGGCGTTTGCCTTTCTTCTCCTTGTCGGTTTCGGTGAGATGGGCGAGTTCCTTCTTCAACACCCGGCGGTAGTCCTTGTCGTGGATGACGGCGTACGTATCGAGTTCGCGGCCTTCCGGCTAGGCTTTGACGTAATCGAAACCGCAGGGACAGGTGGGCATGGGCTGGGTCTCCCGTGAATAAAGGATTGAGAGCTACCGGTTCATCTCTCTGGCGCAATGTACGAACGCCACGATTCGAACTTCGTGAAGATCAACCTCATAAATTAGCCGATACCGTTCCACTATTAGTTCACGAAGATTCGTCGTGCCAAACTCGGGTACTACGCGTCCCCGTTCGCTCAAGACATTGAGCGAGGCAGCTTTTTCGAGTGCGAGTCTAATAATTTGTATGGCCGCGTCATACGAATCCTGGGCAACGTATGCCACCGCGTCGTCAAGCATACGCTCAGCTCGCGGGGTCCAAACTACTCGTCGCTCGTGCGGAGCCATTTCTTGCGCAGTCTCTCTTCGACCTCCTCGTGAGGGATGGTGCGGCCCGCCGCAACGTCAGCCTGTCCACGCTCCACGGCCTGCACGACGTAGAGATGATATAGAACATCATCGACGGTGCAGTCCGCAGGCAACTTGTCGAGAATCGCCACCACTTTTTCTTTTGTATTCACGTCGTGCTCCAATCGCCAGTCGGAATAAACGCAAGAGCCTCCAGCAGAACTTCGCGAAGGCTATCCAGCAGCTCTTCCCGCGTGCGCTCCTGACAATTCACGCCGGGGACCTCCTGGATCCAGCCGATCCACCAATCACCGTCGCGCTTTGTGACCGCCGTATACGTATTTGGCATCTGCAACTGCCTCCTGAATCGTCCGCATTCAGTATACTGCCGATCCGGTTCGTTGGAAAGCCGATGGATTCGAGGACTTCCCCGAGCCGAAAAATGGGCCCCCAAGGAGCGTAGGCGTCCCGCCTGCGTAGCTACACGGGCGGGACGGCCGTGCTCCTTGAATGCGTCACGGGGTGGTGCGTGCGCCGTCTACGGTCAGCACCAACCCCTCCATAAACCTCCGCGCCGCTTCTTGCGGCGTCAGCCGCTGATACACCACTTGTTCGATATAGTCTCGTCCTGACTTTTCGAGCCATTGGTCTACCGCGGTGCGGAGGGCGGCGTACTGTTGGGTGTGGGGGTCGCTGGGCGAGAGGGGTTCTTCGACGATGGGGATGTCGCTTTCCATGACTTTGTTGTAGAAGCGGACCCAGGGGTCGTCGGTCTGCATGAGTTCGGGAAAGAGGCGCGCGAAGGCTTCTGTGTCCGGCGGGAGATGGTGGAAGCGACGCAACTGCGAGCGCGCGAGATGCGCGGGATCGGCAAAGTAGTTCGCTACGCGCAAGGCGTTCTCCGTGTGGGCGTCGCCTTTGTAGGGCGTCTGCTTGAGCACGGAAAAGCCCATGACGCCGGCGCGTGGCGCGGGCCGCATGCCGGATTCGCGCGTGGGCATCCAGATCACGCAGAGGTCAGGCGGGTCGCCAGTCACCGCGCCCGCGGCGAAGTCGGCCTCCCACATGTCGCGCCAGAGCTTGGCGGACCATGGCGTCTCGCCGAAGGTCATGCCGAGGCGGTTGTACACATACAATTCCGCGTTGATGTCGTTCCAGTTCATGCCGAAGGTCGCAGGATTCCAGGTCTTGTCCACGTTCACAAGCTGATCGAAAAGCGTCAGGACCTCCGCGACGGCCTCCTCGATCAAGCCGGGGTGGAGCCCCCACGCCTTCGTCTCCGGATCCTGGTACAGGAACCGTCGCCGCGAGACATCGCTTCCCCAGATGCCGGGACCGAACTCGTCGATGAACAGGTGCTGCAAATGAACCAGCGCCGCGCCGAATCCCCAGGTGTCGTTCACACCGTCGCCATCGGTGTCGCGCGTCATCGCCTTGCAGGCATCGCGAAACGCGTCGATGGTCCAGCCCTGCTCCCGGATGGAGGAGTCGTCAAACCCGGCGGCGGTAAGCATGGGACGGTTCGCAAGCAGGAAACCGCCGTAGGCGTAGCGCAGTATCGGGAACATGGTGGGCCGGCCGTCCCGCGTCAACGCGCGCCCCACGAGCGGACCCATAGCGTTCAACTCGGCGTCGGGAAAGAACTCCTCCGGGATGGGCACGGCGAGATCCTCGGATTTGCCGCTGTATTGAAAGGCCTCGAGTTCCGGGTAGCCTGCCATGTAGACGTCCGGCGGCTGGCCGGTCGCCAACGCGACGCGGAGCTTGCTCTGGTAGCCCGCATGACTCATGACGGCGAGCTTCACCTTCACGTGCGGATGCGATTCGTTCCAGAGATCGGCGAGTTGATAGTAGTGCGCCTCGTCCGGCGAACCGATGAGTTCGTTTATCCAGACCGTGATGGTGTCATCGACGAGAACCGCTTCGCTTAACGAGCCGGCGCGCTCCGGCGATTCCAGCACAGTCCAAAACCAGAGCCAGCTCAACGCAAGGGCGACGATCAACGCAATGATGAGTGCCTGTTTCACGGATGCATCATACCCTCTTCATCTTTTTGCCGCGAAAGAACGCAAAGAACACCAAAAAGGAGCACTTTTTGCGTTCTTTTGTGGCCATTATCCCTTCACCGCGCCGATGGTGAGGCCCTGGATGAAGAAGCGCTGCAGGGCGAGGAAGAGGATGATGATCGGCACGCTGGCCAGCACCGCTCCCGCCATGATGACGCCGTAGTCGATCTGCCAGACGAATCCCTGGTCCACGCCGATGAGCGATATCAGTCCCACCTGCACGGTCATCATCTCTTTCGAGTTCGTGACGAGGTAGGGCCAGAAGTAGTCGTTCCAAGCGGCGACGAAATCGAGGAGGAACATGACCGCGAGCACGGGCCGCGCCATGGGCATAACGATGCGCCAGAAAATGGTCCATTCCGAAGCGCCGTCCACGCGGGCCGCTTGCATCAGCTCCTTCGGCAGGGTCGTCATGAACTGTTTGAACAGGAACACGCTGCCCAGCCCGGCCATGCGTGGCACCAAGAGCGCGAAAAACGTGTCGAACCAGCCGAAGGCAAACATCATCTGATACAGCGGGATGAGCGTGACGAAGGCGGGCACGGCCATGACCGCGATGATGAGCCAGAAGATCAGCAAGCGACCGGGGAAATCGATCTTCGCGAGCGCGTAGCCCGCCATGGCGCTGAACACAAGGTTGATGCAGGTCGGCACGAGCGCGATGAGAAGGCTGTTCCAAAGCCACGTCCACGCGGCGTCGTGAGTGAGCGCGAAGAAGCCGGAGAAATTCTCCCAGGCCCAGTCGCGCGGAACCCAGTCGAGATCGGCGAGGTCGAACTTCGCGCCGAGGTGCGTGAGACTGCTGGACAGCATGAGGTACAACGACGCCAGCGACAACGCGGTATAGAAGAGCAGAATGGCAAGCGCCGCGCCTCGCCCGGCCGTGGATACGCGGTCACCCTTGTACGTCGCCATGGCTCAGCCCGCCCCCACGCTTAACGCAAGGCCGAAGAACATCCCCCTTGATCCCCCTTCGAAGGGGGAATGTGCCGAATCCGATCGCTGGAGAGTTGTTCGGCTTGTGCAAACACTGAGTCGTAGTGCTAAGCACGCGCAACGCGAAGCGTTGCGAGATTCCCCCTTTGAAGGGGGATCAAGGGGGATGTAACGCAAATCGCGATAGACTGCGTCGTCATTCAAGAGAATCCACGCGGCCATGCGTCAGTACTCCACGTCGGTTGCGAGCCATCGGTAGTTGACGATGGACACGGTCACGATGACGAGCATCAACAGAATCGCCATGGCGGACGCGACGCCGAATTCGTTTTGATAGTAGAACGTGCGGTACACGTGGTAGTTCACGAAATAGGTCGATTGCAGCGGACCGCCGCCGGTGATGAGCAATGCCGGCGCGAAGACCTGGAATCCCATGATGAGTCCGGTCACCGTGACGAAGACCGTCGTGGGTTTCACCAGGGGCCACGTGACCGCCGTAAACGTCCGCCACGACGAGGCGCCGTCGATGAGCGCCACTTCGTAGAAGGTCTTGGGGATGTTGCCGATGGCCGCCGCATACACAATGACGCCGATGCCGTTCGCGGTGAGCCACGTCATGACGATGAGCACGGGCATGGCCAGCGCGGGATCGCCGAACCAGTTTTGCGACGGCATCCCGGCGGTATTCAGCGCGGCGTTCGCGAATCCGTCCCCGCTGTGAAAAATCCATTTCATGATGGCCGCGCTCACGACGGGACTGATCACGCCGGGCAGGTACAGCGCGGCCTTGAAGAAGGTCTGCAAGTGACGCGGCTGTTTCAGAATCTGGATCGCGAGAAACATGCTGATGAGAATGCTCACTGGCAAGGTCGCGGCGACGAAAATCAGTGTTACCCATAGCGTGCGCCACCAGAACGGATCGGTGAGGATGCGCTGGTAGTTCGCGAGCCCTACCCAGTGCGTGGCCGATGCGCTGGTCAGACTAAAGTCGGTGAAGCTTTGGGAGGCGGCCTTCGCGAGAGGATAGAACAGGAACAGGGTCGACCAGGCGAGCGCGGCCGCGAGGAACACGTAAGCCCAGAACCATTGCTGGTGGCGCATGGCCACGCGCTTCCGCCGCTGCCGCGCCAGATCGGTCGCAACCAGCACCGCGCCGGGCACGATAGCCCAAAAGGCGACGAGTGCTACGAGATACCAGAGCGGGTAGACCAATCCCCTCTCCCCTGTTGGCTGCGGCGGCGAGCCGTTCAGTCGAAGCTCGGCACCAGCGCGCTTGGATCGTCCGGCGGACGGACCAGGAACTCCCGGCGCTGGTCCGGCGGCACTTTCAACGCACCCGCGAGACGGCAATGGCACCAGCCCAGGATGGACTGGCTGACCGCCGCGTCGCGCTCGGTGTTGCTTAACGGTTCCACCCGCCGCTCGTAGGATTGCAGCAGCGCGCGCACGAGCGTCTCCTGCAAGGCGAGCGGCTGGGTCAGAGACCAGATGTCGCCGCCGTCGATGGACGACTCGTGCGTGGAACAACAAAACAAGAATGCGAAGGCGAGGTCGTAAATGCGTGGACGCCACGCGCACCAGTCCATGTCAACGAAGGCCGCCACCGCGCCGTCGCGCATGAGAATGTTCGCGGGCTGAATGTCGCCGTGCACGAGCGTGTGCGGCAAGGACTCGTAGCGGCGCAGGGGCAGGTCTTCCGCTGCTTCCACGACCCAGCGCCGGTACGACCGCAGCACGGGCGTGCAACCCGGTGATTCGCGGTCGATGCGCGCCGCGAGGTCGAGCATCTGCAGGGGATCGGTCTCCCCGCGCGGACCCAACTTGTCGTAGCGCGGCGCGAAATCCAAACCGGCCGCGTGAAACTTGCCGAGAGCGTCTCCGACCGCTGCGGCGTGTGCCGTATTGCCCTCCGCCGGATGGGTGCCGCCCTGAAACGGGAACACCTCCCAGGCGCGCGGACCGTCCGCGATCCACGTTGCGCCATCGGTCGTCTCATGGGGCAGCACCACCGACGCGGAATGCTCGGCAAGATGCCGGATCGCCGCGTGATCGAAGGCGATGCGCTCCGGAGCGGAATACCCCTCAAAACGGCGGCGCAGAAACCAGGTGGCCGTCTCCGTTTCGAGACGGTAGTTGTCGTTCCGGGTTCCGCTGACAATCGCCAGTGACGTAATCGGCGCCAGGCCATACGCGGGAAGCAATCTTGTTTGCAAGAACGTATTCATCACGTGCGAGTCTACGCAATTCGACCGCCGTTCCGCTACCTGAAAAGTCACCGGCCACCAAGAGGGACTTTCGGTTTGAGGACGGAAAAACGCGGACCGAAACGTATAAGAACATCCCCCTTAGTCCCCCTTCAAAGGGGGAATTGTGCCGAATGAAGTAGATTGCAATTTCCTTAACCGGTGCGTCAAGACTGAGGCGTAGCTCTCAACGTGCGCAACACGAAGTGTTGCGAAATTCCCCCTTCGAAGGGGGATCAAGGGGGATGTTCTTTCTGCAAACTCGAATTGCGAGTCGAACCGCGCTGTTGACGGTGAAACGGCATGGCCGGTGGTTTCGAGCCGAGTCCAACGCGGCGCGGGCAATGCATTTGCCCGGCCATGGGCGACTGGGATACCGTGGAGCGTCAGGTCCTGGAGTACATGCGATGGGTGCGTCCAAGAAGAAATCGAAGCGGGTTCGCGTGGCGCTGATTGGCGCGGGCGGCATGGCGAACGGGTACCACTATCCTTCCCTGAGCGAAATGGACGATGTAGACCTCGCGGCCATCTGCGACCTCGTGCCGGAGAAAGCGCATGCTACCGCGGAACGCTTCGGCATTCGCAATACCTACTCGGACTACCGCCATATGCTGGAGACGGAGAGACCGGACGCGGTCTACGCGCTCATGCCGCCGCATCATGTGTTCGACGTGGCCATGGACGTGATGGAACGCGGCCACCACATCTTCATCGAGAAGCCGCCCGGCCTCAACACGTTTCAAAACCGCCGCATGGCGGAGTGCGCAAACCGAAATAAAGTGGTCGCCATGTGCGGGTTTCAGCGGCGTTACATCCCGCTCTTCAAGACGCTGCAAAAGAAGGTGGAGAAACGCGGCCCGATCCATACCGTCGTGGTTACCTTCGTGAAATGCAGTTACCCGGCCGCTTCGTATTACAATGGCGCCATCGATATTCTGTCCTGCGATGCGGTGCACGCAGTCGACACGTTGCGGCACTACTGCGGCGGCGACGTGGTGAGTGTCGCAAGCGACGTGCGGAACTTGGGCGCGGAGGATAATAACGCGTTCTATGCGCTAATCACGTTTTCAACGGGCGCGACGGGCGTGCTGCAAACGAACTGGGCCACCGGCCGCCGGTTCTTCAAACTGGAACTGCATGCGCAAGGCATTTCGGCGTACGCGGACCCGGATGACTGCGGCGTGATTTACAAAGACGGGAATCTCGAAGGCAAGGTGTTCGACCCGGCCGAGTGCGCGGGCAACGACGCGGACTGGCACCGCTGGGGATTCTTCGCGGAGAATCGGCACTTCATCGATTGCGTAAAGTCCGGCAAGAAACCCGTGAGCAATCTGGCCGACACGGTCAAGACGATGGAACTGGTGGATCGCATCTACCACAGTCAGATCTGAGGACGGAAAGGAACGGAATGGCGAAGCTCTTCCGGCTGGCGGTGACGTCCATTGACAACCCCGACGTGGAGGACCGGTCCGAAGTCATCGATCGCTGCGTGAAAGCCATCGCGGAAGCGGGAAAGCGCGGCGCCGATCTCGTGCTGTTGCCGGAAGAGCCGGACATCATCGCGGGCGGCACCTACGGCGTATATCCCCTGGAGGATCACCCCGCGTTCGTCCGGTTCCGCGATCAGGCCGCCAAGTCGAAGGTCGGCGTGATCGCCACGCTCTCGGTGAAGGTCGAAGACCGGCATGCCAACACGGCCTTTCTGCTGGACCGGAAGGGCAAAGTCGTCGGCCTGTACCGCAAGAAACATCCCGCGCCGAGCGAGGAGATGATCCTGACGGAGCCCGTGATCCCCGGCGAGCCCTTTCCCGTATTCGAGTTTGAAGGCGTGGCGCTCGGCATCGCCACGTGCATGGACATTCATTTCCCGGAGATGTTCCGCATCTACGGATTGAAGGGCGCGGACCTCGTCTGCGTGCCGACCATGTACCTCGACTACACTGGGGACATGCTCGAGTCCATCGAGAAAGCGCGCGCCATTGACAGTCAGATGTATCTTGCCGTGTCGCGTTACATAACGCGGCCCTTCCTCGCGGGGAAGAACATGGGCTACGCGAAAGTCATCGCGCCGGACGGGCGCATCATCTGTTCCACGGCGCACCGCGCGGGTATCGCGATTGCGGAGTTCGACCCGAAATGGCGCATGGAATTCTGGGGCGAAGGGTACGAAGGCAACATGCGCTTCATGTTCGACGTCATCCGCCGCCCCGACCTCTACGGCGACCTGACCCAACCCCGCGACATCGAACGCGACGTGGAAGATGATTGAATGGAAGCAAGATACATCCCCCTTGATCCCCCTTCAAAGGGGGAATGGGTGGAATACAGTTTGTGAGCTGATTGAGACTTCGCTGCTGAGTCGCGGTTCGTCTCATCACCCACTTCGCACACCAACGGTGTGCGCAAATTCCCCCTTTGAAGGGGGATCAAGGGGGATGTTCTTCCGTCTTCGGCGAAACCCCAAACTTCACCGCAGCGTTGAGGAGACCAACTGACCATGCCTTGGAAAGACGGCAAGAAATGGGTGTACTCGATCACTTACGACGAAGGCTGTGAAGACCTGCTGAAATACGCGTTGCCGATTCATCGCAAGTACGGCATCCCCGGCCACCTCGCGCTGGTGTCGAGCCAGATCGGCGTACCGCGCAACCTGCCCGGCAGCAGTTACGACAAGATGATGATCCTCTCCAAGGAACAGATCCACGATCTCGTCAAGGAAGGCTGGGGCGTGTCGTGCCACAGCATGACCCATTGCGGCGTCACGCTGAACAACGCGGACACCGAAGTCGTCCAGGCGCGGCGCGTCATTGAAGAAGCGCTCGACATGGAGGTCCACATGTTCTGCGTGCCCGGCGACAACAACGGCCATCCCGGCGCGCTGAAATACGCCGAACTCGCCGGGTTCACGTCCATCCTCACCATCTACGACCGCGTCAACACCCGCGACACCGACCTGCTCCACCTCGGCCGCGTCCCGCTCCACACGGAGTACCCGGCGCCCTTTTTCTCCGTCTACGACCCCTACAAACGCATCCATCAAGCCATCGATCTCGAAGGCTGGATCATCGACTACTGCCACTGCCCCATGCCCGACAAACCTATCCACCCCGCCAAGGATTGCACCACACAGGAACTCGAACAACGCTTCGCCACCATCCGCAAGATCGGCGGGGATGAGGTGTGGATCGCAGAGCCGAACGAAGTTGTCGAGTGGTTATTGGAGCAGCGGGGGTAAGCGTTGGCGAATGCGCTACATTTGTTTAGTGTCCCTTTGCTGGGTCTGGCTCGGCGAACCCAGCGTGGCGGATTTTGAATAGCACAAGACCACAAATAACCCGATCAGGTAAGCGCCGATCGTTGCTGAGAAATAGGCATCTACGGCAATTGAACCTATCACCTGACGAAGGTACCCCACATCGCCCCCGCGCGTATAGCCTATAAAGTAGTTGTTGAGACTGTTGACGAGAGGCGAGAGGATTCCCAGGATCACGAGATTGAGCCATACCCATCGTCTCTTGAATACGACGAAATGGCAGAGTGGGAATACCGCGAGAAACGTGAGCAAGTCGCAGAAGTAGGGTGCGGCGCCGGTAAGCCAGGAAACGTCGCCATCCACTAAGACATACCCCCAGACGAAGCCACCGTCAGGACGTACCGATGGAATGAAATTGAATTCAGTTATCGTCGCGCCCTCGCCCACGGCCGCCAGGACATGGCTACCCTCGTGCCTGATAATGCCAAGCACCAGATACAACGGGCATGCCAGTATCCAGAACAAATCGAACTTGCGAAAGGCAGCCAGTGGATTCCTCATACGCATGTGCTTCTGGCCCGAGTGAACGTGTGTACGGTGCTTGAGTTGTCTGCCCCAACCATGTCATGTCCCCCGAATTCCTCGTCAGGCAGTGGCCAGCGTCAGCTCCATGTCAACCACGAACGACAAGAATACCACGAAGTCACGCGTTCTCCGTGAGCGCGTCGCAGCTCAACCGCGTCAAGACGTATATCGAAAGCCAGGAAGAGCACCATCGCAAGGAGGATTTCAAAATCGAATTCCTCCGCCTCCTGAACGCCCACGACATCAAATACGACGAACGATATATCTGGGATTGAGGATTGACTATTCTGCCGCCCTTCCAGGGCTTCGTGGGACCCCCCCCCGCAACCCAGGGTTCCGCTCGTGCCTCGCTCCACCCTGGGCTACAGTCTTTTGCCCCTCCCGGGCAATGAACACGCGAAATTTCTTGCACTGAACCGGTGTCGCAACGCCGGTGCGGTGCCCCTCCCTCCGCTGCCGCGTGTTTTCATTTCACACCGCTGGACCGACTCCTACCTTGCATCTCAAACACTGCATGTCCTCATGCTACGTAACCCCGGAGAAATGGAAGGATTTGCATTGTCAAGATATGACCGCTTACACTCCTCCGTATTAGCCCCGGAGGGGCGGAGGACTGTAGCCCAGGGTGGAGCGAGGCACGAGCGGAACCCTGGGTCAGCCGCCCACCAATCATCGAGCCCCGGACGGGGCGGAAGAGAGAGAAACGCCATGCCTCAATCCTTCACGTGTCTGCTCTACCATCTCGTCTTCTCGACCAAGGATCGTCGCCCGTGGTTGACCAACGACATCCGCGACCGCCTCTACCCGTACCTCGGCGGCATCGTCCGAACCCAAAACGGCGTCGCGTTGTCGATCGGCGGCACGGAGGACCATATTCACATCCTCGCGCGGATTCACCAGACCGTGGCCGTCGCCGATCTGTTGCGCGAAGTGAAGGCCGGCAGTTCCAAATGGGTGCACGACACCTTCCCCGAACTGCGGGACTTCGCATGGCAAGGCGGATACGGTGCGTTCACCGTGAGCGCGTCACAGATCAGCCGCGTCAAGGCATACATCGAAACCCAGGAGGAACACCATCGGAAGGAGGACTTCAAAACCGAGTTCCTCCGCCTCCTGATTGCCCACGACATTGAATACGACGAACGATACATCTGGGATTAACCAGTGACCATTTCTACCGCCCTTCCAGGGCTTGATTAATTTGAAACCCCATAACCCAGGGTTCCGCTCGTGCCTCGCTCCACCCTGGGCTACAATCCTCCGCCCCTC